>JAKSSD010000003.1 GCA_024403275.1 Lachnospiraceae bacterium
AGGAGTAAATATAAATGAAGAACGAAAAGTATTATATTACAACAGCGATTGCTTATACATCAGGCAAGCCTCATATTGGAAATAGCTATGAGATTGTACTTGCAGACAGCATCGCTAGATTTAAAAGAAAACAGGGATATGATGTTTTCTTCCAGACAGGTACTGATGAACATGGTCAGAAGATTGAATTAAAGGCAGAGGAAGCAGGAATCACTCCAAAGGAATTTGTAGATGATGTTGCAGGTCAGATTAAGGATATTTGTGACTGCCTTAATACTTCATACGATAAATTTATGAGAACAACAAATCCTGAACATGAGAAACAGGTTCAGAAGATGTTCAAAAAGTTCTATGATCAGGGAGATATTTATAAGGGAGCTTATGAAGGAATGTACTGTACACCATGTGAGTCATTCTGGACAGAAGCACAGCTTGTAGATGGTAAATGTCCTGACTGTGGAAGAGAAGTTAAGCCAGCTAAGGAAGAAGCATATTTCTTCAAGATGAGTAAATATGCTGACCAGTTAATTGATTATATTAATACACATCCTGAATTTATTCAGCCTGTATCAAGAAAGAATGAGATGATGAACAATTTCCTTCTTCCAGGTCTTCAGGATCTTTGCGTATCAAGAACATCATTTAAGTGGGGAATCCCAGTAGATTTTGATGACAAGCACGTAGTATATGTATGGCTTGATGCTCTTACAAACTATATTACAGGTATTGGATTTGATGCAGATGGAAATCATTCTGATCAGTATAAGAAATTCTGGCCAGCTGACCTTCACCTTATTGGTAAGGATATTGTTAGATTCCATACAATTTACTGGCCAATCTTCTTGATGGCACTTGGTGAGCCACTTCCAAAGCAGGTATTTGGACATCCATGGCTCCTCGCTGGAAGCGGAAAGATGAGTAAGTCTCTTGGTAACGTTTTATATGCTGATGATCTTGCTAAATTCTTTGGCGTTGATGCGGTAAGATATTTCATGATTCATGAGATGCCATTCGAAAATGATGGTGCTATTACATGGGATTTGATGACAGAGCGTATCAATTCAGATCTTGCTAATGTACTCGGAAATCTTGTTAATAGAACAATTTCCATGAGCAATAAATATTTTGGCGGTGTAGTTGAGAACAAGAATGTAAATGAAGCAGTTGATGATGATTTGAAGGCTGTAGTAACAGGTACATACAAGAAGGTATGTGCAAAGATGGATGAGCTTAGAGTGGCTGATTCAATTACAGAAATATTCAATCTCTTCAAGCGTTGCAACAAATACATTGATGAGACAGAGCCATGGGCAATTGCAAAGGATGAGGCTAAGAAGGACAGACTTGCTACAGTTCTTTACAACTTAACAGAGAGCATTGCAATTGGCGCTAGCCTTCTTGAAGCATATCTTCCAGAGACAGCAGATAGAATTGTTAAGCAGTTAAATACAGAACTTAGAAGTTTTGATGATATTGAGAAATTTGGACTCTATCCAAGTGGAACAAAGGTTGTTGAGAAACCAGAGATTCTTTTTGCAAGACTTGATATTAATGATGTACTTGCAGAGGCAGACAGAATTGCTGCAATTCAGAAGGCAGAAGCTGGAGTTGTAGAGGAAGAAGCAAAGGAAGAAAATGTTATCGACATTGAGCCAAAGGTAGAGATTACATATGATGATTTTGCTAAATTACAGTTCCAGGTAGGTGAGATTATTGCATGTGAGGAAGTTAAGAAATCAAAGAAGCTTCTTTGCTCACAGGTTAAGATTGGAAGCCAGACAAAGCAGATAGTATCTGGTATTAAGTTACATTATTCAGCAGAAGAAATGGTAGGAAAGAAGGTAATGGTTCTTGTGAACCTTAAGCCAGCTACTCTTGCTGGAATCGTTTCAGAAGGAATGCTTCTTTGTGCTGAGGATGCAGATGGAAATCTTGCATTGGTAACTCCTGAAAAGGAAATGCCTGCAGGTGCAGAAATCTGCTAAGGATTTACAGAGGATTAAAATATGAAAAAAAGTTTATTTGCGGTGGGGATTGCCTTAATTCTTTTGGCAACCCCATGCGTAGCCTTTGCATCTGAGTTAGAGGATACAATTCCAGAAACTGCAGATGTGTATCCAATTACTGATGAACCAATATGGGTAGATGATTCACATGAAGTAATTGTGAAGAATGAAAGTAAGCCTTTCCTTGCTCTTGGAAATGATCTTACTGAAGAACAGCTTGATTATGTACTCTCAGAAATGGGAATAAAGAGAGAGGAATTGGATAACTATAGGGTTGTTTATATCACTAATGATCAGGAACATCAGTATTTGGATTCTTATATCGCACCAGAGGTAATAGGAAAACGTTCACTTTCATGTGTAATGGTAAAGGAAAATGAAGCTGGTGGTATCAGAGTTACAACTAAAAATATTGATTACTGTACTGTAAATATGTATAAAAATGCACTTCTTACAGCAGGTATTCAGAATGCAGATGTTCTTGTTGTAGGTCCATTCCCTATTTCAGGTACGGCTGCACTCATTGGTGCATGGCAGGCATATGAGGAAATGTCAGGCGAGGATATCAGCGAAGCAAGAATAGATACTGCTTTGGATGAGATTGTTACTGTAGGTGAACTTGTTAATGAGATAGAAGGAATTGACGGTGTAACCGTAGAGGATTTTATCAGTTATGTTAAGGCTGAAGTAATTGCAAATGATTTAAATAGTATCGAAGATATTAAGGATGCAATAAAAGAAGCCGAAACAGAATATAACATTACACTTACAGATGAGCAGCAGGAAGAAGTTGCTAAGGTTATGCAAAAGATTGCTGATCTTGATATTGATCCAAGCGTTCTTTTAGAGCAGGCTGGTGAACTCTATAATAAATATGGAAATACTATTCTTTCAGAAGCAAAAGATGCTATTAACGGAATTCTTACAGATGAAGTTAAGGCGAGCCTCTGGGAAAACATTATGAACTTCTTTAAGACACTTTTTAGTGCAATAAAAGATTATCTTAGTAAGTAAGGTGGAAATTTAAAGTGGATGAAAATCTGGAAATAAGACCAGCGAAAGAAAGTGAATGGGAAGATGCGATGGCACTTGCCTGGCGAACTTTCAAAAAACATGTGGCACCTGATTATTCAGAAGAGGGAATAAACGAGTTTGTTGATTTCATCTCTGATAATGGTCTTAAGAAAATGTTCCTCATAGGGGAATATCATTTATGGGTAGCTATTATAGATGAAAAAATAGTTGGTCTTATTTCAGTGAGATCCAGAACACATATTTCTTTGTTGTTTGTAGATAGCAAGTATTTAAAACGGGGTATAGGTAGACAACTGATGTATACAGCAGCGAAGTATATAAGAAATAATGGTGGTGAAAATGTAACAGTGAATGCATCACCTTATGGAGTTGATTTTTATCATAAAATCGGATTCGTGGATACCGAAAAAGAGAAAATTAGTGCGGGTATGCGAATCACTCCAATGAACTGGGATATACGAGGGCTTGAAATTTAAAAGGGGTTAAAATATGGAGTACATAAGCAGTAAGAACATTTTCCTATTATTAAGAGATACTCTTAAGCTAATTGACCGAAAACCAATGGATCATGGTTCAAGAGTTGGCTATATAATGTGCAAAATGCTTGAATGCAAGGGAGGATATGAACAGTTTGAACTTGCAGATTTTCTTATGCTTGCAACACTTCATGATATAGGCGTTTATAAAACAGACAAAACTGAGGGTAGCGCGATTCAGTATGAATTCAAGAATCCGATGCCTCATTCTACATATGGGTTTTTATTCTTAAAACACATAACGCCATTGGCAGACAAGGCCAAGATGGTTCTTCATCACAGAACGGCGTTAAATAATTTTCCAAAAGAAGATTTTGAATATAAAGAGGAAACAGAATTTTTGGAGCTTGCGGAGGCTGCAGAAATATATCATAGTGCTCTTGGGAAAGAGTTTGATTACAGAATGTTCAGAAAACAGGAAGGAGTATTTTATTCAAAAAGAGCTCTGGATTACCTGGATATAGCTGTAAGTAAGTATGATATTTTTTCACATATAGAAGATGAATCTTATCAGAAGGAATTGGATGCGCTTCTTGATTATATGATCTTTACTAATGAAGATAAGAAGAAGTTCATGGAAGTTCTTATGTATTGTATAGGATTCAGAAGTGATGTAGCATTGGTGGATGCAGTGACAAGTCTTTGTGTATCCTTGGAGCTTGCAAAAAAGCTTGAGCTTAGTGAAGGCTCGTCAGAGAAATTATATTATGGCTCTTTAGTTCACGATATAGGTATGCTTTCGGTACCTGCTTCAATTATTGAAGCACCAAGAAAGCTTACAGATAGTGAAATTGTAGAAATGCGAACACACGTTGAAAAGGAAGAGAAGATTCTTCTTAACAGATTAGATGAGGAAATAGTTTCTATTGCAACAATGCATCATGAAAGACTTGATGGAAGTGGATATCCTAAAGGTCTTAAAGGGTCTATGATGAGTAAGGAGCAGTTCATTGTTCAGCTTGCCGACGTTGTTACAGGTCTTACATGTGAAAGATCCTATCGTAAATCCAAGTCTAAGGATGAGGTAATAAAGATTCTTAAAGAAGAAGGCGAAAGAGGAAAACTTGACAGAAGAACCATAGAAGTATTTATCGATAATTATGATGATATTATGCAACTTGTCAGCGAAGAGTGTAAAAAGGCACTTGAAACATATCAGATGCTTAATAATAAGTATGGAAAAATAAGTGAAAAGATTTCAAAATAGCAAAAATTTAAGCAGAATTTCAATATGATGTAAAGGTTGCACAAATTGCACTGTTCATAACATACAAATTAACCTTGAAAAAACTGCTTTAATGCAATATTTACAATGATTGACCAAAAGTTTGTGTAATTGTGGTATAGCAATTTAAGTGCAATAAAGATAAAATAACATAAGTAAAGCGAAAAATCGCAAAAATAACGCTGATAGATTCAGTTTATAATGTAGGAGGAAAATTAAATGGCAGGATTATCTTTAAAGAATATCTGCAAAGTATATCCAAACGGATTTGAAGCAGTAAAAGATTTTAATCTTGAAATTGCAGACCAGGAGTTCATTATCTTCGTAGGACCTTCAGGTTGTGGTAAATCAACAACACTTCGTATGATCGCAGGTCTTGAAGACATCAGTTCTGGTGAATTAAGAATCGGAGACAGATTAGTAAATGATGTAGAGCCTAAGGACAGAGATATCGCGATGGTATTCCAGAACTACGCTCTTTATCCACATATGACAGTTCAGGAGAACATGGCATTCGGTCTTAAGTTAAGACACGTACCAAAGGATGAAATCGATAAGATGGTTAAGGAAGCTGCTAAGATCCTTGACTTAACTCCACTTCTTGATCGTAAGCCAAAGGCTTTATCAGGTGGTCAGAGACAGCGTGTTGCTATGGGTCGTGCTATCGTTCGTAATCCTAAGGTATTCCTTATGGACGAGCCTTTATCAAACCTTGATGCTAAGCTCCGTGTACAGATGAGAATTGAGATCGCTAAGTTACACCAGAGATTAGGTACAACCATCATCTACGTTACACATGACCAGACAGAAGCTATGACACTTGGTACAAGAATCGTAGTTATGAAGGATGGTGTTATCCAGCAGGTTGATACACCTCAGAACCTCTATGACAAGCCACAGAACTTATTCGTAGCTGGTTTCATGGGATCACCACAGATGAACTTCCTTGATGCTATCGTTGAAGTTCAGGGCGAAACAGCATACCTTAACGTTGCAGGACATTCAATTCCACTTCCTCCAGCTAAGTCAAGAAAGCTTATCGATGGTGGTTATGATGGAAGAAGCGTAACATTCGGTATCCGTCCAGAAGACGTTTACGATTCAGAGATGTATGTTGAAACATCACCAATGAGCGTATTCGAATCACAGATTAAGGTTTACGAGTTACTTGGTGCTGAAGTATTCTTATACTTCGATCTTGAAATGTTCCCAATGACAGCTAGAGTTGATCCAAGAACAACAGCTAGACCTGGCGATACAATCAAGTTTGCTCTTGACGTAGAGAAGATCCACGTATTCGACAAAGAAACAGAGCAGATCATTACAAACTAGTCTATAGTTTAAAAAGTGACTTAAAGGGAAGTACTTCGGTACTTCCCTTTATTGATTTAAAGAACAGGCTACTATTAAAGTATAATTTGCAAAATATATTCCAATCCTGTAGTTGAGAATAAGAAAAGAGTAAAGGCTTTCGTATTGACAAAACGAACAAATGTTCTTATAATTTAACCCAAACAAAGAGGAGTGTCGTTGTTATGGGGGCGAATGTATCGAGAAATTCTTTCGATTATAAGAATATAGAGATTGTTCCAGTTATTGCTGGATTTGATGAGAATGGGAAAGTAATACCGATTTATGTTAAAATACAGGGTAAGAAACTTAAAGTGACTGAATTTTGGGTGAAATCAAAATTTGCGGGAATATCAGAGTATCATTGCAAGATTATGAATGGGGATACAGAATTTCCTTTGGTTCTTTCATATTATAATGAAGAGTCCTTATGGGTTATTCCTCATAGATAGTTAGGAAAGGATTGTGGTCATAAAATGAGTGAATATGCATGTATAGATCTTAAATCCTTTTATGCGTCAGTAGAGTGCGTGGAAAGGGGATTAGATCCTCTCACTACTAACTTAGTGGTTGCAGATCCAGACAGAACTGATAAAACTATTTGTCTTGCTATAACTCCTGCTATGAAGGCCAGAGGAGTTAAAAATAGGTGCAGAGTATTTGAAATTCCTGGAAATATTGATTATGTAATGGCTGTTCCAAGAATGCAGCTATACATTGATTATTCAAACAGAATTCAGCAGATATACATGAAATATATAGCCCGTGAGGATATTCATGTATATTCGGTTGATGAGGTATTTTTAGATTTAACGAACTATTTGCAAATGTATAATCTTAATGCCAAGGAACTTTGTATTAAGATTATGGATAGCATTTATGAAGAAACGGGAATAACAGCTACATGTGGAATAGGAACCAATATGTATTTAGCTAAAATAGCCTTAGATATTACTGCGAAACACGTAGCTGACCATATAGGAATACTGACAGAGAATAAGTACAGAAGAACTCTTTGGAAACATAAACCTTTAACAGATTTCTGGCGAATAGGGCCAGGAACGGTTAACCGATTGGCTCATGCTGGAATATATACTATGGAAGATATAGCCATGGCGGATGAGGACTCTCTTTACAGGATGTTTGGGGTGGACGCGGAGCTTCTTATCGACCATGCGTGGGGTAAGGAATCGGCAACTATGAAGGATATTAAGAATTATCATTCTCAGAGTACATCTGTATCAAATGGACAGGTTTTGCCCTGTGATTATGAGTATGAAGAGGGAAGACTTATAGTAAAGGAAATGGTTGATAATCTAAGTCTCGAACTTGTGGAAAGAAGGGCTGTTGCTTCGGGAATGGTACTTTATCTGTCATTCTCTAGAAATTGTGGATATCCTTCGGTAAGAGGTAGTGTACCATTTGTGATTCCGACAAGCTCCACTAGGGAACTACTCGATTACGCAACCAATCTTTATGATAAAATCATGTATCCTGAAGCTAAGATACGTAGAATAAATATAGAGTTTTATAACTTGATAAATGAAGAGATGCAACAGGCAAATCTTTTTCAAACTCCTGAAGATGTAGAGAGAGAAAGAAACTTACAGAAGGCAATGATTTCCATCAAAAAGAAATATGGAAGAAATGCAGTTCTTAAGGGCATGAATCTTGAGGAAGGAGGTAAGGCAATTGAACGAAATGAACAGATTGGGGGACACCGAAGCTGACATTGATATTACCAAGGATTTTCCTTTTGAAAAATCATACGAGAGATATAAAAGAGGTGGAATGTTAAGATCCAATAGAGCTAAACAGTTTGCACCCTTCGCAGCCTTAAAGGGCTTTGATGAAGAAGAGGTGGAAGAAGAGAGTGGTGGTAGTATTTGACAATACCCTTGTATTATGTAAAAATAAGGGGATGGTAGCCACGGGGGTGAGACTATATGGATATATCGAAAAAACTCAGAGAGGTTCGTGAAAACAAAGGCCTTTCGATAGAAGAACTTGCGGAAATAGCAGGCAAGGGAATCGATAGCATTAAAGGTTGGGAAGATGGGAGTATAACACCTTCAGCATCAGATCTTATAGATCTTTCAAAAGCGTATGAAATGACTATGGATGAGATGCTTTATAAAGATGTGGAACCTCCTGCATATGACGATGAAGAAGGCGCATATATGAATGGAATTATGCCTGTTTCCAAGAAGGGGAAAAGGAAGATCTCATTCACAAAGGGAGAGAAAATTACTCTTATGGTTTTCCCTGTACTTTGCATAATTGTATTCCTGATTCTGGGTATTTTTATGGGACTATGGAATCCAGGATGGATAGTATTTATTATGATACCTATTTATTACGGACTTGTATTAGTTTTGAGAATAGTTGGCAATAATGTAGATGATGCCATAGATGAGTATATTGATGAAAAATAATATAAACATAAAGGAGAGCGTTAAAATGATCGAATTATTTAAAGGTGGCGCTTACCTCATTAACGGAAAAGAACTTATTGAGGATTCACCCGAGGCATTACAGGCTGTAAAGCAGGCAACAGGAAAAGAAGTTACAAAGGACGAAGCTAAGCAGGGTACAATGGCTTACAATATTCTGAAGGCTCACAACACTTCAGATAATATGGATAAACTCAAAGTTAGATTCGATAAGTTGACTTCACATGATATTACATTCGTAGGTATTATTCAGACAGCAAGAGCATCAGGACTTGAGAAATTCCCAATGCCATACGTTCTTACAAACTGCCATAACTCACTTTGTGCTGTAGGTGGAACAATCAATGAAGATGACCATATGTTTGGTCTTTCATGTGCAAAGAAATACGGTGGTGTATATGTACCACCTCATCAGGCAGTTATTCATCAGTTCGCAAGAGAAATGCTTGCAGGCTGTGGCAAAATGATTCTTGGTTCAGACTCACATACACGTTATGGTGCCCTTGGTACAATGGCAATGGGTGAAGGTGGACCAGAGCTTGTTAAGCAGTTACTTAACCAGACATATGATATTAATATGCCGGGCGTTGTTGGTGTATATCTTGAAGGAACTCCAGCAAAGGGTGTTGGTCCTCAGGACGTAGCACTTGCAATTATTGGTGCAGTATTCGGAAACGGATATGTTAAGAATAAAGTAATGGAATTCGTAGGACCAGGTGTGTCAAATCTTTCTCCTGATTTCAGAATTGGTGTAGATGTAATGACAACAGAGACAACATGTCTTTCATCAATCTGGAGAACAGATGACCAGGTTAAGGATTTCTATGATATTCACTTCAGAAGTGAAGAATATAAGGAATTAAATCCTGCAGATGTTACATACTATGATGGAATTATTAAGATTGACTTAGCAACAGTTAAGCCAATGATCGCAATGCCATTCCATCCAAGTAACACATATACAATCGATGAGGTTAATGAGAATCTCCTTGACATCCTCGATGATGTTGAGAAGAGAGCATTAGTATCACTTGATGGTGCTGTTGAATACTCATTAAAAGATAAAGTTAAGAATGGCAAGTTCGTAGTGGATCAGGGTATCATCGCTGGTTGTGCTGGTGGTGGATTTGAAAATATCTGTGCAGCAGCTGATATTCTTAATGGTAAATTCATTGGTAGTGATGCATTTACACTTAGTGTATATCCTGCTTCAATGCCAGTATATATGGAACTTGTTAAGAATGGTTGTGCAGCAACACTTATGCAGACAGGTGCAGTACTTAAGACAGCATTCTGTGGACCATGCTTCGGTGCTGGTGATACACCTGCAAACAATGCATTCAGTATTCGTCATTCAACAAGAAACTTCCCTAACAGAGAAGGTTCTAAGCTTCAGAATGGTCAGATTTCATCAGTAGCACTTATGGATGCTCGTTCTATTGCAGCAACAGCAGCTAATAAGGGTGTGCTTACAGCAGCTACAGAATTTGATGGTGATTTCAATAAATACAAATATTACTTCGATAAGGCAATCTATGAGAATCGTGTATATGATTCAAAGGGTGTTGCTAATCCAGATGAAGAGATTCACTTTGGTCCAAATATTAAGGACTGGCCAGAGATGACAGCACTTCCACAGAACCTTGTATTAAGAGTTGTATCAGAGATTCATGATCCAGTTACAACAACAGATGAACTTATTCCTTCAGGTGAAACATCAAGTTACAGATCTAACCCTCTTGGACTTGCTGAATTTACATTATCACGTAAGGATCCTAACTATGTAGGTCTTGCAAAAGATATTCAGAAGGCTCAGAAGGCTATTATGGAAGGTAAATGTGCAAAAGAAGGCAAGCCAGAAATTGCACCTGTAATGGATATCGTTAAGGCTACATTTACTGATGTATGCAGAGAAAACATTGGATTTGGTTCAACAATTTTCGCTGTTAAACCAGGTGATGGTTCAGCAAGAGAGCAGGCAGCAAGCTGCCAGAAGGTTCTTGGCGGATGGGCTAATATTGCAAACGAATATGCAACAAAGAGATATAGATCAAATCTTATTAACTGGGGTATGCTTCCATTCCTTATCGAAGAGGGAGAACTTCCATTCAAGAATCTTGATTATCTCTTCTTCCCAGGAATTCGTGAAGCTGTGGAGACAAAGGCAGAGGTTATTAAGGGTTATGCAATTAAGAATCCAGAGACTTCAAATGGTGATAAGTCAATGACAGAATTTACTGTTAAATTAGGCGAATTAACAAATGAAGAAAGAGAAATTATTCTTAAAGGATGCTTAATTAATTACAATAGAATTTAATAATATTATTGTTCGTGTCAAAATATTATTAGTTGGTGAAAAACCCCTTTTCAAAAAAAATAATAATGGTATAGTTAAATCATTCAAAAGAAAAACAAAAGTTAATCTTTGAAATCGAAAGTTTTGAAATTGCTGGTGATGGCGAATTTTGATCATGAGATTCAAGATTTGAATTCCTTGTTTTAAATAATAAAAGTGTGACGATTTTTGTTAAATTCTGTAGCAAGAAATTTGAAGATTGAGTTGATTGATTGATCGGAGGCAGAGCTAGGAATTTTAAACCAAGTAGATTATCAAAGTGGAGAATCGGGTAATAGGTTCTCGCGAATTTAAAAAGTTGAAGTAGGAAACGGTAGTAAGAGTCGATAGTGGTTCTTGATACGGTTTCCTTTTTCATTTATAAGATAAAATTTGTATTTATGGTTTTGGTATAAAGTTGTATAATAATATGGATTGAGTATGTTTATTTAAGGAGAATCTTTATGAATATAGTTGTTTTAGCAGGTGGAAATTCTACAGAGAGAGAAGTATCACTTGTTTCAGGGAAAGGAGTATATAACGCATTAAAGTCTAAAGGACATAATGTAGTATTGTTAGATGTTTATTTCGGAATCGAGAATGTAAATGTAGATTCTGTATTTGAAGATACAAGAGACTGGTCAGAAGGAATTAATGCAGTTAAAGAAGTAAATCCAGATGTAAGTGCGATTAAGAAATTAAAGGGTGACAATAAGGATTTCTTCGGCGCAAATGTAAGAGAAATCTGCATGAAGGCTGATATAGTATTTCTTGCACTTCATGGAGCAAATGGCGAGGATGGAAAGATCCAGGCAGCTTTAGATCTTATGGAAGTAAAATATACAGGAACAGATTATTTAAGCAGTGCCATTTGTATGGATAAGGCGCTTACAAAAGAGTTCTTTAGAATGAATAATGTTTTAACACCAGCCGCAGTTAATATTCTTCCAGGAGAAGAATATATGGACAAGGTAAAAGCTTTTGGATATCCAATGGTAGTTAAGGCTCCAAATGGTGGTTCAAGTGTTGGTGTATATATTGTTGAGAATGAGAATGAATTAAAGGATGCAGTAGCAAATTGTTTCAAGCTTGATAATCACGTACTTATAGAGCAGTTCGTAAAGGGAAGAGAATTGACTTGTGGTGTTGTTGATGGAAAGGCATTGCCAATAGTTGAGATTGAACCAGTAGAAGGCTTCTATGATTACAAGAACAAATACCAGGCAGGAAGCACAGTTGAGACTTGCCCAGCTAATGTATCAGAAGCTATTACAGAGAAGGTACAAAGAAGTGCAGAGGCTGCATATAAGGCTTTAAGACTTAATACTTACGCGCGTATAGATTTTATTGTGGATGAGAAGGAAGATGCTTATTGCCTCGAAGCTAATACACTTCCAGGAATGACACCAACTTCTTTACTTCCACAGGAAGCAGCAGTTGTGGGTATAGATTATCCTACTCTTTGTGAGAAAATTATTGAGATATCAATGAAAAAATACAATTAATTAGAAGGTCAGAGTAAGTTATGAAAAACATGACAATACAGAATATTGTTGCAGCCTGTAATGGTCAGCTTGTAAATGGTGATGAGATTCTTGAAAAAGAGATAAAAGGCGCAGCGATTGATTCAAGACAAGTTCAGGAAGATTATGTTTTTTTCGCAGATAAAGGCGAAAAAGTAGATGGTCATGATTATATGAGAGCAGCTTTTGAAAAGGGTGCTCTTGTTGTTGTATGCGAGTATATTCCAGAGGGCGTTGAAGGTGCGTGTATAGTTGTAGAGAATACAAAGAAGGCTCTTGGTGATATTGCAGAATTCTATAGAGAGCAGCTTGATGTTAAAGTAGTAGGAATTACTGGTAGTGTAGGAAAGACTACAACCAAGGAATTTGTAGCATCGGTTGTGGCTCAAAAATATAATGTTTTCAAAACCGAAGGAAATATGAACAGCCTTATAGGCCTTCCTCTTATGGTACTTAAAATCAAAGAGGAAAATGAAGTGGCAGTTCTTGAAATGGGCATAAGTGATTTTGATGAAATGAGAAAATTATCCAAAATCGCAAAGCCTGATATTTGCGTAATTACAAATATTGGTGAGTGCCATCTTGAAAAATTAGGAACATTAGATGGTGTATTAAAAGCCAAGACAGAGATTTTTGAACATATGAATCCTGATGGCAGCGTATGTATTTACGGAGATGATGATAAGCTTGCAACAATTGAGGAAGTAAATGGTAAAAAGCCAATTACTTTCGGTTTGGAAAAAGGCAATGAGATTCACCCGACTAAGATTCTTAACAGAGGCTTGTGGGGAAGTGAATGTACTGTTGAAAACGGAGATGGAATATTTGATGTGAGCGTTCCACTTCCAGGAAAGCATATGATAATAAATACTTTGGCAGCGAGTGCAGTTGCTAAGGTTTTGGATATCCCATCAGTTCAGATTAATTCAGGTATTACAAATGTAAAAGCAGTAAGCGGAAGAAGCAATGTTATTCAAAAGAATGGACTTACTATCATTGATGATTGCTACAATGCAAATCCTGAATCTATGAAGTCAGCCCTTGACCTTCTTATGGAAGCAGTAACACCAACAGTTGCTATCCTTGGAGATATGTTTGAGCAGGGAGAAAATGAAGTTAAGGGACATGAAGAGGTTGGAGAGTATGCAGTTGAAAAGGGCATTAATACAATTGTATGCGTAGGTTCAATTTCTAAAAAAATGTATGATGCTGCGATGTTAAAGGCAGCGACAAGTAAGATAGAAGTTTTGTATTTTGAAACAGTTGATGAGGCAATAGAGAATCTTAATTCATTTATTAAGAAAGATGATACAGTTCTTTTGAAAGCATCTAACGGAATGAAGTTCTCAAGAATTCTTGAGGCAATTACCTCAGAGGATAAAAAGGATGTATTTGGAACAAGAGAAGAGAGATTGTTTGAGAAGACATCAACTATCAATACTGCAGCAGTAAATGATGCGATTGAAAATGAAAACGAAATAAAGAAGATAGCAGATCTTTCAAAGAAGACAGAAGAGGCAGAAAAGCCTGCAGAAATCGAAAAGAGTGCCGACCAGAAGGAAAAGGAAAAAGCAAGAAAGCAGCTTATAATAATTATAGCAGCTGTATTAGCTTTGTTTGTGATTGCTGCAATTGTTTTTGGTGTAGTTAAAAAGAACAATTATAAAAGGGCAGTAAGAGGCGAAGTTATATATTTCCAGAATAGTTATATTTGTACTAAAGGAGTATTTGCCAGCAATAAGATTTGTGCTAACAATGAAATATATACATTAGGCTTTGTTGATTCAGAAGATGATAAGTTAAATGTAGAAACAGATGGAAAGAATTTGTATTATGCAAGTCCATCTAATGGCGAGTATGCTTTGACACAAACTGGATTAAATGGTAAAAATACCAAAAATATAGCAGAGAATGTTCGTGTATTTGATGTTATTTCAAAGGGCGAGCTTGTATATATTTCTAACAATATGCTCTATGTTAGTAAAACCAAGAAGGATGATACAAGATTAATCGCTGAAGATGTATTTGAATACTATTTAAATGACAAAAAGAATGCAGTAATTTATAGAACATTTGCAGGAGAACTTTACTATACTTCATTAAAGAAAACAGAGGAAGCAACTCTTATAGATGAAGGCGTTAACAGAATTGTATATGTATCAGATGATGTTAAAAATGTGATTTTTGTTAAGAGTGACGGCTTGTATATTAATTCAGGAAGAAAAGAAAACAGGAATATAGCAGCCACAGCTAATGAGATCTTTGTTCCAACAGAGGAAGAAAAAACAAAGGTTTATTATAGAGATGAGAATAATAGTCTTTGCTTCTATGCAGCAGGTGATAAAGAGGCAACCGTTGTAACTGATGAATGTCAGTATATTCTTGGTGCTGAATATAATCAGGCAACCTTTGTAGCTGTAGGAAAGGACGGTAGCTGGAGACTTGTTCATGATGGCAACATTTATGAATTCAAGAATATTGAACTTGGCTCTGTTAAATCTGTAAAAGGTATAGATGCATCAAAGAATAAATTGTATTTCTTTAACGAAGATGAAAATAAGAAAAGTAATTCTTTATATAGTGTTACCTATGAAGGCTTAGGAAAGAAGGGCACAACAACACTTGAAGATACAAATGTTGTTGAAGTTGAATTCATAGATGATGGCAAAATCGTTGCAGAAAAGGATAATGGAAGCGGTGGATATGACCTCTATGTAGGTGAAAAGCTTGTTGCGAGAGACATCGAACCAGGTAGTGTGAAAAAGACTGTTTATGGTGATGATTTGGTATTTGAGTATCCAGTAAGAGGCGCAGGCGGCTTCTATACATTGGCGATTTATGATGGTAAGTCTGTAAAAGAAATAGGTGAAAGTATAGACAAGAATTATTATGCATTAAGTGACAAACTTATGTATTACAAGGTATTTGATAATGGTGTAACTTCAATTGCTAAGTACAATGGAAGAAAAGCAAAGGTTTACGAGAACGATACACTTATATTCTACTATTTACAGTATTAAGGTGAGAAAATGTATATTATTAAAAATGGAACAATTGTAGATCCTGCCAATAACATTGAAGGCTTAGGTGATATTTATGTCAAAGAAAATATTATCTGCAAGGTTGTAATGGCGGATAGTAAGGATATTCCTGAAGGATTTGAAAATGCCGAGATAATCGATGCAAAAGGTCAGATTGTAATGCCTGGACTCATTGATGTTCATTCGCATTTCAGGGACCCTGGATTTGAATATAAGGAAGATATACTTACAGGAGCAGAGGCGGCAAAGGCTGGAGGTTATACAAGTATTGTCCTTATGTGTAATACAAAGCCTGTAGTTGATAATGTGGAGACTCTTAAGTATGTACTTGATAAGGGCAAAAATACAGGAATAAGAATTGAATCCTGTTCAGCTGTAACATATGGCCTTAAGGGTGAAAAACTTACAGATTTTGAAAAAATGCTTGAAGCGGGAGCAATAGGATTTACAGATGATGGCATACCTCTTATGGATGAGGATATGCTTAGGGAGGCTTTTAGAAAAGCAGGAGATTATCCTGTAAGTCTTCATGAGGAAGATAAAACATTCATAAAAGAGAATGGTATTAATCACGGAAAAGCTTCTGAATATTATGGTATATATGGTTCGCCAAGAGAAGCAGAGATAAGTCTTATAAATAGGGATATTAAGATTGCTTTAGAAGAAGGCGGAGTGATAAATGTTCAGCATATAAGTAGCAAAGAGGGTGTTGAAATTGTTAGAAAGGCAAAGAGTGTGCCAGGAAACAGAGTTCATGCTGAAGCTACTCCTCAACATTTTTCTCTTACAGAGGAGGCGGTAATTAAGAAGGGGACTATGGCCAAGCTTAATCCTCCTTTCAGAGAAGAAAGTGACAGACAGGCTGTAATAGAAGGACTTAGAGATGGAACAATAGATATTATTGCTACAGATCATGCTCCTCATGCAAAAGAGGAAAAGGACAAGCCAATTACAGAGGCACCAAGCGGTATATTAGGACTCGAAACAGCTTTTGCATTAGCTAATATGCATCTTATTAATGAAAGTGGATTATCTGTAAGTAAAGTGGTAGAAAAATTCACAATTAATCCAGCAAAATTATATATGTTAGATAGAGGAACTCTTACTGAGGGCAGGAAGGCAGATATAACAATTGCTGATTTAAATGAAAAATGGATTGTAAAAGAATATAAATCTAAATCATCAAATTCACCATTTACAGGGGAAGAGATGACAGGAAAAATAAAACTTACTATGTGCGATGGAAAAATCGTATACAGAGATTAGGAGGTTATATATGTTTTATCGTAATGTCGATGAAGGTACTGTTATTTCACAGGAAATGATTTCTGAAGGAATATTCAGCCTCTGGATAAAAAATGAAGGAGCAAAGCATGCAGGTGCAGGACAGTTTGTAGGTGTGTATCCTAAAGGAAAAGATACAATGCTTATGCGTCCAATCAGTATCTGTGAAACAAAGCCTGAAGAGAATGCTATGAGACTTGTTTACAGAGTTGCAGGAGCAGGAACAAAAGAATTTTCAGAGCTTAAAAAGGGAGATAAGGTAAAGATTCTTGCCAATCTTGGAAATGGTTTCCCAGTAGATGAAGTGAAAGGAAAAACTATTGTGCTTATGGGTGGTGGAATTGGTATTCCTCCAATGCTTGGAACAGCTAAGGCACTTGCAGGGGAAGATGTACATGCTTACCTTGGATACAGAAACAATGATACTTTCCTTTCAGATGAGTTTATGCAGTATTCAAAGGTTTATATTGCAGCAGAGGATGGTAGTGTAGGAGTTAAAGGAAATGTAATAGATGCACTTAAAGCAACTACAGTTCTTAAGCCAGATGTTATTATGGCCTGCGGTCCAATGCCAATGCTTAGAGCAATTAAGAACTATGCTGCAGAAAACGGTATTACAGCTTACATTTCACTTGAAGAGAGAATGGCTTGTGGGGTAGGTGCATGTCTTGGTTGCGTATGCAAGACAGTTAACAAAGATGAGCATTCACATGTAAATAATACAAGAATTTGTACAGAAGGTCCTGTATTTAATGCTGAGGAGGTGGATATTTAATGAATACAAAGGTAAATATAGCAGGTGTAGAATTTAAGAATCCAGTAATGACAGCCTCAGGAACATTTGGCTCAGGTATGGAATATGGTCAGTTTGTAGATCTTAATAAACTTGGTGCAGTAGTTACTAAGGGTGTAAGTAATGTGCCATGGCCAGGAAATCCAACTCCAAGAGTTGCAGAAACTTATGGTGGTATGCTTAATGCAATCGGTCTTCAGAATCCAGGTGTGGATGTAATGATTGAAAGAGATCTTCCATTCCTTGCTAAATACGATACAAAGGTTATCGTAAATGTATGCGGAAAAACAGTTGAGGATTATATTGAAGCTGTTGAGCGACTTAATGAAACAAATGTTGATATGTTTGAAATCAATGTATCCTGTCCAAATGTTAAGGAAGGTGCTATTGCTTTTGGTCAGAAGGCTGATGCACTTTTTGATGTAACAAAGAGAATTAAGGCTGTATCAAAGAAGCCAATTATTATGAAATTAAGCCCTAATGTAACAGATATTACAGAGATGGCAAAGGCAGCAGAGGCAGCAGGAAGTGATGCAATTTCTCTTATCAATACACTTACAGGCATGAAGATTGACATTGAAAGAAGAAAATTTGTGCTTGCAAATAAGACTGGTGGTATGTCAGGTCCAGCACTTAAGCCAGTTGCTATAAGAATGGTATATCAGTGTGCAAATGCTGTAAATATTCCAATTATTGGTATGGGCGGTATAGCTACAGGCGAGGATGCTATAGAATTCCTTATGGCAGGTGCTACAGCTGTTGCAGTAGGTGCAATGAACTTCGTAAATCCAACTGCTACAGTTGATGTTATCGAAGGAATCGAAAAATATATGATGCGTCATAATATTTCAGATATTAATGAAATAATAGGATGCGTTAAGTAGGAGCAAAAAGGTGGCAATTAACAGAAAAATTACAGAGAAAGCTTTTGCGAAAGTTAATTTAGGTCTTGATGTATTAAGAAGACGAGAAGATGGTTATCATGAGGTTAAAATGGTTATGCAGACTATTGGTATTTGTGATATTTTAACTTTTGAAACCTCTGATGAAATTGAAGGAGTTACACTTGTATCTGATGTTAAAGGCCTTCCACTAGATGATTCTAATCTGATAGTGAAAGCAGCCAAAATGATGATTGAGAAATATGATATTAAGCAGGGTGTTAAAATCAGTCTTGAGAAGAATATTCCAATGGCGGCAGGAATGGCTGGCGGAAGCTCTGATGCAGCTGCAACCTTAAGAGGTATAAATAAGTTGTTTGGACTTGGATTAAGACATGAGGAACTTTGCAAAATAGCTGTAAAGATTGGTGCGGATGTACCATTTTGTGTCTTTGGTGGAACATATCTTGCCGAAGGTATTGGAGAGAAGCTTACACAGCTTAAGGATTGCCCTCAGTGTACAGTGGTTGTTGCTAAACCAAAGTTTGGAGTATCAACAAAGTTTGTATATGAGAATCTTCATGTAGAAACAATTGAAAATCATCCGGATATGGATGTTGTAATAGACTGCATCCAGAATGGCGATCTTGGAGCAATGGCATTTAACATAGAAAATATTCTTGAGAATGTTACAGTAAGAGAGTATCCATTCATAAATGAAATCAAAGAAATAATGATTAATCAGGGTGCGATGAATGCGCTTATGAGCGGAAGTGGCCCAACTGTTTTTGGTCTCTTTGATAATAAGGCAAAAGCTGAAAGGGCAGCAGTTGAACTTCGCAATCTTGATGATGTAGGTGATGTATTTGTTACCTGCTTCGAAGATATGAGTAGTGATGAAGTCAGAAAGAAAGCTCAGATTACAATTACAACTTCTCATGATGGAGAAGAGGCTAGTAGTGTCGTATATGATTGTGTAGCAGTTGAAAAAAGAGGCAAAATAGTAGTAACTTATCAGGACAAGGATGATGAGAACAAGAAGCATACAGACAATACACTTACTCTTAGTGACAGATGTCTTGAATATTCAAAAAGAGGAAATGTAAATACTGATATGCGTATTACTCCTGATGAGGCGACAAGCCAGATTTACAGAACAGAGTATGGTGATATTTACATTGATATTATTTGCCACGAATTTGTTCTTGATGAGATTGCAGACAGAATAGTTCTTGATATGGATTATGATTTGATGCAGGGTGATGACAAGATGTCTCATTGCGATATGAGAATTGTAATTGAATATAATATTTAAAGAGGGGCAGGTGTCTTGAAAAGGGCACCTGTTTTTTATTATGTGATGGATACGAATTAAGGCAAAAGAAAACCCTCTGAAAATATCAGAGGGTGTAGATTGTATAAATACTATTTTCTCTTGATTGGGTTGGCACCAGCTTTTTCCTGAAGCTTTGCAACTGTACGCTGAATGAAGTTTTTCTTCTTAGGAGGTGCAAGTTCAACTTTACCATGAGCAGCCTTAACAGACATAATGTAAATTCCACTTACAACAGCCTTAACTTCCTTCTTAACAGGAATTGAATCGTAAATCTTGTCATCAGCGATAAGTGTAACAATCTGAGGACCAACCTTAGCCTTAACGATTGGCATCTTCATGTTTCTTGACATCTTAGGAGCCTGATCAATAACTGACTGTGGGAAACCAGCATCTTTGAAACGAACACGCTTCTTATCAATGATAAGCATTGTGACATTCTGACGATTTGCATCCATGAGCTTTTGCTGTTCTGCCTGCTTCTTATCAAGCTTTCTTCCAACGAAGAACAAAACTATAACGAGTATTAATAAAACTCCAGTAATTGATAACATTACAATGGAGAAAGTATTTATAAGTAATAAATTAGGTATCATTAATATGCCTCCTATTAAATTATGCGTAATAATTCTATCAAAAATGATAGAAAATAGCAAGAATTCAATGATAAAGGGGTTTGATTTATAAAATTTCGTGTGGTATAGTAAAAAAGTTAAGGTCTGCAAAGACTTATGTATTTTTGCGCCCTGATTTAAGAGGGTGAAATCTTATGCAGATTTAATAAAGAGAGAGGACGTGAGCATTTTGGCAGAAAGATATTTCAATATTATCTGTGGTCATTATGGCTGTGGTAAAAGTAATTATGCTGTCAATCTGGCACTGAAGAGAGCTAAGGAAGGCCGCAAAGTAATGCTTGTGGATCTGGATTTGGTTAATCCATATTTCCTTTCTTCAGGATGCAAGGATTTGCTTGAGAGTAATAATGTAAGAGTTATAGCTCCAATGTTTGCTAATACAAATGTTGAAACTCCAGCACTTCCAGCAGAACTTAATCTTATGTTTGAGACGGATATGGATGTTGTTCTTGATGTTGGTGGTGATGATGCTGGTGCGGTTGTACTTGGAAGATACGCATCACAGCTTTCTAATATTAAATATGAAATGACATACGTAGTTAATAAATATAGAAATCTGACAGCAACAGTAGAGGATACAGTTGAAATAGTCAGAGAGATAGAGGCTGCTTCGAGATGTAAGGCAACTAAAGTAGTTAATAATTCTCATTTGAAACAGCTTACTACCTGGGATACCATTAAGGATGCAATTCCTTATGGAGATGCGGTAGCAAAGGAATTGGAACTTATTATGGAAGGAATTACGGTTCCTTCATTTGTATATAAGAACGAAGAGGCACTTAAAGAAATGAATGAAATGAAGCGAAACTTCATTCCAGTTGATATTCATGTCAGAGCACCTTGGGAATATTCAGAATTTTAAAAGAAACGATAAAATAGAAAGAGAGGATGAAATGATGGCAAAGATTACCATTAATGAAGCTTTATGCAAGGGTTGTGGAATGTGTGTAAATGCATGTCCTAAGAATTTGCTAGTTCTTGCAACAGACCATATTAATGCAAAGGGATATCATCCAGCAACAATAACAGATATGGCTCAGTGTGTAGGATGTACTTCATGCGCGATAATGTGTCCAGACGTAGTTATTACTGTGGAAAAATAGGAAGGAGAATAGAAATGGCAGAGAAAGTTTTAATGAAAGGAAACGAAGCTCTTGCTGAGGCTGCAATTCAGTGTGGCTGCAGACATTACTTCGGTTATCCAATCACACCTCAGACAGAGGTAGCAGCATATATGTCAAAGAGACTTCCAAAAGAAGGTGGATGTTTCTTACAGGCAGAGTCAGAAGTTGCAGCTATTAATATGGTATTAGGAGCAACTTCAGCAGGTGTCAGAGCAATGACATCTTCATCATCACCAGGAATTTCACTTAAATCAGAAGGTGTATCATACATCGGTGGTTCTGATTTACCAGCGCTTATTATTAACGTACAGCGTGGTGGCCCAGGTCTTGGTGGTATCCAGCCTTCACAGTCAGACTACTGGCAGGCTACAAAAGCTTTAGGACATGGTGACTTCCAGTTATTTGTTCTTGCACCATCTACAATTCAGGAAATGGTAGACTTCGTTCCACTTGCATATGAAGTAGGTGAGAAGTATCGTGTTCCAGCAATGATTCTTTCAGATGGTATGTTAGGTCAGATGATGGAGCCAGTTGAGTTCCCAGAGAAGAAGGAAACAGCAGTTGCAGATAAGTCATGGGCAACTAATGGCCATCAGAACAAGAGAAAGAAGAATATCGTTAACTCATTATATATTCAGCCTGAAGAATTAGAGAATCTCATTAAAGAAAGATACGAGAGATACGCTAAGATTAAGGAAGAAGAGCAGAGAGCAGAAGAATTTATGTGCGAAGATGCTGAGATTATCATTGTTGCTTTCGGTGCAAGCTCACGTGTATCACGTAGTGCTGTTATGCAGGCAAGAGCAGAGGGTATCAAGGCTGGTCTTATTCGTCCTATCACATTATGGCCATTCCCAGATAAGACTATTGAAAAGCATGTAGACCATACAAAGCAGTTCCTTTGTGTAGAAATGAATATGGGTCAGATGATCGATGACGTTAAGCTTGTAGTAAGCGGACGCAAACCTGTATCATTTTTTGGACGTACAGGTGGTGTTATTCCTACACCAGCTGAAGTACTTGCTGAGATTCGCGCAATTGCAGGAAAGGAGAACTAATCATGGCTGTAGTATTTGAGAAACCAAAGGCATTATCTGATGTGCCTTTTCATTACTGCCCAGGATGTACACATGGTATTGTACATCGTCTTGTTGCAGAAGTTATTGATGAACTCGGAATTGAAGGACAGACTGTAGGTGTTGCATCTGTAGGATGTTCGGTATTTAGTTATAATTATTTTAATTGCGATATGGTACAGGCAGCACATGGTCGTGCACCAGCTGTAGCAACAGGTCTTAAGAGAGCACTTCCAGAGAATGTAATCTTTACATATCAGGGTGATGGTGACCTTGCTGCTATCGGTATGGCAGAAACTGTACATGCAGCAACAAGAGGAGAGAATATCACTGTTATCTTCATCAACAATGCAATCTATGGTATGACAGGTGGTCAGATGGCTCCTACATCACTTCCAGGACAGGTTACACAGACATCTCCTTACGGTCGTGACGTTAAGACAGCAGGTTACCCAGTACGTGTATGTGAACTTCTTTCAACATTAACAGGTACAGCACTTGCACAGAGAGTTACTGTTGATACAGTTGCACATGTTAAAGAAGCTAAGAAGGCTATTAAGAAAGGTTTTGAGAACCAGATTAATAAGAAGGGATACTCAATTATCGAAGTAGTATCTACATGTCCTACTAACTGGGGCTTATCACCACAGGAAGCTATTACATGGCTTAGAGACAATATGCTTCCATATTATCCTCTTGGAGTATACAAAGACATTGACGCAGAAGGAGGAGACAAATAAATGAGTACACTTAATGTTTTACTTGCTGGCTTTGGTGGTCAGGGAATTTTATTTGGCGGAAAGACTCTTGCTTATTCAGGACTTCTTGATGGTAAGGAGCTTTCATGGCTTCCATCATACGGACCTGAAATGCGTGGTGGTACATGTAACTGTAGCGTAGTTATCAGTGATGATCCAATCGGTTCTCCACTTGTAACACAGCCAGATGTACTTGTTGCAATGAACAGACCTTCACTTGAGAAGTTCGTAGATGCAGTTGTACCAGGTGGTATGATTCTTGTAGACAGCTCAATGGTAGATATCAAGGTTGAGCGTACAGATGTTAAAGTATTTTACATCGATGCAACAAAGATTGCAGATGAAAACAATATGAAGAGCTGTGCTATCATCATTCTTTTAGGAAAGATGTTTAAGGAAATTGAATTCTTAAATGAAAATGTTGTAGAAGCAGCAGTAAAGAAAGTTATTCCTGCTAAGAAGGCAGCTATGATTGACCTTAACCTTAAGGCAATTGAAATTGGTATGAATGCTTAAGATTACCTCGAATAGAGCAAAGGGTTTATTAGCCCTTTGCTCTTAAAATTAGATGAAAGGATTAATAGGTATGGACGAAATCAAAGAAATAGCCATGAGAATAAAAGAACTTAGAGAAATCTGTGATTTTTCAGTGGAAGAAGTGGCAACAAAGATTGGCGTGGATACTGCTACATATGTTGAATATGAAGAATCTGGAAATAATATTCCAATTAATGCAATATTCCAGTTAGCTAAATTATATAAAGTGGATTTATCTGAGATACTTACAGGTGTTTCAGCTAAATTAGATACATACCAGGTGGTCCGTGCAGGAGAAGGTCCAAAGGTTGACAGATATCCTGGATATGAATTTGATGATTTAGCATATCATTATAATAATAAACTTATGCAGCCACTTATCGTTACACTTGATCCATCAGATAAGCCTGCAGAATTAGTATCTCATAAAGGAGAAGAATTTAATTACGTGTTAGAGGGAGTGGTCGTCGTCACATTTGGTGACCAGGAGTTAGTGCTTGAAAAAGGAGACAGCATTTATTTTAACCCAACATACCCTCATGGACAGAAATGCGGTGGAAATACACCAGCAACATTCCTTACCATGATTGCAGAATAAGAGGAATGGAGATTTAAAAATGTTATTAGATAGATTTTTACCACGTATTGATTTTGATAGTTACGAAGATTTTATGAAAAATTACAAGGTTGAAGCTCCAGAGGATTTCAACTTTGCTTATGATATTGTAGATGCCTGGGCTAAAGAAGAGCCTGAAAAGAGAGCTTTATTATGGTGTAATGATCATGGTGAAGAGAAGACACTTACATTTACAGATGTATCTAAGATGTCTAATCAGGTTGCTAATATGTTCAGAGCAAAAGGTCTTAAGAAGGGCGATGTAGTAATGCTCATCCTTCGTAGACGTTGGGAGTACTGGATTTCAGCTATAGGTCTTATGAAGCTTGGCGTAATTTTGGTACCTGGTACTCTTCAGTTAACTAAGAAAGACATCGCATACAGAGCAAATGCTGCAAATATTAAGGCATTTGTATGTGTTGATGATGAATATGTTATTGAACAGATGGAACTCGCAAGACCAGAGGCTCCATGTATCGAAGAGGTTTACCTTGTAGATAACAAGGACAGAGAAGGCTGGGTTAATTTTAATCAGGAGATTGCAAAATATCCAGATACTTTTGAAAGACCAACAGATGACCAGAAAACAGTTGGAACAGATCTTATGCAGATTTATTTCACATCTGGTACAACAGGTATGCCTAAGATGGTATGTCATAATTATTTACATCCACTTGGACATATTGTTACAGCTAAATATTGGCAGAGAGTTCAGGAAAACAAACTTCATTTAACAGTTTCAGACTCAGGCTGGGCTAAGTTCGGCTGGGGTAAGATTTATGGTCAGTGGGTTTGTGGAGCTACAATCTTTTGCTATGACATGGATAAATTTTATGGAAAGAATCTTCTTGAGAAGATTGAGCAGTATAAGATAACTACATTCTGTGCACCACCTACAATGTATCGTTTCATGTTGCAGGAGAAGGTTGAAGATTATGATTTATCAAGCGTTGAACATTGGTCAACAGCGGGTGAAGCTCTTAACCCAGAAGTATTTAATCGCTGGGAAGAACTTACAGGTCATAAGATTGCATCAGGCTTCGGTCAGACAGAAGGTACAGTTCTTATTGCAAACTTCCCTTGGTTTGAATCAAAGCCAGGTACACTTGGAAAGCCATCACCTATTTATGATTTAAGAATCTTCAATAACGAAGGAAAAGAGTGCGAAAATGGTGAAGAAGGTGAAATCGTTATCTGCAATATCGATAAGGAAGCACCTATAGGACTTTTCGTAGGTTATTATAAGGATAAGGAACTCACAGAGGAAGCTATCGGAACAGGTAGTTATAATCTTAAGGATGTTGTATGGCGCGATAATGATGGATACTACTGGTTTGTAGGACGTCATGATGATGTTATTAAATGTTCAGGATATCGTATCGGACCATTTGAAGTTGAAAGTGCTATGATTGAGCACCCAGCAGTTATTGAGTGTGCGATTACAGCTGCTCCTGATCCAGTAAGAGGACAGGTTGTTAAGGCCAGAGTAGTTCTTGCAGAAGGATATACTCCATCAGAAGAATTAACAAAGGAATTGCAGAATCACGTTAAGCATGCGACAGCTCCTTACAAATATCCTCGTATAGTAGAGTATGTTAAAGAATTACCTAAGACTCTTGGTGGTAAGATTAAGAGAAAAGAACTTAGAGAAGAAGATGAGCGTATGTACGCAAATAAATAATCGGAGGATGAAATGAGCGAAGATAAGAGAGAAATCCAGAAGAGAAATCGAGAACTTGCTCAACAGAAGGCAAGAATCGCGAGTAGTATTAAATGGGCTGTTATAGGAATACTTGCTATTGTGATAATTGGTCTTATTGGATGGGCAATTGCATCAAGCTTTGTATCAACAACAAAACAGATTTCTGATTTCAGCGCTGGACTTAATGAAGATGGTACAATCAAAGGTGTTAGAGCACTTGATTATGTAGAGTTATGCGATTACAAGAATATAACTGTTTCAAGATCAGAGCTTGAGCCAACAGATGAGGAAGTTAAAGAATATATTCAGAATATTCTTGATGCATATCCAACTCTTAATACAGAAACAACAGCTAAGGTTAAGAAAGATGATATGATTAATCTTGATTATGTTGGTTCAATAGGAGGAGTAGAATTCCAGGGTGGTAATACTAATGGAAATGGAACTCAGCTTGTGATTGGCTCAAATACATATATTCCAGGATTTGAAGATCAGATTATCGGACATGTTATTGGCGAAGAATTTGATGTTATTGTTACATTCCCAGAGGACTACTATAATACAGATCTTGCAGGACAGGATGCAGTATTTAAGACCGTAGTAAATGGTATTTATGAAGATGCTAAATTTGATGACGAATTTGTAAGTGCGCATCTTGCTAACTATGCTGTTACAGCAGATGGATTTATTAAATATTATAAGAATGCAGTATTTGATCAGAAGCTTTCAGAATATGTTTCTGGCATTATTGTAAATGATACCAAAGTCACAGGATATCCAGATGAATTTATGAAGATTATTAAAGGCCAGATAGCATATAGTGATCAGGCTAATTTTGTAGCTAGTGGACAAACTGGTGAAGCTTACAAGGCTAATGGTATGACTAAGAAAGAATATGAAGCATCTCTTACAGTACAGGCTCAGAAGCAGATTGAGCCAATGTTAAAGGTTCAGGCTATTTGTGAGGATGCAAAGCTTCATGTAACTAGTGAAGATGTTACAGCATTCTTTGAAGCTAGTGGACTTGATAGCTCATATTACAACTCATATGAGAATACATATGGTAAGGGTTATATTTACAATGCTGGTATGGCATATACAGTAGTTGAATATGTTAAGTCACAGGTTACAATTACAGACTAGAATAAAAAGATAAATAATATGAGAAATAAAAAACTCCACCCAGACAGGTACCAAAAATTTGGTATTAGCTAGGCGGAGTTTTTTTGATAGGATGAATTGCGATTAATAACTATTTGTTTTCGTTTGATTTCTTAGATCTGACACTGAAGTTTAATGCTTTGCTAAGTGGCTTATAAAAAATAAGTGTAGATAAAGATACCGAAGTTCCTTTAATAAGATTAAGAGGAGCAACGCAGGCAACAACGAAGCTTACGATACTTCCTTCTTTAACTAAAGGATTGATTTCAACACCCATATTGAGAAGTACTTCCATTGGCATGCCATATAACTTGGCAAATGCTGGAAGAAGGTAAATAGCATTGAAAGCTGTTCCAAAAATAGTAAGAACAATAGTACCTGCTACACAAGAGATAATAGCAAACTTTCTGTTGGTCTTAAATGAGTAAATGATTGAAGCAGGGAGGATGAAACTACACCCTACTGCGAAGTTTGCAAGTTCTCCAACAAAAGCTGTTGAAGTACCTTTAATAAATAACTTTAATAAGATTTTGATGAATTCCATTGTAACACCAGCAGCAGGTCCAAAAGCAAAAGAGCCAATTAAAACAGGAATTTCACTAAAGTCAAGCTTGTAAAAAGATGGTGCAAAAGGAAGTGGAATCTCAAACATCATAAGGACAACAGAAATAGCTGAGAACATTCCGATAAAGGCTATTTTCTTGGTTGTGAAAATAGGCTCCTTAATGTTGTTAGCTTTCTGAGCGATTCTTTCGAGAATAAATGCGATAACGAAGAGTAAAACAATTATTCCAAAGAAACTTGCAACGTATGCAGCATTTTCTGCTACTGCATTAAATAAATCTTTCATATACTTTCCTCCATTCATATGAAAATAAATTTAAGGAAAGTTCTTCATGTGTTCAAGCAATAAAAAAACTGAGTCAAAGACTCAGGGTAATCTAGTAAAGCATGAAACTCTTCTCTCATCCAGACTGTACTGTTGGTCCCGGAGTTACACCGAGTCGGCCTAAAATTAGGTTCGCGGACTATACCGCCAGTAGGGAATTACACCCAACCCTGAAGAACTTTTCTTTTTCATAGAAAGGTTAACATGAAAAAATAAAAAATACAATAAAATTTTATATTTTAATCGTAAAAATAAATAAAGAGACAGGCTAAAAGCATATTATTTTGGGAATAAATGATATTTAACAATTAATATGTCTTGTGCTATACTCTAAAATGAGTTTTGTAAAAAGAGAGGAATTTAAATATGAGAAACAAAAAGTTGATAGCTAGTGTATTGACGGTTTTATTATCTTTTTCATTAGTAGGATGTGACTTTAATGGCGTAAATTTAGGCGGTGAAAAACCTGGAATGGAACAGATTGAAGTTTCAATAGCTGATCCTGTAAAGGATGCAGAAGCTGAAGGTGAAAAACCAGAAGTTAAAGCTGAGGACACTGATGAGAAGGAGAATGAAAATAATAATCAGATAGAAACAAATAATGAGACTACTGATTATGCAGGCCGCGAAGAAGAGATTTTTACTCCAGTAATAGATGAAGTAATTGAGTATATTGCTTCAGAAGAAATTGACTACAAAGATGGATATACAGGAATAGAAGAAGTTCGTATGTATAGTGATGTTGAAGAGACCTATGAGATGATTTCTTATGCTATGCTTGATTTAAATGAAGATGGGGTCAAAGAACTTCTTATTGGCCTTCCAAGTGAGACTGAAGAGGGCTATAGAGCTAATCTACTTCAGGTTTATACAATAATTGATGGAAAAGCAGTTATTGTTCTTGAAGGATGGGGAAGAAATAGACATTATTTATTAAATGATGGAAGAATTTACTCAGAAGGATCTTCAGGTGCAGCTTATTCATCTATGTCATTATGTACACTTGGCGCAGATGGTGATTTTATTATTGATGAATATTACTTTACAGATTTTGATGTGGATGATCCATCTGAATTAGTTGTTTATAAGAGTTTAGATGGTTCTGTGGAGGTTAAAACAGCAGAAAAAGCAGATATTACAGTTGATGATTTATGGTTGTTAATGGATTACTATCTTGGTGAGATTGATCAGACACCATTTTGGCCTCTTAGCAGACTTACATCAGATATATTAGCTGAAGAAGTTGCAAGTGAAAATATGGTAATGGTTGATTATGTGTTAGTAGATGATTCAACTGATGAAGAATACGCTACATATGTTCAGCTTTACGCTAATAAGGCTATAAAAGACTTAAAGGTTATGAAAATCTCAGATATTGATTTTGATGATAAGGGTATGACATTTAAATCTAATGTTATTAAAGAGATTGATAGTGTAGACCAGTTTGCTGCAGTTTTACTTAAGATTAATTCTATGGGTGATATGCCAGAATATGCTATTTCTTATACTAATGATAAGAATGAAGAAATGGTTTACACAATTGGTTTTAGTGGAATGGATGGATCAGTTTTCCTTTCAAAAGTTGAATAGAAAAGAGGATAAAGGATGAGAAAATATATATTAGGAACTACAGTTCTGACTCTTGCAATGCTAACAGGATGTCAGTTAGGCGGAAGTATTGATGTGCCAGAGAATCCTACTGTTATTGAAAATTTAACAGAGGTTGATCCTGTTAAACCACAGGTGGATGATACAATCAAAGAACCAGAAACTGATATTATAGAGCCAGAAAGTCAGACACCAGAGACAGAGAAGCATGAGAATACCGAAGTGAGTGATAATACAGAAGCAGAGTCTGATGTATTTCATCCAGATTCAGATTATTTCATGATGAAAAATGCAGGCGGATATGTATCATTCGTTGAGTGTAAAGAAGGTCTTTTAGAGAAGCTTCCTGAAAAGTATTCTGATTTTTATTCTGAATCGGAGACTTATTTTGAAGCCTTAGTAGACCTTGATAAAAATGGCGAAGATGATAGATTTATTGTTGTTAATCTTAATGAGCCAATCTATAGCAATGGTATGTGTGGTGAGCTCTATGTTGTTATGGATGATGGAAAAACTTTTAACATTGGAACAGAAGAATATTATGAGTACTATCCAGAGTTACAGTTTTATGAGGGTGAAGAAGAGAATTTTGCGATTCTCAATTTCGCTAATTCAGTAACGGGATCAGATGGTTACGTATTCAGTGGTGATCAAGCTAATGGTATGATATGGTTTGCAGAAGTTCCAATGGGAATGAAGTATATCAATATTTTTGGCGATGTTGTAGTATTCGAGGAATCATATTCAAACAGCTATGTTGATGGTATTTGGATTGGACATACATGGATGCCACATATATTCTATTATGATAGTGACAGATTATATTTCTTTGAATATGAAGTTGAAGAGGTGTCATTGGAAGAAGTTGAGGAGATGTCTCCAATAGACTTCTCTGAGATTACTAATGAGACAACTTATGTGGATCAGTGTTACTTTAGAGAAAATGGTACACTTATTGTTATTACTATAAATGATATAAATGGGAACCTTGATTTTACTACACACTTCTATGAACTTGCACAGTCTGGCTGGGCTTTAGTAGAGTCAGAAAGTGGTTTGTATATTCCAAATGAATATTTGGCAAAATATAGTGAGAACTATTAGAAAGTAAGTATTAAGAATTGTGACCTTCGTGGGCAGATGTAAAGTTTGCTCACGAAGGTTTTTTTATGCCGAAAAGACTCAAGGCCCGATACGTTGTGAGTAAAAAAAAGAACGATGCATAAGCACCGTTCTTTTGAATAGATATATTAAATATGAATTAAGCCTGTCCGTTTGAACCAAGAACGTTAACGATCTTATGAGCAACCATATCCTTAACAGCCTGACGAGCTGGTTTGAGATACTGTCTTGGATCGAAGTGTGATGGGTTCTCAGCGAAGTACTTTCTGATGTTACCTGTCATAGCAAGACGGATATCAGAGTCAATGTTGATCTTACATACAGAAAGCTCAGCTGCGTGACGAAGCTGCTCTTCTGGAATACCTACAGCATCTGGCATGCTACCACCGAATTCATTAACCATCTTAACGAATTCCTGTGGAACTGATGATGAACCGTGAAGAACGATAGGGAAACCAGGAAGTCTCTTGCTAACTTCTTCAAGAACGTCGAAACGAAGTGGTGGTGGAACAAGGATACCCTTCTCGTTACGTGTACACTGATCAGCAGTGAACTTGTAAGCACCATGTGATGTTCCGATTGCGATTGCAAGTGAGTCACAACCTGTTCTTGTAACGAATTCTTCTACTTCTTCTGGACGTGTGTAGCTTTCCTTACCAGCTTCTACACAAACTTCGTCTTCGATACCAGCAAGTGTACCAAGCTCAGCTTCAACAACAACGCCATGAGCGTGTGCATATTCAACAACCTGCTTTGTTAAAGCAATGTTATCTTCGAATGATTTTGAAGATGCATCGATCATAACTGATGTGAAACCACCATCGATACATGATTTGCAAAGTTCAAATGAATCGCCGTGGTCAAGGTGAAGAGCGATAGGGATTTCTGGGTTTTCTGCAACAGCTGCTTCAACAAGCTTTACAAGATATGTGTGGTTTGCGTAAGCACGTGCTCCCTTTGAAACCTGAAGGATTACAGGGCTCTTTAATTCGCCAGCTGCTTCTGTAATACCCTGAACGATTTCCATGTTGTTAACGTTGAAAGCACCAACAGCATATCCGCCATTATAAGCTTTCTTAAACATTTCAGTTGTAGTAACTAAAGCCATTTTTCAAACCTCCTATGAAAAATAAAATGGATTTTTGCCTATTAGATTAGGCGCTAGTCAATATTTTATCACAAAGAATTCAACTTGACTACTATTTCATTATTCATAATGTGAAAGAAAATAACTACAAATTTTGGTATTTACCCCGACATATTCAACAACATTAGAGAGATGAGTGTATATTAGAGGAAATATATATTATAATAGAAAATCGTTGGAGATTGATAAATTAATATCATTCTCCACGTGGAAATAGTTATTACATTGCTAAAGGAGAAAGAAATGAAAAGAGGAAGACTCTTATCAGCAGTGATGATTATGACATCGCTTGTGATGCTTACAGGCTGTCAGAATTCTTCTGCAGGTAAATTGCAGGAAATAAACAAAGATGAATATACAAAACTGAATTATGATACAGTTCCAGTATACAGAGGAGATGTTGATCCGACATTGATTGTTCCTCTGACACTTGAGGCTATGGAATATATATCATATACAGTAGATGCTAAGGATGTCGAACTTAAAGAAGTTAAGGTCGCAGTTGGTGATTATGTTAAGGCGGGCCAGGAGTTAGTTGTTTTTGAATCAGAATCTCTTGAGAAAAAGGTTAATGAGCAAAGAGATGACTTGAATCAGAAAAAAATGCTTCTTGATCACGTCAAGAAAATGAGGGCCATCAATGTAGATGATACAAAGATAAAAGATGATGAAGCAATGGAGTCGCTTGCGCAAAGATATGATCTTCAGATAAGTATGCTTGAGGATGATATAAATGTTTCATCAATTTATCTTGCAGAAAAGGAAGACGAACTTGCTAAATGTAAAATAGTAGCTAAGAAGGATGGAACTATTACATTTATCAGTCAGCATCTTCTTAATGGTATAGTTATTCCTTCTTCAGATATGCTTACAGAGACCTGTGGACAGGTTAGATTTTCATCAGAAGTGAAAGAAGATTATCCATTCGAAGTGGGAGATATATTTACGGCAGAATCAGTAAACTGGGAATATGAAGTTGTGATTACTCAGATTGAAGATGTTGATGGAAGAAGCAGAATGGTTTATTTCCAGCCAGTAAGTCCTGATGTAGTTTATGTAGGTGGTGATAAATTCAACATCATAATAGAGAAGGAAAGACTTAAAGATGTCGTATACGTTAATAAGGATGCCATTAGAAAAGATGAAGACGGAAATCAGTATGTATTTGTTGTTGAAGATGGATTCAGAAAGATTTCCTATGTAGAAACAGGAACAGTAGTTGAGAACAATATAGTTGTTAAAAGCGGACTCAATGGCGGTGAAGAGGTGGTAATGAAATGATAAAATTTAAAAATTTTAGAATAGTGGCATTAGCACTTTCTGTAGCTCTTATGTTTTGCTCTTGCCAGAATGCTCAAGAAATACCAGAGTTGATTGAACCAGCTGTAGGTGTGACAACTTTCAGACCAGTTACAAGAGAGAATATAGGTGATGTAAAAGTAATTCTTGGAACAGTAACACCCAAAGAGTACTGTCACTATTACAAGAAAATTGTAAAGATTGATGAGATTTGCGTTGAATTGGGCCAGTATGTTGAAAAGGGCGATGTTCTTGCAAAGGCTGATATTGATTCACTTAAGAGTCAGTTAGAGGATTTGAATGCCGAGCTTAAGCTTCTTAATGATGAGCATGATGTAAATAATCAGATATATGAAAGTCAGTTGAAAATGCTCGATTATGAGAAGAACTGGACTGAATATAAGAAGAATCTTGGAATGGCTGATGATAAGGATGTAGAGGCTGTTGATCAGAGTTTAGAAATAGCAAAAGAAAATCATGCATATGATGAAGAACTGTATGAATATATGAAGAAGAAATATGGTGAAAGCATTGCAGATTTAAATGAGATGATCAGTGATGGAACATTGAAAGCCAAACATTCAGGATACGTTACATATATTAAGAGTTTCAAGAATGGTAATAGTGTTGGTATTAATGAAAATGTTGTAATCGTTTCTGATTATGAAGATACATATATTAAGTCAGATATTTTCACTCATGTTTATCAGTATAGAAAGTATGAATGTAAATATGCTTTGGTGCATGGAAAAGAAATTCCTATAGAGGAATATGATTATACAGATAGTGAAGTATCTTATGCAAAGTCTCAGAAGATGAATATGGTACTTAGATTCAACCTTCTTGAAGATTCAGATTTAAAGGTTGGTGACAGAGTGGCAATGACCTTCAGGAGATACAATAAGGAAGGTGTTCTCACAATAGGTAAAGATTCTTCTTATGCTGACGAGGAAGGTACATTTGTATATGTTAAGGCTGACGATGGAGAAGTAGAAAAAAGATACTACGAGGCAGGTATCAATAGCCAGTATGAGATCGAAGTTCTTAGCGGTCTTGAAGAGGGCGAACTTGTAATGTATGAGCAGTCTTCAGCAAAGCCAACAGGCAATCTAGAAGAAATTGAAGCAAAGATTGGAGAGGTTTCAACACTTGATAACTTCAAAGGAGTTAAGAGAGCAGAGAAACAATCAACATTATATACAGCTCCTGAGAAGGGCGTTATCAAAAAACTTTACGTAAGAAGCTTTGATGAGGTCAAAAAGGGAGATCCTTTGTATGAGATTGAAATTGATTCTCAAAAGGGAAAACTCACAGAGATTAATAATAAAATTAAACACTTAAAGCAGAATTATGAAGCAGGTGTTGAAGATTATAACAAGCAGAAGAAAGATATTGAGAAAGCTATCAGTGATAATAAAGGCAAGATAAATGAATTGTCTCAGTATCTTGATAATATTAATGCTCAGATAAATTCAGGCACATTGCCAGAAGATAAATTGGGCGAGGCATATTCACTTAAGAGTACATATGAGTACACAATTAATGCTTTGTATAGCTCAACAGATATGTACAACAGAGGTATTTATCTTCTTGAAGAAGATTTGAAGGTCCTTGAAAACAACAAAATTAATGCAGATAAAGAGTACAATACTCAGAATGCAGCCCTTCAGAAACAGTATAATGAGCAGAAAAAGCTTAATAATGGAACTGGATATAAAACAGTTTATGCTGAGGCAGATGGTGAGGTTAATACTGTAAAGCCTTCGGAAGGTAACAGAGTTGAAGCAGGAGATGAGATTATTCTTACGGCAAACTATTACGATGATCTTGTTTGTCTTGGATCAAAATACGACTCAATGCCAGTAGGATATCAGTTTAAGATTACCGATGATAAAAATTCTTATACTGCAACATGCGTATCTCCAGTGATAAAAGATGCTTATGTTTTCACTGAGGATGGAAAGGTTTGCAGTACTTACTGTGCTACCACAAAGGGTGGAACATTTACAACTAAAGTTGATGATGAGAAATTCTTTGACATCAACCTGTCAGAATATAAAGCTGCTATTGATGTTTATCATATTGATTCATTTATAGTTGTTCCAGGAGCATATGTTTTCTCGGAAACTGATTTTGAAAATAAAGAATATTTCTTTGTTTGGAAGAAAGAAAACGATGAAATTATTAAGAAATACATCCAAAGACCAGAAAAGAATCTTGCACTTGGCAATGACGCCAATGTGGTAGTAATTAGTGGTATAGATGTTGGTGATATTCTTGTGAAACAGGGGAAATAGTAGGTATGTTTAGATTTATAAGATTTAAAATAGCAAATAAAAAATGGCTTAATTTCAGTTTGCTTATAGGTATTGTGCTTTTGTCTGCATTCCTGGTGGTTTTCCCAATGTTTAAAGAGGGAAGCCTTGATAAGCTGATACAGACAATGATGACAGAAAGCCTGGAAAAGAAAAATGTATTTCCAGCTGCCATGGAAACATCAAATAAAATAGATATTCCAGATTACAAAACAACAGACCAGGTACTTGAATTCATGAATGGATATGAGAAGACCTGGACAACATATGTTGACTGCGATGTAGTTTCAAGACAACAGAGACTCCATGTTGCACCTGGATATATTGATGACTCATTATCTGGAAGATCAAGACAGTTTTATTTCACATATTATGATGAGTTTAACGAGCATAGCAAAGTCGTTTATGGTGTGAGACCAGAGGATGCTTCTGAAAGTACAGATGAGAATGTAATTAAAGCTTTAAAAGAAGGAGCAATTCCATGTACAGTTTCTCAGTATACAATGGATAATGAAGGTCTTGCTGTCGGACAGGTATTTGAATACAAATTCAAATATAAAGATAACGAAGAACGCTGGTCTTTGGTAATAGTAGGAATTGTTGAAGAGAAGGAAAATGACGGCTATTACTGGCATCACAGACTTGCTGAGAATAACAGGGAATTATATTTCACAAAAGAGCAGTTCACAAAAATGATTCCATATTTCACAGAACGTGGTGGAATATATTATGAGGAAACAATTCTTCTCGATTATACTCAGATTGATTCAACTAATGCTGAAAACTATTATTCATATTTAAAGCAATTCAGAAAAATGGATAAGGGCTATAAAGATAATTTCCTTGATTTGCTTGGAAGCTTCCTTGAATCAAGAAAAACTATCAATATTGTTTTATTTACATTTGAGCTTCCTATAGTAGCACTTCTTCTTTTGTTTATTTATATGATTTCAAGCCAGATCCTTGAAATGGAAACAGGAGAAATCGCAATGCTTAAGAGCCGTGGTGTAAGTAGATTTCAGGTTATCAGACTCTATCTCTTACAGTCAGCAGTTATTTCTTTTGCAGGTTCATTGATTGGATTGCCTATAGGTTATGTTTTCTGCAAAATCGGCGCTAGTACGGATTCGTTCTTAGTATTTGCACTTAAGGATACATCAATTTATAAGCCAAATGTTCAGATGCTTTTGTTTGCTGGTATAGGATTTGTTTTGGCGCTTTTATTTATGACAATTCCAGTTATTTCATTGTCTAAATATACAATTACTGAAAGAAGTACAAGAAAGATTGCAAAACGTTCAGTTGCTCTTTGGGAGAAGTTCTTTGTGGATATTCCTATACTTGGAATCTCATTGTATCTTCTTTACAACTATTTAAAACAGAGAGAATCAATTTCTCTTACAGTTATAAGTGGAGGCAGTATTGACCCAGTTATATTCTTGGATTCATCTTTGTTCATTATAGGATGTGGTCTGCTTGCGTTAAGACTTATTCATCTGATTGTTAAACTGATTTATAAGATAGGTGATAAGAAATGGAAGCCTGCAGAATATGTATCATTCCTTCAGATTATCAGAAATTCAAGAAAACAGGGATTTATCTCTGTATTTCTCGTAATGACTATTGCAATGGGTATTTTCAATGCGAATCTTGCAAGAAGTGTAAATGAGAATATGGAACAAAGAACAGAATACAATCAGGGTTGTGATTACAGATTCGCTGAGAAATGGGGTGTATTCACAAAGACTGATATGTCAACTACTGAGACTCTTTGGAATTATACAGAACCTGATTTTAGAAGATTTGATGTATTAAAAGACCTTGGCGTTGAGAAAATGACAAGAGTACTTATTGATAATAAAACAGAAATTAAGGTTGATGCAGTGAAAGAAGCAAATGTAATGCTTATGGGTATTAGCACCAAGGAATTTGGTGAGACAGCAGAGCTTAAAGCGGGATTAAATGATGTTCACTGGTACAATTATCTTAACGATTTAGGTCAAAAACCTGATGGACTTATTATTTCTTCAAATCTTGCTGAAAAACATAATATTCAGGTCGGACAAAAGATTACTTATTCAAGATATAGTCCTATAAGTAGCCAGAAGTTATATGCTTCTTCAACAGGATATGTAGTTGGAATAGTAGATGCTTTCCCGGGATACGAATCTACTGTTTATGTTGAAAATGCTGATGGAACAGTTACCAAGAGGGAAAACTTCCTTATAGTTGCAAACTATCAGGTTGTAATGAAGGATTTCAGAATGAGACCTTATGAAGTCTGGATGAAATTATCAGATAAGGCTGATCCAGAGGCAATAACAAACACTCTTAATGAAATGGGAATCAGAACTTATTTCACACAGAGTACAGAGGAACTTATAAAAGAACAGAGAAATTCAACTCTTATTCAGATTACAAATGGTATGTTCTCGATAGGATTTATTATTTCTATTACAGTGTGTGGTGTAGGTTTCCTTATTTACTGGATTCTTACTATCAAGGAAAGAGAGCTTATTTACGGTATATACCGTTCAATGGGTATGACCATGGGAGAAATAATAAGAATGCTTATTGTTGAGCAGATTTTCAGCTCGATTTTTGCAGGAACAGCAGGATTTGGTGTAGGTATGCTAACAACAGTTCTTTTCACCAAGCTTATATCTGTTGTATATCTTCCAAGAATTCACAATATTCCAATTGAAGTTATCTTCAAACCGGAAGACAGTATTAAGATGTTAGCTATTGTAGGATTTGTACTTGTTATATGCTTTATTGTAATTTGCAGACTCATTAAGAATATGAATATTACAAAGGCATTAAAACTTGGTGATGATTAAGGAGGCTTGAGATGAGTAGTATTATTAGAACAGAAAAAGTACGAAGAAGCTTTCCAATCGGAAACCGTGAAATGTTAGAGGTTTTAAAAGGAATAGACTTCGAAGCCGAAGAGGGCGCGCTTACAATATTAAAAGGACGTTCAGGTTCGGGTAAAACAACATTATTAAATATCCTTAGCCTTCTCGATGATCCTACATCAGGAAAGGTCATTATTGAGAGTCGTGATATGCACTCATTAAGCCTTTCTCAGAAGGAAAAATTCAGAAGATATAATATGGGATTTGTATTCCAGTCTGTAGCGCTGGTTCCTATTATGACAGCTTATGAAAATGTTGATTTTGCATTAAAACTTGCCAATTACACAGGCGACAGAGATGCCAGAATCAGGGAAGTGTTATCAATAGTTGGACTAGAAAAGAGAATGTCTCATATGCCAGCACAGATGTCAGGTGGTGAACAGCAAAGAGTTGCTATTGCAAGAGCGGTTGCACATAAACCTAAAATCATATTTGCTGATGAGCCTACCGGAGCACTTGATACTGCATCTGGACTTGCAGTTATTAAATTATTTAAGCAACTTATTGAGAAGGAAGGAATTACAATAGTAATGACTACCCATGACCCTAATCTTATGTGTTTTGGTGACAGGGTTTATGAGATGGAAGATGGAGAACTGAGTTATGTTCCAGCAGAATGATGAAAATATAATGGAAATTGAAAATGTGCAGACAGAACAGGAAAGCATTCTTGTATGTGATGGCCTTGTAAAAATCTACAAAACAGAAGATATTGAAGTTCTTGCTCTTCAGGGCCTTGAGCTTGAGATTAAAAAAGGTGAGCTTGTTGCGATTATTGGTAAATCGGGTTCAGGCAAATCAACCCTGCTTAATATGATTGGTGGTCTTGAAAAACCAACAGCAGGAAGATTATATGTAGATGGTAATGATTTATTTGCTATGTCAGAGAAAAATCTGGTTTTGTACAGGAAAAATCTAGTAGGCTTCGTATGGCAAAATAGTGGTCAGAATCTTTTACCATATTTTACTTCACTTCAGAATGTCGAGGCTCCTTTGTATTTTGATAAAATGAGCCAGAAGGAAAGAAGAGAGAAGGCGATGGGCCTTCTTAAGCTTATTGGTATTGATCATAAGGCAGATGCATATCCATCACAGATGTCAGGTGGTGAGCAGCAAAGAGTTGCCATAGCAGTAGCTCTTGCACATAGCCCAAAGATTCTTCTTGCCGATGAGCCTACAGGTGCGGTAGATTCTAAGACTTCTAATATGATTCAGGATATTTTTAGAAAAATTAATGAAGAATTAGGAATTACCATTATTATTGTTACTCATGACTTAAGCCTTGCTAATAAGGTGTCGCGTGTTATTATGATTGCCGATGGTAAGATTAGTACGGAAAAGATTATGAAAGCTGAGTATAGAAGCCAGCTTGATTCACTTACAACTGAAAACCTGGCAGAAGTTGAATCACATGAGGAATATTCAGTACTTGATAAAGCAAGACGTGTTCAGCTCTCTGAAGAATCCTTGAAGCTTGCGGGAATTGATAGTAACAAAGTAAGAGTTGAGGTACAAGACGGAAAGATTATTATTTCCAAATAAGAATAAGACATGAAAAAGGGGCTCTTTTGAAGAGTCCCTTTTAAAATGCAATTTATATATGAAAACGTTTCTTGAATTCTTCGATTGCGGCACGTCTGTTAAATACCATAAGACCCATAAAGGCAAGGCAGTTGATTACAAGACATACAGACCAGCTAATAGGTGGTAATCCAATTACAATCAGAATAATAAACCATGGAATAATTCCTGCAAAAATATTTTGGAACATAAAGATGAGCGAATGTTCTGTGAAATGCTTGTCTACAAAGGAAAGAACAAAGTTTGCTACAATATTTCCACTTAATAATACAGGAATAATATACTCTAAAGTAATAAACAGGTACGGTGTGTCCCAGACAAGGTATATGTAGAATTCTGTAAGTAGCGAAAGTACACATACAGCTAACACCGATACAAACAATATCTTTAAAAGATTATAATGCTTTTTGATAATGTTCTCTAAAATCCATCCGCTTCCTAACAACCAGGCTAATACTATCGGGCTCCAGCTTGGATGATCGAAGGTAAAGAAGATGAAATCTAAAGCAAGGTTTATAAAACAAACAGCAAGTACTGAAAATACTACTATTCTGAAAGCTTTAGTCCTTTTGGTATTCAGTTTTAACTTAGGCCAGTATTCCCTTTCTCCTTCGCCTGTCAGACTGTTCTGACATAGAGGACATCTGGGAAGATCACCACCAATATTCACTTTGCAGTGAGGACATTGTTTCATAATTTCCCTTTCGATGATTAATCAATAATATCATTAGAATATACGGTAACAGGAATTTCATTATCAGTGAAATTCTTAATGAAATCCTTAAGTATCTGAGTGTTACGATAAGCACTGCTTATTCCAAGTACAAGATCATCCTTGTAAGTACTGCAAACAATAAACAAAGTAGAAGTACTACAGAATGCTGCATAGGATTGAATATAATCCGAAACTCCTTCTGGAAGAGAAAGCTTACCAAGATTAGAGTAGGTAGCAGTGACTCTTTTGGAGTTTCTTCTTGTAACAAAATTAACAACAGGATTTTTGAGAACAAGAGGTACACATCTTATGAACCAGTGAGTTTCAAGCTTTTCGAAATTGTCCATTCTTTCAGCTACTACTTCTGGATCAAGCTGTTCTTTTAAATCTGCGTTGAACTGAAGTGCAACTTCTTCTAAAGTATCCTCCGCTTTAAAAATCCTTGATACATTAATTGAGTTGAAGAAGTTTCTTGATGTCTGGGAAGGATAGTAATTCCTTAAGTTTACAGGAAGACTGATAGCGACTGGCATTTTTCTTTTAAATGCAGGCATGTCTTTGTAAATAGACATCATAAGAAGTGAACACATATATGAAGTTAAAGAAACGTTTAATTCCTTTGACTGAGCTAAAACATCCTTTACAGGCATATGAATCTCGAGAAACTGAGTCTGATTGTAAGGATGCTTAGCACCTCTTATAGCATAGGCTTTTTTCTGAGTCAGAAGTCTCTTGAAATTTTTACGCTTCTGATGGAAATGCTTGAAACTATCCTGAGCTCTGTCTGCCTCTGACGCACCAGAAAACATAGGAGCATCTGGGAATGAATCCGGATATTTTAACACCAGATAACGGTTAATAATTACATTTAAGAAATCTATTGCACCATTTCCGTCAGCGATTACATGACTAAAATCGAGATTAATTCTATTGTTAAAATAAGTAACCCTGTAATGAAGCTTACCGAAGGTCTTATAGTCAATTAACATTGGGCATGGTCTGTCACATTCTTCAGTAGCAACAGGGATGTCATCGGTGGACTCCATGTAATGCCAAAAGTATCCACGAAGAATTGTAACCTGATACTGTGGTCTGTCCAAGGCTGCCATTTTTAAAGCCTCGTTAAGAAGGTCAGGATCGACCTCCTCCTTCAGAGTACAGGATATGCGAAAAGATCTGGTATCTCGCTCGTTAGCGGATGCCAGAAAAACTTTTGCTACATTATCAATTCTGTACCAGGTTTTACGTGCCATTTATATCTCCAATTAAAATAGTTCATCAATAAAATCGCCAATTGAATCAAGGGCTTTTGAGGCTTTCTTAATAGGCATCATCTGAAATACATGCCATGCATCTTCATATTCTTCTAAAGTTGCAGAAACGCCTTCTTTGATTAATTTATCAAATAAATTGTAAGAGTCTGATTTGAGTATTTCGTTGGAGCCTACCTGAATAAGTACAGGTGGGAAATCAACGAAGCTTGCAAAGAGTGGACTGTATTCAGGTTTGGAATAATCAAAGTCGGAATCGTTCATCTTTACATCATTTGCAAAATCATCATTGTAAGAATCGTTAAGACCTACGTATGAATAACGGGCTGTAGCTATATATTCATAGGTTAACATTGGATCGATTGATTTACAGGTGTGATAGGATTCGCCAGACATAGTCAAATCTGTCCAAGGGCTCATCAATACGATTCCTTTAGGCATTATTCGATTCTTGTAAGTGAGCCTTAAGGCTAACTCAAGTGCAAGGTTACCACCGGCTGAATCACCGATTAGTACAACTTCTCTTGCACCATAACCTAACTGCATAATGTAATTCCATACCGTCATAGCATCTTCAATTGCAGCTGGATATGGATTCTCAGGAGATAATCTGTATTCGAAAGAAATAACTGCGAGTCCTGAGTGAAGGGCGAGCTTGGAGGCGAGAATTCTTGCATATTTAAGACTTCCACATGTGTAACCGCCGCCATGACAATACATTATGATATGTCGGTTGTTATATTTATAATTAGGTCTTACCCATTCTGCGGGAATACCTTTAATATTTAAGGATTCAGTTTCAATGCTTCTTGATGGAGTAGCGAGACTGCTGAAGCGGTCTTGGCCCTGACGCTGTTTCTTAATATCATCAAGGTCTAAGGAATCTCCAGATGATGAAACGGAGTGAACTGATTTAATTGCTTTCATCAAAAGACTCATTTGCGGGTCTTGTGATTCTGGTGTTCCAATAGAAACGATTCTTCCCATAATATTACTCCAAACAAAGGCAAAGGATGCCTAATAAACATTAACTACCAATTTAAAATTATAACACATTAACAGGATAATAGAAATATATAAAAGCATTACCTATAAATGATAAAATAAAAGAGTGAAAATTATAGGTCAAATGCTTTATAATATATAAAGATACGAATAGAAAGAGAATAAGTATGTTTTTACCAGTAAATAGAAAAGAAATGGAAGAAAGAGGCTGGGAACAGCCCGATTTCGTATATGTTACAGGTGATGCTTATGTTGATCATTCTTCTTTTGGACCTGCTATTATCAGCAGAGTTTTGGAATCAAGAGGATTTAAGGTGGCTATGATTCCTCAGCCAGATTGGAAGGATGAAGAAAGCATAAGTGTTTTTGGCGAGCCAAGATTAGGATTCTTAGTAAGCGCTGGAAATATGGATTCCATGGTAAATCACTATACAGTTAACAAGAAAAGAAGATCTTTTGATGCTTATACTCCTGGTGGAGTGATGGGAAAAAGACCAGATTATGCAACCATAGTGTATTGCAATTTAATAAAGAGAAAATATAAAAATGTTCCAGTTATTATAGGAGGAATAGAAGCCAGCTTAAGAAGACTTGCTCACTATGATTACTGGTCAGGGAAATTTAAGAAATCAATCCTTCTTGATTCAGGTGCGGATATTATTACTTATGGAATGGGCGAGCTATCGATTATCGAGGTAGCCCAGGCACTGGATTCAGGAATAGCAGTAGAAGATATTACCTTTGTGCCAGGTACAGTATATAAAACCAGGTTTAGAGATAATATATACGATGGTATTGATCTGCCAGATTATGAATCCATGCTTGCGGATAAAAGAAAGTATGCCGAATCCTTTGATATTCAGTATAAAAATACAGATTTCGTAACAGCCAAGCCATTGATTGAAAAATATGGTGAGAAGAGATTTGTAGTTCAAAATCCGCCATCAAGACCGCTTACGACTCAGGAGCTTGATGATGTTTATGAACTTCCATATATGAATACCTATCATCCGATGTATAAGGAAGAGGTGCCAGCTATCAAGGAGATTAAATTCTCTTTGACTAGTTCCAGAGGTTGCTTTGGAGGTTGCAGCTTCTGTGCACTTACATTCCATCAGGGAAGAATTGTGCAGGTCAGAAGTCATGAGTCTCTTATAAGAGAAGCTATTCAAATGACAAAGCAGGATGATTTCAAAGGCTATATTCATGATGTTGGTGGTCCAACTGCAAACTTTAGACGTACTGCCTGCGATAAGCAGATGACAAAGGGTGTATGTACAAATAAGCAGTGCCTGTATCCGGAAGTATGCAAGAACATGAAGGTAGACCATTCGGATTATGTTGAGCTTTTGAGAAAATTAAGAGCCATTCCTAAGGTTAAGAAGGTCTTTGTAAGATCAGGAATCAGATTTGATTATGTAATGGCTGACCGTGATGATACATTTATAAAAGAATTGTCTAAGTACCATGTAAGTGGTCAGCTTCGTGTTGCACCAGAGCATGTTTCGGATCACGTACTTGATTTGATGGGCAAACCAAGAAATAATGTTTACAAAGCATTTGTTAAGAAATTTGACCAGATTAACAGTCAGCTTAAGACCAATCAGTATCTGGTACCATATTTAATATCTTCTCATCCTGGTTCAAAAATGAGTGATGCAATAGCTTTGGCAGAGGCAATCAGGGATATGGGTTATATGCCAGAACAGGTGCAGGATTTCTATCCAACTCCATCAACTGTTTCGACTGTAATGTATTATACAGGGCTTGATCCAAGAAATATGAAGAAGGTATTCATCACCTCAAATCCACATGAAAAGGCTATGCAAAGAGCTTTGCTTCAGTATAAGAAGCCTGAAAATTATGATCTTGTTAAGGAAGCTTTAATTAGAGAAAAACGAGAAGATCTTATTGGATTTGATAAAAACTGCCTGATACCGCCAAGAAAAATAGCGGGCAAAAAGCCAGTTAACAAAAATGAAAATGGATATAAGAAAAAGGAAATTAACAAAAAGGATATTAATAAAAAAGACAATAATAGAAAGACTAAGAAAAGAAGCTAGTATAACAAAAAGAGAACCGAATTGGTTCTCTTTTTACTATAATGAATCATTTCTTGTTAGCTACATTTGTAAGCATAAGTTCGATTACGCCATTGAGCATTTCGATGCCATGCTCAAGAGTATCTACTGGATTCTCCGCACTCTTGCCTCGTAACCATTCAACAGTGGTTTCTGAGAAAATCTTGGCGAAGAAATAGGCAAGCCTTTTTAATTCTTTGTCGGAAATCTTAACATTTTCAAGGGAAGGATTATTGTGGTAGACATTGCAGATTCCCTGATAAGCCAAGGTACTTACAACATCAGTCATATAATCACCAAAAGCATCACGACCCATGGATTGAAAAAGATTTTTGATAAAGGTTTCGTTTTTAACAGCGTAGGCTCCAACAATACGAAGACTGGATTTCCAGGATTCAGCAGAAGAAAAATCGGCATTTTTTAAAAGCTTTTCAGCCTTAGTATAGATGATTTCTTCTTTAAGAGCATACAAATCCTGATAGTAATAATAGAAAGTGTTTCTGTTTATTCCACAGTTGTCGGCAACCTTCTTAATAGTAATTTTATCTATAGGCATTTGGGCAGATAATTCTACGAAGCTGTCCATAATTGCCTTCTTTGTAAATTGTGACATAATATTTCCCCTCAAAATAGATTGTACAAATATTGGCTATATACAATAATTTACCACATTTTGACCTAAAAAACAAAAGTTAACATTAAGTTAATATAACTTTTAGGCATTTGAATAAAAATGCCTAAATTTTGTGCATTTTTTGATGAATGATTATTGAAGAAACATTTGCATTAAATGAAAATAAACGAGAAATGAATAGGAGAATGTCGTTATGAAGGTGTTACTTTTGAACGGAAGCATGAGAGGAAATAGCAGTTCCTCGCTGAAAATAGCAAAAGCTTTTGTAGAAGGTATTGTAATTGAAAATGGAGAAGACAAAACAGAAGTTATAACAGTTAATCTGAGAGATAAAAAGATTGAACACTGCTTCGGATGTTTTTGTTGCTGGAAAACGACAAGGGGCGAATGTGTAATAAAGGATGACATGGAAGAGCTTAGAAAGCTTGTTATGGAGTCGGATGTTATTATTGAGTGTTTCCCACTTTATTTCTTTGGCCTGCCATCAAAGATGAAAGCATTTATGGACAGAATGATTTCATATGTTTCTGAGTACAGAGCCATCAATGGTGATGAGGCAACAGGAAGATTTCTTCATGAGATGAGATATGAAGAACTTATGAGTAAGAAGCTTGTATTGGTATCGACCTGTGGATATGAAAAAACAGCAGACTGCTACGATTCAGTTGTTGATCAGTATGACAAAATATGTGGCGCAGGCAACTATACTAAGGTATTTGCACCACAGGGAGGAATGTTAGCTGAGAAGACTTTTGAAAATAAAGTAAACAGATATCTTACAAAATTTACAGAGGCTGGAAAAGAATTTGTAAAGATGGGTGGAAGGATATCGAAGGAAACAGAAGACAAACTTCAGGTACCAATGCTTGGGCACAATACATTTTCTCAGGCAATTAACCTTAACTGGGATGATCCTGAAGTAGGACCATATGGAAAGGTAGTTAAATAATGCGTGAGAAGATTATAGCCCTGTTTGTTAAATTTCTGTATTTTGTGCTAATGGTTCTTCCAACACTTAACATTGTGTATCCCCACAGGGTTATCTGGGAAGATAAGAAAAAGACAAAAGAAGCTTTGAAAAAATCCTGCGTGGTTTATTCGAATCATACAGGTTATTCAGATGGTTTGTTCATGTTAGACTGCATGAGAAAATACCATTTACATACCTTTGTTGGTAAAGACTGGTATGAGAAGAAGAAACTCAACTGGCTCTTTAGAAACTTAAGATATATTCCAATTGACAGACAGCAGATGGACACATCGTGGTTAGTCAGAGGAAAGAAAATCCTTGATGCGGGTGAGAGTATTTATTTCTTCCCAGAAGGACATACAAGTAAGGATGGCCTTTTGCTTGATTTTCAGCCAGGCTTTTTAATGCTTGCAAAACAGTGCAATTCAACTTTGATTCCAATTTGCCTCGATAGAAAAATTGAGCCTTTCAAATTCTTCAGAGTAATTATTGGAGCACCACAGAATCTTGACCTTAAGAAACCAGGAAGACCTTCAGTAGTGCTTAAGGAACAGTCAGAATTATGCAAAAAGAAAATCATTCAGTTAAAGAAAGATTACGGTAATCCTAAATACATCACAGACGATGTAAGGAATTACGTAGAATAGTAGTGGTTTTGACCGGTATAAACCGGAAGAAATATAGAGTAAACATTTTATAAAAAGGAGATTTCTAAAATGAACGAGAAAGAACTTCAAATTGCAGCAAGAATCAAAGAGATGTTATCTGAAAACTTAAATATCCCTGCAGAAGAGCTTGATTATGATATCGCTCTTTTCGGAGATGGAATCGGACTTGATTCTGTAGATTCACTTGAAATCATTGCTTGTATCGATAGCGAATACGGCGTAGCAATGACAGGTGTTGCAAAAGAAAACTTCTACAGCATTACAAGCCTTACAAAGTACGTAGTAGAGAATATGTAATGTTTATTATTCGCGGGAGTGAATTGCTCCCGCGAATAGCTAAGTTTCAAATTAAGGAGAAAATTTAAATGAATAAGAATATAAATACAAGATGTGTTGTTACTGGTCTTGGTATGGTAAATGCCATTGGTAAGAATGTTGAGGAATGCTGGAACAATGCATTAAATGCAAAAGAAGGTATTGCAAAGGTTAAAAGTGTTGATTCAGAAAATTGTTATGCTCATCTTGGAGCAGAGGTTGCTGATGAGAATCTTGAGAAGAATGACAAGGTAGACAGAGTTGCAGTTCTTTGTATGCAGGCTTCAAAGGAAGCTATGGAAGATGCAGGCCTTACAATTACAGATGAAGATGCTAAGAGATTTGGTGTAATCATGGGTAGCTGTGTTGGTGGCGTGGTAAGTATTGAAAATTACATTGAAAATGGTGAGAAGACAGAAGATATTAATAAGATGTCTATCGGTCAGATCGCTAACAATGTTGCAAATATGGTAAATGCAAAGGGCGTTATTACAAATATTGGTAATGCCTGTGCAGCTAGTACAATGAGTGTTGCATATGCATGTGAACTTATCAGAGCAGGTGTTGGTGATGTGTTTATCGCAGGTGGTGCAGATGCATTCGCTTCAGTTCCATTTGCAGGTTTCACTGCTCTTCATGCTTTATCAGAGAATCCATGCTCACCATTTAACCACTCAAATGGTATTACACTTGGTGAAGGTGCTGGTGCAATTATCGTTGAGTCATATGAGCATGCTATGAAGAGAAATGCAAAGATTTACTGTGATGTATTATCAGCAGGAATCAGCTCAGATGCTCATCATATTACAGCTCCACGTCCAGATGGAATTGGTCAGATGTATGCAATCAGAAAAGCAATTGAAAAATCAGGAATCAAGGCAACAGATGTTGATTACGTAAATGCACATGGTACAGGTACAGCAAAGAATGATGAAGCTGAATTCCTTTCACTTCATGAAATCTTTGATGCAAATGATGATATTTCAGTTTCATCTACAAAGGCAATGGTTGGTCACTGCCTCGGTGCAGCTGGTGCAATTGAAGCAGTATATGCTATCAAGGCATTAACAGATGATAAGGTTCCACCAACAATTGGATATTCAGACGAAGATAAGGAAGCTCTCAAAGAGAAGGCTGGAAAGATTGATTTCAGACCAAATGATATGAGAGAAAAGAAAATGGATTACGTAATGAGTAACTCATTTGCTTTCGGTGGAAGTAATGCAAGTATCATCTTTGGTAAGGCTGCTGGAAATGTTAATGAAACAGAAAACGATGAAGCTGTTTATGTAACAGGTTTTGGTATCGTTACACCAGTAGGAAATGGTGTTGAGAATTATATTGAAACAGTAAAGAATGCTAAGAATGTTGAAGAAGTAAGTCTTATGAGTGCACTTGGCAAGGAAGATTATGATAAGTTCGACATTAAGTTAGCTTTCTATCGTAAGCTTGATAAGCTTTCAACAATGCAGGTTGTATCTGGTCTTGAAGCTATTAAGTCATCTGGTTTTGAATTTACAGATGAGAATGCAGAAGACTTCGGTATGATTATTGGTACAGGTGATGGTCCTCTTACAACAGTTTATGAGTTCCAGGAGCATATCACAAAAGAAGGAAATCAGAATGGTTCAGCATTTAATTTCCCTAACACAGTATACAACGCAGCTGGCGGATATCTCTCAATCAAGACTGGTATGAGAGGTTACAATGTAACAATTACAAATGGTAACCAGTCAGGTCTTGCATCTATCTGCTATGCAGCTAATGAAATCAAGCAGAATCGTGCAAAGGTTATGCTTGCATCAGGTACTGATGAGAACAGTGCAGTAATGAATAAGTTATATACACAGTTAGGTCAGGTTGCAGGTGCTGCTAATGATATTTATGAAGGTCAGGAAGGTGTTGTTCTTTCAGATGGTTCAGTTACAATGACACTTGAAAATGCATCATTTGCTAAATCACATGGTGCTAAGATTTACGCTGAAGTTGCTGGTTCAGCAATGACACATGAAGGCGTTGAAATCGGAACAATTGCTGGTTCAGAAGCAGGTCTTGAGGATGCAATCAACGAGGCATTAAAGAATGCTGGTATTACAGCTAATGATGTAGATGCAGTATTCGGTTTTGGTAATGGTCTCAAAGAAGTTAATGAGATCGAGAAGAAGGTATATGCATCAGTATTTAAGAAAGCAATGCCAGTTATCAATGTTAAGAACTATGTAGGTGAAGCAAGAGCCGCAGCTGCAACACTTGCTGCAGCACATGCATCATTAACACTTGCAGGTGAACTTGGTGACAAGCAGAATGGTTATATCTTTGATGGTGCTTCAGTTAAGAAGGAAACTATTGATACAACAGGATTTGAATATGTACTTGCAACATCATATGCAGCAGGTGGTTCATACTGTGTAGTTGTTTTAAAGAAAGTTAAATAATAAAAGAGGATAAAAATGGATAACAATACAGAAATTAAAGTAGCTCTCGTAACAGGTGCCAGCAGGGGAATTGGACGTGCCTGTGCGATTTCACTTGGCAAAAAAGGATATACAGTTGTAGTTAATTATAATTCAAATGAAGCTGCTGCTAATGAAGTATGTGACATTATCAAAGCTAATGGTTCAGAAGCATCTGCATATAAGGCAGATGTATCTGATCTTACTCAGGTAAAAGCAATGATTAGAGATGTTGCAAAGCAGTATGGCCGTATTGATGTTCTTGTTAATAATGCTGGTATCGTTAAGGATGAATATGTACTTATGATGAATCCAGACACAATTGATCAGTGTCTTGGACTTAATATTAAGGGTTATATGTACTGCTCACAGCAGGCTGCACTTAAGATGTTCTCTAAAAAGAGAGGTTGCATCATTAATGTATCTTCAGTAAGCTCAGTTCTTGCGGTAGCAGGACAGAGTGTATACTCTGCAACAAAAGGTGCTGTTAACTCAATGACAGCGACAATGGCTAAGGAACTTGCTCCTTATGGAATCAGAGTTAATGCTGTTGCGCCAGGATTCATCGCTACAGATATGGTAGACAAGCTTCCAGAAGAGAAGAAAACAGAGTACCTTGATACAATTCCACTTAAGAGATTTGGTAATCCAGAAGAAGTTGGTGATGTAGTAGCAATGCTTGCTAGTGATGAATGTTCATATATTACAGGACAGGTATTCGTTATTGACGGAGGATTAAGCTTATGATGAATATCAACGAAGTACAGAAGAGAATTAAACAGAGACCACCATTTCAGATGGTTGAAAAGATTGTAGAAATCAGAGACCAGGAATATGCAAAGGGCATTAAGAATGTATCTATTAATGAGCCATATTTTATGGGCCATTTTCCAGATTCACCAATTATGCCAGGTGTTCTTATTATTGAGTCCTGTGCACAGCTTTGTTCAGTTACAATCGAGAGCGAAGGAACTGACGAAAGTAAGATTTATGTGCTTCTTAAATGTGAAGAGTTTAAATTTATTAAGCCTGTATTACCAGGTGATACACTTACACTTGAAGTTACAAAGACAGGTGGCGGAGCAGGATTGGTTAAATTTGACTGCGTTGCCAGTGTTGATGGACAGGTAAGAGCTAAAGGTAAGTTAGCCTTCTGTGCAGTTGATAAGGAGAGTATTTATGGCTAAAAGAGTATTTATGTTCCCAGGACAGGGTTCACAGTATGTTGGTATGGGAAAAGAGTTCTATGAGAAGTATGAGACAGCTAAAAAGGTGTTTGATATGGCTTCAGAAATCACAGGACTTGATGTACCTGCACTTTGTTTTGAAGAAAACGATAAGATAAATATTACAGAGTATACACAGGTTTGTATGCTTACAGTCGAGGCAGCAATATTCGCAGTACTTAAGGAAAAAGGCATTGAATATGACCTTACTGCAGGTTTGAGCCTCGGTGAATATGGTGCGCTTATAGCATCTGGCGCTATGACAATGGAAGAGGCATTCAAGGTTGTTAGAAAGCGTGGAATCTATATGCAAAATGCAGTTCCAGAAGGTGGCGGAATGTCAGCTATTATTGGACTTGATGCTGCTTCTATAGAAGAAATCTGTGCAGAGGTTCAGGCAGCAGGATGTCAGGCAGAATTTGATAGTGCTTTACCTTATGTAGTGTCTGTTGCTAACTATAATAATCCAAAGCAGACAGTTATTACTGGTAGAAAAGATGCAGTAACTATTGCCGCAGACAAGTGCATGGAAAAGGGTGCATTAAAGGCAGTAGCACTTAATGTTAGTGGACCATTCCATTCAGATCTTCTTAAGGGTGCTGGTGAACAACTTAAGGAAGCACTTGATGAGGTTTCAATTAATGAAATCAAGGTTCCATATATAGCAAACGTTAACGCTGCTTATGTTAAAAATAGTGATGAAGTTAAGGATTTGTTAATTAAACAGGTATCATCATCAGTTAGATGGACTCAGACAATGGAACTTATGATTGCTGATGGTATTGACGAGTTCGTAGAGATTGGACCAGGACGTACACTTACAGGCTTTATTAAGAAAATGGACAGATCTTTAAAGACAGTAAATATTGATACTTTAGAGGATTTTGAAAAGTATATTGAACAGTAATTCCTCAAAGAATTAAGGAGTAAATTATGGGCTTATTTAATTTTGGAAAAAGTAATACAGCTACAGTAATTAAGAAAACAAGCGAAGCAGCTGCTACTCCAGCTACAGAATCAATCATTTGTCCTGAATGTAAAAGAGAGATATTTAAGGAAGAAGCTAAGAACCTTAAATATGTTTGTTCAGGATGTAATTATTATTTCCGTGTTCGTGTTAAAAACAGAATAAAAATGGTTGTAGATGAGAACTCATTTGAATCATGGTTTGAGGGAATGCAGACTGAAAATCCACTTAATTTCCCTGGTTACGATGAGAAGATCGCAGATGTCAAAGAAAAGACTAAGCTTACAGAAGGTGTTATGGTAGGAAAGGCTCTTTTGAGAGGCGTTCCAGTTGTTATTGGATGTATCGATTCACGATTCCTTATGGGAAGCATGGGACATGTAGTAGGAGAGAGAATTACTGCTGCAGTTGAGAGAGCTACACAAGAAAAGATGCCAGTTATTCTTTTCTGCTGTTCTGGTGGTGCCAGAATGCAGGAAGGTATTGTTTCACTTATGCAGATGGCGAAGACTAGTGCTGCATTAAAGAAACATTCAGAAGCAGGACAGTTATACATTTCAGTATTAACTGATCCAACAACAGGCGGTGTAACTGCTTCATTTGCCATGCTTGGTGATATTATTCTTGCAGAACCTAAGGCTCTTATCGGATTCGCAGGACCAAGAGTTATTGAGCAGACAATTGGTCAGAAGCTCCCAGAAGGTTTCCAGAGAGCAGAGTTTCAGTTAGAGCATGGTTTTGTTGATGCAATTGTTGAAAGAGACAGATTAAGAGATACACTTGCAAAGATTGTAAAGATGCATAAATCAGGAGAAGGATGCGCTAATTTTGATCCAGCTCTTGATAAGGTTAAATATGATGCTACTGAACTTATGAAGGAGAGAGCAGTTAAGAGCAAGCCTCTCAATGTATGGGATAAGGTTTGTGCAGCCAGACAGCTTTTCAGACTTCAGTCAGAGGATTATATTGGCAAGATTTTTGATGATTTCATCGAACTTCATGGTGACAGATATTTCAGAGATGATCCAGCTATTATGGGTGGTATAGGTTTCCTTGATGGACAGCCAGTTACAGTTATTGGTGTTAATAAAGGCCGTGATTTTGAAGACTGCAAGAAGCATAACTATGGTATGCCTTCACCAGAAGGATATCGTAAGGCATTAAGACTTATGAAGCAGGCTGAGAAATTCCACAGACCTATTGTAACCTTTGTTAACACATCAGGTGCTTATCCAGGACTTGAGGCAGAGCAGAATGGTCAGGGTGAAGCAATCGCTCGTAACTTATTTGAAATGGCAGGACTTAAGACTCCAATCCTTTCTATTATGATTGGTGAAGGTGGAAGTGGTGGAGCGCTTGCACTTGCTGTAGGTAATGAAGTATGGATGGAAGAAAATGCAACATATTGTATTCTTTCTCCAGAAGGCTTCTCATCAATTCTTTGGAAAGATTCTTCTAGAGCAGAAGAAGCTGCAAATGTAATGAAGATTACAGCAGAAGACCTTAAAGAGCTTGAAATTGTAGAAGAGATTATTCCAGAATACGGAATGGCAGATGAGAATGCACTTACTTCTATTTCAAATTATATGAAAGGTCATATGAAAGATTTCTTTAGAAAGATGGATAAGTTTACTCCAGAAGAAATCGCGGAGCAAAGATACGAAAGATTTAGAAAATTCTAAAATACGAGATGCAAAAGACACAAATATGCGGACGCAAAGCTAGAAATCTAAGGCAATTATTGTATAGTGGAGTGCAATAATGTAAACCTAGAATAGTTGTTATGGTGGTTAGGCTGCAGTTATTATTAACTGCGGCCTTTTTTAGTTTGACAAAAGATAGTCTCAATGTTAACATTTCCTTTGTGTAAAATGAATTTAAGGAGAAAATAAATGAAAAAGTATAGTAGATTATTACTAGCTATTTGTTCAATGCTACTATTGGTTGGATGTACTATTTCCGGTACACCTGCAATTGATGAAGGTGACATCGTTATTCCACAGGCAGATCCTGTTAAAACACAGGGAAATAACAATCAGGCAGATCCAGAAATTGAGGGAGAGAAGCCTGAGAATAATACACCAGAAGTTACATATGACACATGGGCTGTAATGGTTAAGGTTGTGAATAACGAAGAGGAAGCGACTGAGCACGCACTTATATATGGAGTAGATGAGGATTGGAATACTCTTTGGGAGTATGAGACTCCAGAACAGTATGTTGGTCAGTATAATGGAATCTGTGATATGTATAGTCAGGAGAATGGATATTATGTTTTTGCAGATTCTTCTGTATATTGCATCAATGAAACAACAGGACAGCCTAACTGGATTTGCAAACTTCCACATCCGATGACAGGTGTAGTTCCTGCTTTTGATAACGAGGGCAATTTGTATATTATCGGACCAGAAACAACAGAGATGTTTGGCGTGAATAAAAATGGTGAAATATCATATCACATTGATGAGATTTATTTCAATTCAGAAGCACCTTACTGGGCATCATATATGGAGATTGTTGACGGATTTGCAGTTATTACATTCGATAGCGATGAAGTTGTTAGAACTATTAATCTTGAAACAGGTTCAGAAGATGTTTTTGAAGTGGATTTGAGCATTTTTACTGGTAACTGGGAACAGATAAGTCATGAAATAGAGGGAGATCGTACTGAAGGTGAAGCAATGAGTGCATTCCTTAGCTTTTATATGGAAGACGATTATTACATTTCCGTAGGAATTGGACAGAAATATTCAGATGAAATGGATTATTATTTTGATATGATGCCAACAATTATTCCTGGATATTTATATAATTCATTTGAACCATCAGATGCAGGTACTTTTTATATTTCTTTCAGAGGCGCAGATAATGTTTATTTTGATGCTGCTATAGATTCTAATGATCAACTTGTGGTATTCTATTATCATGATTGGGAGGATTATGAATATCCTTCTGTTTCGGTTTATGAATATAAACGTATAAACTAATTTAAAGGAGAAAATTATAATGGCACAGAATCCAATTGTAACAATCACAATGGAAAATGGGGATGTAATCAAGGCAGAGCTTTATCCTGAAATTGCTCCGGAATCAGTTAATAATTTTATTTCACTTATTAACAAGGGCTACTATGATGGAATTGGTTTCCATCGTGTAATTAATGGATTTATGATTCAGGGCGGATGTCCTATAGGAAACGGAACAGGCGGCCCAGGTTATTGTATTAAGGGAGAGTTCTCTGCTAATGGATTTGAGAATAATCTACTTCATACAGAAGGTATTTTATCAATGGCGAGAACAATGATTCCTGATTCAGCAGGAAGCCAGTTCTTTATTATGCATAAGACTTCTCCACATCTTGATGGACAGTATGCAGCATTCGGTAAAGTTACAGAAGGTATGGATGTTGTAAATGCTATTGCTGAGTGCGATACAAATCCATTTAATGACAGACCAATTAAGCCACAGATTATGGCTAAAGTAACAGTTGATACTTTCGGGGTAGAGTACCCTGAACCAAATAAATTATCTGAATAAGTGATAAAAAAGTATTATTCATAATTTGTTCATATATTAATTACAAATTGTTAATTTACATAACATTATTTGTTAATTATGTAACAGTATAATACTAATCATAGAAAACAAACAATCATGCATAAATTATACTAAATAATACTTATGTCACAGTTTTTCAGATCTAATGCCCGAATACCTATTAGGTAGTCGGGCATCCTCCTTTTATGGGGGATTTTTTTATGGGTGGAGTCATTGACCAAAAGGAAAATATAGATTATACTTTCTAATGATAAACGAATACGGAGGTAGATTAATCATGGCAGAATTCACAAAAGACATGACAATCGGTGAGATTTTGAAAAAAGATCCTAATGCAGCTCCAATTTTAATGAGCGCAGGAATGCATTGTGTTGGATGTCCTTCAGCACAGGGTGAAACACTTGAAGAAGCAGCAATGGTACATGGAATTGACCTTGAAGCTTTAGTATATGCATTAAATAAGTAGAATAAAGGAACTGACCAATTGAAAATTTGGTCAGTTTTTTTACATGAGGAATTATGGACAAAGAGAAGAATTTCTATGTTAAATTATTAAAACTTACAGCACCTATTGCTTTTCAAGCACTAATGCTTTCCTTAGTAGCAGTTTCAGATGCGTTAATGCTTGGAAATGTTGAGCAGGATTCTATGACAGCAGTATCGTTGGCTACACAGATTCAGTTTGTTCAGAATATTGTTTTGTTTACAGTCACAACATCAACATCGATTCTTGGAGCTCAATACTGGGGTAAGGAAGACAAAGCTTCTGTAAGAGATATTTTATGCATAGGTCTTAGATTTAGTCTTGTTATTTCTCTAGTGACATTTTTAGGATGTGAGTTTTTCCCGAGATACTTAATGCTGGCTTTTACCAATGAAGAGGTTTTGATAAATATTGGCATTGGATATCTTAAGTTAGCGGGTTGGTCATATTTGATTACTGGTATTAGTCAGCTTTATCTGACAGTAATGAAGGTAAGTAACCATGTTGTAATGTGTGCGACTATTTCATCTACAGCAGTGGTGCTTAATATAATATTTAATGCGATTTTGATTTACGGTATGTTTGGCCTTAAACCGATGGGAGTTGAAGGCGCAGCTTTGGCTACACTTTTGTCAAGAGTAGCAGAATTTGTATGGGTTGTTGCTTTATCTTTTGGGAAAGATTATATAAGACCATCCTTCAAAGGCCTTATAAGCTGGAATAAACTTCTTTTAAAAGATTTCATTAAATGTGCGCTTCCACTACTTGGAGCTAATCTATTCTGGGGAATAGGATTTACCTCATACACTTCATTTATGGGACACCTTGGAAAAGATGCGGGAGCTGCTAATTCAGTAACCGCAGTAATTAGAGATATGGTTTGCTGCTTCTGTGATGGAATTAGTGCAGGAGCTGGAATTATGGTTGGAAACGAACTGGGAGCGGGTAACCTTGAAAAAGGAAAGTTGTATGGCAAGAGAATTGCAGTAATTGCATTTATATGTGGATTTATCTGCATGCTTATGATGTTTGCCCTGTCTCCTCTTGTTGTTCATTTGGTTAAACTTACGCCGCAGGCGGCAACATATCTTCGTGGAATGATGATAGTAATGGCTATTTATATGATAGGAAGATGTGTAAATACTATAGTTATAAATGGTATATTCTCAGCAGGCGGAGATACGATGTTTGATTTTTACAGTTTAGCAGTTTGCATGTGGGGAGTTGCGATTCCACTGGCAGCACTTGGAACCTATGTATTCCATTTCCCTGTTGTATTAGTGTATGCATTTACTTGCCTTGACGAGGTAGGGAAAATACCATGGGTTATGCACCATTTCAGAAAATATAAATGGGTTAAAGATTTGACGAGATAATAAGTATAAATATAATTTGTCCCCATAAAGACTAAAAAATGTCAGTTTGTTTTATTTAGAAAACATAAAAAATAGACCAGGAGCAATAAAAAACTCCTGGTCTTAATGCTTATAGATGATTTATATTAGCCGATTGATTCGATAGCGTTGTCTGTAGCAAGCGCTCTAGCGTGCTCAGCAAGGTATGAATCAAAGAATTTGTCATTTTCAAGATTAGAACCAAATTCGAGAAGTGAGATACAGTTCTGTCGGAAATTATCATCAGCACCTTCGTTAGCCTCAAGCTTGAGATAATATACATGCTTTGCATCGTCGAAGTAGAGTGAACTCTTGTGATTGTATGTAGGCTTTAAAGCCTTGCATGCATCGATTAAATCCCTGACGTTATCGAAAGAGAAGATAATCGGTCCAGACTCAGCGAATACAGGGTTCTCTTTCTGGGGAAGTTCTTCAATCTCCGCATTTGGGAAGATGGCGTTAAGAAGATTCCTAAAACTCTCTGATAAATCACTAGATTCTGTTGTAGGATTCTGCATCTTCTTGTAAACCATAGGTGAGAAATGAGAATAAGAAGGATTAAGTTCTTCAGGCTCCTCAACCTTGGTCAAGAAAAGAACAGCAGAAGTTCTAAGTGGAATTACATCAATCTTGAGAGGTACATTGTTAGCTTCGAAACCAAAGTTCTTGCCCGCAATGCTAATAACTTCTGCGAAAAGCTTACGAATCTCTGTTGAGTTGTAAGACATCTCTCTTAAATTGAGGTGACGTTCTTCCAAATCCTGCTGGGTTAATATGCACTTTATTTGATTGTCATTAATCTTGTTAATCTTCATATATGCCTCGTGCAAATTAAATCTTTTTAATATTTTATCATATATCGTCAAGAATGGCAAAATAATTTATTGTGAGAATTTGTTGAAAATTAACAAAATATTAATAAAAGTATTGTCAAATTGCATAAATTATACTATAATTCACTTACGTCAGGTGCTTCGATAATCCTGTACCAGGAAGGAGGCATCAGCTTTTATATGATTTCTTCCGCTGTTCTTGCGGAGGTCTTATAAGCATAGTGCAAATCGCACGAATAATTCCCAATAATAAATTTTAAGCAATTTTTTTGACGGTATACTCGAACATCTGTCGAGCAGTCATTACTGATTCATACGCGTTTATTCATCACGTCCTTTTGGTATCTGTGATTGTCCCTTTGGTTGTGATTAATCTATTGATAACGAATGCCAAATATGAAAAGGTAATGACTGCATTTATTTTTTTGTGTTATAATACATTTAAGTATGTAAAGGAGAATTATTTGTGAGACCAGAGGATAGCCGCAGACGCGGAACAGAAAATAATATACAAAGAGACAGAAATCAAAGGGATATAGAGATTCCAAGAAGACGTCAGGGAAGCCCAAGTCGCAATGCATCCACAAGATATGATGCAGACAGAGTGGCAGCCAGAAAGAGAAAAAGAAAGAAGAAATTGGTGAGAACCATTGGCAAGGTGGTTCCTTTTGTTGTGGCATTGCTTCTTATTGCAGTTATTGTTGGATTTGTATATGGAAGTAAAATAGTTGATAAATACAGTTATTCAGGGGAATATGCTGACAAGAATGACTATTTTGAAGTGTTTTATGATTATCAAGTGGCTCTTATTATAAATAATGAGAAGATGAGTGAGAAGGGTGTTCATTATAAGAATACCAATTATTTATCAGAAGAAGATGTGAAGAAATTCTTTACAGATCGTTTCTATATCAATACAGATGAGCAGGAAATTCGCTATACTACGCAGGATTATATAGTAAAGGCTAAGCTTAATCAGTCAGAGAATTTCACCTATTATGTAGGAGAAGAGGCAAGAAGCTTAAATAGTGCACCAGCAATTACTAATGATGGAAAAGCATATATTTCAGTTGAGTATATTAAACTGTTTGCGGATTTTGATGTGACTTATTTTGATGATCCTTCAAGACTTGTTATTTATACTGAGGCAAAACAGCTTCAGACAGCTAAGATTAATAAGGATACCAAGGTGAGATACCGTGGTGGAGTTAAGAGCGATATTCTTGAGGACCTGACTGAAGGAGATATCGTATATGTTCTTGAAGAACTTGAAGATTGGGCTAAGGTTCAGACTAAGAGTGGATATATAGGATATGTTGAGATTAAAAGACTTGATAAAGGCGGTATGGAAACTGTAAGCCTAGAGCCTGCAGATATAATGCTTAGCTATAATCCAATAAAAATGAATGGCAAAATCAATATGGCCTTCCATCAGGTGTTTGATGCGAACGCGAGTGATTTTACATCAGATGTTACAAGTACAAAGGCACTTAATGTAATAGCTCCAACATGGTTTAGATTCCAGGATGATGAGGGGAATATTAAGAGTGTGGCAAATGGAAACTATGTAAATAATGCTCATAATGCTGGAGTTCAGGTATGGGCGGTATGGACAGATGTTGATAATGAAGTTAATTTAAAGAGCATTTTCCATTCATCAGAAAAGAGAAAACTGGTTATTGATACAATGATATCGAAGACTAAGGAATATGGAATTGATGGTATCAATCTGGATCTTGAGAAGATTCCATCAGATGCGGGTGAAGACTGGGCAGAATTCCTGAGAGAATTATCTATAGAAACTCACAATGCAGGAATTATTCTGTCAGTAGATAATTATGCACCTACTGCTTCTTCAGTTCATTACAAGAGAGATGTTCAAGGCGAGGTATGCGATTTTGTTGTTGTAATGGGATATGATGAGCACTGGGCTACTTCATCGGAAGCAGGTAGTGTTGCTTCAATAGGATTCGTTGAAGATGGTATTGTTAACACTAATAAGTGTGGCGTTCCAATGAACAAGATTATTAATGCGGTACCATTCTATACAAGAGTTTGGAAAACCAAGAATGGCGAGCTTAGTTCGGATACATTTGGAATTAAGGGTGCTAGAAACTGGTGTAATGAAAATGGCATAGAACTTAACTGGAATGATGAAACATGCCAGTATTACGGATATAAAGAGAATGGAGATACAATCTATCAGATATGGATGGAGGATGAGAAATCTCTTGAAGCAAAGATGTCGGTTATGCAGTCCCAGGGAATTGCGGGTGTAGCTGAGTGGAAGTTAGGACTTGAACCAGAAAATGTATGGGATGTAATAGCTGCATATATTAATTCATAAAGGAATAAGAAATGAATACTAAAATCGTTTCGGTATCTTCAGAAAACGTTGATATGAAGGCTATAGAGGAAGCAGGTCAGATTATAAAAAATGGCGGGCTTGTGGCATTTCCTACAGAAACAGTATATGGACTTGGTGGAGATGGATTGAATCCGGAATCTTCTAATAAGATATATGCCGCCAAAGGAAGACCAAGTGACAATCCTCTGATTATTCATATCTGCAGAATTGAAGACCTTGAAAAAATAGTAAAATGCGTTCCAGAGAAGGCGAAGAAGGTTATTGATGCATTTTGGCCAGGACCTCTGACAATGATATTTGAGAAAAGGGACTGCGTTCCAAGAGAAACCACAGGTGGATTGGATACTGTTGCGGTTAGATTTCCAATACACGAAACAGCACTCAAATTCATTGAGGCAGCAGGCGGATTTGTAGCAGCACCAAGTGCTAATTTATCAGGAAGACCTAGTCCTACTCTGGCTAAATATGTTTGTGAAGATTTAAATGGAAGAGTTGATATGATTATAGATGGCGGAAATATTCCTATAGGAGTGGAATCCACTATAGTTGATATGACATCGGAAATTCCAATGATTTTAAGACCTGGATATGTCACAAAGGAGATGCTTGAAGAAGTGGTAGGAGAGGTGAAAGTCGACCCTACAATTCTTGATATTAACTGCAAGGAAAGACCTAAAGCTCCAGGTATGAGATACAGACATTATGCTCCTAAAGCGGATATGACAGTGGTTCGTGGAGAGGATGAAAGTGTTATTGCCAAAATTCTTGAAATGGGGCAAAATATAGAAGGATGTGTGGTGCTTTCAGTAAGCGAACATATAGATAAATATAAGGGCATGACAGTGAAAGATGTAGGAAGTAAGGAAGACAGCCTGCAGATAGCTTCGAATCTTTATAAGGTTCTAAGAGAATGTGATGATGAAGGAGTTAAAATAATTCTTTCGGAAAGCTTTTCAAATCAGGGAATCGGAGCAGCTGTTATGAACAGACTTATAAAGGCAGCAGGGCATCAGATTTTAGATGTATAAAACAGGAGGATATATAAATGAAAATTTCAATTGCAAGCGATCATGGCGGATACAAATTAAAAGAATTTGTAAAGGCTAAACTTATTAAAGAGGGTTATGAGGTAAAGGATTTCGGAACAAATAGCCTTGATTCATGTGATTATCCAGATTTTGGAAGACCAGCAGCGCAGGCAGTAGCTGATAAGGAAGTAGATTTTGGTATTCTTATTTGTACAACAGGTCTTGGAATGAGTATGGTAGCAAATAAGATTAAGGGAATCCGTGCTTCTTTGTGTTCAGATACAGTTTCAGCATCACTTACAAGACAGCATAACAATGCAAATGTACTTGTTATGGGTGCAGGAATTATCGGAGAGAATCTTGCTGAAAGTATTGTTGATACATTCCTTAAGACTGAATTCAGCAATAACGAAAGACATCAGAGAAGAATCGATAAGATAGAAGAATTATAATATTATTGTATGAGGAGGCAATTATTATGGGAAAGGTATTGATTATGGATCATCCATTGATCCAGCACAAAATTGGTTATATCAGACGTGAGGAGACAGGTACTAAAGATTTTCGTCAGACTATCAGCGAAATCGCAATGCTTATCTGTTATGAAGCTACAAGAGATTTAAAGCTTGATGACGTTAAGATTAAAACACCAATTTGTGAAACAACAGTAAAAGAATTAAAGGGTAAGAAGATGGCAGTAGTTCCAATTCTTCGTGCAGGTCTTGGTATGGTTGATGGTATGCTCACACTCATTCCTGCTGCAAAGGTTGGACATATCGGTCTTTACCGTGATCCGGAAACACATGAGCCAGTAGAATATTACTGCAAGCTTCCACAGGACTGTGCAGAAAGAGAAATTTTTGTAGTTGATCCAATGCTTGCAACAGGTGGTTCAGCTTCTGCTGCAATCACAATGCTTAAGGAAAAAGGCTGCAAAAATATTCACTTTATGTGTATTATTGCTGCTCCAGAAGGAATCGAAAGACTTACTAAGGATCATCCAGATATTGATATATACGTTGGTGCATGTGATGAGAAATTAAATGACCATGCGTATATTGTTCCAGGTCTTGGAGATGCAGGCGACAGAATTTTTGGTACAGAATAATCAGTATGGAGCAAACGGAGAAGAGTATGGAAAAAAGAGACGATTATATTTCATGGGATGAATATTTTACAGGAATAGCAATTCTTTCAGGAATGCGTTCAAAAGACCCTAATACACAGGTGGGAGCTTGTATCGTAGACAAGAATAATAGAATTCTGTCGGTTGGTTATAACGGATTTCCTAACGGATGCGCTGATGATTTATTCCCATGGGCCAGAGAGGGAGATGTGCTTGATACAAAGTATGCATTTGTTGCACACAGTGAGTTAAATGCAATACTTAACTACCGTGGCGGAAACCTTGAAGGATCAAGAATTTATGTTTCTTTATTCCCATGTAATGAATGTGCTAAAGCTATTATTCAGGCGGGAATCAAGGAAGTAGTCTATGATTCTGATAAGTATAATAATACACCAACCAATATTGCTGCTAAGAAAATGTTTGCAGCAGCTGGAGTAAAGTGCATTCAGTATCAAAAGAGCGGAAGACGTATTACTATCGAAGTTTAAAAATATGAAAAAAATACTATCGAGATTGGCAGTGGCAGGAATAGTTTTTGTTCTCTTGTTTGGTTTGGATCCAATCAGACCAATGGCCACTGGGAATCTTTTGAATCAGATCAATCAAGCCGAGCAGGAAAAGGAAAATGTTGAGAAAGAAAAGCAACAGACTGAAGGCGAGAGAGATGAAAAGAAAAATGAATTACAACAGTTACAGTTCCAGCAGGGCACATTAAAGAATCAGTTGGATTCTTTTAATTCTGAACTTGCAACTGCAAATAGTCAGTTAGAAGAAATACAGGCTAATATTTCTGATAAAAAAGAAGAAATTGCAGAGAAAGAAATAGAACTGGAAATTGCTAAGGAAAATGAGGCTATACAGTATGAGAATATGAAGAAACGTGTTCAAATGATGTATGAACAGCCTCAGAATGCTTATCTTGAAATGCTTTTATCAAGTAAGGATTTTGCAACTTTTCTTAATGTGGCTGATTACATAATAATGATCTCAAATTATGACAAGGATATGATGGAGGATCATAAAAAGGCTACCATCGAAGTAGAAGAAAAGAAAGCAGAGCTTGAGAGTCAGTTAGCAAGCTTAGATGAACTTGAAAAGAAGAACAAAGAAGAGCAAAGCAGAATCACACAGCTGATTAATACAACAAATACTTATGTTCAACAGTATGGAGCCCAGATATCAGATGCAAGCTCTGAACTTGCAGATATTGAGAGGGAGATAGCTGAAAAGGAAGCTGAAATAGCAGCCAGAGAGGCAGATATTGAAGAACTTAAGAAAAAATACGAAGAAGAACTGAGAATGTCTCAACTTGCAGCAAATTCTTCCAAGAGAGATATTTCAGAGATTCAGTTTCAGGATAATGACAGATATCTGTTAGCTAACTTAATCTATTGTGAGGCTGGTGGAGAACCATACGAAGGACAGCTGGCGGTTGGCGCGGTAGTAATGAACCGAGTAATGTCGAGCTGCTATCCAGACAGCGTTTATGGAGTTATTTATCAAAAAAGCCAGTTTTCTCCTGTGGCGAGTGGAAGATTAGCGCTTGCTCTAGCAGAAAACAGAGCAACACCATCATGTTACCAAGCAGCAGATGAAGCTATGTCAGGAACAACTAATGTAGGGAACTGTGTATATTTCAGAACTCCTATTCCTGGATTGAATGGAATGCAGATAGGAAATCACATTTTCTACTAAAATTATTTAATATAAGAGTCGATTATAGAGGTGTATTCGCTGAATTTGCCAGAATATACTGAAGAGAGTAAATCGTTGGCGCGCAAAAGGGCGAGATGAAGTAAATCATCGTTAAGAAGCTTATCTTTGTGCGCCATTACTAATTCATCCATATCGAGGACCTTGACTCTTCCAAGAGGATCAACGGTTACGTCCAAAAGAAGATCAAGGGAGGTGTAAGAATTCTCAGTGCTGTCATAAGAGTAATCTACAATGTCGCAGTACCACTTAAAAAGAGAACCGTCCTTCTTACAAAATTTGCTGATTTTAACGCCCTTATTAAGAAGATAGAGGGAATAACCATGGTCCATATCATTTCTTGGGTGTATGCAGTTCCATTTTGTGATGATTTTCTCGGAATCGGCGCAAAGAATTTTATCGGAAGTCAGTTTAATATTTTCATTTGGAATCAGTCTTTTACGATAAAGAATAATAGTGTCCATGCGTGAAACCTCCGATAGAAAAAGAATAATACAAAAAATATGTACTATTTCTCAAAATATTACATTTAAAACATAAAAAAGTCAATGAAATCGATGCAAAAATCAATGCATTATATACCTTTTAATTTGTAGACAAAATGCTTGAAAATCTGTATAATAGAACAATATATATCTATTAATATGAGGAGGTATTTATATGTCAGGAATATTAAAAATACTTTCTTTTATTACTCAGATTGCAATGGTTATGCTGATCTCGATTTTTGGATGTTTTTTCATCGGATATTTTTTGGACAGCAAACTAGGAACATCATTTCTGACAATTGTATTTTTCTTCATTGGAGCCATAGGCGGAATGACAGGAGTATACAAGCTTGTAAGAAGTACATTTAAGGATAATGATTAATGGAATATTTCAAACAGAGCCTTAGAGAATTGCAGATTGGTGTAATCCTGTTTGGGATACTGAATATACTTATTGGAATGTGGTTTCCCAAGGAAATGCTTCCTTATGTGTTAGGTGGCATTTTAGGAACGGTAACAGCTCTTGTTATGACAGATAGCATGGCTAGAAGTATTAACAAAGCGGTAGCAAATGAGGCCAAATCAGTAGGAATCCTTAAGTTTGGAGCGATTCTGAGATTTACAATTGCGGCAGTGGTGTTAGTGGTTGCGTTTATGTCGCCATGGGTAAATGGTATTGCCACATTTATAGGAATATTTGTATTAAAGTTAGCGACCTACACGGCGCCGCTAATTCACAAGATAAATTTAAAGGTTAACCCTAATGCCTTGGAAACAGATGGTTCTGAGGATATGGAGGAGGTACAGGATGAGTCCACAGTTGATGCTGGCGAGTGCTGACAATATTGATTTTATGATTCATGGAATCTTTTCCTATGAAATCTTTGGTCAGACAGTATGGATTACAACTTCACATGTTTGTTTATTAATAGTGACTATTACATTGTTGATTTTCTTCTTTATTGGAGGACAGGTGTTTAAGCATGCTAAGGAGATTCCTGGCGGTTTGCAGTGCGCACTTGAAATGATGGTGGAATTCTTAGATGGAATTACAGACAATGCAATGGGTAATAAGGGAAAGGGATTTAGAAATTACATTGGTGTTCTCTTTGTATTTATTCTTTTCTCAAATATTTCAGGCCTTCTTGGTTTGAGACCACCAACAGCGGATTATGGTGTAACTCTTCCTCTTGGTTTAATTACATTCGTATTAATCAGAGCGAACGAGTTTAAATACAATAACCTTTGGGCTATTTGGAAGGATAAGTGTTCACCACTTCCACCATGGCTCCCAATTTGGTTACCAATCAATATCATAAGTGACGTGGCAGTTCCAATTTCATTATCACTTCGTCTTTTTGCAAATATCCTTTCAGGACTTGTAATGATGACACTTGTGTATGGACTTCTTTCAAAGATTGCTATTGGATGGCCAGCAGCACTTCATGTATACTTTGACCTTTTCTCAGGTGCGATTCAGACTTATGTATTCTGTATGTTGACAGTAACATATATCGGAAGTGCAATTGGAGACAACGAAGAATCTGTACTCAAGAGAATGTTAAAGAAGAAAAAAGCGTAAGTAATAAAAACAACATAAATAAAATATATTTTAGGAGGAATCTAAAATGGAATTTAATGACAACTTTATTTTAGGATGTTCAGCTATTGGTGCTGGTTTAGCAGTTATCGCTGGTATCGGACCTGGTGTTGGTCAGGGTATCGCTGCTGGTTACGGTGCTTCAGCAGTAGGACGTAATCCAGGAGCACAGGGTAAAATCATGTCAACAATGCTTTTAGGACAGGCCGTTGCCGAAACAACAGGTTTGTATGGTTTGTTAGTAGCTATGTTGCTTCTTTTCGTTAAGCCTTTATTAATGAAATAATTTATAAGGATAGATAGTAAGGAGGCAAAGCTTAAGTATGGACAAATTGTTCCAACTGGATTTTGCGCTTTTGCATGATTCTGTACTTACACTTATTGCAGTGTTTGTACTTGCTCTTGGCGGATCATATTTATTCTTCAATCCAGCAAGAAAGTTTCTTGAAAAGAGAAAACAGAGTATTGCAGATGATATAAATGCAGCCAAGAAGGACAAAGAAGAAGCAGAAAGCTTGAAAATCGAGTACGAAGAAAAATTGAAGAATGTTGATGCTCAGGTGGAAGAGATTTTATCTGACGCCAGAAAGAAAGCTTTGGCTAACGAGAATAGAATTCTTGCTGATGCAAGAGAAGAAGCTGGAAAGATTATCGATAATGCCAACCGTGAAGCTAACCTTGAGAAACAGAAAGTTGTAAACGAGGTTAAAGAAGAAATGGTTACAGTTGCATCTGCAATGGCAGGAAAGATTGTTGCTTCTTCACTTAATGCAGCAGATCAGAAACGTTTATTGGATGAAACCTTAAAGGAAATGGGTGAGGATACATGGCTAAGTTAGCTGTAACGTCATATGGAGATGCTTTATTTCAGTTAGCAGTTGAATCTTCTAAATGTTCTCAGATGCTTGATGAGGTAACTCAGTTAAAGCAGATTCTTGAAGCCAATCCGGAACTTGCTGATTTGATGGCAAATCCAAGGTTTTCAAAAGAAGAGCATCTGCAGGTTATTGAGAATGTTTTCAAGGGCAAGTTAAGCGAGGAGTTATATAATTTCCTTAACATTCTTGTTATGAAATCAAGATATGGTGAACTTGATAATATTCTTGAGTACTTCATATCAAAAGTAAAAGAATATCAGGGAATTGGTCAGGCTCATGTTAAGACTGCCATTGAACTTGATGCTGAACAGAAAAAGCAGATCAAAGAAAAATTATTGTCAACAACAAAATATAACCTTATTGAGATAGAATATGAGGTTGATCCTTCCTTAATCGGGGGAATGGTTATCAGAATCAAAGACCGCGTTGTAGACAGTTCAGTAAAATCAAAGCTCGAAAGAATGAGCAGAGATTTACACAAGATTCAGATTTAAAATATTTAAGAAAGGTGCGACAGATCCATGAATTTAAAACCAGAAGAAATCAGTTCTGTGATTAAGGATCAGATAAAGAGATACGCAGACCGTATGGAAGTATCAAATGTTGGTACTGTTATACAGGTTGCTGACGGTATCGCCAGAGTTCATGGCCTTGAAAATGCTATGCAGGGTGAACTTCTTGAGTTCCCAGGCGAAGTATACGGAATGGTTATGAACCTTGAAGAGGATAACGTAGGTGCCGTATTACTTGGAAATCAGCGTAATATCAACGAAGGTGATATTGTTAAGACTACAGGTCGTGTAGTTGAGGTTCCAGTAGGTGACGCTCTTACAGGTCGTGTTGTTAATGCCCTTGGACAGCCAATCGATGGCAAAGGACCACTTAATACAACAAAGTATCGTCAGATTGAGCGTGTTGCATCAGGTGTTATCACAAGAAAATCAGTTGATACACCTCTTCAGACAGGTATTAAGGCAATTGACTCAATGGTTCCAATCGGAAGAGGACAGCGTGAGTTGATTATCGGTGACCGTCAGACAGGTAAGACTGCAATCGCAATTGACACTATCATTAATCAGAAGGGTCAGAACGTAAAATGTATTTATGTTGCTATCGGACAGAAGGCTTCAACAGTAGCAAATATTGTTAAGACACTTGAAGAGTTCGGAGCAATGGCATATACAACTGTAGTTGCTTCTACAGCTAGTGAACTCGCTCCACTTCAGTACATTGCACCATATTCAGGTTGTGCAATTGGTGAAGAGTGGATGGAAAACGGAGAAGATGTTCTTGTAATTTACGATGATTTGAGTAAGCATGCTACTGCATACCGTACACTCTCATTGTTACTCCGCAGACCACCAGGACGTGAGGCATATCCTGGCGACGTATTCTATTTACATTCAAGACTTCTCGAAAGAGCAGCAAGAATGTCAGATGAATATGGCGGAGGATCATTAACTGCATTGCCTATTATTGAGACACAGGCTGGCGACGTTTCAGCATATATTCCTACAAATGTAATTTCTATTACAGATGGACAGATTTATCTTGAAACTGAAATGTTTAACGCAGGTTTTCGCCCTGCTGTAAATGCTGGTCTTTCAGTATCACGAGTAGGTGGTGCCGCTCAGATTAAGGCTATGAAAAAGATTGCTGCTCCTATCCGTGTAGAGCTTGCACAGTACAGAGAACTTGCAGCTTTCGCACAGTTCGGATCAGAACTTGATGCAGATACAAAGGAAAAGCTTGCTCAGGGTGAAAGAATTAAAGAGATTCTTAAGCAGCCACAGTACAAGCCAATGCCTGTTGAGTTTCAGATTATTATTATTTATGCTGCAACAAAGAAACTTTTACTTGATGTAGAGGTATCTGAAATCACAAGATTTGAAGATGAATTATTTGAATATATCAAGACAAACTGCCCTGAAATTCCAGAAGCTATTAAGACTGAAAAGGTAATTTCAGATGAGAATGAGCAGAAACTTCTTGCAGCTATTAATGATTTTAAGAAGGATTTTAGGTAAAAGGAAGATTAGCCCATGGCTTCAATGAGAGATATTAAAAGACGCCGAGAAAGTGTCTCAAGTACTCAGCAGATAACTAAGGCTATGAAGTTAGTTTCTACAGTTAAATTGCAGCGTGCTAAGACAAGAGCGTTAAAATCGAAAACTTACTTTCAATCCATGTATAACACAGTAACACATCTTCTTGCCAAATCAGGCACAATCGATGTTCCTTATATTAAGGAGCAGGAGTGTAAGAGAAAGGCAATCCTTACAATTACTTCTAATCGTGGTCTTGCCGGTGGATATAATTCCAACGTTGTAAAGCTAATCACAAAGAGTAATTTTGATAAGGAAGATATTGATATTTATAACATCGGACGTAAGGGCAGAGAGTTGCTTGAGCGTAAGGGATATAATATCAAAGCTGATTATTCTGAATTGGCAGATGGATTCTGTTATGCCGATGCTATCAAAGTATGTAATGCATTGTTACGAGAATTTGATGAAGGCAACATTGGAGAGATTTATATAGCTTATACAAACTTTAAGAATACTGTAAGTCAGGAAGCTATTCTTCTTAAATTACTTCCGGTTATTCCGGAAGATTTTGTGAAGGATGAGGATGGAGATGGTACACCTGATGATCTCTTGATGATGAATTTTGAGATTCCTGATGATGAAGCATTAAGACTCATTGTTCCAAAGTATGTTACAAGCTTGATTTATGGTGCATTAGTTGAGGCTGTAGCCAGTGAAAATGGTGCAAGAATGCAGGCAATGGATTCAGCTACAAACAATGCAGAAGAAATGATTGGACGACTGACATTGCAGTACAACAGAGCAAGACAGGGATCAATCACACAGGAATTAACAGAGATTATTGCCGGAGCTGAGGCAATATCATAATAATTACCGGCTTAGGCCGGATAAGGAGGAAATTATGGCAAATATCGGAAAAATCACCCAGATTATCGGTGCGGTTTTGGATATTAAGTTCACACAGGGTCAGTTACCTCAGATTAATGAGGCTATCAAAATTGCTCTTTCAAGTGGTAATACACTGGTAGTTGAAGTTGCTCAGCATCTTGGTGATGATACAGTTCGCTGTATAGCAATGGGATCTACAGATGGTTTGGTTAGAGGTATGGATGCAGTTGCAACAGGTGCTCCTATCTCAGTTCCAGTAGGTGAGAATACACTTGGTAGAATGTTCAACGTATTAGGTGATCCTATTGATAATAAGCCTGTTCCTGACGGAGTATCATTTGAGCCAATTCATAGAAGCGCTCCAGAGTTTGTAGATCAGTCTACAGAAGCTGAGATTCTTGAAACTGGTATTAAGGTCGTAGACCTCTTATGTCCATATCAGAAGGGTGGTAAGATTGGTCTTTTCGGTGGTGCTGGTGTAGGAAAAACAGTTCTTATTCAGGAGCTTATCCGTAATATTGCAACAGAGCATGGTGGATATTCAGTATTTACAGGCGTTGGTGAACGTACTCGTGAAGGTAATGACCTTTATCACGAAATGCAGGAATCAGGCGTTATTGATAAAACAACAATGGTATTCGGTCAGATGAACGAGCCACCAGGAGCCAGAATGAGAGTAGGTCTTACAGGACTTACAATGGCAGAATACTTCAGAGATAAAGGTGGTAAGGACGTACTTTTATTCGTAGATAATATTTTCCGTTTCACACAGGCTGGTTCAGAGGTTTCAGCACTTCTTGGACGTATGCCATCAGCCGTTGGTTACCAGCCAACACTTCAGACTGAAATGGGTGCACTTCAGGAAAGAATTACATCTACAAAGAATGGTTCTATCACATCAGTTCAGGCTGTATATGTTCCTGCTGATGACCTTACAGACCCTGCTCCTGCTACAACATTCGCTCACCTTGATGCTACAACAGTATTGTCAAGATCTATTGTAGAGCTTGGTATTTATCCAGCGGTTGACCCATTGGAGTCAACATCAAGAATTCTTGATCCACGTATCGTTGGTACAGAGCATTATCAGGTAGCTAGAGGAGTACAGGAAATTCTTCAGAGATATAAAGAACTTCAGGATATTATTGCTATTCTTGGTATGGATGAATTGTCAGAAGATGACAAGCTTCTTGTAAGCCGTGCAAGAAAGGTTCAGAGATTCCTTTCACAGCCATTCTTCGTAGCAGGACAGTTTACTGGTCTTGAAGGAAAGTATGTTCCAGTATCTGAAACTGTCAGAGGTTTCAAAGAAATTCTTGATGGTAAGCATGATGACATTCCAGAAGGTTACTTCCTGAATGCAGGTAGCATTGATGATGTAGTAGCAAAATGGAATCAGAAATAAACTACGGAGCTGATTTATGGAAGATTCAAATCTTTTTGACATTAAAATAGTTACCCCGGAAAGATTATTCTATGAGGGAAAGGCTTCAATGGTTGAGTTTAATACAACCGAAGGAGAGCTTGGAATTCTTAAGAATCATATTCCACTTACTGTAATAATAGAACCGGGAGTTCTCACCATTACAGGTGAGGAACAGCCTAAAAATGCTGCTCTTCATGCTGGGTTTGCAGTAATCGAACCTGATTGCGTAACTATAATGGCAGAGATAATAGAGTGGCCTACAGAAATTGATGCTTCAAGAGCCGAAGAGTCAATGAAGAGAGCCCAGGAAAGAATTGCGGCCAAGTCACCAGATACAGATTTGGACAGAGCATCAGTAGCTCTAAAAAAAGCAATTTGTAGATTGAATTCAATCAAGTAATGAAATTAGGTCTGTAACGGTAAGTTGCAGACCTTTTAATCGTTTTAGGAAAGGAGGCAAAATGAAGAAATTTTTAAGTGTTGCTTGGAAATATGCAATAGTTATTGTTTGGTTTTTTATTTCCATAGTTTTCTTTGAATATTTTCTTAATCTTGGTAATACAGATGTTACTAAGAAAATGACAGATGCCTCCATTCCTGTAGTCGTAATGAGATATGAGAATTACGAATATAACAGAATGTTTGGATATACAACTGAGATGGATTATTCCCTTATAAGAGACGGAATTACACCTCTTGAGGATGGAAGAAGTGTAAATTTTAGAGTCTATAAATATGGTTCAGTTGTTGATAAAATCGAATATAAACTCAAAAGCCTTGATAAGACCAGATTTATCGAGGAAGGTGAGATTAGAAAATATACAGAAACCAGTGATTATATAGATGCAAATATTTCACTTAAGGATTTGATTGAGAAAAAGACCGATTATTCTCTTCAGATTATAATCACCCTTAAATCTGGAGAAAAAGCATGTTATTATGCGAGAATTTTCGATGATAATGAGCTGGATTTTCATGATAAGTTAGCATATATATATGAGTTTTCAGATGCGACTTTTGATAAGGATACAGCTGAATTAAATATAGGTAAGTATCTTGAGAGTAACAAATCTGGAGATAATACCAATTATAAGCATGTAAATATTAATAGCTCCTTAGACCAGGTAACGTGGGGAAAATTAGGGGCGAAAAGAATAAGCGACCCTATATGTACAGTTAAAGAAATTGATATGAAGAGTGCCCTTATGACACTTGAATATATGATTAAGACTGAGGCTGAGGAAGATAAAACTTACAAGGTTACAGAAGAATACAGATTCATTAAAGGTTCTGATAGAATGTATCTTTTAAGCTTTGACAGATATATGGATACCTATGTATTTGCTGATGCAGGAGTAGTTTATGGTGATAAACTTATGCTTGGCATAACTGATGAAGATTTTGAGTGGATGGAAAGTGACGATGGTAATACCTTTGCTTTCATTAATTCAGATTCATTATTTGTAGCAAATTCTTCTATGAATACTTTTGGCTCAATTTATTCATTTTATGACAGTAAGAATTTTGATGAAAGAACTGTAAATGATGATCATGCGATTAAGATTCTTAATGTAGATGAGTCTGGAAATGTTTTGTTCTACGTATATGGATATTTTAATCGTGGCGATTATGAGGGCCAGGTTGGAATAGATGTATTTGAATATAATGCTAATTTGAATGTCGTAGAAGAGAAGGCTTTTCTTGATTATTCAAAGCCTTACGAGGTGTTAAAAGAGGATATTAAAAGGTTAGCGTATCTTAATGCGAAGGATGAATTTGTAGTATATCTTGATAATAATATTTACAAAATAAACCTTATGGAATCTCAAAAGCTTGAGCTGGTTACAGGACTTGAAACTGATAATTTGTTTGTTTCTCCAAATCAGAACATGATTGCATGGAGTAACAAAAGAGGAGATAGTAAGATTAATTTTATGAGTCTTGACGAATCTAAAGCATTTACTATAGATGCTGATACAAGTCAGTATGTAGTGCCTTTGGGATTTATGGGCGAAGATTTAATCTACGGAAAAACATACATAGCGGATGTTAATACTGATGTTTTTGGTCAGGTTACCTATCCTATGTATGAGATTAATATTATCAGTCAGAATAAGAAAATATTAAAAACCTACGCTCAAAGTAATGCATATGTTACTAAATGTAAAATAAATGACAATCTGATAACACTGACAAGAGTTGAGAAAAATGAAATTGGCGAATTTGAATCAATTGCGCCAGATAGTATTGTAAATACTCAAATGGAAAAGGTGTATAAAAACTCAGTCGAGGTTGTTGCTACAGAGAATCTCAAAAAGATTGTGCAGGTAGTTCTTAAGAAGGAAATGAATAACAGCAAGACCAAATTCCTGAGTCCGCAGACTGCCTTGTATGAAGGAAGAAAAGAGATAAATTTAGATCCGGATAATATAAAGATTGAGAATTACTATGTATTTGCAGGAGATAAATGTCTTGGAATATATAGTGAAGAGTCTTTAGCTGTAACACTTGCAGAAGAGAATTTTGGATGTGTTATGGATTCTGATGGTAATTATATATGGAAGAAAGAAGCATATCTTAATACCAATCAGATAATGAAGATAGATGGAAGAACGGCGGATGATATTAATTCATCTCTTGAAACATGTGTAGAGACAGTGCTTGAATATGAGGGCTTTTCTGTTGATGTTAAAGATGAGCTTGCAAGGGGTGAAAGCGTCACAGACATATTGGAAGATAAGATGCCAGATGCAAAATGCATAGAATTAAGAAACTGTTCTTATGAGTCTATGAAGTATTATTTGAACAGGGATATACCTATGATTCTTATGGCAGGTGATAATAGTATTCTTGTAGTTGGATACAGTGACAATGTTAATGTATGGATGAATCCACAGTCCGGAAATATTATGAAGGTGAGTGTGGATGAAGCAAGGAAGCTTTATGAAAAATATGGTTGTTACTTTGTGACATATATAAGGCCTAAATCATAAGTGATACTTTAAAATAGAATAAAAGAATAATATAATTAAGAAAAGAAAAAATGTGGAGGTTATTATGATCAGACAAGATTATAAAGAAATGTTAAATGCAAAATCAGTAATTAGAGAAATGTTCACTTATGCAACAGCAAAGGGACAGGAAATTGGATATGAGAACGTATTTGATTACAGCCTTGGTAATCCATCAGTTCCAGCTCCAAAGGAGTTTACTGATTGCATGATAGAATTATTACAGACAGAGGATCCAGTTAAACTTCATGGTTATAGCCCATCACTTGGTATACCATCAGTAAGAGCAGCAATTGCAGATTCTCTTAACAGAAGATTTGGAATGAATTATACAGCAGAGCATATTTTCCCAACTACAGGTGCAGCAGGTGCTGTAGCTCATGCAGTAAGATGTATTACAAAGCCAGGAGATAAGGTACTTACATTTGCACCATTCTTCCCAGAGTATATGCATTATATTAATCAGTCAGGAGCAGTGCTTAAGGTTGTTCCTGCTAATACAGAGAATTTCCAGATTAACTTCGAAGCGTTTGAAGAAATGCTTACAGAAGATGTACATGCAATATTAATCAATACACCTAATAACCCATCAGGTGCTGCATGCTCATCAGCAACTCTTACAAGACTTGCTGAGGTTTTATATGCTAAGCAAAAAGAATTTGGCCATGATATTTTCATTATTTCAGATGAACCATATAGAGAAATCGTATTTAACGGAGCAGATGCACCTTATGTATCTAAATTCTATGACAATACATTAAGCTGCTACTCATTCTCAAAATCCTTATCTCTTCCAGGAGAAAGAATTGGATATGTTGCAGCTAATCCAAAATGTACAGATGCAGATTTGATTGCTGGTATGTGTGGACAGATTTCAAGAGGAATCGGACATAACTGTCCTCCTTCAATTATCCAGCTTGCTGTAGCAAAATGCATTGATATGACTTCAGATTTATCTGTATATGAAACAAATATGAATCTTATTTACAATGAACTTGTAAGACTTGGATTCGAGGTTGTAAAACCAGGCGGAACATTCTACATCTTCCCTAAGGCTTTAGAAGAGGATGCAAAGGCATTCTGTGAGAAGGCAAAGAAGTATAATCTCATTTTTGTTCCTTCTGATTCATTCGGTGTACCAGGATACTTTAGAATGTCTTACTGTATCGCAACAGAGAAGGTTGAAAGATCTTTAGTTGCCTTAAGAGAGTTTGTAAAGAACGAGTACGGAAGAGAATAAATAAACTTTAAAGGCAAGTCTATTCTTTAGTCAAAATGCACAAAAAACAATGGCAAAAATCTTGAAAATTAGCTAAAAGACAGAAATTGCAAGTGATAGTTTGACAAAAAAAACATTCGGGTTTAATATTCAAATCAGTTAGAAAGTATATATATAGTATATTATACAAATGTTTTAATACACGTATTAGTGTGAAAGGAGAAGACAAATGGCAGAGAAGAAGACAACAGTAACAGCTAAGCCAGCAGCAAAGGCAGTAGCAGCAAAGGCTGAAGCAGCAAAGGCTGAGGCAGCAAAGGTTGAAGAAAAGAAGGTAGAAGCAGCTCCAGTTAAGAAGGAAGAGGCTCCAAAGAAAGCAGAAGCTAAGAAGGCTCCAGCAAAGAAAGCAGCAGCTCCAAAGAAGGCAGCAGCTCCAAAGAAAGCAGAAGCAAAGAAAGTTGAAGCTCCAAAGAAGGCAGAAGCTAAGAAGGCTCCAGCAAAGAAAGCAGCAGCTCCAAAGAAGGCAGCAGCTCCTAAGAAAGCAGCAGCAAAGAAGGCTGAGTCAACAGTTGTTCTTCAGTTCGCTGATTTAGAAATCACATTTGCAGAAGTATTAGCTAAGTTTGAAAAAGCTACAGGTAAGAAGGTTGCAGAAGCTGGCGCACAGATCTATGTTAAGCCAGAAGATAAGAAAGCTTACTATGTAATCGGTGAAACAACAGGTGATTTCGATCTCTAAAATTTCATTATAAATAGTATATAAAGGATTCGGTTTATACCGAGTCCTTTTTTATTGTATTTGACAGGAATAATGAAAATTGGACTTATGTGATAACTGGTATTTAGTGATTGAAATTAAGAAAAATAAATTTTTACAATTAAAAACTTGACACAAAAATACAAAGGTGGTACATTATGAAATGTAGATGTTAGCACTCAACGCAAACGAGTGCTAACGATAAAAGAAAGGAGAGGTCAGATGGAACTTGACGAGAGAAAAACCATTATATTACAGGCAATCATTAAGAACTACCTCGAAACAGGTGAGCCAGTCGGATCAAGAACAATTTCAAAATACACTGACCTGAATCTTTCATCAGCTACTATTAGAAATGAGATGGCGGACCTTGAGGAATTAGGATACATCATTCAGCCTCATACATCAGCTGGAAGAATTCCTTCAGATAAAGGATACAGATTCTACGTTGATTCAATGATGATTAAGCAGGAGAAGGAAGTCGAAGAACTTAAAGAGGTACTTCTTGAAAAGGAAGAGAAGCTTGATCACATGTTAAAGCAGGCTGCAAAATTAATGGCTATTAATACTAATTATGCCACAATGATTACAGCCCCAAGGAATCTTAAAAATATAATTAAATTCATCCAGCTTTCAAGGGTTGATGATAAACATATTCTGGCAGTTATTGTAGTAGAAGGAAATGTCATTAAGAATACAATGATTGACGTAGATGAACCGCTTAACGAAGAAGCAATGCTTAAGTTAAACATTTTGCTTAATACTCATCTTAATGGATTGTCAGTAGAAGATATAAGTCTTGGCCTTATAACAGCACTTAAGCAGCAGGCTGGTGAACATGGACCAATTGTTGCAGAGGTAATTGATGTTGTGGCTGAGACAATCAAAGAGGATGAAGACCTTGAGATATATACTTCAGGAACAACCAACATTTTCAAATATCCAGAGCTTACAGATAACCAGAAGGCTTCAGATTTGATAAATGCTTTTGAAGAGAAACATCTTCTTACACAGCTTATCGATGATGAAGATAAGAATGGAATTAAGGTTTATATCGGTGAGGAATCACCTATCCAGACCATGAAGGATTGCAGTATAGTAACTGCAAATTACGAGTTTGGTGATGGCATGAGAGGTATGATCGGTATCATCGGTCCTAAGAGAATGGATTACGATAAGGTACTTGGAACTATCAAAAATATGAAATCACAGCTCGATCAGTTGTACAAAAAAGATTAACAGGAGGGCATTAAGTTGGCAGCAAAGAAGAAAAGTTCAAAGCCTAAGACAGAAGCTAATGTAAACGAAGAAATAAAGGAAGAAGCAGTTGAGAATAAAGAAATTGCTAGCGAGGAAGTAACAGAAGCTGAAGCAAGTGAGGCTGAAGATACAGAAACAAAAGATTCAGAAAAAACTAAAGAAGAAGAAAAAATAGAAGAGCTTGAGGATAAGATCAAACGTCAGCTTGCTGAATTTGATAATTATCGTAAGAGAACTGATAAAGAAAAAGAGCAGATGTTCGAAACAGGAGCTAAGAGCGTACTTGAGAAGATTCTTCCAGTTGTGGATAACTTCGAAAGAGCAATTGCAACTATCAAACCAGAAGATGAGGGTAATCCTCATGCAGATGGTATCAAGATGATTTATAAACAGCTGATGACAGAGCTTGAAAAGCTTGAGGTTAAACCAATCGAAGCTGTTGGATGTGAATTTAATCCAGATTACCACAATGCAATTATGCAGGCTGCCAGTGATGAATACGAAGCAGGGACAGTTCTTCAGGAACTTCAGAAGGGATACACATACAGAGATTCAGTTATCAGACACAGTATGGTATCAGTAGTAAGTTAATAGCGAAGCAAAATTCGATATTATATAGACAGGTTAATTAAGAAATATTTTTCAGGAGGATAAAATAATGGGAAAGATTATTGGTATTGACTTAGGAACAACAAACAGCTGCGTAGCAGTTATGGAAGGTGGTCAGCCTACAGTTATAGCTAACCAGGAAGGACAGAGAACAACTCCTTCAGTAGTAGCATTTACAAAGAATGGAGACAGACTTGTAGGTGATGCAGCAAAGCGTCAGGCAGTAACAAATGCAAGCAAGACAATCTCATCAATCAAGAGAGATATGGGTACAGACCATGGCAGAACAATTGATGATAAGAAGTATTCACCACAGCAGATTTCAGCTATGATTCTTCAGAAATTAAAAGCTGATGCTGAAGGATACCTTGGTGAGAAGGTTACAGAAGCAGTTATCACAGTTCCTGCATACTTCAACGATGCTCAGCGTCAGGCTACAAAGGATGCTGGTAAAATTGCAGGTCTTGATGTAAAGAGAATTATTAACGAGCCAACAGCAGCTGCTCTTGCTTATGGTCTTGATAATGAGAGCGAGCAGATCGTAATGGTATACGACCTTGGTGGTGGTACATTCGATGTTTCAATTATTGAAATTGGTGATGGCGTTATCGAAGTTCGTGCTACAGCTGGTGATAACAGACTTGGTGGTGATGATTTCGACCAGAAGATTACAGATTATATTTTAGCTGAGTTTAAGAAACAGGAAGGCATTGATTTATCAAATGATACAATGGCACTTCAGAGAATTAAGGAAGCTGCAGAGAAGGCTAAGAAGGAATTATCAGCTGCTACAACAACAGATATCAACCTTCCATACCTTACAGCAACAGCTGAGGGACCAAAGCATTTCGAAATGAACCTTACAAGAGCTAAGTTTGATGAACTTACACATGATCTTGTTGAGCGTACAGCTGGTCCTGTTCAGAGAGCATTAACAGATGCTGGTATTAAGACAAGCGAATTAAGCAAGGTTCTCCTTGTAGGTGGTTCAACACGTATCCCAGCAGTTCAGGATAAGGTTAAACAGTTAACAGGTCAGGAGCCTTCTAAGACTCTTAATCCAGATGAGTGTGTTGCACTTGGTGCTTCTATCCAGGGTGGTAAGCTTGCTGGCGATGCAGGTGCAGGCGAAATCCTCTTACTTGACGTAACACCACTTTCACTTGCTATCGAAACAATGGGTGGTATTGCTACAAAGCTTATCGAGCGTAATACAACAATTCCTGTAAAGAAGAGCCAGGTATTCTCAACAGCTGCAGATAACCAGACAGCAGTAGATATCAACGTAGTACAGGGTGAAAGACAGTTTGCAAGAGACAACAAGTCACTTGGCCAGTTCCGTCTTGATGGTATCCCTCCAGCACGTCGTGGTGTTCCACAGATCGAAGTTACATTCGATATTGACGCAAATGGTATTGTAAATGTATCTGCTAAGGATCTTGGTACAGGTAAGGAACAGCACATCACAATTACAGCTGGTTCAAATATGTCAGATGATGATATCGAGAAGGCTGTTAAGGAAGCTGCTGAATACGAAGCTCAGGATAAGAAGAAGAAAGAAGCTATCGATGCAAGAAATGATGCTGACTCAATGGTATTCCAGACAGAGAAGGCTCTTAACGAAGTAGGCGATAAGATTTCTGAATCAGAGAAGACAGACTTACAGGCTGAGCTTGAGAACGTTAAGGCTATCCTTGAGAGAACAAAAGACAGAGAAATGACAGAGGACGAAGTTGGCGAACTTAAGGCTGCTCAGGAGAAGATGATGGAGAAGGCACAGGGCGTATTCTCAAAGATGTATGAATCAATGCAGGGTGCAGCTGGTGCAGGTCCAGACATGAGCGGATTCGCAGGAGCAGGTCCTGACAATAACACAAATAACGGAAGCGAAGCAGGAGATTTCGCAGGAGACTTCAGAGAAGTTTAATATACAAATCAACTATTACAAATGAGGGAGTAGAACAGTCTTCGGACTGTTTTACTTCTGCATTTACAGCGAGACCTAAGCATAGGTCTTGGAGGTTATTATGGCTAGTAAGAGAGATTACTACGAGGTACTCGGAGTAGATAAAAATGCAGATGATGCTGCAATCAAAAAAGCATATAGAGCACTGGCAAAGAAATATCATCCTGATATGAATCCAGACAATCCTGAAGCAGAAGTAAAATTCAAAGAGGCTTCAGAAGCTTACGCAGTATTAAGTGATCCAGAAAAGAAGAAACAGTACGATCAGTTTGGACATGCTGCTTTTGAACAGGGAGCAGGTGGAGGAGCTGGTGGATTTGATTTCAACAGTGCTGATTTTAGTGATATATTTGGCGATATATTTGGCGGCTTTGGCGGTTTTGGCGACATGTTCGGCGGAGGCAGAAGATCCTCAAGAAATGGCCCTACAAGAGGTCAGGATATTGTTCAAAGAGTTCGCATTACATTTGAAGAAGCCGTATTTGGTACAGAAAAAGAGATTGAAGTTAATGTAAAGGAAAACTGTAAGACCTGTAATGGTTCAGGTGCGAAGCCTGGAACAAATCCTGAAACATGTCCAACATGTAAAGGTAAAGGTCAGGTTGTAGTTACTCAGAATTCATTCTTTGGCCAGATTCAGTCAGTTCAGACTTGTCGTGAATGTAATGGTAAGGGTACTATCATTAGAGATAAGTGTACAGATTGTCGTGGTACAGGTTATACAACAATCAAGAAGAAATATGCAGTTAAATTCCCGGCAGGTATTGATGATGGACAGCTTGCATGTAAGATTCCTGGACGTGGTGAGCCTGGTACTAATGGAGGCCCAAGAGGAGATATCCTTGTAGGTGCTATTGTTGGCAAGCATCCAATCTTTCAAAGAGACGGATATGATATCTATTCAACAGTTTCACTTCCATTCTCAGTAGCGGCTCTTGGTGGAGAAATATTCATTGATACAGTAGATGGTAAGATTGTATATGATATTAAGTCAGGTACACAGACTGATACAACATTAAGACTTAAGGGTAAAGGTGTTCCTTATGTGAAGAACAAGGATACACGTGGTGACCACTATGTTAAGCTTGTTGTTAAAGTGCCTGAGAAACTTAATTCAGAAGCTAAAGAAGCACTTAAGAAATTTGATGCTGCATCAGGTGATTATCTTAATGCTACAAAGGATGCTGAAAAGGAAGGTATTCCAAAAGAGAAAAAGAAAAAAGGTTTATTTAAATAAAAGGAAAGGTTGCTTAAATGCAACCTTTTTTTGTTGTTGAAAAATGCTGCTTGTTGTAAAATAAAAATAGTAGGCTTTTTTAAGAGGAAGAGTATGGCAACTTGGAAATCAAGAGGTCTTCGAGGATCGACTCTCGAGGAAATGATTAACAGAACAAATGAAAAATACAGAGAGGACGGACTAGCTCTTATACAGAAGGTTCCAACCCCTATTACCCCTATAGAGATAGATCAGAAAACAAGGCATATTACCCTTGCGTATTTCGATCAGAAAAGTACGGTAGACTACATAGGAGCAGTGCAGGGAATACCAGTATGCTTCGATGCTAAGGAATCTGCAAACGAAACCTTTGCATTACAAAATATCCATGAACATCAGTATCAGTTTATGGAGGATTTTGAGGCACAGGGTGGTATAGCATTTTTCCTGATTTATTACACATCTATTGATGAACTTTATTACCTTCCATTTGAATATCTTAAACTGTTTTGGGAGAGAGCTAAAAATGGTGGTAGAAAGAGCTTTAGACATGATGAATTAAATCCAGCCTACATAATACCAAAGGCAGACGGAGTGTTGGTACCATACCTTGAAACACTGAAAATAGATTTGGAAGATAGAGAATAAAAGAGATTGGAGAATAGATAATGAAGTGGCAGAAAATCACGATTAAAACTATTACAGAAGCAGAGGATATTATTATCTGCTATCTTGAAGAGATTGGATTAGAGGGAGCACAGATTGAAGATAAGATTCCTCTTACTCCACTTGAGAAAGAGCAGATGTTTGTAGATATTCCTCCTCAGACAGAAGAGGATGATGGAGTAGCATATCTTAATTTCTTTATTGAGGATAATGATGACCTTAATATGGATGAGATTGTTGAAAATGTTAAGACAGAGCTTGAGGCTATTAAGCAGTTTACTGATATTGGTGAAGGAACTATTTATTTATCTGAGACAGAAGATCTTGATTGGATAAATAACTGGAAACAGTATTTCCATCAGTTCTATATTGATGATTTGCTTGTTATTCCTTCATGGGAAGAAGTTGAAAATCCAGAGACCACTGGTAAGATTCTTCATATTGATCCAGGTACTGCTTTTGGTACGGGTGCTCATGAAACAACACAGCTTTGTATAAGACAGATTAAGAAGTATGTTAATTCGGAAACAGAGATTCTTGATGTTGGATGCGGAAGCGGAATTCTTGGTATTGTGGCTCTTATGTATGGTGCTAAACATGCTAAGGGAACAGATCTTGATCCATGTGCTTTAGATGCATCCAAGGAGAATCTTGAAAACAACGGAATTAATCCTAATGATTTTGAAATTATTATTGGAAATATCATTTCGGAGAAGTCGGTTCAGGATTGGGCAGGTTACGAGAAATATGACATAGTTGTTGCCAATATTCTTCACAATGTATTAGATCCATTAACTCCTGTTATTGTAAATCAGTTAAAGAAGGGTGGAATCTATATTACATCTGGAATTATTGATGAGAAGGAAGAATTTGTTCTCGACGTAATGAAGCGTGAGGGCCTTGAAGTATTGGAAGTAACAAGACAGGGTGAGTGGGTATCCATAACAGCCAGAAAGTAGTATTATGTATCATTTTTTCGTAGATAAAGAGAATATACAGGGCAATAAGATTTACATAGAAGGTAAGGATGTAAATCATATAAAAAACGTTTTGCGTATGCATATCGGTGAAGAGCTTTCCGTTGGAAATGGTGAGGATGAAGACGAGTATGTATGTGAAATAGCAGATATTGAGGATGACAGAATTGAATGTAATCTAATGTTTGTAAAGCATGCAAATGTTGAATCTCCAGCAAAGATTTATCTGTTTCAGGGATTGCCTAAATCAGACAAAATGGAGCTCATTATTCAAAAGTGTGTAGAGCTTGGAGTAACAGAGATTATTCCAGTTGCGACTAAGCGATGCGTAGTGAAGATAGAGGATAAAAAGGCGGCTTCGAAGGTGGCCAGATGGCAGGCAATAGCTGAGGCAGCAGGCAAGCAGAGCAAAAGGGCAATTGTCCCAAATATCGGACAGATAATGAGCTTTAAGGAAGCGGTTAAATATTCAGAGAAAATGAATGTAAGAATGATTCCATATGAACTTTGTGAAGGTATGGAAGAAACAAAGGAAGTATTCAAGAATCTAAAAGCAGGAGATGAGATAGCAATATTTATTGGTCCTGAAGGTGGATTTGATACGAAGGAAATAGATTATGCAAAGGAGAGCGGTGTCAAACCGATTTCTCTTGGAAAAAGGATCCTGAGAACAGAAACTGCAGGAATGGCAGTTCTTGCATGGATATCATTTGTATTAGAAGTTGAAGGTTAAGATTAATGGAATGTTATTTAGATAATTCTGCAACAACTAAATGTTTTGAAAATGTCGTGGAAGCTGTAATAGATGAAATGAGAGTCAATTATGGCAATCCATCAAGTATGCATTTAAAAGGTCTTGATGCAGAGAAAAAAATCAAGAATGCAACAAAGATTATTGCTTCATCACTTAAGTGTCAGGAGAAAGAAATAATTTATACTTCGGGTGGTACTGAAGCAGATAACATGGCCCTTATTGGAGTAGCTAAAGCGTATAAGAGAAATGGTATGCATATTATCACTACAATGATAGAGCATGCTGCAATTCTACAGACTGCTAAGAGCCTTGAGGAAGAAGGCTATGAGGTGACATATCTTCCTGTTGATAATAGAGGTATTGTTGATCTTAAAGCCCTTGAAGAAGCGATAAGAGAAGATACAATTTTGGTTTCAGTTATGGGTGTAAATAATGAGATTGGAACTATTGAACCTCTTGAAGAAATAGCAGGAATTATTAAGAATAAAAATCCTAAAACTTTATTTCACGTAGATGCAGTTCAAGCCTATGGAAAAATTAAGCTTAATCCTAAAAAGATGGGCATTGATTTACTTAGCGTAAGTGGTCATAAGATTCACGCGCCAAAGGGAATAGGATTTTTGTATATTTCAGAAAATGTAAAAATGAAACCACTTATTAATGGTGGTGGACAGCAAAGAAATCTTCGAAGTGGTACTGAAAATGTCTGCGGAATTGTCGGAATTGGAACAGCCTGTGAGCAGATTTTTAAAAATTTCGAAGAAGATAATAAGAGAATGAGAGAGTTAAGAAATTATATGCTTAATCTCTTATCCGATATCGAAGGAGTAAGTGTAAATGGTGCAGATGATGAACATAGTGCTCCTCATATTATAAGTGTTTCAGTAGAGAAAATAAGAGCAGAGGTTTTACTTCATTCTCTTGAAGAGAAGGGAGTATATGTGTCATCAGGAAGTGCCTGCGCATCCAATAAGCCTGCAATCTCTGCTACACTTCAGGCGATAGGTGTTAAGAAAGAACTTCTCGATTCCACTATAAGATTCAGCTTTTGTGTAAATACGACAAAAGAGGAAATAGATTATGCTATTAGCTGTCTTAAAGACACGCTTACACTTCTTAGAAAGTATGTAAGAAGATAAAAAGGAGATATTAATGTTACCTTATTCCACCAATATTATTCTTTGTATAATTGAATACTTTAGTGTTATAGTGCTTCATCTTGTATATGCCTTTGAACATTTTTCTACAAAGGAAGCAATGTGGGTGACTTTGGGTTTTATACCATCTCTTTTAACTATTGTTCTTTTCAGACTTGTAAAGAATGAAAAGATAGTTGTAAGAAGCTTTTATATTTCGATGATTATTGTGAGTTACTTAGTAACCTGGAGACTTGAAACTCTTGGTATGCTGACCATGATTTATATGGCAGGTGCTTTGATGATAACTCTTTATTCAAACAGAAATATTCTTTTGGAATATGCAATATCATCATCGGTAATTATTATTGTAGCTGCTGTATTTCAGATGGATATCATTGAAAAGGTATGTCCTTCGCAGCTTTACTATATTTATATGATTCTCTACGCGTTTGGAATGGTTACATTAGTCTTCTTGATTAATGGTGTAAATAGTTACAAGGCAAGGATGGAAGAGAAGAATATAGAGGCACAAAATGCTTTGGAAGCTAAGAGTAACTTCCTTGCAAATATGTCTCATGAGATTAGAACTCCTATGAATGCCATCTGCGGTATGGCACAGCTTCTTTCTGAGAGAGAATTCTCTGAGGAAGAAAATGAATATATTGAGACGATACAAAAGTCAAGTGAAAGCCTTTTGTCTATTATCAATGAAATCCTGGATTTCTCAAAAATCGATTCAGGAAAGATGGAAATTAATGAGGATGAATACCATTTCAATTCATTGATTCATGATGTATTAAGTATTATTGAATTCAGAATGAGAGATAAGTCTGTTAAGCTCGTGGTGGATATTGATTCTGAGATTCCAAGAATATTAATTGGTGATGAACTAAGACTTAGACAGATTCTTATTAATCTTTTGAATAATGCCATCAATTTCACACATAAGGGTTCCATTACACTTAGAATTAAATGGGTTAAAAATTCTGAAGCGACAGGAGTTATGGAGGTAGAAGTTCAGGATACAGGTATTGGTATTTCCGAAGAAAATATGGGCAAGCTTTTCAAAGCCTTTGGACAGATTGATACCAGAAAAAATAGAAATGTTGAAGGTACAGGTCTTGGACTTGCTATTTCAAAAAGTCTTTTGGATTTGATGGGTGGTAGTATCTGGGCAACAAGTGAGCCTGATGTTGGTTCAACATTCTCATTTACACTTCCACAAAGAGTTAAGGATGGAAGACCTTCTAAGTATGTAAATGATTCCTCAGAAATAAGCAAGGAACTCAAAGAATTTGATGTAGTATTTAAGGCACCAACAGCGAGAGTAATGATTGTTGATGATAACAAAGTCAATCTTAGAGTTGCTTATGAGCTTATGAAGAGATTTGGTTTTGAGGCGACTATTGTTGATAATGGTGCCGAAGCCTTTAACAGAATTGAAGAACATTTAGTTAACTATGATATAGTTTTTATGGACCATATGATGCCATTTATGGATGGTGTTGAAACGACAGAGAAAATCAGAAAAATTGATTCGGACTATGCAAGAGAAATTCCAATTATTGCTCTTACTGCTAATGCGATTAAGGGAGTTGAGAAACAGTTTAAGGAAGCAGGAATGAATGATTATCTCTCCAAGCCAATTCATATCAAGCAGCTAAATGATATCCTTAGAAAATGGCTTCCTATCGAGAAGCAGGTTCGTATTGTAAATGGTGAAGAAAAGCCTGTTACAGCTGAGGATATGAAGACTACTGAGCAAAAGAGAGAAGAAATGCTTTTCTCACTTAAGGGTGTTGATATTGAAAAGGGTATCAGAAACTGTGGAGGAAGCCAGGCAGTTTATGTGAAGATTTTGCAGACCTTCTCATCCTCGAATCTGTCAGCAGGTCTTGAGAATTGTTTCAATGAGCAGGATTGGAAAAACTACGAGGTTATGGTTCATTCAATTAAGGGAGCTTGTAGAAATATAGGTGCTGAAATGACAGCGGATGCTGCGTATGCACTTGAACTTGCAGCTAAGAGAAATGATATTCATTTTATTGAAGCTAACCATGATGATCTGGCTAATTCTTATTCAGAACTTGTTAATCAGATTACTAAAGCTATTATTAATAATCAGGTTTTGTTGTAACTATAGATAACTTGTAAACAAAGGCTTATTTTAGTATAATTTAATGGCATTTTGCATAAAGGGGAAGATTAATGTTTAAAGTAGCTATTTGTGATGATGAAATGACATCACTTATGATAAATCAGGCACTTACAGAGCAGGTTTTATCAGATAATAATATTGAGTATGAAATAAAGACATTTGATAACATGGAAAAAATGATTGAAGTCTTGTCTAAAGAAGGAGAAGAATTTGATCTTTTGTTAAGCGACATTCTTGCTGTTGGAATGAATGGCATAGAGGCAGCAGAGGAGCTTAGAAGACTTGGGGAGAAGATTCCTATTGTATTTATATCTTCTACTGCAGATTATGCTTTAGATGGTTATCGTGTAAATGCCTTAAGATATCTTCAAAAACCTGTACAAATTGATATTCTTAAAGAAGCCATTATGGAAGCTTATGGGAATAGAAAATCAAGAAAGGAACATCTTTCTTTCCAGGTAGGCGACAGATTTTATAAGATTAATTTTGATGACATTATTTATCTTGAAAGCTCTATGAGAGATACAGAAGTTGTTACCAAAAATGAAAGGATTGTGGTACATAACAAATTTTCAGATATGGAAAAGAAACTTCCAGAGTCGAGATTTTGCAGATGCCACAGATCTTATATTATTAATCTGTCAGAGGTTAAAGATATTGCAAGATACAGATTCCTTACTAAGTCAGGCGAAGAGATTCCTATCAGTCAGATTCAGTATCAGGAAATTAAAAATGCTTATATAAAATTTGGAGAGTAAATGCTCTCGTGGAGGATGTATGAAGACTAATACATATTTATTAAAATATGGAGAAATATTCTTAAAGGGAAAAAACAGATTCGTATTTGAAGATGCTTTGGTAAATAGAACAATTGAAGCTGTTCAAAGAGTTGAGGGCGAATTCAAGGTTCATAAATACTTATCAAGAATCTATGTAGAAGCGCAGAGTGAATTCGATGAGGATGAACTTGTTGAAGCTTTACAGAGTGTATTTGGTATTACACATATCTGTCCTGTTTTAGTTCTTGAAGATAATGGCTTCGAGGATTTGAAGGCACAGGTTGTTAAGTATATAGCTGATACTTATGATGATGTTAATTTCACTTTTAAAATGCTTTGCAAGAGAGCTAGAAAAAATTATCCTGTAAACAGTCAGGAAATGAACTGCTCACTTGGCGAAGCACTTCTTAATGCATATCCTGGACTTAAGGTAGATGTACATAAGCCAGATGTACTTGTTCGCGTTGAGATCAGAGAGAGAATCTATGTTTATTCAAAGACAATTCCAGGACCTGGTGGTATGCCTGTAGGAACTGCAGGAAAGGCAATGGTTCTTTTATCAGGTGGCCTTGATTCACCAGTAGCCGCATATATGATTGCAAAGCGTGGAGTTAAGATTGAAGCGGTATATTTCCATGCACCACCTTATACATCAGAGCGTGCTAAGGAAAAGGTTGTAGATCTTGCAAAATTAGTATCTAAATACACAGGAAGCATTAAGCTTCATGTAATTAACTTTACAGATATTCAGATGTCTATATATGAGAAATGTCCTCCAGATGAATTAACTATCATTATGAGAAGATACATGATGAGAATCGCAGAGCATATTGCTTTGGAGGATGATTGTATAGGACTTGTAACTGGCGAGAGTATTGGTCAGGTTGCCAGCCAGACAATGCAGTCATTAAGATGTACAAATGATGTCTGCACACTTCCTGTATACAGACCACTTATTGCATTTGATAAGCAGGATATTGTAAATATCGCAGAAAAGATTAACACATATGAGACCAGCGTACTTCCATATGAAGACTGCTGTACAATCTTTGTTGCAGAACATCCTGTTACAAAGCCTAATCCAAATGTAATTGAAATTCATGAGCACAATCTTGATGATGTTATCGATGAAATGTTTAAAACAGCAATCGAAACTCGTGAGATTATTAATATTCAGTAATCAGAACTATTTGGGTAAAATTTGCTGAATGATTAACTTCTTTTAATAAAAAATAAAGTCCATCAGTCGAACGACTGAATGGACTTATTATATTATTAAAAAGAAAAAAGCAAAACAGAAGTGCTGTCTTGCTTTAAACTCAATATTAGTATTTAACGACTGATTAAACGATGTATGGAGCTAAAGCTGCAACAACGTCTGAACAATCACCCTCAGCGTGGATGTTAAGGTCGATGTTCTTTGATAAGTCTAATGAGAAGATTCCCATGATTGACTTAGCATCGATTACGTATCTACCTGATACTAAATCGAAATCGTAATCATACTTAGTAATTTCATTAACAAATGCTTTTACTTTGTCGATTGAGTTTAAAGAAATAGTAACTGTCTTCATAATTATTACCCTCCTTAAATTATTTAACTTTTACATTTTTCTAACCACAAGGTTATCATAGGTTAAAAAAAATAAAAAGTCAATCATTAAAAGTGACGAAAAAAGGTGACGAAAAAATGAGAACAATAGCATTCCATAACCTTGGCTGCAAGGTGAATTCATACGAGCTTGACTTTATGACACAAAAATGTGTGGAGTTAGGGTATGAAATTGTAGAGTTTGAACAAAAAGCTGACATATATATCGTAAATACATGCTCTGTAACAAACATTGCGGATAGAAAAAGCAGGCAGATGTTACATAAAGCAAAGAAGAATAATCCCGATTCCATAGTAGTTGCTGTTGGCTGTTTTGTGCAGGCTAATCCGGAAGAAGTAATGAAGGATGAAGCTATAGATATTATTGTAGGTAATAATAAAAAGAAAGAAATATTCGAAATAATAGAAGAGTATTTAACTAAAAAAGAAGCAGAATCTTTAGATAAGGATTTATCAGGAAGTACAATAACAGATGTTCATAACTGTGAGTATGAGGAGATGAAGGTTGTAAGTAGTTTTGAAAGAAGCAGAGCCTATGTTAAGATTCAGGATGGCTGTGACAGATACTGTACTTACTGCATCATTCCTTATGTTAGAGGCAATATAAGATCAAGAAAAACTGAGGATGTATTAGCTGAAATCAGGGAAATAGCCATAAAAGGTTATAAGGAAATCGTAATTACAGGTATACATATTTCTTCTTATGGTAAAGATTTCGAAAATGAAAATGATCCAAGAGTTAATCTCATAAAATTGTTGAGAGATATTAATGAAATTGAAGGAATTGAGCGAATAAGAATTGGTTCCTTTGAACCAATGATTTTATCAGAAGATTTTGTTAAGGATTTATCTTTGATAAATAAGCTTTGTCCGCATTTTCATATTTCTCTTCAGTCTGGATGTGATAGCGTTCTTAAGAGAATGAACAGACATTACAATGCTAATCAGTACTATGAGAAGGTTGAGCTTCTTAGAAAGTATTTCCCGGGATGTGCGATTACGACAGATGTTATTGTTGGATTCCCTGGAGAAACAGAGGAAGAATTTGAGGTTACCAAGGACTTCTTAAAGAAGGTTAAGTTTTTTGAAACACATATTTTCCCATATTCAAGAAGAAAGGGCACTATAGCTGATAAGATGCCAGGTCAGCTTACTGCAGAGGAGAAAAAGGTCAGAGTAAAAGAGCTTTTAGCTTTAGATGAGAAGGAATCTTTTGAATTTAGAAAATCAAAATGCAATAGTGAGAATAATATTATTGTTGAGGAAATTAAGACGATTCAGAATAAGGAATATTATGTTGGACATACGCCTGAGTATGTAATGGTTGCGATAGATAAAGATAATCTAAATGATGATTATATAGGTAAAGAAATCAAGGTATTTCTTAAATGTACACTTAATGAAGAAATTCTTTTAGGAGAGTTGATTTAATTTCATAAAATCAGGGGGTTATTATGGAAGAGATTTATAAGAAGTTAAGAGAACAGGCATTAGAAGCAAGAAAGAAATCATATTGCGCATATTCGCATTATGCTGTTGGAGCAGCACTTCTTGATGGCGATAACGAGATTACACTTGGCTGTAATATTGAAAATGCTTCATATGGTGCAACTAATTGTGCCGAAAGAACAGCATTTTTCAAAGCGGTTTCTGAAGGCAAGAGAAACTTCAAAGCGATAGCGATAGCTGGTGGCAAAGAAGGTGAGGAGCCTGTAGATTATGCTTATCCTTGTGGCATTTGCAGACAGGTTATGAGAGAATTTTGCAGTGTTAAGGAATTCAAGGTATTTGTGGTTAAATCTGTGGATGAATACGAGGAATATATTTTGGAAGAATTGCTTCCTAAGAGCTTTGGACCGGAAAACCTGTAAGAGTGAAAAATAAGCTAAGACTACAATAAATGATAAAAGTGTGGTATACTAAATTGTTAAAATGTTTTTTCAAGGAGGATGAACAATGGCTGTAGGTACAGAAACACAATATTTTAATGTTGGTTGGGATGAGAGAGACTCCGTTAATAATATAATCAAAGAAGTTTATAATGCACTTAAGGAAAAAGGATATAACCCTGTAAACCAGATTGTTGGTTACATTATGTCAGGTGATCCAACTTATATTACAAGCTATAAGGGTGCCAGAAGTCTTATTATGAAGGTTGAGAGAGATGAGCTTGTAGAAGAAATGCTTCTTGAGTATATTTTCTCAAATGCATGGGATGAGGAAGTAGATGAGTAAAAGAATACTGGGGCTTGATTTTGGCTCCAAAACAGTTGGTGTGGCTGTAAGTGATCCTACCGGACTTATAGCTTCAGGCGTTGAGATAATCAGAAGAGAAAGAGAAGACAAACTTCGTCAGACTTTATCAAGAATTGAAGAGCTTGTTAAGGAATATGATGTCGAAGAGATAGTAATGGGTCTTCCTGTAAATATGAATAATACCAAGGGTGAACGAGTTGAGAAGACTATGGCATTTAAAGAAATGTTAGAAAGAAGAATTGGTTTGCCAGTAAATTTATGGGATGAGAGACTTACTACTGTTGAAGCTGATGAAATCATGACTGAAGTAGGAGTTAAGGGAAGGCAGGATCGCAAAAAATACGTAGACAAGATTGCTGCAATGATTATTTTGCAGGATTATATGGACAATAAGAAACAGAATCAGGAGTAAGAATGGAAAAAATCATATTTGGAGAGGATAACGAAAATCCTATTGAATTTTTTGTTCTTGAGCAGACAACAATTTCAGGAATTAATTATATTTTAGTAACAGATAAAGAAGAAGGCGACAGTGAAGCGCTTATTCTCAAGGATATTTCAGATAGAGAAGATGATGAAGCCATATACGAGATAGTAGAGGATGACGAGGAATTAAAGGCAGTAGCAGACATATTTGAAAGTCTTCTTGATGATATTGAGATTGAGTAACTGTCGTGGTTTAGACAGATTAGGAGAATTATTTTGAAGACAAATGATAAAAAGATTCGTATCATTCCACTAGGTGGACTTGAGCGAATCGGAGTTAATATTACTGCAATCGAGTACGAAGGACAGATTATCGTAATCGACTGTGGTCTGGGATTCCCAGAAGATGATATGTTCGGAATTGATTTCGTTATTCCGGATGTAACTTACCTGGAAGAACATAAGGATCAGGTCCTTGGATTTATGATTACTCATGGACACGAGGATCATATTGGTGCTCTTCCATATATTTTAAAAACTATAAATGTTCCAGTGTTTGCAACAACACTTACACAGGGACTTATTGAAAACAAGTTAAAAGAGCACGGACTGCTTGATGTAGTTGAAAGATATACTGTAAGCTTCGGAGATTTGATCAAAATCGGTAACTTCGGAGTTGAATTTATCAAAACAAATCACAGTATTGTTGACGCAGCAGCTCTGGCTATTCACACACCTGCAGGAGTTTTAATTCATACAGGTGATTTTAAGGTTGATTATACTCCTGTATATGGAGACAGAATCGATCTTGAAAGATTTGCAGAACTCGGCAACAAGGGTGTTCTTGCACTTATGTGTGATTCAACAAATGCAGAAAGAGAAGGATTTACTCCTTCAGAAAAAACAGTAGGAAGAACCTTTGACATATTATTTAATGAGCATAGAAATTCAAGAATTATTGTTGCGACATTTGCATCAAATGTAGACAGAGTTCAGCAGATTATTAATTCAGCAAATAAATATAATCGTAAGGTAGTAGTCGAAGGAAGAAGTATGGTAAATGTAATCGATGTTGCCAATAAACTCGAAAGACTTACCATTCCTCCTAATACACTTATAGAAACAGAAAGCATCAAGGATTATCCAAAGGAACAGACAGTTCTTATTACTACAGGAAGTCAGGGTGAAAGCATGGCTGCCCTTAGCCGTATGGCAATGGGAACACACAAGAAGGTTAAGATTCTTCCTGGTGACGTGGTTATATTCTCATCACATCCAATTCCTGGTAACGAGAAGGCTGTTACTAAGGTTATCAATGATTTATTAAGACTTGGTGCAGATGTAATATTTGAAGATACTCATGTATCAGGACATGCGTGCAGAGAAGAGATTAAGCTTATTTACTCTCTTACAAATCCAAAATATTCTGTTCCAGTTCATGGTGAATACAAGCACCTTACGGCTCATGCTAAATTGGCTCAGGAGCTTGGAATGGACAAAGAGAATATCTTTATTCTCTCATCAGGAAATGTACTTGAATTGAGCGAAGAAAAAGCAGGCGTTGTTGATGATGTTCCAGCAGGTACAGTATTTGTAGACGGACTTGGTGTTGGTGACGTAGGAAATGTAGTTCTTCGTGACAGACAAAAGCTTGCTGAGGATGGAATAGTAGTTGTAGCTATTGCAGTTGACTCATATTCAGGTGAGCTTTATACACAGCCAGAGATTATTTCAAGAGGATTTGTTTATGAAAAAGAAGCAGAAGAGCTTCTTGAGGGAGCAAGGACAGAGCTTATCGATTATCTTGCGGACAGATCAGCTAAGGAAATAACCGATAATTATAAATGCAGAAGCCTTGTGAGAGATTGTCTTAGTGATTATTTCTGGAAAAATACAAAACGTAAACCAATGATTTTGCCTGTTATTACAGAGGTATAAAATGATAAACTTTAATAAAGTAACTGATGATTATATAAATGAACTAAAAAAGACTTCAGCCTATACTGAGTATAGAGCAGCGCTCGAAACGGTTAAGCAGAACGAAGAATTGTGGAGAAGAATTGAGGAGTACAGACGAAGAAGAACTGATTATCAGAATTTCTCTAACAATGACGATATGTACGATAAAGCGGACAGAATAAGACAGGAATACGCAGATGTGTTTAATAATCAGGACGCGAAGAAATTCCTTGATGCTGAAGTTGCAATTTGCAGAATGGTTCAGGATATAAGTATCAAAATTGCAGAGGCAATTGATTTTGAGTAGGAGATAACAGATGACAAGAAAGATTATTCAGGAAATTATATCTGTAATTTTAAGAGTTGCATTTGTTGTTGCACTGGTTGTTATAGGTTTTAAAGGCACTACATACTGCTATGAATTCGGATATAAGATTTTTGCAGATGAAGCCAAGGACCCTTCACCTGGAATTACTAAGACAGTAGCTATAGTCGATGGTAAATCAGATAAGGAAATTGGAGAGATTTTAAAAGACAAGGGACTTATTGATAATAGTCTTTTGTTTGTATTTCAGGTTAAATTTTCAGAGTATGATGGAAAACTTAAACCTGGTGTATATGAACTTACAACAGCTATGACACCTTATGAGATGATAGCGGTTATGGCTCAGGTAGATCTTGATGCAATTGATAATCCTGAAGATGAAACAGATATTGTAAGTAAGGATCAGGCTACACTTTGGGATGAGGCGGATGATGTTTCAAATCCTGCTAATGATGCTTTGGATATTCCAGTAGAAGAGTAAGAGATATGTTTGAGGAAGAAAGAATAGAAAGTTTTTTAAGAGCATTTTCAAAAGGTTTTCCTGAATATATTGAAGAATTGGAAGAAAAGGCCAAGGCAGCAGATATTCCAATTATCAGGAAGGACACACAAGAGCTTTTAAGAGTATTGCTTAGTTTGAAAAAACCTAAGAAAATACTTGAGATTGGAACTGCAGTAGGATTCTCTTCTTTGCTGATGGCAGAGTATACAGAGGATGACTGTAAGATTACGACGATAGAGAATTATCCTCCAAGAATCGAGGAGGCTAAGAATAATTTTTCCAAGTTTGATAAGAAGGGTAAAATTAATTTCCTTGAAGGCGATGCTGGAGAGATTATTAAAAATATGCAGGATGAATATGATTTAATATTCCTTGATGGTCCAAAAGGCCAGTATGAGAATTACCTTGATGATTTATTAAGAATGCTTCCAAGTGGCGGACTTCTTATTACTGATAATATTCTCAAGGAAGGCGAAATCGTTGAATCGAGATTTGCTGTTACAAGGAGAAATCGAACTATTCATTCCAGAATGAGAGAGTATCTTTTAAGATTAAGAGATGAGGAAATACTGGAGAATGTTATTCTTCCGACAGGAGATGGAATGACATTATCTGTAAAAAAATAAAGAAGGTAGAAAATGAATAAACCGGAACTGTTGATTCCTGCTGGAAGCTTAGAGGTTTTGTATACAGCAGTGAATTATGGAGCTGATGCAGTTTATATTGGTGGAGATATTTTTTCACTGAGAGCAAAGGCCAAAAACTTTTCTAAAGAAGACATGATGACCGGAATTGAGTATGCACATTCAAAGGGCGTTAAGGTTTATGTTACAGCAAATATATTTGCTCATAATTATGACCTTGAAGAAAGTGCAGAATACTTTAAAGAGATGGCTAAGTTAAAGCCTGATGGTTTAATAATGTCAGATCTTGGTTTGATGAGACAGGCTAAAAAATACTGTCCTGAAATTGAGATTCATGTCTCAACACAAATGAATAATACTAACTATGAGACCTTTAATATGTGGCATGAGCTTGTAGGGGCAACCAGAGTGGTAAGTGCCAGAGAATTGTCATTAAAGGAAATTAAGGAAATACGACAAAATATTCCAGATGATTTGGAAATAGAAAGCTTCATTCATGGGGCGATGTGTATTTCCTACTCAGGAAGATGTTTACTGTCAAATTATTTTACAGGAAGGGATGCAAACCAGGGAGCCTGCACACATCCATGCAGATGGAAGTATGCAGTAGTTGAAGAGCAGCGACCAGGCGAATATCTCCCTGTTTATGAAAATGACAGAGGAACATATATATTTAACTCAAAGGATTTATGCATGATAGGGCATATTCCTGAGATGGTAGATGCTGGTATCAATTCATTCAAGATAGAAGGACGAATGAAAACAGCACTTTACGTGGCTTGTGTGGCAAGAACATACAGAAAAGCCATTGATGATTTTTTCGAGGATGAAGAGAAATATCGTGCCAATATGGACTGGTATTTATCGGAAATATCAAAGTGCACATACCGACAATTTACTACTGGCTTTTATTTCCAAAAGCCATCTGAAGAATCTCAGATATATGATTCAAATACATATATCAATGAGTACATTTATCTTGGTTTGTCTAAGAAGGTGGATGAGAATTACGTATACATTGAACAGAAAAATAAATTCTGTGTTGGTGATGTAATTGAGATTATGAAACCAAATGGTGACAATATCGAGACACAAGTTAAAAAGATTATAAACGAAGACAATGAGGAAATGGATTCATGCCCTCATCCTCAGCAAAAATTGAAAATCATGCTTTCGGTATTGCCTGAAGAGGGTGATATTTTGAGAGTAAGAAAAACAGAATAATGGAGAGATTATGAGCGAGAAGAACAACATCGTAGAGCTTTTCGGTAAAAATGTTTTTACTGTGGGCAAAATGAAAGAGAGACTTCCCAAGGAAGTGTTCGAAGAGGTAATGAATATTGCTTCTTTTGGTGGTGAATTAAGCAGAGAAACAGCGGATATCGTTGCGAAAGCAATGAAGGAGTGGGCCATTGAAAATGGTGCAACACACTATTCACACTGGTTCCAGCCACTTACAGGAACCACAGCAGAAAAACATGACTCATTTATTACACATCCAAATGAGGATGGTAATATCATTATGGAATTTAAAGGTAAGGAATTAATCAAGGGTGAATCAGATGCTTCAAGTTTCCCATCAGGTGGACTTAGAGCAACATTTGAAGCCAGAGGTTATACAGCATGGGATATTACATCTCCAGCATTCCTTAAGGAAGATGCTACAGGAACAATTCTTTGTATTCCTACAGCATTCTGTTCATACAAGGGAGAGGCTTTGGACAAGAAGACTCCTCTTCTTCGTTCAATGCAGGCGATTAATGAACAGGGCCTTAGAATAGTTAAATTATTTGGTAACAAGGATGCTAAAAAGGTTGTTGCATCAGTTGGTGCAGAGCAGGAATATTTCCTTGTAGACAGAGAATTATATCTTAAGAGACCTGACCTTATTTACACAGGCAGAACACTTATTGGTGCAGCTGCTCCTAAGGGCCAGGAAATGGATGATCATTACTATGGATGCATCAGAGAAAGAATCGGTGCATTTATGAAGGATGTAAATGTTGAGCTTTGGAAGCTTGGTGTAACAGCTAAGACTCAGCATAATGAGGCAGCTCCTGCTCAGCATGAGATTGCTCCTATTTATGAAACAGCAAATGTAGCTACTGATCATAATCAGATTATTATGGAAACACTTAGAAAAGTGGCTGAAAGACATGATCTTACATGCCTGCTTCATGAGAAACCATTTATGGGTGTTAATGGATCAGGTAAGCATAATAACTGGTCTTTAAATACAGATAACGGAATGAATCTTCTTGATCCAGGTGAATCACCTAATGAGAATATTCAGTTCCTTTTCGTACTTGCCTGCATTATGAAGGCAGTAGACAAGCATGCTGATCTTCTTAGACAGTCAGCATCAGATGTAGGAAATGATCACAGACTTGGAGCTGATGAAGCACCACCTGCTATTATTTCAATGTTCCTTGGAGAACAGATTGAAGATGTTATCAAGCAGTTAGTTGAGACAGGTGAAGCAACACATTGTAAGAGCAGTGCTACTCTTGAAACAGGAGTATCATCTCTTCCAGAGCTTCTTATTGACCCAACTGATAGAAATAGAACTTCACCTTTTGCTTTTACAGGAAACAAATTTGAGTTCCGTATGGTTGGATCTGCAGATTCAATTGGTGATCCTAATGTAATTCTTAATACAATAGTTGCAGAGAGCTTCTGTGAAGCCGCTGACAGACTTGAAAAAGCAGAGAATTTTGATGAGGAAGTTCACGATATCATCAAGGAATATATGACAGAACATCAGAGAATTATCTTCAATGGTAATAACTATGCACCAGAGTGGGTAGATGAAGCTGAGAGAAGAGGCCTTCCAAATTTACGTACTATGCTTGACGCTGTAGATACACTTACTACAGACAAGAGTATTGCTTTATTTGAGAAATTTGGAATCTTTACTAAGGCTGAGCTTGAATCAAGAAAAGATGTTTTGTATGAAACATATTCAAAGACAATTAATATTGAAGCAAACTGCATTATTGAAATGATCAGAAGACAGATTATTCCAGCAGAGATTAGCTATATGAAAGAAATTGCCAAGACAGTTAAGAATGGAGAGGAAGCTGGTATCGAACTTAAGACTCCAAGAGTACTTCTTAGAAAGGTAAGCATTCTTGTAGATGAACTTACTGATTCAGTTGACAGACTGGAAGGTTATCTCGATGAAGCAAGAATGACTAAAAATCATAAGGAACAGGCTTTCCTTTACAGAGACAATGTTAAGGCAAAAATGGAACAGGTCAGATTCTATGCAGATGACCTTGAAAAGATTACAGATAAGGCTTACTGGCCAATTCCAACTTACGGGGATTTATTATTCGAAGTATAGGAGGGTTTTTTATGAATGATCCGATTTTAGTAATTATGGCAGCAGGAATGGGATCTAGATACGGCGGACTCAAACAGATTGATCCAGTTGATGAGCAGGGAAATAAGATTCTTGATTTCTCTATTTATGATGCTTTACGTGCAGGATTCAAGAGAGCAGTTTTCATTATAAAGAAAGAAAATGAGGCACTCTTTAGAGAATGTATTGGTGATGCTGTATCAAAGCATATGAAGGTTGATTATGTTTTTCAGGATATCAAGGATGTACCAGAATGGTTTAAAATTCCAGATGAAAGACAAAAACCTTGGGGAACAGCACATGCTATCTATTCTTGCAGAAATGTAATAGATGCTCCATTCGCAGTTATCAATGCTGATGACTATTATGGCGTAGAGGCATTTCAGGTACTTTATGATTATCTTGTAAGTCATCAGGATGATGATAAATACAGATATGCAATGGTAGGCTACAGACTTGGAAACACTCTTACAGAGAATGGTTCAGTTTCCAGAGGTGTATGTGAAACTAACGAAGAAGGTTTCCTTGTTGAAATTAATGAAAGAACTAAAATCATTAAGACAGAAAATGGTGCTGCTTATTCAGAGGATGATGGTGAGACATATACAGATATTTCTGTAGATACTCCCGTTTCGATGAATTTATGGGGATTCTACCCAAGCATTATTGGAGAACTTAAGATTGCTCTTGATAAATTCTTTAAAGAAAAGGTAGAAAAGAATCCATTAAAGGCAGAGTGCTATATTCCAATTGAAGTAGATAATCTTCTTAAAGCAGATAAGGCAACAGTTAAGGTTCTCTCATCAAAGGATAAGTGGTTTGGTGTAACATACAAAGAGGACAAGCCTTTCGTTACGGCATCAATTCAAGCATTAAAGGATGCAGGTGTTTATCCAACTAATCTTTGGGACTAAAGGAGAAAAATTATGGCAATTCTTGTAACAGGCGGAACAGGTTTTATAGGTAGTCATACAGTAGTTGAATTAATTAATGCAGGTTATGAAACAGTAATACTTGATAATCTTTCAAATTCTAATCCAAAGAGTCTTGAAAGAGTTGAAGAGATTACAGGAAAGAAACCAGTATTTTACAAAGCAGACATTCGTGACGAAGAGGCTCTTAGAGAGATTTTCAAGAAGGAAAGCATTGATTCAGTAATTCATTTTGCAGGCCTTAAGGCAGTAGGTGAAAGTGTTGAGAAACCATGGATGTATTATGAAAATAATATCAGTGGAACTTTAACACTTATTAAGGTGATGAATGAATTCAATGTAAAGAAAATGGTATTTTCATCTTCTGCTACAGTTTATGGTGCACCAGCATTTGTTCCTATTACTGAAGAATGCCCAGTTGGCAAGATTGAAAATCCTTACGGAAGAACTAAGGGGATGCTAGAACAGATTCTTACAGATATTGCGGCAGCAGATCCTGAATGGACAGTTATTCTTCTTAGATACTTCAATCCAATAGGTGCTCATCCATCAGGAAAGATGGGAGAGAATCCAAATGGTATTCCTAATAACCTTATGCCATATATCACACAGGTTGCTATAGGTAAGAGAGAAGAATTAGGCGTATTTGGAAATGATTATGATACACATGACGGTACAGGAGTAAGAGATTACATTCATGTAGTTGATCTTGGAATCGGACATGTTAAGGCTATTGCCAGGATAAATGATTTTAAGGGTGTTAAAATCTATAATCTTGGAACAGGCACAGGCTATAGTGTTCTTGATATTGTTAAGAATTTCGAGAAGGCTAATAATATTAAGATTCCATATTCTATTAAGGCAAGACGCCCTGGTGACATTGCTGAATGCTATGCTTCAAGCCAAAAGGCTTTTGATGAGCTTGGCTGGAAGGCAGAAAGAGGCATTGAAGAAATGTGCAGGGATGCATGGAATTGGCAGAAAAATAATCCAAATGGATATGATGATTAAAAAGGGACGACCAGACTGACCTCTGGTCGCTCTTTATTTTTTTGAAATCGATATTTGATAGCGATTAACATCTGTAAATCAGATGTCGATATAGTAACTGTATCGGGATTAGCTTAGTTTTATATATAAGGATTTTTTTTAGAATATTTAATACCAAACAATCTGAATAGATACAGAAGGTAATAAAAATATAATAATTGAAGGAGTGATATCAAATGGATAGTCAATTTACACTTGAAGATTCATTACAATTATTAGCAAATAATTATCACAAAATCTTACGAATTAATCTTACTGATGATTCACATACAGAATTAAAAATGTATGAAACAGAGAAGAATGCAAAAATGGGATATTCTGAAAAAATATCAGTATGGCTTAAACAGTTTGCGTTAACAGGTCAGGTAGATGCTAAGGATTGCGATGCGTATCTTAAATTTACTGATATTGAGAATATTAAATCACACTTTGAAAATAGCGATGAGCGAATGAGATTTCGTTATCGCAGAAAGACTAATGATGAATTTAAATGGGTAATCATGGAAATAATGAAATCTTCTGAATACAGAAGTGATTATCAGATAGTTATTCTGTATATTCAGGATGTACATGATGCTTATGTGAAAGAACTTGAACATAATAAGGAACTGGAATTTTATTGCAATTATGATACTATGACTGGTCTTGCTAATTTCTATTCGTATCGTTCTTTTTGCAATTCATTTGCACTGAATCTATGCGAGAAGCCAGTAGGCGTTATGTTTGGAGATTTAAATAGACTTAAGTATGTGAATGATACAGAAGGTCATGAAGCAGGCAATGTATACATTCGTACTTTTGCTGAGAAATTAAAAAAGGCTTTTTGGGATTGGAACTGCTATCGTGTAAGTGGAGATGAATTTATTGTGGTTTACTCTGGCGATGATGAAGAGACATTCTATACCAGAGCTAAAGCATTTGATAAATTGATTAAATCAGATAATATTCCAACTGCGGCTATTGGATACTCATTTGGAATTACAGATGAACTTGGATCGGTAACAAAGATAGCTGAACAGATGATGTATGAAGATAAACAGCAGTTCTATATTAATTTTCCACAGTTTAAGCGTGCAATTGCTGAAGCAAATTTCAAAAAGGAAATGGATACTCTTGTAAAAGTTCTGACAGATTCTTATGAGGCCTTATTGCTTATAGATCTTGAATTAGACGAATATCGTATCATGAAGAAGAGTGAAACGAGTATCTCTGAAAACGAAGCGGAAAGAGGCGTGTATTCATTAAGAAATATGTATTTTACCAGAACCTATGTTGCTAGTGAATTCCAGAAGCTTCGCGAGGAAGTAGGTTCAATTGAGAATCTAAAGAAAAGACTTTTGGAAGAAGATCATATATCCTGCGCATATCAGTTAATTAATGGAGACTGGAGAGAAGCGGTTTTCTGGAGAATGGAAAGTGTAGCTGGTGAAGTATCAAAGGTTATATATTATTCTCAGGATTTGGATTCAGGAATGTCAAAACGAATGGAAAAACGACAGGAAATGACAGATGAATTCCGGATAATCGCAGGTCTTAGAGATGAGTATAGTATGATTGGTGTGCTTGATTTAGAGACAGAGCAGGTTCATATGAAGTATATTTTCTCACAGGAACTTAAGGCCTTTAAGGAGATTGAAAATATATCATTTGCAGATGGTAATGAAATTATGAAAAATGTTATTGTTCCAGAGGAAAGAGAGATTTTTAGCCAAAATACCAGACTGGAAAAAATTATAGAAAACCTTAGAGAAAAAGAACTATTATCATATTTCCATCATATGCTTCGCGATGATGGAGGAGTAGCCTGCTATCAATTCAATTTCTGTTATGCGCAAAATGACAGAAGTAAGATTGTAATTGCCATTAAGGATATTTCGGATATTGTTGAATGGGCTTATGGCAGATAACATATAAGCAAATGGTTAATGAGAAAAAACATATTAAATAAAAAAAACAGAGCTAATCAGCTCTGTTTTTTGGTGTCTGAAATAATAATATTACTAGTTAAAATAAAAACTTAATCTGTATTGAAAGATTAGAATTATCTGTTTTTAGCCTTAGTAAGAATCTTCTGGATTCTTTCTGTAGGATTTAACAAGTCGCTGATTGATGCGTCATGGTTAAGAGTATCAATGATGTAAGCGATGTATTTACTCATGTCACAGTTGATGTACCATTCGCGTTCAAGTAACTCTGGAGTCTGATATACAAGGTTTGTAGTTAATACTCTGTAGATAAGACCATCTTCGTAAGCTTTGTCAAATTTAGCAAGTCCATTAGTGAAAAGACCAAATGTTGTAAGAATGAAAACTCTCTTTGCTTTCATAGCTTTGAGCTTCTCAGCAACATCAAGAACTGAATCACCAGATGAAATCATATCATCAAGGACAAGTACGTCTTTGCCTTCAACGCTTGAACCAAGGAATTCATGAGCGATGATAGGGTTACGTCCGTCAACGATTCTTGTATAATCTCTTCTCTTGTAGAATGTACCCATTTCGATACCGAGAATGTTAGCCATATAGATGGCTCTTGACATAGCACCTTCATCTGGGCTTATGCACATTGCATGTTCTGCATCGAATACAAAGTCAGAAACGTTATTAACCAAGGCTTTAATGAACTGGTATGTTGGCTGAACAGTTTCAAATCCATTAAGTGGAATAGCGTTTTGTACACGTGGGTCATGAGCATCGAATGTAATAATGTTATCAACACCCATTGATGTTAATTCCTGAAGTGCAAGAGCACAGTCAAGAGATTCTCTGGCAGTTCTCTTATGCTGTCTGCTTTCGTAAAGGAAAGGCATAATAACTGTAATACGTCTTGCCTTACCACCTACAGCAGCGATAGTTCTCTTTAAATCCTGATAATGATCATCAGGAGACATGTGGTTAATCTGTCCACATAATTTATAAGTAAGGCTGTAGTTACAAACATCTACAAGAAGGTATAAGTCATAACCTCTTACAGATTCATTAATAACTGCTTTGGCCTCACCTGTTCCGAAACGTGGATTCTTAGCCTGAAGGATATATGAATCTCTTTCATAACCTTCAAATCCGAGAGAGTCTCTGTGCTGGTGTTCACGTTCCTCTCTCCAGGCAACGAGATAATCGTTAACCTTTGAACCTAATTCCTTACAGCTCTCAAGAGGAATAAGGCCTAATGATCCCACGGGAATGGTATCAAGATCGCGAATTTCATCATGTTTGTCAGACATTAGATTGTCCTCACTTTCTGTTTTCTAATCTTTTTTTGTATATTCTGATGTCATTTCCTGACATTAAACAGACTTCGTAAAACGAGTATATTCTTGAAAATACCCTTGAAGAATAACGTTCTGATATTTCTTCCAAATTAAGATTTGTAGAAATAACAGTAGATTTATTTCTTATGTGTCGTTCATTAATGATTGCAAATAATTCGGAGCAAACGAACTGATTGGTTAATTCACTTCCTAAATCATCAATAACCAATAAATCGCAGGAATAAATATCTGAAATAAAATTATCTGAAATGGAGCTGCTCTGTCTTCTGAATTTGAAAGATGAAATGTTTTCAAAAAGAGAAATGGAAGAGAAGTATATAACTGAACGTCCATTTTTAATTAATTCATTTGCGATACAGTTTGAAAGAAATGATTTACCTGTCCCAACAGAACCAGTAAATAATATATTAGAAGGATTTGAATCAATGTTATCAACAAGGCTTCTTGCCTTCTCTTCAGCGTTTTTGAAACTTCTTAAATCAGCACCATCGTAATATTCATATGATAAAGAATCAAAATTCTCTTCAGCAAGAAGGGATTTGATATTAGTCTGTTCATATGAATAATCAAGAATTGCCTGCTTAAAGCAGTGGCAAAGCTCAGTTCCTATATATCCTGTATCCTTACAGTATGAACAAGTGTAAGGAGGCTCAAGATAATTAACTGAATAGCCCTTTGATGTTAAGAGAAGATTCTTTTTAACGTGAAGCTCCTCGATTTTTTCTTTTAATGTATCTAGATTGCCTGCACCTGAAAGAGAAGCAAGACCAGCTTCGATGCTGACAGAAGCTATCTCTTTGTCGATATTACGATATTCAGGAATGGCACTATATATTTCTTTTTTACGTTCTTCAATAAGCATATCCCTACGGCGTCTGCGAACATCGTACTTATGAAGAATTGAGTCGTACTGTGAATTAGTAAGTGACAAAATGTACTCCTTAATTAATTCTGATTTCTCTTGTTAAGGCATCAAAATCATATGCTGTCTGTTTGTACTGTTTGAATTTGTTGCCTGTTGCTTCTCTGTTTACAGAAGGTTTCTTGAGAGCTTCTTTGTTCTTCCTGAAAGCTTCCTCACTAGCTGCCATATCAGCGATTGTTCTGATGTTATCTTTCTTCCAGTTTCTAAAAATACCTTCAGCATACTGGAATCTGTTAGTATTGGTAGCCATGCAGGCTTTCTTACAACCTTCAAGAATAAGGTCAAGCTCCATCATTGATAACCATCTGTTAGCATAGTCAATCATTTCGGCAGTAGGAGAGCCCTTTTCGCCTAAGGCATCAAGGATTTCCTTAACTGAAGGGTCGAATGTTTTAGAAGCAAAACGATCTTCAGCAACCTTTCTTATTGAACGCATAGTTTTCTTACCGTCAGAAAGACATTCTTCAATGAGCTTGTCAACTTCATTGATAGTGTAGCCGAGAGTCTTATAAATGTATGCAAGATGCTGAATATCAGTAGCAGAGATAGTTCTTGAGAAATAACTCTCTGCAAGTGTTTTAACTGCACTCCATTCAGGATCCTTAGAAAGTGCTATAAGCTCCTCGTTTGAGAAATCTTTAGTTTTGGTATCTGTAGTTGATTTGTTGTTTTTATTGTCGTTAAGTGAAGGCATTGCGAATAACTGTACCTGTGCTGCAGGTCTTACGAGTTCTTCGTTAACCTCATGCAGTTCTATTCCGATTAAATTGTTGTCCCCATCATACTCTGTTGAAAGTACCTGTTTCTGCTCCCAGTAATTTAAAGCTCTTAAGATATCTGATTCTGTGTAGTTAAATTCGTCTGCGATGTTAGATATGGTAAATGGTTTATGATTACTGATATGACGAACCAAGTAAAGGTATATTTTAATCTGGCAATCGTTTGCCGCATTTAGAAAATAATCGATAAAAACATTTGAAACCAAAGTGACACCCGGATCGTATTCTTCCGCGTATAACTTTATGAAATTCATTGGATAATTCCCCCTGGTATGTAACCTATTTTAAGCAAGGGTTATTATAGAATGAAAATAATAAAAAGTAAAGGTGTAAAATCACGAAAAATCCTTTATTTATCGGGCTTTTGACGATTGTTTACAATGTTGATAAGTTGATTGCTTTCGGTTTACATAATTGGTTAAAATTCGATTATTTTCGACTATTTGGGGATGGTCAAAAAGTATTATGTAAATAAAAATTATCCACATTGAATTTGATGTTGAAATGTTCAAAAACATGTGGATAATGTTGATAACTAATCACCAAGTAGGTTTTCGCCTATTTTATAGACATCTCCGGCACCCATAGTTATCAACATGTCACCGGGGATACAATTTTGTAATAAAAATATTTCGATATCTGTAAAATTTTTAAAATAATAACAATTTTTGCCAAAGGCTTGGATTTTTTTCTGCAAATCCTCTGATGAAATGCCAAGTGTGTCAGTTTCTCTTGCTGCATAAATATCAGCGAGGATTACATTTTCACAGAGTGAAAGTGCTTCGGCGAACTCATCCATAAAGGCCTTTGTTCTTGTATAAGTATGAGGCTGGAATACAACCCACATGTTTTCATGCTTATAATCTTTAGCGGCTGTTAATGTGGCCTTAATCTCTGTTGGGTGATGTGCATAATCATCAATAATGTTAATTCCCTTAAGATTTCCTTTATATTCGAAACGTCTCTTGGTTCCACCGAAGTTAAAGAGTGCGCTCTTTGCAGTATCCAAATCAATTCCGAGTGAATCAGCAAGAGCAAGAGAAGCGAGAGAGTTAAGTACGTTGTGCTCTCCAAGTACTCTTAATTTGATGCTGGCTGTTTTGCCAGAAGGTGTGTTAAGTGTGTAACATGTATAACCCTCTTCTGAAATTGATAAATCTGTTGGATAGTAATCATTTGTAGTAGCTTTTCCAAATGTTACAACCTTACATTTAAGGTCCTTGCAGAGTTCCTCGTAGTTATCGATAGCTCCATTTATTATAAGAAGACCATCATCAGGAAGAAGTTTTGCAAACTTTTTGAAAGAGTTTCTTATATCATTAATATCTTTGAAGAAATCCAGGTGATCCTCTTCAACATTAAGAATAATTCCATATTTAGGGAAAAATGAGAGGAAACTGTTAGTGTATTCGCAAGCCTCAGTTAAGAAATAATCAGATGAGCCAATGCGAATGTTTCCATTGATACTTGGAAGGATGCCACCAATTGAAAGAGTTGGATCAAGGCTTGCGGCCATAAGAATCTCGCCAGCCATGGCAGAAGTTGTAGTCTTACCGTGAGTACCACTTACAGCTACTGAGTCAGAATAATTCTTCATTAACTGACCAAGAAATTCTGCTCTTGTCATCATTGGAATGGATAATTCCTGGCATCGTATGTATTCTGGATTGTCGGGATGAATAGCTGCTGTATAAACACATAAATCGATGTCTTCACTGATGTTTGATGATCTCTGACCAATATAAACAGTTGCCCCTTCGTTAGATAACTGATCTGTTAAATCAGAAGGTGCTCTATCAGAGCCTGATACCTTAAAACCTCTTGAGAGAAGTATCTGTGCGAGACCACTCATGCTGATTCCGCCAATACCGATAAAATACACGTGCTTAGACACATTGAAGTCGATTTTCATGCTTATCATCCTCGAAAAATCTTTCTTATTTATATTACATATAGTTAAATTATAAGTTCACTTTGAATAAATGAAAAGAAGAAAAATGGCTTTTGTGTAAAATGAAATAAAAGATAGGCTAAAAATACGTAAAATAGACAAAATATACAAAAAAGCAGAGCGATTTATGGTTATAATATAGAAATTTGACGACAAAAAAACAGAAAAAGTCGATTTAAGTGCTTTATTGTTAGTACAAATTTGCCAAGGCAATGATATAATATAAATGTATTGTTGGGGGACAATCAAAATTGCTTGAGAGGTAGAAACATGATTAAAAAAGAAATGATCGCTATGTTACTCGCCGGCGGACAGGGAAGCAGACTTGGTATATTGACATCCAAGGTTGCTAAACCGGCAGTTTCTTTTGGTGGTAAATATCGAATTATCGACTTTCCATTAAGCAATTGCATTAACTCAGGTATTGATACAGTAGGTGTTCTTACACAGTATCAGCCTCTTCGTCTTAATACTCATATTGGAATTGGTATTCCTTGGGATTTGGACAGAAATATTGGTGGTGTTACAGTACTTCCACCATATGAGAAGAGTACAAACAGTGAGTGGTACACAGGTACAGCTAATGCAATTTATCAAAACATTGATTATATGGAGACCTTTAATCCAGAATATGTATTGATTCTGTCAGGTGACCATATTTATAAGATGGATTATGAAGTTATGCTTGACTTCCATAAGAAGAATGGCGCGGAGGTTACAATTGCGGCAATGCCAGTACCTTTGGAAGAAGCAAAACGTTTTGGTATTGTAATTACTGATGAAAACAGAAAGATTACAGATTTTGAAGAGAAACCAGAGAATCCAAGAAGTAACCTTGCTTCTATGGGTATTTACATATTCAACTGGAAGACTTTAAAGGAAGCTCTTCTTGCAAAAGCAGAGCAGCCAAATCTTGACTTTGGTAAACATATCATTCCATATTGCCATGAGAATGGATCACCGCTTTATGCATACGAGTATAACGGTTACTGGAAGGATGTAGGAACACTTCATTCTTACTGGGAAGCTAATATGGAGCTGATTGATATCGTGCCAATCTTCAATCTTTATGAAGAGTATTGGAAGATATATACAAAGTCAGACAGATTGCAGCCTCAGTATGTTGCAGAAAACAGTGTCATTGAAAAGTGCCTGATTGGAGAAGGAACAGTAGTTTGTGGTAAGGTTTACAATTCTATCATTGGTTGTGGGGTAACCATTGAGGAAGGAACAGTGGTTCGTGATTCCATTATTATGAATGATACATATATTGGAAAGAACTGCGAAATTTATAAGGGTATAGTTGCAGAAAACGTTAACATCGGAAATGATGTAAAACTTGGTATTGGTGAAGAAGTAGATAATGAGACAGATCCTCATATTTACAATCACGGCTTGGTTACAGTCGGTGAGAAGACAGTTATTCCAGATGGAGTAACAGTTGGTAAGAATTCAGTAATTGCTGGTGATATTACAGCTGAAGATTTAGACAATATGAGTCTCGGCAGCGGAAAGACATTGATTAAGGCAGGTGGTAAAGCATGAAAGCGATAGGAATCATTTTAGCCGGCGGACATAGTCATCGCATGAGAGAATTAGCTAACAAACGTGCTATATCAGCAATGCCAATCGCCGGAAGTTACAGAAGTATTGACTTTGCGTTAAGCAGTATGTCAAATTCTCATATTCAAAGGGTTGCAGTACTTACACAGTACAATGCACGCAGCCTTAACGAACATCTCAGTTCTTCTAAATGGTGGGATTTCGGTAGAAAACAGGGTGGTCTTTATGTATTTACTCCTGTTGAAACATCTGAGAATAGCAACTGGTACAGGGGTACAGCTGATGCTATTTATCAGAACCTTGATTTCCTTAAGATGAGCCATGAACCATATGTAGTAATTGCATCTGGTGATTGTGTTTACAAACTTGATTTTGGTAAGCTTCTTGAATATCATATCGACAAGAAGGCTGACATTACAGTTGTAGTTAAGGACATGCCATCTGAAGAGAATATTGAGAGATATGGTAATGTACAGTTAGGTGATGATGACAGAATCGAAGAATTCGAGGAGAAGCCAATCGTAGCCAAGACTAATACAGTATCATGTGGTATTTATGTAATCAGAAGAAGACTTCTTATTGAGTTAATTGAAAAGGCTAATGAAGAAGGCAGATATGATTTTGTTTCAGACATTATTGTTCGTTACAAGAACATAAAGAGAATCTATGGTTATAAGCTCGACAGCTACTGGAGAAACATCGCCAGTGTAGAAGATTACTATGAAACAAATATGGATTTCCTTAAGAATGATGTAAGAAACTACTTCTTCAGAGAGTATCCTGATGTATATTCAAAGGTAGATGATCTTCCACCAGCGAAGTACAATGTAGGAGCTAATATTAAAAACAGTCTTATTTCAAGTGGTAGTATTATTAACGGAACAGTTGAGAATTCTGTAGTATTTAAAAACGTTTATGTGGGGAATAATTGCGTTATAAAGAATTCAATCGTTCTTAATGATGTATTTATAGGGGATAATACATACCTTGAGAATTGTATCGTTGAAGCTCATGACACAATCAGAGCTAATTCAAGATACGTCGGGGAAGAAGAAATAAAGGTATTAATTGAACAGAACGACAGATATTCAATCTAATTAAACTGTTCGGCAAACTAGGAGAGATTATTATGAAGATTACAGATGTTAGGGTCAGAAAGATGCCTGAAGGGGGAAAACTTAAGGGCGTCGCTAGTATTACAATTGATGACGAATTTGTAGTTCACGACATTAAGATTATTGAAGGTGAGAAAGGATTATTTGCAGCTATGCCATCAAGAAAGGCAGGCGAGGAAGGCTACAGAGATATAGCTCATCCAATCAAAACCGAAACAAGAACTTATATTCAGTCAGAAGTACTCAAGGCTTACGAAGAAATGCCTGAGGAATAATTAGTAATAAGTAAAAGGTTTTATATAGGCGAAGGAGTGTATTTATATACACTCTTTCGCTTTTTTATGCTATAATGAATAGATTTATTAAATTAAAATGGGAGACGATTATGTTTATAATAGTTGGACTTGGAAATCCTGGCAAAGAATATGAGACAACAAGACACAATGCAGGTTTTAGCAGTATTGATGTAATTGCTGAGAAAAATAATATAAATGTGACAGAAAATGATCATAAGGCTCTTATAGGTAAAGGCTATATCGATGGACAAAAGGTCATTCTTGTAAAGCCTCAGACATATATGAATAATTCAGGTGAAGCAGTAAGAGAAATTACTGACTATTACAAAGTAGATGTTACTTCTGAATTAATTATCATTTATGATGATATTTCTCTTGATGTTGGAATGTTACGTATAAGGGATAAGGGTTCGGCTGGCGGACACAATGGAATTAAGAGCATTATTTCGCATCTTGGAACGCAAGAGTTTCTAAGAGTTAAGGTGGGAGTTGGTGAGAAGCTTCCTCAGATGGATTTGGCTGATTATGTACTTGGACATTTTTCAGCAGAAGATAAAGATAAGATGAAGGATGCCTATGGAAATGTATATGAAGCAATCAGATTGATGATGGCAGATGATACAGAAAAGGCAATGAATATTTATAACAGGAAAGCTAAGAAAGAATAGAAAGGTATCTGAAAATGGAAGCTTTTTACGCACCATTAAGGGAAAATGAACAATATGTAAAAGCAACTGAATATCTTAAAGATAACAATACTATTTTTGTTCCTAATACAACAGAGAGTCAGAAATTACATCTGGCTCATGCTTTTGGTGCTGCTTTTGATGTAAGATTCATTGTTACCTATGATGATGTAAGAGCTTCGGAACTTCTAGAAGAGAGCAGAATGTATGACAAAGAGGCTGTTTTCTTCAGAGGCAAGGATATTTGTTTCTATCAGGCAGATATTTGTGGTAATCAGATAGCAAGAGAAAGACTTAAGACAATAAGAACCTTAAGAGAGAATAACAAACTTACAGTTGTTACAACTATTGGTGCTTTGATGGCTCCAGTTGTTCCACTTGAAATATTTAAGGATAACATTATTGATTTAAGAGTCAGACAGATTTGCGATATCAAGGCTTTAAGGTATAAGCTCACAGAAATGGGCTATGAGATGGCTGATGTGGTAGAAGAACCAGGCCAGATGGGAATCCATGGCGGCATTATCGATATATTTGATTTGACGATGGATAATCCTGTAAGAATTGAGCTTTGGGGCGATGAAATAGATTCCATCAGATTCTTTGACCGAGAAAGTCAAAGGTCTATTGAGAAGGTTAAGGAAGTTGTAATTTATCCAGCAACAGAAACTATTGTATCAAAGGACCTTCTTGATAAGGGACTTAAGAAAATTGCCAAGGAATCAAAGGCTCATGAGGATAAGTTAAGAGCAGCGTTTAAAACAGAAGAGGCTGCCAGAGTTAAGAATGAGAGACTTGAATTTGAGTTAAAGGCGACAGCATTCATTAATAAAGTGAACCTGGATGGATATCTTAAATATTTCTATCCGGACTGTCAGGGCTTCCTTGATTTATTTAAGGATAAATCAGTTCTTATATGCTTGGATGAGCCTAAGAAGATTAAAATAAGAGGCGAAGAAATTGAGAGTGAATTTAAGGATAGTTTCACTCACAGAGTTGAGATGGGATATGCTCTTCCTGGCCAGTTAAAGCTTTTGGAGAATTTTAACAGGGTATATAAACAGATTGTGGAATTCCCATGCGTTAAGTTAGCAAACTTTGATGATAAGAGTGATAACAAGAATGATTATCAGGTTAAGTTTAATGCTATAAGCGTACCAAGCTATAATGGTGCGATTTCAGAACTTATTAAGGATCTTGGCAAGTATCACAGGGAAGGCTACAGAGTAGTGGTAGTATCTTCCTCGAGAACACGTGCAAGAAGAATTGCAGATGATATTACAAGAGAAGGCCTTGCTGCTTTTTATTCGGATAACAGAGAGAGGGAGTTAAAGCCTGGTGAAATAATGACCTTTAAGGGAAATGTTAAGAAGGGCTTTGTTTACCAGAACCTTAAATTCGCAGTGCTTTCTGATTCTGATATTTTTGGCAAGTCAAAAAGCAGACGTAAGGGCAAGAAATATTCAGGAAAGAAAATTGTTGATTATAATGAACTACATTTGGGCGATTATGTAGTTCATGAAGAATACGGAATTGGAATCTATAAGGGAATTGAGAAGATTTCCCAGGATAAGATTACCAAGGATTATATGAAGATTGAGTATGCCAAGGGAGAGAATCTCTATGTTCCTGCGACATCCTTTGATGTAATAGGTAAATACTCATCATCTGATGGAGCTAAGCCTAAGCTTAACAGACTCTCTGGTAAGGAATGGGTGGCAACAAAGCAGAAGGTTAAGGAAGATGTTTTAGAGGTTGCAAAGGAATTGGTAGAGCTCTATTCAGTCAGACAGCAATCTATTGGACATGTATATGAAAGAGATACAATCTGGCAGAAAGAATTTGAAGAGATGTTCCCATACGAGGAGACAGAAGATCAGCTCAATGCCATCAAAGCCGTTAAGGATGATATGGAAAGTGGCAGAATAATGGATCGTCTGGTCTGCGGTGATGTTGGATTTGGCAAGACAGAGGTCGCTATTCGTGCTGCATTTAAGGCTGTAATGGGAGGCAAGCAGGTTGTTTATCTAGTGCCTACTACGATTCTTGCAGATCAGCATTTCAATACATTTAAGGAAAGAATGAAGGACTATCCTGTCACTATTGAACTTCTTTGCAGATTCAGAAGTCCTAAGGAACAAAAGACTACAATTAAGAGGCTTAAGGAAGGACAGGTTGATATTGTAATTGGTACACACCGACTCTTATCGAAGGATGTTGAGATTAAGAATTTAGGCCTGCTTATTGTAGATGAGGAGCAAAGATTTGGTGTAGGGCATAAGGAGAAGATTAAGCAGCTTAGAAATGATGTAGATGTTTTGACACTTACTGCTACACCTATTCCAAGAACCTTGCATATGAGCCTTACAGGTATTAGAGATATGTCACTTCTTGAGGAAGCGCCAGTTGATAGACTTCCTATTCAGACATTTATTATGGAACATAATGAAGAATTTGTAAGAGAAGCTATTGAGCGAGAGCTTGCGAGAGGTGGTCAGGTATATTACGTTCATAATATTGTAAGAGATATTCATCTTGAGACAGAAGCGATTCAAAAACTTGTTCCTAATGCAAGGATTAAATATGCACATGGACAGATGAACGAAAGAGAACTTGAGGATATCATGTATGAATTCGTAAATGGTGAAATTGATGTATTGATTTCAACAACCATTATTGAGACAGGTCTTGATATTCCAAATGTAAATACAATTATTATTGACCATGCAGACAGATTTGGTTTGTCTCAGCTTTATCAGTTGAGAGGCCGTGTAGGAAGAAGCAATAGAAGTGCTTACGCATTCCTTATGTATCAAAAGAACAAGATTGTCAGCGAGATCGCACAAAAACGTCTTGAAGCGATAAGAGAGTATACAGATTTGGGCTCTGGATTCAAAGTAAGTATGCGAGACTTAGAAATTAGAGGCGCAGGAAATCTTCTTGGATTTAAGCAGTCAGGACATATGGAAGCGGTAGGCTATGAGCTTTACTGCAAGATGTTGAATGAAGCTGTCATGGTAGCTAAGGGTGAAGAAGAGAAGGAAGAAATCAATACAAGAATTGATCTTAATATTGATGCTTATATGCCTCCTGAATATATTATTAATGAGAATGAAAAACTTCTTATGTATAGAAAGATTGCAGGAATCTGTGGCAAGGTTGATTATGATGAAATGTATGATGAGCTTAATGACAGATTTGGACAGATTCCAAGAGAGGCAGATTTCCTTATGAGACTTGCTCTGTTAAAGAGCAATGCAAAGGAAGAATACATTACTGCTGTAAGAGGAAGCAATGGAACTCTGAGAGTGGATTTGTATCCTAAGGCTAAGGTAAATACAGAAAAGTTAGTGGAATTTGTTGGAACCTATCCTGAGACATTAAGATTTGTAAAGGGAAGCGTACCTGGATTTGAACTTAAATATAAAGTCACAGGACTTCAGGAAAAGGATGAGGAAACTCTTCTTAATTTGGCAGAACAGTTTGTTAAAGATTTAAGAGTGATAATGGAATAATAACTAGGAGTTGAAATGAACAATAATCATCAAAGAGATATGAAAATAATGCCAAGCGGATGTGATAGAAATGCAGAATTAAAATTATCTGCTCTTATGGATATTTTCATGGATTCAGCTATGCTTCATGCAGAAGAAATCAATGTTGGTATTTCAGTATTTTGGCCAAAGAAATTGTTTTGGGTAGCAACAAAACAAAAAATAAGATTTAAAAGACCAGTTAAGTTAGCTGAGATTGTTAAGATTACCACATGGCCTGAAGAACCAGGCAATTACAAAACAGTAAGATACTATGAAATGACTCAGGGTGAAGAGGTAGTAGCTGAGGGCAAAACAGAGTGGATAGTAGTAAATACTGATGAATTCAAACCTCTTAAGGTCAAAGAAGTTTTCCCAGAGCTTGATTTCTATGAGAAAAAGGGGATGGCTGACAACTTTGAAAGAATAAAGGATGAAGGCTTCGAAGAGGAAGCAGGCAGATATACAGTAAGAAGAATAGATATTGATTATGGAAAACACATGAATAATGTTGCCTATATCAGAGCTTTGGAAGGTATATTTACTACCGAAGAATGGGAATCATACAATTTCAAAGAACTTGAAATTCAGTATAAGGAATCGACATACGAGGGAAATGAAATTACATTTATGAAACGCTTTAGCGATGACAAAATGATAATAAAAGGAATGAATCAGTCAGGTGAAGTGTGCGTATATGCGATTTTGGGCAAATAATAAGAATTCATAGATAATTGAAATTGACTCAATTGTGGGTTATAATATAATTTACGTTTATATGTGCATTTTTGAAAATGCACGGAAGGAGATATTATGGATACATTAGAAATTAGAGAGATTTTCAGAAACCGTGACAAGTACCTTAACAGTGAAATAACAATCGGTGGATGGGTTAGAAGCAATCGTGACTCAAAAACTTTTGGTTTCCTTGTTATTAATGATGGTACATTTTTTGAACCAATTCAGGTTGTTTACGGAGATAATTTAAATAATTTCGCAGATATCTGTAAAATAAATATTGGTGCTGCACTTATTGTTAAAGGAACTTTAGTTCCAACTCCAGAAGCAAAGCAGCCATTTGAAATTCAGGCAACAGAGATTTGCATCGAAGGCGAATCAACACCTGATTACCCACTTCAGAAGAAGCGTCACACACTTGAATATTTAAGAACAATTACTCATTTACGTCCAAGAACAAATACATTCCAGGCTGTATTTAGAGTTCGTTCATTATGTGCATACGCAATCCACAAATTCTTCCAGGAGAGAGATTTCGTTTATGTTCATACACCACTTATTACAGGTTCTGACTGTGAAGGCGCTGGAGAAATGTTCCAGGTTACAACACTTGATTTAAGCAATGTTCCAATGACAGAGGATGGCAAGGTTGATTTCTCAAAGGACTTCTTCAACAAGTCAACAAACCTTACAGTTTCAGGTCAGTTAAATGGTGAAACATATGCTCAGGCATTTAAGAATATTTATACATTCGGACCTACATTCAGAGCAGAGAATTCTAATACAACACGTCATGCAGCAGAATTCTGGATGATCGAGCCAGAAATCTCATTTGCAGACCTTCAGGATGATATGTATCTTGCTGAGAGTATGATTAAGTACATTATCAAATATGTAATGGAAAATGCTCCAGAAGAAATGGCATTCTTCAACAACTTCGTTGATAAGGGACTTATTGAGAGACTTGAAAATGTAGTTAACTCAGACTTCGGTCGTGTTACATATACAGAAGCGATTGAAATGCTCGAGAAGAACAATGACAAATTTGATTACAAGGTATTCTGGGGATGCGATCTTCAGACAGAGCATGAAAGATATCTTACAGAGCAGATTTTCAAGAGACCAGTATTCGTAACTGATTATCCAAAGGAAATCAAAGCTTTCTATATGAAGCTTAATGAAGATGGAAAGACTGTAGCTGCTATGGACTGCCTTGTACCAGGTATCGGTGAAATCATTGGTGGTTCACAGAGAGAAGATAACTACGATCTTTTAGTAGAGAGAATGAATGAACTTGGACTTAAGAAGGAAGATTATGAATTCTATCTCGATTTAAGAAAGTATGGTTCATCACGCCATGCCGGATTCGGTCTTGGTTTTGAAAGAATGATTATGTACTTAACAGGTATGGGCAACATCAGAGACGTAATCCCATTCCCAAGAACTGTAAACAACTGTGACTTATAATTTGGAGGGAAATATGAGCAACTTTTATGTACCTAAGGGATATAAATCACCTCAGTCTATAATTGATACAGAAGTAGCAATCAAAGAGGTGAAGGATTATTTTGAGAGAGCACTCTCTGACGCGCTTAATCTTAAGAGAGTATCAGCTCCTTTATTCGTAAAGCCGGAAAGTGGTCTCAATGATAACTTAAACGGAGTTGAAAGACCAGTTAAATTTGACATTAAAGAGCAGAATGGCAGAGAAGTTGAAATCGTTCATTCACTTGCTAAATGGAAAAGAATGGCACTTTTTGAATATGGCTTCAAGAAGGGCGAAGGTCTCTATACAGACATGACAGCCATCAGAAGAGATGAGGAAACAGACAATGTTCACTCTATCTACGTTGACCAGTGGGACTGGGAGAAGATTATTGATAAGAGTGAAAGAAATGTAGATACACTTAAAGAAACTGTATTCAGAATCTATATGGCTATTAAGCAGACAGAATACTATTTATGTGGTAAATATCATTTCATGGATCCATTCCTTCCAAACGAGATTTCTTTTATTACAACAAAAGAACTTGAGGCAATGTATCCAGACAAGACTCCAAAGGAAAGAGAAAACATCATTACTAAAGAAAAAGGTGCTGTATTCCTTATGCAGATTGGTGATGATCTCGCTTCAGGAGAACCACATGATGGACGTGCTCCAGACTATGATGACTGGAGTCTTAACGGAGATATTCTTGTATATTATCCAATTCTTGGACAGAGCTTTGAACTTTCATCAATGGGTATCAGAGTTGATGAAGATGCACTTGCTTATCAGCTTAAGAAGAGAGGTTGCGAGGAAAGAGCAGAAATGCCATTCCAGAAGGGTATTCTTGAAAAGAAGCTTCCATATACAATCGGTGGCGGTATCGGACAGTCAAGAATATGTATGTTCTTCCTTCAGAGAGCTCATATTGGCGAGGTTCAGTCTTCAATCTGGCCAGATGATGTATATGCTATAGCTGAAGAGAATGGAATTAATCTTTTATAGGTGAACAATGAAAAAGGTATTAAATTATATTCTTCCACTTTTAGGTATTGCGTTAATAGTTGGACTTGACCAATACACTAAATTGCTGACACTTGCTCATGTTAAGGGAACAGAAGGCTTTTATATTATCAATAAAGTTTTGAGAATATATTTTGTCAGTAATGAGGGAATGGCCTGGGGAATGTTTCAGAACAAACAGATTGTTTTCATCATTATTACTCCAATAGTAATCGCCGGACTTATCTATCTCTACTTAAAGATGCCTTTGGAGAAAAAATATATATGGATGAGAATATGTGTTGTATTCCTTACAGGTGGTGCAATAGGAAATCTTATTGACAGAATATTTAGGGGAGAACAATTATTTCACGGTTCTGTAGTGGATATGATTTACGTGGAACTGATTAACTTTCCAGTATTTAACGTAGCGGATAGTTTTGTTTCAGTTGGCTTTGTTATTCTTGTCGTCATGATGTTTATCATGAAGGATGATGATCTGGCATGGCTAAAAATAAAGAGAAAAGAGAAAGATAAAAATGAGAATAATTGATGCACATGCTCATATTTTTCCTGAGAAGATTGCGGATAAAGCGTCAGAAGCAATTGGAGAATTTTATGATTTACCCATGAATTCAGGCGGTGGTTCTAAAACGTTACTTGAACAGGAGAAGGAGTGTGGCGTTGAGAAGATGTTAGTGTGTTCTTCAGCGCTTAGTGCTAAAAATGTTGAAAGCATTAATACTTTTATTGCCAGTGAGGTTGCAGCTCACCCTGAATTCGTAGGACTTGCATCATTGCATAAAGATTATGAGAATTACAAAGAAGAACTTGCCAGAATTAAGGAATTAGGACTTAAAGGCATTAAGTTTCATAGCGATATGCAAAAAACTGACATAGATGATAAAGCTTTATATCCTGTATATGAGGAGATTCAGAAACAGAATCTCCCTGTTCTTTTGCATATGGGAGATGACAGATATGATTATTCATCACCTGCAAGAATGGTTAAGGTTGCAAAGGATTTCCCAGGAATCACATTTATAGGTGCTCATTTTGGTGGATATTTAAGATGGCATGAGTCAATTGATAATCCACTTCTTGATAATGTATATTATGATACTTGCAGTTCACTGGCTTTTATGAAAAAAGGTCAGGCGGAAGAGTTTATTAACCGATTTGGTGCAGACAGATTTTTCTTTGGAACTGATTTCCCTATGTGGGATACAAAGGGAGAGATTGAGCGTTTTATGGCACTTGATCTTGATGAGGAAGCGAAACAAATGATTTTATATGGCAATTTCGCCAGAGTCTTTGGCATTTGTGACTAGTTAAAAGAGAGGATATTCCGACAATGAACAAAGATTTTACCACTATCAGAGGCTTCGTAGATTATATTTATGAAAGCTTCTCTGACAGGATCGCATATAAGTTTTTGGTGGAAGAAAACATAGAATGCAGAAGCTATAAGAATTTGAGAGATGATGCATATGGTCTTGCAAGTTTTATAGTGAATAAAGGATATGCTGGAAAGCATATAGCGGTATTAGGAGGCACAAGCTATGAGTGGGTTGTGTCTTTTCTTGCTATTGTAATGAGTGGAAATGTCGTTGTTCCAATCGATAAAATGTTGCCTGAAAATGAAATGCATTTCCTTTTTGAAAAGGGTGATGTTGAGTGCATTTTCCATAGTGACGAGTTTGAAAATGTTGCTACAAATGCAAAGGCTAATAATAAAAAGATTAAAGAGATTATTAATATCTCAGTCAGAGAATTTAATGGGGCTTTGTGTACAAAAGAGGTTGAATTACCTGAAAAAAATCCAGCTGAGATGGCAGAGATTCTCTTTACTTCGGGTACAACTGGAACAAGCAAGGGTGTTATGCTTTCAGAAACTAACATCGTTGCTAATATCAGAGATATCATCAGAATGGATTTTACATCTAATATAGGCGATAATAATAATTTATCTGTTCTTAGTGTACTTCCAATTCATCATACATTTGAGCTTACAGTAGATAATCTTGGTGTTTTAGGAAGTGGTGCAACAATCTGCATTAATGATAAGCTTGAAAATATTGTTAATAATATGAATATTTTCAAACCATCTGTAATTCTTATTGTGCCAGCTATTGCTGAAGCTTTTTATAAGAAAATTCAGGAAGGCTTAAGTGATAAGTCAGTTCAGAAAAAAATTAAACAGGGCCGCAGAATTGTTAAGATGACAAAGGCTCTTGGTATGGATACGAGAAGAAGCATTTACAAATCAATGCTTTCTAAGTTTGGTGGTAATCTTATTAATATCATTGTTGGTGGTGCAGCTTTAAGACCTGAAATCTGTGAATGCTTTGATGAATTTGGAATCAATGTATTCCAGGGATATGGACTTACTGAGTGTGGTCCTCTTGTAGCAGCTAACTACCCAGGAACAAACAGAGTTGGTTCTGTAGGTAAAGCGGTTGATTACATGGAAGTTAAGATTGATAACGGTGAGATCGTCACAAGAGGCGATGGAGTTATGCTTGGCTATTACAAGAACAAAGAGCAGACAGATGAAGTTATCAAGGACGGATGGTTACGTACAGGTGATCTTGGATATATCGACGATGATGGATTTGTCTATATTACAGGACGCTGCAAGAATCTTATTATTCTTGATAATGGAAAGAATATTTATCCAGAAGAACTTGAAGAGAAGATTATCGTAATGGATGGCGTTAAGGATGTATTTGTCTATGGCGATAAAGGCCGAATCTGTGCGCTCGTTCTTCCTGAGAATCCAGGAGATAAAGATAAAAAGAAGGCAATAGAAACTGCTATTAAGAAGTTTAACGAGACACTTCCTACATATAAGAAGATTACATTTATTAGTTTTACAAGCAGGGAATTCCCTAAGACAACTACTCTTAAGATTAAGAGACATGAGCTTCTTAAAATGGTTCAGAATCAGTTGGCTAAGAATGAAGTTAAATATGTAGCTCCTACAAATCCTCAGGAGAAGAGACTGGTAGAAGCCTTCGAACAGATTCTTACTAAGAGAGTAGGTATACTTGATGATTTCTTTGATTTAGGAGGAGATTCACTTAGCGCATTTGAGCTTGCTGCAATTCTTGGTATCAATGCTCAGGAAATATATGAATATCCTACAGTAGAGTCATTAGCAAAATACCTTGATAAGAATAATCATTTTGAGTCTGAGGGTGAGAAGGTTGATGTTAATTCACTTATCCTTAAAGATACAAATGAAAATTATAAGGGTTCTTACAATTGTGTATTCCTTACGGGAGCAACAGGCTTCCTTGGAGCACATGTTTTGAGAGAACTTTTAAAGAATAAGGTTAAGGTTGTATGCCTTGTAAGAAATGAGGAGAGATTAAGACAAACTCTTGGTAGTTACTTCCCTAAGGAATATAAATATTTCAACTACAAGGTAGTTAAGGGAGATATTGAAGTACCTCATTTTGGACTTAATGATAAGGAATATGCAATTCTTGTTGATAAGGTAGATACAGTAATTCATACTGCTGCAAATGTTCATCATGCAGGTCATTATGAAGATTTTGAACGTACAAATGTACAGGGTACTAAGAATGTTATTGACTTCTGTAATGATGCCGGTGCGACGTTACATTATACATCAACTGCATCAGTTAGTGGTGTTGGTACTGTAGCTATTCCGAAGACAGATAAGATATTCGATGAATTTGTTTTGGATATTGGACAAAAGTACGTACAAAACGTTTACATCCATTCTAAATATAAGGCAGAGGAAGCAGTTCTTCAGGCCAGAGAGAAAGGCCTTAAGGCTAATATTTATCGTATTGGTAACCTTACCTGGAGAATGTCTGATGGTATGTTCCAAAAGAATGCTGATGAGAATGGATTCATTGGAAGATCGAGAGGCTTCTTTAAGGCTAGACTTTACAGCCCTGAAATTGCAGAGTTCCCTATGGACTTCACTCCTGTAGACGAGTGTGCAAAGGCATATGTTAAGCTTGTTCTTCATAACAAGATTAATAATATTTATCATTTGTACAATCCACATTTATTTACAATTGATAAATTGGCAGATAAATTGTTGTTCAGCTGCAAGAGAGTTCCAAAGGAAATCTTTGATAAGCTTTTAAGAGAGAAGATTCAGGACAAGGATGTGGCAGTGTTGTCATTCTATAGTTCCATAGCTTCTAATTCCAGAAATATTCCTATGGATAATGAATTCACATGCAGAGTACTTGGACAGCTTGGTTTCAAGTGGTCAAGAATTGGATTCCATTATTTAAGATATTTTAAAAGATTTTTATAAGTTGGTGAAATGAATTGAGAATTGGTATTGATATTGGTTCAACAACAATCAAATCGGTTGTTTTTGACGATAACAACAATTTAATACATAAAAGTTACGAGCGTCATTATACACTTATTACAGAGAAGACACAGGAAGTTATCAAAGGTCTTATTGATAAGTTTGAAATAACAAAACCTGTTGTATGTGCAATCTCTGGTTCAGCAGGAATGGGCTTGGCTGAAAAGGCGGGCATTCCATTCGTGCAGGAAGTGTACGCAACAAAGGTTGCTATCACTAATAAGTTACCTGAAACTGATGTTGTAATTGAGCTTGGTGGAGAGGATGCAAAGATTCTATTCCTTCAGGGCAATCTTGAAGTAAGAATGAATGGTACATGTGCTGGTGGTACAGGTGCATTTGCAGATCAGATGGCTTCACTTATGCAGATTTCAGTAGACGAAATGAACGAAATGGCCAAGGAAGCAACTAAGATTTACCCAATTGCTTCACGTTGTGGTGTATTCGCTAAGACTGATATTCAGCCATTACTTAATCAGGGCGCAAGAAAAGAAGATATTTCTGCAAGTATCTTTGCAGCTATCGTTAACCAGACAATTACAGGCCTTGCTCAGGGACATCCAATTGAAGGGGATGTTGTTTATCTTGGCGGACCATTAACATTTAATACAGAACTTAAAAAATCTTTTGACAAGGCACTTAAGCTTGAAGGAACATGCCCAGAGGATTCACTCTTATTCGTTGCTATGGGCGCTGCTTTATATGCAAGTGAAGCAGTTGATTTGAGCGAAGCTTTGGAGATTATTAAGACTGCAGGAGATTCCATAAAGGTATCTTCACTTCCTCCATTATTTAAGAATGAGGAAGAATATAATGAATTTATCGAGAGACATAATAAAGATACTGTTGAGAGAAAAGAAGGCATCGACTATGAAGGAGAAGCTTTCCTTGGTATCGATTCAGGCTCAACAACACTTAAGGTTATTCTTACAGATACAGAGGGTGGTATTTTATATTCAAAATACGAATCCAATCAGGGTAAGCCTATTGATGTAGTTGTTGAATCTCTTAAAGAAATGTATGCTAAATATCCAAAGGCCAAGATTGTTTCAAGCGCCGTAACAGGATATGGCGAAGATATGATAAAGGCTGCTCTTGATGTAGAGTATGGTGTTGTAGAGACTGTAGCTCACTTCACAGCTGCCAAATTCTTCCTTCCTGACGTTGAATTTATAATCGATATCGGCGGACAGGATATGAAATGTTTCAAGATCAGAAATGGTGCAATTGATAACATTTTCCTGAATGAAGCCTGCTCCTCGGGCTGTGGCTCATTCCTTCAGACTTTTGCAAGTTCAATGGGATATAAGATTGATGAGTTTGCAAGACTTGGTTTATTCGGCCAAAGCCCTGTAGATCTTGGTTCAAGATGTACAGTATTTATGAATTCATCAGTAAAGCAGGCCCAGAAGGAAGGCGTATCTGTAGAAAATATTTCAGCAGGATTATCTATCAGTGTAATAAAAAATGCTTTATATAAAGTAATCCGTGTTCATTCAGCAGATGAACTTGGTAAAAAAATCGTTGTTCAGGGTGGTACATTCTTAAACAACGCTGTTCTTCGTGCTTTTGAGCAGGAAATGGGCGTAAATGTAATTAGACCTGACATTGCAGGTATGATGGGAGCGTACGGTGCAGCGTTATATTCTAAAGAACTTTACTATAAGAATGGCAAGACTCATGCTGAAGATTACAAGGGAATAATCAGCAATGAAGAGTTGAAAGAGTTCACTTATGATGTTAAGGGTACAACATGTAATGGATGTAACAATCACTGCCAGTTAACAATCAACTCATTTAGCGGAAACAGAAAATTTATCGGTGGAAACAGATGTGAAAAGCCTGTAACAAAGAAGGCGCAGGATGATTCACTTAATTTATATGAGTACAAATTATCACTCTTAAAAGAGTATTCAGATACAGATGATACAGAGACTGCTCCTAGAAAGAAGACAATAGGTATTCCTCTTGGAATGAATATGTTTGAAATGCTTCCTTTCTGGTATGCATTCTTTAAGAGTCTTGGCTATAATGTTAAGACATCTGGATTCTCAAACAGAGCAATGTATCTTAAAGGACAGAGTACAATTCCTTCAGATACTGTATGTTTCCCTGCGAAGATGATGCACGGACACATTCAAAAACTTATTGAAATGAATGTAGATGTTATTTTCTATCCAGGAATGACATATCATTTTGACGAGCATAAGGGAAGAAAGAACTATAACTGCGCAGTTATCTCAGGATATCCAGAGGTTATAGGAGCTAATACAATTAATTTTGGCGAAATCAAGTATATTTGTGATTATGTAGGACCTCATGTTAAGAGAGTATTTCCTTCAAAGATTAAGGCTATTCTTGAAGAGCGTTTAGGTGAGAGCTTCTCAATGGCAGAGATTAAGAAGGCTTGCAAATGCGCCTATGCAGAGATTGATAATTACAAGTCAAAGGTTGTTAAACAGGGCGAGTTAATTATGGAGACAGCCAGAAAAGAAGGCAAGAAAATTGTTCTTCTTGCAGGCCGTCCATATCATGTAGATCCTGAAATTAATCATGGTATTCATAAGCTTATTGCAGGACTTGGATTTGCTGTTATAACAGAAGATTCTGTTGCCGGCAAGGTTGAGAAGTTTAATACAAATATTGTTGGCCAGTGGACATTCCATCAAAGATTATTCTCAGCTGCTAAATATGTAGCTGATTCAGAAGATATATTTATGGTACAGTTAGTATCCTTTGGTTGTGGTCTTGATGCTCTTACTACAGATGAAGAGAGAGAAATTCTTGAGGCTGCAGGCAAATTGTATACACAGATTAAGATTGATGAAGTTACAAATCTTGGTGCTGTAAAAATCAGACTTAGAAGCCTTATGGCGGCTATCGAGTCAGGAAAGGGGGATGCGGCAAATGAGTAAGAATGTAAGCCCCCACTACGTTAAGAAATTAATGTTCACAAAGAAAATGAAGAAGGATTATACAATTCTTTCTCCAATGATGTGTCCAATTCATTTCAGACTTTTGAAGAAGGTATTTGAAAGAGTAGGATACAAGGTTGAACTTATGGAAAATGAAGGCCCTGATGTAATTCAAAAAGGCCTTAAGTATGTTCATAATGATATCTGTTATCCCTGTTCACTTATAACAGGTCAGATGCTTGCTACAATGGAAAGTGGCAAATATGATCCAGATAAGGTGGCAATGATTATCACACAGTCTGGTGGCGGATGTCGTGATTCGAATTATATTAACCTTATGAGAAAGGCATTTATCAGAGCTGGATATCCAAATGTTCCATTTATTTCAGCTAATACCTGGAATATGGAATACGCTCCTGGTATTTTCCTCCCTCCAGTAACCTTGCTTCAGTCAGCAGCAGGCCTTGTATTTGGTGACTGCCTGACACTTTTATCTAATCAGGTTCGTCCTTATGAAGTGGTAAAGGGAAGCACAGATGCTTGTGTAGACAAATGGATAAGCTTTATTTCAGATAAATTCTCTAAGGGTAGAGCATATACATTCAAAGCAATGAATAAATATCTTCAGGAAATGTGTAAAGATTTCTCTGAAATAGAGATCAATAAGGTTCCAAAGGTTAAGGTTGCAATTCTTGGTGAATTATATCTTAAATATTCAGTTCCAGGAAACAATCATCTTGAAGAGTTCCTTACTGAACAGGATTGCGAATATTATATTCCTACAGTTCTTGGATTTGGTGCATATAAGACAAATGGTGCTCTTGAGGACCTTAGAACTTATGGCGGACCATTATGGAAGAGAATTATCATGGAAATTGTTATGAAATATTATTTCCATGTAGAAGATACTCTTATTAAAAATATTGAAAAATGGCCACAATTTATGGCCCCTAAGAGAGTTAATGAGTTAAAGAAACGTGCTAAAGGCGTTATTGATACTACAAATAGTATGGGTGAAGGCTGGTATCTTGCATCAGAAATGCTTGAACTTGCAGATCAGGGATATGAAAATATTATCTGTGTTCAGCCATTCGGATGCTTACCTTGCCATGTTGCAGTTAAAGGTATGCTTAACAAAGTAAGAAGAATTGATCCAAGAATCAATTCAGTAGCAATAGAGTACGATCCAGGTGCTACGAAGGTTAATCAGGAGAACAGAATTAAACTGATGCTTGCCGTAGCTAAGGAGAAATTAACACGCGAATAATGATTGGGAGAGCTATGCCAAATTACAATTCATTAAGTCAGGAAATACAGGATAGAATGATTGAAGATAAAGCAAACGGAAGACAAAATCCGTTTGCTTTTTGTGATGAAAAAGTAATAAGAAGAGAGATGGATCATGATATAGCAAATCTATGGAGACCAGCATTCGTAAGAGACGTCGAAAAGATAATTCACTGCCCTTATTATGGTCGTTATATGGACAAAACTCAGGTCTTTTCCTTCGTGAAGAATGATGATGTGTCAAGAAGAGCACTTCATGTGCAATATGTCTCGAGAGTGGCGAGAAATATAGGAAAAGCCTTAAAGTTAAATCTGGATTTAATAGAGGCACAGGCCCTTGGACACGATATTGGACATACTCCATTCGGCCATGCGGGTGAGAAAAAACTTAGCGAGCTTCTTTATGCAGATACAGGAAGATATTTTAATCATAATATTCACTCTGCGAGAGTTCTTGACAGAATTTTCCCTTGCAATTTATCTCTTCAGACACTGGATGGAATCATCTGTCACAATGGTGAATTAGAGAGTCAGGAATATTCTCCAAAGCCTTACGATTCATTTGAGATATTTGATCAGAAAATGGAAGATTGTTATACGGACAAGGCAAATATCAAGAAATTAGTCCCAGCTACACTTGAGGGTTGTGTTGTCAGAGTGTCAGATATTATTGCTTATCTTGGAAAGGATAGACAGGATGCGATGAAGCTTGGACTCATTGACTCAGCATCTGTATTTGAAGGTGGGGCAATAGGAAGAAGTAATGCTGAAATTATTAACAATATGATTGTCAATATAATAGAGAATAGTTACGGCAAATCTTACATTCAAATGGACGAAGAATATTTCACTGCATTTTCACATGCAAAAAGTGAAAATTATGAGAAAATATATAATGATAAGTCAATGGAAAAGGTGTATAATGAAAAGGTATATCCGATGTTTGAAAAAATGTACACCGAGCTTTTAAAACAAGCTAAGGAAATGAACACTGAATCCATATTCTACAGGCATCATATGAAGTACATTATTGAGCAGACAAAGCCTTATAGAAGACTTAACGATTACAGGGATGAAAGACCTGAAGATCTGGTAGTGGATTTTATGGCGAGTATGACTGATGATTACTTTGTAGATTTGTATTCATACCTTTTCCCAGATTCAAACATGAAGATTGATTATAAAGGTTATTTTGACTAGTTGTATTGAGCTTAATTAAGGGGAGCGACAATGAAAAAGAAGATAGCTGTTTTGGCTAATTACTGGAGTTCGGATATTGTTGATATGTTTTTTGAGGGACTTACTAAATCAATTCCTGAGGAAAGCATGGATTTTTATGTTTTTGTAGCTGCTAATTCATATGGCAGAGATGAAAATATAAACAGAAATGAGATGGAGGTTCACAACCTTCCATATCTTGAAGATTATGATGTAATTATCATTTTCTCACAAGGTCTTAACTCTGACGAACATAAACAGGATTTATATGATAAATGCAGTAAGCTTGATAAGCCTGTTATTCTTATTGGAGATAATTATCCTGGCTTCTATGGAATTACTGCTAATAACTATACAGGAATGAGAGCCCTCGTTGAACATATCTATGAGAAGCATAATGCTAAGAAGTATTTCTTCATCGCAGGTGCACCAAGTAATCCTGACTCTGCATACAGACTTGAAGTAGTGCAGGAGTTTGCCAAAGAGAAGAATCTTGAATTTACAGATGATGATGTTTTCTACTCTAATTGGGAGCTTGGTCCAGTACACAATATTATCGTTGAGAAATATAAAACAAAAGAAGATCTTCCAGATGCTATTATATGTGCGAATGATTTTATCGCAATGAGCGTATGTAACGCTTTGGATTTAGCATCACTTACATGTCCAGAGGATGTAATAATAACAGGATATGATAATGTTAGAAGTAACAAGATTTACTATCCTTCTATTAGTACAGTTGATCAGAATTATGGCAAGGCAGGAGAAAAGGCTGCAGAAATAATTCTTGGAATATTAGATGGTAAGACAGAAGTTTATTCAACTACAGTTGACACAGAATGTGTTATTGGCGAAAGCTGTGGATGTAAGAGTTTAGTGCATGAGAAGAATAGAAATAATTTCTGTCATAATAAAGTAGAAGATGAGTATATAGGTTTCTTTAGAAGAGGAAGATTATTTGATCTTTCTCACGAGTTGAATGAAGCAGACAGATTTGCACAAATTGCTCCAAGACTTCAGAAGATTTTTTATAAGGATAATGGTTCGGAAGGTTCCTGCTTCCACATTATGATGGATACAAGATTTGGTAAACTTGCATATGAAGGCGTGGAACGTGTTGCGCCTAAGTATCAGTTTGCGGATGAATTTAAGGTAATTGTTTCCAAGATGGATGGAAGGATTGCTCAGGCCGAAAAATATCCAAGAAGGAATCTGGTACCAACCTATGATTCTTATGGAAAGAATAGAATGTTTATATTTATGCCTATTTATTACAAGACATTTTCATGCGGATATTTATGTATGGAAGGTCCTCAGCAGTTTGGTAATGAATGGTATTGCAATGAATATTCAGAATGCATAAATGAATCTATCAAGAATTTCATTAACAATATTCAGCTTTCAGCAGTTAATGATAAATTGTCAGCGATTATGCATACAGATCCAATGACAAGAGTTAAGAACAGAGCTGCATTTGAAGAATTTAAGGAACAACTCCAGCTTGAGTATGTTAAGAATCCTAATATGAAGTTCGGTATTGCTATGTTTGATATCAATAATCTTAAACAGATTAATGACATTTATGGACATGATTCTGGTGATCAGTATATTAAGAATTGTTGCCATCTAATCTGTAAAGTGTTTGAACATAGTGCTGTATTCAGATTGGGTGGAGATGAATTCCTCGCAATTTTAAAAGAAGGCAAAGATCTTGATAAATTAGATGAACTTAGAAAAATGTTCAATGAGAAGATGATAGAAAGCCAGAATGAAGAAGATGTTGTTGACAGATTATCGATTGCAAGTGGCTTTGGCTTCTCAGAAGAGATTACATTGGAAAGATACGAAGATATTTTCAAGATTGCAGATGATAATATGTATAAGGTCAAGAAGATGATGAAAGGTCAGAATTAATATTTTGAAGGCAATAAAAGGAACTGTAGGTTGAAATAACCATAAACTTTTGTCATAGAGAATAATATGTACCCCTTTTGCTGGAAGGCCCAGTGAAAGGGGTTTTTAATACAATAAACAAAGAAAGACCCGGGGAATGGGTCTTTCTTGTGAAATGAATAAAAGTATAAAAATACTAAAATGAGGAGCGCCACCTGTGTGGATTCCAAGTGGCATAAATAAAAATGATTTAATATGAATATAGATTTGCTTTGTGAAAAAAATATGAAGAAGGTGTGAAAAAGGAAACACAAATAAGTACTTGCAAAAGAAAGAGTCTCTGATAATAAAGATGGATTTTTAAGTTGATATAATTTTAAAGAAATGATAAAATCATTAATAAATATGCAATAAATCGAAAACTATTTTTTGTTGGGGCAAAGGAGAGGTTTCCATGGATAATTTTACAGACAAGCTTGCACAGAGATTAAGTGCACAGGAAATGATAAAGGCTAATGCACAGGCAGAAGCTAATGAAATGCGCAGACTTCAGGAACAGGTTGCACAGTATGAAGCTATCCTTCAGGATATGCGTAAACTGAATTATAAGAATTCTGAACTTACAGATAAGATTAACGCTTTGGTTGATGAGTCTATCAGCAAGGTTCAGGAAAGTCATGCAGATGGTGAAGAAGGCGAAGAGGGTGAAGTTTCAAGACAGTTATCAAGTGAAATTATTAATGCTATTGATGAAGCATTAAGTAATCTTGATTCAACAGTAGGAACAGCACTTAATGAGTCTGTAAATAATACACTTATGGTTCCAGTAGATGAAATGAAACAGTCTACTATGGAAGTATCTGGTTCAGTTGCAGCTGTAAGACAGATTGCAGAAGATTTTAAGGGTTCAGCAGATGAAATCAGATACGCATCAGATCTTGTTAGAAGCAGTGCAGATGATGTTCGTATAAGTGCAAATGAAGTTAAGAGTTCAGCAGAAGCGATGAGCTCATCTCTTGAAGGAATTGTAACTTCAAGCGAGGAAATCAAAGCAACTACTGTTGAATTGAAGAATTCTAATGATGAATTAAAAACAAGCGTTAAGACAAGTGTTGATAACGCTTTACTTGCAATAAGAAGAGAAAATAGAGAGATTGCGGATCACTTAGAGTACATCCGTTCCGGTATTGAGACAATCAATCGTCCAAGTGAGGAAGAAGAACTCATGAAGAGAGAAGAAGAGGAAAGAAAACTTCTCGAGGAACAGATGAAGGAAGAAGCTCGTTTGGCAAGAGAAGAGGAAGACAAGAAAGCATTACGCGATATGTTCAAACAGGCTGATGATTTTGTACACAAAGAGAATGTTAAGGTATATCGTAACGTTCAGGCAGTCGTAGTTGATGAGTTTAAGAATCAGACTGAAGGTCTTACAAAGCATAATAGAGAGTTATATTCTATGCTTAAAGCTACTAAGACAGCTGTTACTATAGCAATTGTTATTGGTGGAGCCAATATTTTATTGCTTGTATTTATCTTACTTCGTAGTTTGGGTATTATTTAGGTATTCTAAGTTCCATTTTTAGATATGAGCAGAGTTACCCAACATAGTAAAAGAATAAGAGTTATATCTATGATGACAAGCCTATTTATATTACTTATAGGCTTGTTTTTGTTGCCTAATTTTACTACCTATTCTTCAGAGGGTGAGAATTTATTTACCATTTGGCTTTTTGGTGAAGAGATGGGTTCAGTAGAAGACCAGGAACTGGCTGAAGAGCTTATTGTAAAGGCAAGAAAAGAATTAGCGGCTAATAAAGATAATCTTTACATGATTGAAGATATGCATAAGGAAATCATTGGTGAAGAATCTATTTATAAGAAGGCCGATGATGAGGATGAAGTATATAACAAGATTAAGAATACATTAAAGGCACATCAGAAGGAAACAATGATGAGAGCTTATATGGTTAAGGTAAATAATACAACAATTAACCTTGCTACAGCAGAAGAAGTTGATGAGCTTTTGACACGTGCTATTGCTAAATATGATGAGGACAATGAATACGAGGTTAAGACTGAAGTTAACGAAGACCGCGTTATGTCCACACTTACTGCAAGACTTTCAAGAAAAGACATAGATTATGATGTGCTTATGCTTGATTCAGGTGCAGAAAACGTATTTGGCAAGGATGTATCGGAATCAGAACTTATTGAATATCTTGATTTTGACGAGATTACTCAGGGTATTACTGACATCGGATTTGCAGAGGAAATTGAGGTTGCAGAAACTTATATTCCAAGAAGCGAAATCGTGGATGTTGATACAGCTTTGAGTTTGTTTACTGAAGAGCAGGAAGTACAGCAGATTTATGATGTTCAGCCTGGAGATACTCTTTCAGCTATTTCTAACAAGGTTGGAATTTCGATGGATGAATTGGTTGAACTTAACAGCCAGTATTTATCCAATTCTAACTCAACAATCAGAGCAGGACAGAGTTTGATTATCACAGTACCAGAACCTGAATTGTCTGTTCTTTGGACAAGAAGAGAAATTGTTGAAGAAAGCTACGAAGCAGATGTAATCTATATCGATAATGATAGCTGGTATACAACCAAGCAGGTTACTCTTACAGAGCCATCAGCAGGCTTTAGAAAAGTAGTAAGTGATGTTACTTACAAGAATGAAGCTGTTGTGGAAAGAGATATTGTTAAGGAAGAAGTATTAATTGAGGCGGTTGCCAAGGTCGTTGAAAGAGGAACCAAGGTACCTCCTACATATATTAAGCCAATCTCCGGTGGTATTTTATCAAGTGGATTTGGTGGAAGAAGTTCACCTGGAGGACGTGGTTCAACTAACCATCAGGGTGTTGACTATGCTATTCCAAGTGGTTCTAGTGTATATGCAAGTAGTGGTGGTACAGTATCTGTTGCTGGATGGAGTGGTGGATATGGTTACTGCGTTCTTATTACACATCCAGATGGATCCAAGACAAGATATGCCCACCTTAGCAAGGTACTTGTTTCAGTTGGACAGACAGTATCTCAGGGTGAGAAGATTGCTTTATCAGGTAATACTGGTATTTCAACAGGTCCACATCTCCATTTTGAGATTATTCTTAATGGAACACCTGTTAACCCATTGAATTACTTGAATTAAGTTATTGTTTTGTGTATAATCTTTTAAGTTTGAAATAATAGTCCCACGAGGTAGTAAATGGAACTTTACAGAATTAAGGGTGGCAAGCCTCTTTGCGGTACTGTAAATATCAGTGGTGCAAAGAATGCGGCTTTACCGATTTTGGCTGCCACAATCCTTACAGATGAGACAATTACATTAGAGAATGTTCCCAAAGTAAATGATACCAATATAATGGTAGAAACTCTTCTTAATCTGGGTGCAAGCGTTGAATATATTGACGATAATACTTTGAAGATTAATACTTCAACAGTTAAAAAGTATTCGGTTGATAATCCAAGCATTAAAAAGATTAGAGCATCTTACTATTTTGCAGGAGCTCTTCTTGGCAGATATAAGCAGGCAAGAGTGCCACTTCCAGGCGGATGTAATATCGGAGGAAGAGGACTCGATATGCATGAAAAAGGCTTTGAGGCACTTGGAGCAACAGTTGATATTACTGAGTCGGAAATCGTAGTTGATGCTACAAAGACAGGACTTTATGGTACAAAGATGTACATGGATAAGGTATCTGTTGGAGCTACAATCAATATTATGCTTGCAGCAGTCCTTACACCAGGTAAGACAGTTATTGAAGGAGCAGCTAAAGAGCCTCACGTAGTAGATGTGGCTAACTTTATAAATGGTATCGGTGGCCATATTACTGGTGCTGGTACAGATAAGATCAGAATTAATGGTGTACCTGCTTTACACGGTGGTACTTATGCAGTAATTCCTGATCAGATTGAAGCTGGAACATTTATGATGGCAGCAGCCATTACTCATGGGGATATCGTAGTAGATAATGTTATTCCTACTCACCTTGATAGTATTTCTTCAAAACTCAAGGAAATAGGATGTAAAATTATAGAATCAGATGAAAATGTAAGAGTAATCGGACCTGAAGGAAGACTTAAGAGAACACAGGTTAAGACTCTTCCATATCCAGGATTCCCTACAGATATGCAGCCACAGATTTCAGTGGCACTTGGACTTGCAGATGGATGCAGTACAGTAGTTGAGTCTATTTTCGATAACAGATTTATGTATGTTAACGAACTTAAGAAAATGGGCTGTAATATTGTAGTAGATGAATGTACTACTGCTTACATCGAAGGTGTTGAGTACTATCAGGGAGCAAACATTACATCACCTGATTTAAGAGCTGGTGCGGCACTTGTTTTAGCTGCTTTGTCAGCCAATGGACAGTCAGAAATCGATGGTATCGAGTATATTGAAAGAGGCTATGAGAATTTTGATAAAAAATTAAGACTTCTTGGTGCAGATATCGAAAAGATTTCAAGAGAATAAAAGCAATAGATAAATATTTGACCACAATGACGTAGATAAATTCTGTATCATTGTGGTCTTTTTGATGGTGATAAATGATGAGACACTTTTAAGATATGGCTATTCTTTTTCCTATGCGAATGTGGTAAAATATTAAATTAGGAAAGAGGCGAATTATGGCATTTACTCATTTACATGTTCATACAGAATATAGTCTTCTGGATGGATCAAACAAAGTAAAAGAATATGTTAAAAGAGTTAAAGAACTGGGCATGACTCACGCTGCAATTACAGATCATGGAACTATGTATGGATGTATTGCATTTTATGAGGAGGCTAAGAAACAGGGAATCACTCCGATTATCGGATGTGAGGTTTATGTGGCACCTGGTTCAAGATTCAGCAGAGAAGCAGGTGAGAATAAATATTATCACCTTGTTTTGCTTGCAGAAAATAATGAAGGTTATCAAAACCTCATTAAGCTTGTTTCCCTTGGATTTAAGGATGGTTATTATTACAAGCCAAGAGTTGATAAGGAAATTCTTCGTAAGTACCACGAAGGCCTTATCTGCCTTTCAGCCTGCCTTCAGGGAGAAGTGGCTGTTAATCTGACTCTCGGCCTGTATGAAGAAGCTAAAAAGGTTGCTCTTGAATATATGGATATTTTTGGGAAGGATAATTATTTCCTTGAAATCCAGGATCACGGAATTGATCTTCAAAAGCAAATCAACCCTGATATTTACAGACTTGGAAAAGAAATTGGTGTGCCAGTAGTGGCTACTAATGACGTTCATTATACATATGCTGATGATGCTGATGCGCATGATTTACTGCTCTGTATTCAGACAGGTAAAATCGTAACTGATACAGATAGAATGAAATATGATGGTGGTCAGTATTACGTTAAGAGTGAAGAGGAAATGAAGGAACTCTTCCCTTACGCAATTGAAGCAGTAGAGAATACAATGTTGGTTGCAAACAGATGTAATGTTGACCTTGACGGAAAGGAACCAAAGCTTCCACATTTCGAGGTACCTGAAGGATTTACATCTGAAAGCTATTTGAGATATCTTTGCGAGGAAGGCCTTAAAAAGAGATATCCGGTTATTACAGATGAAGCTAAGGAAAGACTTGATTACGAGCTTAGCGTTATCATAAAAATGGGTTTTGTAGACTATTTCCTGATAGTAATGGACTTCATTGCCTATGCAAAAGATCACGGTATATCGGTAGGACCAGGACGAGGCTCTGGTGCGGGAAGTATCGTTGCATACTGCCTTAGAATTACCAATATTGATCCTTTGAAATACAGTCTTATTTTTGAAAGATTTCTGAATCCTGAACGTGTAACAATGCCCGATATTGATATTGATTTCGGTGATGAAAGACGTCAGGAAGTAATTGATTATGTAATAGATAAATATGGTGCTGAAAAGGTATCGAGAATTATTACTTTCGGTACACTTAAGGCTAAGGGTGTTGTAAGAGACGTAGCCAGAGTTTTGGGACTACCATATGAGATTGGTGATAGAATTTCAAAGGCAATTCCTAATAGAATTAATGATGAAGAAGTTAATCTTAAGAATGCTTTGAGAGTAAGCCCAGAGCTTCAGAATATGTATGCAAATGATCCAGACGTCAAAAAGGTAATCGATATGTCCTTTAAACTGGAGCATTTACCAAGACATTCTTCAGTACATCCTGCAGGTGTTCTTATTGCACCAAGAGAGGTTGAAGCTTTCGTTCCATTGTGTAAGGGCGCAGATGATGTTTTAGTTACTCAGTATGAAGCGCCTACTCTTGAAGCCAAAGGATTGCTTAAGATGGATTTCCTTAGCTTGAGAACTCTGACAGTGCTTGAAAAAGCCTGCCGCAATGTGAAGCTTTCGAGAGGCATAGATATTAACCTTGAAGAAATAGATATGGAAGATCCAAAGGTTTATGAATACATCGGTACAGGTAATACCGAGGGTATATTCCAGCTAGAATCTGGCGGAATGCGTAATTTCATGAAAAAGCTTAAACCTAAGAATCTTGAAAACGTTATGGCCGGAATTGCTCTTTATCGTCCTGGCCCTATGCAGTTTATTGATAACTACATAAGATGTAAGGAAAATCCTGAAGATGTAGTTTATGCATGCAAAGAACTCAAACCAATTCTTGAAAGTACATACGGATGTATTGTTTATCAGGAACAGGTTATGCAGATAGTTAGAGACCTTGGTGGCTTCTCAATGGGTGGAAGTGATAAGGTTCGAAAAATCATGTCCAAGAAAAAAGCTGACGAGATGGAAGCTCAGGGCAAGATGTTTATCTATGGTGATGAGAGCAAAGGCATTGAAGGATGTATCAAAAAAGGCATCGATGAGAAGGTCGCCAAGCAGATTTTCAAAGAGATGGAAAATTTCGCGTCCTATGCATTTAACAAATCACACTCTGCGGTATATGCAGTAGTTTCATATCAGACAGCATATATGAAATATTACTATCCAGTAGAGTATATGGCGGCACTTATTACCTGCTTTATTGATAACTCAGCAAAGGCAGCAGAATACATTAGTGTAGCCAGAGAAATGGGAATTCAGGTATTGCCTCCTGATATCAATGAAGGAATGGCAGACTTTACTGTTAAGGATAACAAGCTTTTGTATTCATTAATGGCTATAAAAAATGTCGGCGGACCTGTTATTGAAAGAATTGTTGCTGAGAGAGAAGAGAATGGCAGATTTGAAGATATTTCAGATTTTATCAGACGATTAGGCGGCAAGGAAGTTAATAAGAGAGCAGTAGAAAACTTCATAAAGGCTGGTGCCTTCGACAGTTTAGGTGGCAACAGACGCCAGTATATGCAGGTTTACGAACAGATGATTGATGATGTTGTTGCTGAGAAAAAGAAAGCGGACAGTGATCAGCTGACAATCTTTGATATGATGCCTGCAGAAGAGAAAAAATCGATGACAAGAAAGCTTCCTCCAGTTGAAGAATATGAAAAAGAAATGATTCTTCAGATGGAAAAGGAAGTGCTTGGAATATATATTTCAGGACATCCTTTGGATGATGTTAAGGATACCTGGAAGAAAAATGTCAGTGCTACTGCATTTGATTTCTCATATCAGGAAGACCAGGAAGGCTCAGTTGTTCAGGATAAGCAGCAGGTTAAGGTTGGCGGTATAATTGCAAGCATCAATCAGAGACTTACTAAGAAGAAAGAGACAATGGCTATTCTTGAATTGGAAGATTTGACAGGCTCTATTGAAGTAATGGTTTTCCCTAAGGCTTTTGAGAGAATGAAACATTTGATAAAGCCAGACAGCTTAGTATTTATATCAGGACACGTTACAACAGAGGATGAAGCAGATTCAAAACTCATTGCTGAAGATATAATATCATTTGAAGATATGCCTAAGACATTATGGCTCAAATTCGATGATATGGAAGTTTATGAGAAGCAATATAAGGCGGTTGAGGAGTTGCTTAAGTCACATAAAGGTGTTGACAGTGTCAAGATTCGTGTGATAAAAGAAGATAAATTAAGAGTATTACCTAAATACATGAATGTATATGCGGACGAAGAACTGGTAATTCAGATAGAACAGATTCTCGGAAAAGGATGCGCGGTCATAAGATAGTGATTGCAAAGGAGGATAGAAGATATGGCAGAACAGATTAAAACAATCGGTGTATTAACTAGTGGTGGAGATGCCCCAGGTATGAATGCTGCTATCAGAGCGGTTGTAAGAACAGGACTTCAAAAAGGTGTTGAAGTTAAGGGTATTAAGAGAGGATATGCAGGCCTTCTTGCTGAAGAAATCATTGATCTTAACAGAAACAGCGTATCAGAAATCATCGATAAGGGTGGTACTATTCTTGGTACTGCAAGATGTATGGAATTTGTAACTGAAGAAGGACAGAAAAAAGGTGCTGAGGTTTGTAGAAAATTCGGCATCGATGGAATCGTTGTAATTGGTGGTGACGGTTCATACAGAGGTGCTCAGGCTCTTTCAAAACAGGGAATTAATACTATAGGTATCCCAGGAACTATCGACCTTGATATCGCCTGCACAGATTACACAATCGGATTTGATACAGCTATTAATACAGCTATGGAAGCTATTGATAAAGTTAGAGATACTTCTTCTTCACATGAACGCTGCAGTATTATCGAGGTTATGGGTAGAAATGCCGGATATATTGCTCTCTGGTGTGGTGTTGCCAATGGTGCAGAAGATATTCTTCTTCCGGAAAACTATGATTACAATGAGCAGACAATCATTAACAATATCATTCAGAATCGTAAGAGAGGCAAGAAGCATCACATTATTATCAATGCTGAAGGTATTGGTCATTCAACAAGTATGGCAAGAAGAATCGAAGCTGCTACAGGTATTGAAACAAGAGCAACAATATTAGGTTACATGCAGCGTGGTGGTTCTCCAACTTGTAAGGATAGATTCTATGCTTCAATTATGGGTTCTTATGCTGCCGATATTCTTTGCCAGGGTAAGACAAACAGAGTAGTTGCATATTCACATGGTGAATTCGTTGATTATGATATCGATGAAGCACTCGCTATGAAAAAGGGTATTCCAGAATACGAATATGAAGTAAGTAAGATTCTTTCAAAATAGGGGTAGATAATGATTACATCTGCAACAAATGGAAGAATTAAATATATTCAGACTCTTATGGAAAAGAGCAAATTCAGACGCAAGGAAAAGAAATTCGTAGCTGAAGGAATCAAAATGTTTATGGAAGCGACAGCTGATATGATTTCTGAAGTTTATGTAATGGAAAGCGCCAAAGACTCTTTCGAAAAAGAAGTCAGACAGAAATTAGGTCTTATTCCTTACGAAGTAGTAACGGATTCTGTCTATAAGAAGATGACAGATACAGTTACGCCTCAGGGAATTATGACTGTTCTCAAGATGAAAGAAAACACAGTGGAAGATATTATTTCTAAAGAAAATCCATTGCTTGTAATGCTTGAGAATATTCAGGATCCAGGAAATTTAGGCACTATTTTAAGAACTGCTGAGGGCGCAGGTGTGGCTGGAATTATTATGAGCCGTGACTGTGTGGATATTTATAATCCAAAGGTTATCAGATCTACAATGGGAAGCATTTACAGAATGAAATTCGTATATGTGGATGATTTGACTGAGACTATGAAGCAGGTTAAGGATAAGGGCATAAATATCTATGCCTGTGCATTGGATGCTAATAGTAAAGAGTATGATGAATATGATTATACAAAATCAACAGCGATACTTATTGGTAACGAAGGTAACGGACTTAAAGGAGAAACTGTAAAGGCAGCAGGCAATGTTTGTTACATACCGATGAGTGGCAGGGTTGAGAGCCTTAATGCATCAGTAGCTTGTGCGGTTATGATGTATGAAGCAAAAAGACAGCGTAAATAGGAGAGATATCATGAAACTTGGTATAATTGGCCTTGGTAATATGGGTGGAGCAATCCTTGGAGGAATTATCGAAAAAGGTATTGCTAAAAATTATGAGATTGTCGGATATGATATTAATGAGTCATTAAGAAATAAGATTAAAGAAAAATACTCAATCAATATTGCATCTGGAAATGAAGAAGTTATTGAAAATGCAACAGCTGTTATTCTTGCGGTAAAACCACAGTTTATGGCTGATATGCTCGATGGAATCAAGGATAAATGGAATTCAGATACAGTTATTATTTCAATAGCTGCTGGAAAGACAATTGAATGGCTTTCAGTGCACCTTGGTTCAGATAAAAAGATTGTAAGATGTATGCCTAATACACCAGCTCTTATTGGAGAGGGATGTACAGGTATGTGTGTGAATGAAAATGTTACAAGCGATGATCTTGAATATGCTATGAGACTTCTTGGCGCATGTGGAAAGGTTATTGATGTTACAGAGAAGCAGATGGATGCTGTAGTAGGAATTAGCGGTAGCTCTCCGGCATACGTATTTATGTTTATCGAAGCAATGGCTGATGCAGGTGTGGCAGCAGGACTTACAAGAGATAAAGCTTATGAGTTTGCTGCAAGTGCAGTAAAGGGAAGTGCAGCATTAATGCTTGAAACTAAAAAGCACCCGGGTGAACTTAAGGATATGGTTTGTTCACCAGCGGGCACTACAATTGCTGCAGTTCAGACTCTTGAACAGGGCGGTTTCAGAGGCCTTGTTATGGATGCTGTAGAGTCATGCGTTGAAAGAAACAGACAGTTATAATCAATAGTCAACTTTAATAAGACAAAGACCATGGGCGGGGGCAGTAGCTCCCGCTTTTGCACGTTCTTTGGCATTAATTAAATCGGTCATGGACTCAGCGCTTCTTGTACCTTCACCAACCTCTAAAAGAGTACCAGTGAGAATTCTTACCATGTGCTGTAGGAAACCTGTTCCATGATATGTAAATGTGATAAAATCTCCGTTTTTCTCAATAAGAATTGAATCCACGAGTCTGACCGTGGATTTTTTGAATTTAGGATTTGAACAAAATGATTTGAAATCATGTTCTCCGATTAGCAGGGAGGCAGCCTTTTGCATTTCCTTAATATCTGGTTTGAAGTCGAGTGCGTAAACATATTTACGGTTGAAAACAGGCTTGGTATCTCCGACGTAACATGTGTATCGGTAGGTTTTGCCAGTTGCGTTGTAACGTGAATGGAATCTTGGAGAAGCAATCACGCAGGAGTCAACACAGATATTGTCAGGGAGAAAGCGATTCATATAATCGCGAACTACCTTAGGGTCGTCTTCGCAGTCGAGGTGCGCATTGCATACGTAGCCTTTTGCTGACACACCAGCATCTGTTCTTCCACAGCCGATAACCTCTACATTTTTGTCAGTCATTTTGGATAAAACAGCCTCGAGTTTTCCCTGAATTGTAAGGTCTGTATTAGGCTGATGTTCCCATCCAAAAAATCGGGAACCATCATAAGTAAGAGTGAATTTATAATTATTGCTCATAAAGCCTCCATATTGTTTGATTCGTAACATTAGAATTATACTTTGATATGGGCATTTTTGGCAAGTTCCAAGGGGCTCGAAAAGGGCTATTTTTCTTGACATTGACAGGGGGAAAATATATGATAAAAGAGATAAGCGTTTGCATGGGGGAGGACATTTATATATGGCTAAATACGAATGTAAAATATGCGGATATGAATTTGATGAGCAGCAGGCAGGAGAGTTATTTGAAAACCTTTACAGCTGCCCAATTTGTGATGCTGACAAATCCTGTTTTGTTATGACAGAAGGGGATCCAGAAGAGAAAAAAGAAGAGACAGAGGAAGAAGCATCAGAAGCTACAGATGAATTTGTTTTCGAGGATGTAGAAGAAGAGAAAACTGAAACAGAAGAAATCAAATCAGAAGAAGTAAATGATACAGAATCTGAGGAAGCTGAAGAGAGAGAAACTTTCGAAGAGTTCCTTAAGAAGATTGAAGAACAGACAGAGGAAGAAATCAGAGCAAAAGAAGCAAACGTTAGCGATGATGTAGTAAAGACAGCTGAAGAAGAGAAGAGAGAAGCTATTTACGAAACTATCTTCACAGTAAAAACAGATTTCCCAGAAGAAACTTCTGAGAAAGATTTTATAGATGAAATTCTCGAGTCAGAAGGAATTTTCAAACCTGAAAATAAGACTCCTGGATTTACAATCGAGAAGCGTCAGGAATTCTGGAAGAGAGATGATGAGCCAAAGGCTGAAGAGAAGACAGAAGAGAAGGCTGAAGAGACACAGAACAATGCAGGCCTTAGCCATCTTGGAAGTGTACAGAAGGTTATTGGCGGAGATTCTTCAGAAGGTAATGAAAATGCAGAAGAAGCAAAGGCTGAGGAAAAACCATCAAATAATGGTTTAATTCAGACTTTCTATTCATACGGCACACCAGTTAAAACAGAAGAAGAACTTAAGGCTGAAGAAGAAGCAAGACTTGAAAAAGAAAATGCTGCATTTAAGCCATTCTTCGGTTCAGGTATGGGAACAATTCAAAAGGTTGTTGGTCAGCCGGCAGAAGAAAAGGAAGAGGATTTTGTTTTTGAAGAGTTTAAGAATGAGGAGCCTGTAGTTGAAGAAACTCCTGCAGTAGATGAAGCTCCTGTAGTTGAAGAAACTCCTGTAGCAGAGGAAACTCCAATATTTGAAGAGACTGTTGCCCAGGAGAGCGTAGAAACAGTAGAAGAAACTCCAGTAGAAGAGACAGTAGATCAATTATTTGATGACATTCCTGTAGAAGAAACAGCAGAGGAAGTTGTTGAGGAAGTTGCTGTTGAAGAGATAGTAGAAGAAGCAATTGAAGAAACTCCTGCTGCAGAGACAGTTGAAGAAGTTACTGAAGAAGTTCCAGTTGAAGCAATAGTAGAAGAAGCAATTGAAGAAGCAGCAGCTGAAGAGATAGCAGAAGAAACAATCGAAGAAACTCCTGCAGAAGAAGTAATTGAGGAAGCTCCAATATTTGAGGAAGCTCCAATATTTGAAGAGACTGTTGCCCAGGAGAGCGTAGAAATTGTAGAAGAAGCTCCAGTAGAAGAAACAGTAGAAGTTGTTGAAGAAGCTCCTGTTGCAGAAAATGACGAAGATGATTTCTTCTTTGAAGAATTTGTAGATGGTGAAGCAGAAAAGGCTGCTGATGAAGAAGAGGGAGTTGTATTCCTTAACTTCGACGAACCTAAAGAGACTTCATATGACCAGGTATTTGGTAACACAGATGATGAGTTGGTATTTGAAGAAGATGCCAAGGAAGAAATCGTTGAAGAGACTCCTGTAGAAGAAGCAGTAGAGGAAATCATTGAAGAGGCTCCTGTAGAAGAAACAGCAGATGGAATTTCAGAAGAAGTATTCTTTGAAAATAGTGAAGTGGCTGAGGAAGCTTCAGCGACAATAGATGAGGATGCAGTTGAATATATTGATTTTGGTAATATATTTGCTGAGAACGAAGAAGAGCAGTTAGAAGAAATTGTAGAGGAAGCTCCAGTAGAAGAGTTTATTGAAGCTCCAGTAGAAGAAGCAGTAGAGGAAATCATTGAAGAGGCTCCTGTAGAAGAAGCAGTAGAAGAAATCATTGAAGAAACTCCAGTAGAAGAGACTGTAGAAGAAATCATTGAAGAAACTCCAGTAGAAGAGACTGTAGAAGAAATCGTTGAAGAAGCTCCAGTAGAAGAAATCGTTGAAGATGCAGTTGTTGATGAAGTAGAAGAAACTACTGAAGAAATCACAGATGAGAACAGAGAGTATATCTGCCTTAATGATCAGGAAGAGCAGATTCCAGAAACAGAAGTTGCTTATTCAATGCTTAAGAGTGAGATGAAGTACACAGTACTCATTGATGAAGAAGCAAAGAAGATATTTAACGATTATCCAGTTATGGATGAGAATGTGTCAAATGGTCTTGAAAATATTATTTTGTTACCAGCACAGTGCAATCCTCTTCCACTTAGAAGAAGTGAGCCAGTTGAAACAAAGACAGTTATCGGTGCGTTGACTGAGTGCCCTGTAGAAGTTCTTCAGCCATTCTGCTTCTCCAAGTTATTCCTTTGGGGCGAGCATATTCCTAATAATACAAGAGCTGAAGAGTATAACAACCAGGCACTTGTTCTTGTAAAGGGTGAGGAAGGTCATATTCCTAATCTTTCAAGCAAGGAAGAACTTAAGGAAGAAGTTGAAATTGCAAAGGCAAGATTCCACGGAACACCAGTAGGTATTGACCTTGTAGCTGGAAGAATTGAAGCAGACCTTGAAGCATGTGTATATGCTAAGGTAGACTTTGTAATTCTTAATGATGTATCATCAAGAATTCTTCCATACGCTTTAAGAAGAGCTAGAAAGTATCTTAACAGAGTTAATTCAAAGCTTGAAATCCTGGTATGTGTAGAAGCGTTGAAGGATGCACAGGAACTTGCAAAGATCCTTGCACTTGGCGCTAATTTTGTACTTGTTGAAAGAGGTTTTGATCTTAATATGGCTAATGAAATGACAGAAGCTCTTAAGGAAATCTGTAGAAGTACAGGCCATGATAACGTTCATGATCTTAACCTTGATGATATTTGCACAATTGATACAGACCTTGCAATGTATACAGATATTTCACACGTATAAAAGGAGTTTGTGATGAGCAGTTCGATGCCAACAGTAGAAGAAGTAATGCAGAATGGTTTTGAGGATTTGTCACAGGAAGCACCACCACCAAAGAACGGAGCCACTATTACAGGATTTGTATTTGGTCTTGTTTCGGTACTTTGCTGTTGTATGCCATGCTTTAATATAGTTCTTGCAGTTGTAGGCTTGATAGTATCAATTATAGGCAAGAAAAAGACATATATGGAGGCACTTCCAATATGGGGCATTTGCCTGTCTATACTTGGAATTGTTCTTTCTATTACTAGTTTTATAGGATTTATAGTGTATATGTTTATATGCTACTTTTATGTGTGATGAAGAAATCTGGAAGAATTTTTAAAGATGAATTAACAGGAACATGGTTTATCATCGGGCTTGTTTTTGCAGTGTTTGCAGTTGTTGGCATAATAGTATTTGCCATATCGGGAGACTATCTTGCATTTGGTGGTATTCCTTGTGGCTTCCAACAGGTGACACACCTGTATTGTCCGGGATGCGGAGGTACGAGAGCAACCTGGTATCTTCTTCATGGAAGATTTATAAGAAGTGCTTATATGCATCCATTTGTACCTTATTATGTGGCCGACTATTTGTTTTTTATGGTAAATACATTGCTGGTCACATTTACTAAGAAGCTTGGTTTTAGTAAATATCCTGTTACGATAACAATTTATGTTGGTTTAGGTTTACTACTAGTTCAGTGGATAGTAAAAAATGTAGTATTGATATTCTTTCATATAGCATTAATTTAAAGTTTAAAAACTCTCATTTTTATGAGAGTTTTTTTATTTGTTTGATGACCAATTTTCGTGGAAATGCACAATGGTATATTTGTTGTTATTTTGACAGTTAAGGAGTATAATATTAGTGTATGTGATTATGCGTACAAATATAGATATAAAGGAGTTACAAGAAGGTATGGATTACAGAGAACAGTTTAATTTTTGGCTTGAGGATGACTACTTTGACGAAGAGACAAAGAAAGAATTACTTGCAATTCGCAATGATGATAAAGAGGTAGAGGATCGTTTCTATAGAGAATTAGAGTTTGGTACAGGCGGACTTAGAGGAGTTATTGGCGCTGGTACAAACAGAATGAACCTTTACACAGTACGTAAGGCTACTCAGGGTCTTGCAAATTATATTCTTGCACAGGGAACACAGGACAAGGGAATTTCAATCGCATACGATTCAAGATTCATGTCACCTGAATTTGCAAATGAAGCTGCTCTTTGTATGGCAGCTAACGGAATTAAGGCTTATGTATTTGATGCGTTAAGACCTACTCCAGAATTATCATTCTCAGTAAGATATCTTGGATGTACAGCAGGTATCGTTATTACTGCCAGCCACAACCCACCAGAATACAATGGATATAAGGTTTACTGGGAGGATGGCGCACAGATTACAAGCCCAAGAGACAAAGAGATTATTACATACGTTCAGAATGTAACAGATTATCATACAGTTAAGACAATGGATATCGAAGAAGCTAAGGCTAAAGGATTATACATCCAGACAGGCAAGGAAATTGACGATGCATTTATGGCAGAACTCAAGAAGCAGATTCTTCATCCAGAAATCATCGCAGAAATGGGTAAGGAACTTAAGATTGTTTACACACCATTTAATGGTACAGGAAATGTTCCTGCAAGAAGAATCTTAAGCGAGCTTGGATTTGAAAATGTATATGTAGTTCCAGAACAGGAAATGCCAGATCCTAAGTTTACAACTCTTGATTATCCAAACCCAGAAGATCCTAAGGCATTTACTCTTGCCCTTAAATTAGCAAAGGAAGTTGGCGCAGATATCGTTCTTGCTACAGACCCTGATGCTGACAGACTTGGTATTTATGCATACGATACAAAGACAAAGGAATATGTTCCATTTACTGGAAATATGTCAGGTATGCTTATTGCTGAGTACATTTTAAGAGAGAGAACAGCACTTGGTAAGATGCCAGCTAACCCAGCACTTGTTAAGACAATCGTTACAACAAATATGGCTGATGTTATTACTAAAGAATACAATGTTACAGAAATCGAAGTATTAACAGGCTTCAAGTACATTGGTGAGCAGATTAAGTGGTTCCTTGAAAAGAATACATACAACTATGTATTTGGTCTTGAAGAAAGCTACGGATGTCTTGCTGGTACACATGCAAGAGATAAGGATGCTATCGTTGCAGTTATGTGTCTTTGCGAAGTTGCTGCATACTGTAAGAAGCAGGGAATCACAGTTTGGGATATGATGCTTGATATGTACGAGAAGTACGGATATTTCAAAGAGGATTTATATACAATCACAATGAAGGGTAAGGAAGGCAGTGAGCAGATCGCAGCTATCATGGAAGGCTTAAGAGCTAACCCTCCAAAGGAATTTGGTTCATGGAAAGTTCTTGCAATGAGAGATTACAAGAAGGATGAGAGAATAGATTTAATAACAAATGAAAAATCTTCCACAAATCTTCCAAATTCAAACGTATTATACTTTGAACTCTCTGATGATGCTTGGTGTTGTGCAAGACCTTCAGGTACAGAACCAAAGATTAAATTCTACATGGGCGTTAAGGGTGAAAGCCTTGAAGACGCTAAGACAAAGGTAGTTGAATTAACAGACGCTTTAAAAGCAAAGATTCAGTAGTTCACAAAAAAAGGCATTAGATATGGCTAAGGTAACAGATTTATATAGCAAAACAAATAGATATTTGAAAAGAAACGGCTTGGAAAAGACAGCCATTGCGGTAGCAGACTCTGCATTAACTAAAACTCCTAAGAGTTTTAATTATCAGTTAGCCACTAATGACGAATTGAGAGCACAAAGAGCCTGGAGCAAGAGATTTTCTTCAGATTTGAAGTTTTCTCTTGTTGTTCCAGCCTATGAGACTGATCCGGAATATTTCAGAGCAATGGCTACAAGTGTTCTGGATCAGACATACAGCAACTGGGAATTTATAGTAATAGATGCCTCTAAAACAAATAGTTTACAGGCTGAACTTGAGAGAATTCTCAGAGCAGGTAAGGAATCCAAGAGTACTATTATTGACAAGCTTACTACAGATATTTCAGATAAGAGTGCTGTAGATAATATTGTTCAGTATACATGTGCTGAAGGATCAGCAATTTATATTCATCTTAAGAAAAATGGTGGCATTTCAGTTAATTCCAATTTCGGAATCGAAATGGCCACAGGTGATTATGTAGGACTTCTTGATCACGATGACCTCCTTACACCAGATGCCCTTTATTATATGTCAAAGGCATTGGTTAGTAATGAGTACAGAGCAAAGATGGTATATTCAGATGAGGATAAGACAGATTCAAAGGGAAAAACTTTCTTTGAGCCTAACAGAAAAACAAATTTCAATCTGGATATGTTCCTTACTAATAATTATATTTGCCACTTTACAATTATGGAGAATAGTCTTATCAAGGCACTTAAATTCAGACAAGAGTATGATGGTGCACAGGATTTTGATTTATTCTTAAGAGCAGTAAGGACAATGGAATCTCCCGAAACTCAGATACTTCACGTATCAAGGATTTTATATCATTGGAGAGTTCATCCAAATTCTACTGCAGGCAATACGGATGCTAAGGAATATGCATATGAAGCCGGCAGAAGAGCTGTAGATGATTATTGCAAATCACTTGGATGGGCTGTTGCGATAAGCCACACAGCACATTTGGGATTTTATCATATTGAATACAAGAACCTTTTGTTCTCAACAAGACCAGATATTGGTATTGTATGTGGACCAATTTACAAGCTTGGCAAAATTTCTGGCGGTGCGATGAAGGATGATGGTACAGTTGTTTATCGTGGACTTACCAAAGGAATGGGTGGATATCTTCACAGAGGTGCACTTGTTCAGCAGGTTGAGGCAGCAGACGTCAGAAATATGAGAATCAACCCTGTTCTTGAAAATCTTTATGATGAAATGGTTGAGTCAAAGTTAGCTAAGAATGCACCTGACTATGTAGATATAAGTCTTAAATTCTGCAGAAAGGTCAGAGAACTTGGCTATAGAATAATATATGATCCAGACAGAAAGCCAGAATAGGGAGGGACGATTGGTGAAAGTAAGTGTAATTATCCCAAACTACAATGGATTTCAGTATTTGCAAAAATGCTTGGATGCACTGGATAAACAGGATTTTAATGATTATAACGTAATTGTTGTAGATGATGCGTCTACAATGTCAGGCGTTGAAGAGGTCCTTAAGGGACACAGAAATGTTTATTTGATTAATCATACTAAGAATCTTGGATTTGCTACCAGTGTAAATGATGGAATTAAAGCAACAGATTCAAAATATGTATTTTTACTTAACAATGACGCTTATGTTGAGAAGGATTGTATTTCTCGACTGGTTAAGTCAATGGAAGAAAATACTGGATATAAGCAGACATTTTCGGTTCAGTGTAAGATGATTTCTGCTGTAAATCATGCACTTATCGATAACGCAGGTGATTTCTACAATATTCTTGGATATGCAAGAAGCAGAGGTAAGGATAAGCTTACAGACAGCTTTAGCAGACCATCTGAGATTTTTAGTGCTTGTGCGGGTGCAGCAATTTATGATAGAGAAGCTTTAGTAGAAATTGGACTTTTTGATGAGAGCCATTTCGCATATCTTGAAGATGTTGATGTAGGCTACAGAGCCAGATTATTTGGCTATATCAACAGATATGAGCCTGCAGCAATTGTGTACCATGAGGGTAGTGCTACCAGTGGATCAAGACATAATGAGTTTAAGGTTAAGCTGGCAGCAAGGAATTCAATTTTGATTAGATACAAGAATCAGACTCCACTGCAAAAGATTGTTAATTTCCCTATTATGGAAATGGGTATGATAATCAAGCAGTTATATTTCTGGAGAAAGGGCCTTGGTCGAGCATACAGACAAGGTATTCTTGAGGGAAGAAGAATGAAGAGCCTTCCAGAAGTTAGGGATAGAAAGATTCAGTTCGACTCTTCAAAAAGGAAGAGAGCCTGGGCTATTGAGATAGAAATGATAAAAGGGTTAATCTATTAAAGGTTGAAAACGAGACCTATATGTAGTATCATTATCATTTGAGAATGTTTTGAATTATTACGGATTGATTAATTAATTATGATTAAAGATAATCAGAGATTTTTTAACAGGTTACATGTAATACTTGATATATTTGTTACGTTGATTTCATATGTATTTGCCTGGTTTTTGAGAATGGTAGTATTTCCACCAGTTAACCAAGGCACACTACCTATGAAAACATACTTTTTTGCTCTATATTTTATTATTCCGGCATATCTTGCAGTATACGGAACAATGAATCTATATAAACCAAAGCGATTATCTTCTTCATGGAGAGATATAGCAGATGTAATTAGAGCTAATGTGGTTGGCGCAATGCTTTTCCTGGTTGTTTTGTACCTGGTTAAGCAGCCGGATTATTCTCGTTCAATAATCGGTGTATTTGCAATAACTAATACAATTCTTATGACAGCATACAGAATTGTAGTTAGAAAAGGTTTAGCATATATCAGACAGAAGGGATATAACGCAAAACAGGTAGTAATCGTTGGTTACTCAAGAGCCTGCGAGCAATATATCGACAGAGTGCTTGTTAATCCACAGTGGGGATATAGCATCAGAGGAATTCTTGATGATAGTGTACCTGCGGGAACTTATTATAAAGGAATACAGGTTTTGGGAAGAATCGATAATCTTGAATATGTTCTTCCACAAAATCATTTGGATGAAGTAGCAATTGCCCTTCCTCTTAATAACTATAAGAGACTTGAGGAAATTGTAGGAATCTGTGAGAAGTTTGGTGTACATACCAAGTTTATTCCTGATTACAATTCAGTTATTCCTTCAAAACCATATACTGAAGATTTATCTGGTTTGCCAGTTATTAATATTAGACACGTGCCACTTACCAGTACCTTTAACTGGTACATTAAGAGAGCAATAGACATAATAGGAGCTATCGTAGCGATTATCGTATTTGCACCTGTTATGATTGTTTCAGCTATTGTTATTAAGGCACAAAGCGGCGGATCGGTAATATTTGTACAGGAGAGAGTCGGACTTCATAATAAGACTTTCAAGATGTATAAGTTCAGGACAATGATTGAACAGAAACCTGAAGAAGAAGAGAAAGAGTGGACAACTAAGAATGATCCAAGAGTTACTAAGTTTGGTAAATTCTTAAGAAAGACTAGTCTTGATGAAGTTCCTCAGTTCTTCAACATATTAAAAGGAGACATGTCTCTAATTGGACCAAGACCTGAAAGACCTCAGTTCGTAGAGCAGTTCCAGGAGGAGATTCCAAGATATATGGTTAAGCATCAGGTAAGACCAGGTCTTACAGGATGGGCTCAGGTTAATGGATATAGAGGTGATACCTCAATTAGGAAGAGAGTAGAATATGATATCTATTATATCGAGAACTGGAGTATATGGCTCGATATACAGATTATTCTGTTGACATTCCTTAAGGGATTCATCAATAAAAATGCATATTAGGAGGCTACTGATAAGTAGGAGATATTATGGCTGATAATAGGGGAAAGAGACCTAATACAGGCTCAAGAAAAAAGAAGAATAAGAATAATAAGCTTCTGAGAAATATCATTATAGGGGTTGAGGCAGTAGTTCTTATAGCTGTAATTATTATTTTGGTATTTGTATTCAGAACAACTGATGAACAGACTGGTGTAACAAAGATTGATTTACCAGATGCAGATATCGTAATTAACGTACCAGAGGACGATCCGGTAGTTCAGGAAGTAAGAAAAGGATATACAACACTTGCATTCTTCGGTGTAGATGCTCGTAATGGCACACTTCAGAAGGGTACAAGAACAGATACAATTATCATTTGTGCTATCAATAATGACACAGGTGAAGCAAGACTTTGTAGTGTATATCGTGATACTTACCTTAACATTGGTACAATGGAGAAACCTTCATATCAGAAGTGTAATGCAGCATATGCATACGGCGGTCCAGAACAGGCTCTCAATATGCTTAATGAGAACCTTGACCTTTACATTACTAAGTTCATAACTGTAGGTTTCGATGGTGTAATGAGAACAGTAGATGCAGTTGGTGGTGTAGACATTGATATTCAGCAGAATGAGATCAAATTCCTTAATGACTATCAGGCATCAATGTATTCAACAGAGACAAATACAGTTATTACAGATGACTATATTCCTGTAACAGAGACAGGTATGCAGACATTATCAGGCTATCAGGCACTTGCTTACTGCCGTATCCGTTATACAGCAGGTAGCGACTTCAAGAGAACTGAGAGACAGAGAGATGTAGTACAGCAGATTGTTGACAAGGCTAAGAGAATGGACCCTGCAACAGTTGTAAAGATTGTTAGTGATGAGAAAATCTTAAAGTGTATTGCAACAAATATGGACCTTAATGAAGACATTATCCCAATGGCATCTGAGGTTAACAAATATTCAATAGTTGATTCAAAGGGATTCCCATTTGAAGATAAGATTACAACAGGTATGATTGGACCAAAGGGTGACTGTGTTATTCCTTTAGACTTGAAATCAAATGTAGAAGATTTACACAAATTCCTCTATCCAGATATCGAGTACACACCTTCAGAGACTGTTACTGCCATTAGCGATAAGGTTGCAAGTGATACAAACCCATATTTGGGAAGATAATAAATGAAAGGTCTCCAGTATGGAGACCTTTTGTATTTTATAGGAGTCAAAGATGATTCAGAATCCAAAAGTAGACGTGATTATTCCTACATATAAACCGGGCGAGTCTTATACAAGACTCCTTGATATGCTGGAAAAACAGTCATACCCAATTAATAAAATCTGGGTTATTAATACAGAAGAAAAATATTATACGGACTGGCTTTTTAATCATTCAGGTGAAAAGAAGTATGAGAATCTTCATGTGGCTCATATTTCAAAAAGAGAATTTAATCACGGCCGAACAAGACGTGAGGGCGTTGTCAGATCGAATGCTGAGATTTTCATCATGATGACTGATGATGCTGTGCCAAAGAATGAAGTAATGGTTGAAAATCTTATTTCACCATTATTATCTGATAAGGCTGTGGTTTCTTATGCAAGACAGGTTGCGAAGAAGAGCTCAAATGAGATAGAAAAATTTACAAGAAATTTTAATTATCCCAGAAAATCGAAGCTCAAAAGCGTAAAAGATATAGACCAGCTTGGAATTAAAACATTCTTTTGTTCAAATGTCTGCGCTGCATATAATCGTGAAGTGTATGACAAGCTTGGTGGATTCGAAGAATATGCCATTTTTAATGAAGATATGGTATATGCTGCTAAAGCCATTGATTCAGGCAAGAAGATTGCCTATACAGCAAGTGCAGAGGTAATTCATTCACATGATTACGGCAATATTGCTTTATTTAAGAGAAATTTTGATTTAGGTGTTTCACAGGCAGAGCATCCTGAGATTTTTAAGAGAGTATCATCAACAGATGAAGGAATGAAGCTTGTTAAGAAAACAATTGAACACCTCAAGAAGAGAAAGAAATATCTTTTAATTCCAAAGTTTATAATTAACAGCGGATTTAAGTTTATGGGATACAGATGCGGTTTGCATTACCAGCATCTTCCTAAGTGGGTAATACTCAGAATGACTTCTTTGCCAGAGTACTGGGTTCGTCAGGATGTTTATGAAAAAAACATAAAGATGAATTATAATACAGGCTATGGTATTGCTGAGTCAGAGAGAGTAGATGGTAGAAAGATTCATAAGGCTTCCAGAGAAGAGAACCGATATAATGGAGAGATTAGAAAATCTACTATTCGTGATGAGATAAAGGTTCGTCCAAAGGATAAGATGATAGACAGATCTGGATTATCGGAAATTAAAGCAAACCCAGAGGCTAAAAATACGAACGAAAAGGTAAAAGAAGAAAATAATACAGAGAATAAAGAAAACAAAACTACTAAAGAAGATATTTAGCGTGAAAGAAAGGAGTTTTCTATCATGAATACAGAGAAAAAGAAGGGAAGTTGTTTCCTTACAGGCCTTTTAGTTATATTATTTGCAATTATATTTGGTGTAGTATCATCATTTTGCTTCTTAGGAATAACTTATGCATCAAACGGATTATTTAAGCCTATTCTCGAGAAAAATGTGGCAGCAAATAATGATGCTAAAAACAATTTGATTATTCAGGCAAATGCTACTTTACCAGATGAAGTTAAAGAAGCAATTGTAATCAATGAGGTAGAGGATATCGTTATTGAAAATGGTACACTTACAGTTCCTGAGGTTGCAGAGAAGTGTATGCCATCAATTGTTCAGATTATAGTTGTTGCTGATTATGAATACTATGGTACAGTTCAGGAAGGTACAGGAGCAGGTAGTGGTATTATTGTTGGCCAGAGTGATACAGAACTTCTTATTGCTACTAACTATCACGTTATTGCGGATGGTAAGGATATTACTATTAGATTCTGTGATGATTCAGAAGCTAAGGCTGTTGTAAAGGGTAAGAAAGTATCTATGGACCTCGCTGTAGTAGCTGTAGATTTAACACAGATGCCAGAGGGTACAATTGATAAGATTTCTATTGCAACAATCGGTAATTCAGATGATCTTCTTATCGGTGAATCAGTAGTAGCAATCGGTAATGCTTTAGGCTATGGACAGTCAGTTACAACAGGTATTGTAAGTGCTCTTAACAGAGAAATTGTTACAGAGACTGGCGAAACTGGAAACTTTATTCAGACAGATGCAGCAATCAACCCTGGTAACTCAGGTGGTGCTTTGATTAATATGAAGGGTGAGCTTATTGGTATTAACTCTGATAAACTTGCTGGTTCAATGATTGAAGGTATGGGATATGCAATTCCTATCAACGAAGCAGATCCTATTATCAGAGAACTTATGAACAAAGAAGCTCTTGAAGAACTTCCTCCAGAAGAGCAGTCATACTTTGGTATTTCTGGTATGGAGGTTTCAGCAGGTCTTTATACAAACGAAGGCGTAGCTATTCCAAGAGGTATTTACGTTTCAGAGGTTGTTCCAGGAGCAACAGCTGATACAGCTGGTTTAAAGAAGGGTGATATTATAACAGAATTTGAGGGCGACTCAATTGTTTCTTTAGCAGAATTTAAGAAATACTTAGCTTCATACAAAAAGGGAAGCAAGGTATGGATTACATACGAAAGATATGATGGAACTGCATATGTAGAATATAAGATTGAGGTTACATTGCAGGGAAGAGATGATCTTGAGACTATTCAATAATTTGAAGAATAGGAGAGTTAGTAAATGAGCGATTACGAAGAGATTTGTTCTTTTTGTCACAGAACAGAAGGTGTGGCTGGGAAAATGTTAAAGATGTCTGATGCTATGTGTATCTGTATGGATTGTCTTCAAAGAAGTACAGATATGATTAATCAGTCACCTTATAAAGATATGCTAAATATGGATCCTTCAATGTTTATGAATTTTCCAAATGATGTTGAATTTCCAGAAATGCTACGAGCAGATGGTAAGCTTGAAGATAAAGAACAGACAGAAAATGCTGAAGCAGATGATGCAGATGCAGATTCAGAGGATGAGAAAAAAGAGAATGGGCCAGGTAAGCCAAAGGGTACATTTTTCCTTAATCTAAATGACCTTATGGGTGGAGGAATGAATCCACGTACAAAGGTTAAAAAGAGAAAACCAGGCGAGAAGAAGGTTCCTATTATTAAGCTTGAAGATATTCCTGCTCCTCATAAATTAAAGGCTCAGCTTGATGAGTATGTTATTGGACAGGAAGAGGCTAAAAAGATTCTTTCAGTAGCTGTATACAATCATTATAAGAGAGTTGCTACAGATACTATGGATGAGATAGAAATTGAGAAATCAAACATTCTTATGCTTGGTCCTACAGGTTGTGGTAAAACATATCTTGTTAAGACTTTAGCCAAGCTTTTAAATGTACCACTTGCTATTGCAGATGCTACTGCTCTTACAGAAGCTGGTTACATTGGTGATGATATCGAAAGTGTTGTTTCAAAGCTTCTTGCAGCTGCAGATAATGATGTAGATAAGGCTGAGAGTGGTATTATTTTCGTAGATGAAATTGATAAGCTAGCTAAGAAGCCAAATAGCAATCATAGAGATGTTTCAGGTGAATCGGTTCAGCAGGGAATGCTTAAGCTTCTTGAAGGTGCAGAAATTGAGGTTCCAATCGGTGCCACAAGCAAGAATGCAATGGTTCCAATGACAACAGTTAATACAAGAAATATTTTATTCATCTGCGGTGGTGCTTTCCCTGACCTTGAAGAGGTTATTAAGGCTAGAATTACCAAGCAGGCAGGCATTGGATTTAACAGTGAATTAAAGGATAAATACGATAAGGATAAGACTTTACTTCACAAGGTTACAACAGAAGATATTAAGAAGTATGGAATGATTCCTGAATTCGTTGGACGTCTTCCTATTATCTGTCCTCTTGACAGCCTTGACGAAGAAGCACTTGTTAAGATTCTTAAGGAGCCTAAGAATGCTATTCTTAAGCAGTATCAAAAACTCCTTGCTTTGGATGAGGTTGATCTTGTATTTGATGATTCTGCTCTTGCAGCAATTGCAAGAAAAGCGTCAAAGCGTGATACTGGTGCCAGAGCATTGAGAGCAATCATTGAGGAATTTATGCTTGATATCATGTATGAGATTCCAAAGGATGATAATATTGGACGAGTTACAATTACAGGAGATTATATCGATGGTAAGGGTGGCCCGAAAGTAGAAATCAGAGGATAAAAATAAACGGCTTTCATTTGATAAATGATTAATTGTATTATGAATTAATCAAATCATTTGAAGGCCGTTTTTGTTATTTTCTTTTGCTTAAATTAGCATTTGCATAAGATGGATCTTCAGTTACATCCTCTTCAAACCAATCAGGTTTGACAAAAGCATTTGCTTCTTCGAGAGTATCAAATTCAACTTCAGCAATAATAAGTGGAGCTAAATCATCTTCGAAAATATCAAGCTCTATCGTATGAGAAAGATATGGAATTAAATATCTTTTCTTTTTAATAATGATACCATCAGATTTGGTAATCATATGCTCATAGCCATCCTTGGTTAAAGGGAGGTTATGTTCTTCTCTTGCAAGGAAGCCTTTTCCTTTATAAGTCATATAATATCTGTCGCCGTCTTTTCTGACACGTACAACAGGGTCAGTACAAAGGTAGCCCTGCACAATTTCCCTGACCTCATATTCAGTCAGATCAGGAAGTTTATTTATAGTAAATTTTCTTTCGATTTCCATAAAGATAACCTGCCTTTCAATGAAAAATATACCTAAAGATGATATGCTATGTCAACAAATTTAGAGGGTAAATTTTATAAGAAAAGCTAGTATTTTATAAGACTCTATTATGATATAATAGATTAAATTTATATCTCATAATCGGGGGTGGATATTATGGGTATTGTATTGGAGTTTATTAAAGAGTACAGGATTGTTGAAATCCTTATCAGGCTTGTTTTAGCTATGGTACTTGGTGGAAGTATTGGTATAACAAGAGAAAAATATAGACGTCCGGCAGGTTTTAGAACACACATACTTGTCTGCATTGGTGCGTGTATGACTTCTTTGATAGGAGAACATCTTGTATTTACGCTTGGATATTCATCAGATCCAGCCAGAATTGCTGCTCAGGTTATTTCTGGCCTAGGTTTCCTCGGTGTGGGAACGATTCTTGTAAAGGGCAGAGATCATATCATTGGTCTTACTACAGCTGCAGGTCTTTGGGCAACTGGTGTAATGGGAATCGCATGTGGATTTGGCTTCTATATAGGAGCGATTCTTTGCGCATTACTTATCCTCATTTCGACAACTGCCTTATTCCATTTTGAAAGTGAAAAAATAGAGAGAAAGAAGTCTCTTGAAATATTTATAGAGTTAGAAGATGCACATGTTCTTAACCCATTTGTAAAAATAATTGAGGAGAGATTTGGCGCACATAATTTCCTTGTTGTAGCACCAAGAAGTGCTATGAAAAGTGCAGTAGGAATAGAGGTTACTTTCCCTATTGAACAGACAGAAAAATATGCAGATATTTTAACGAAAATTTCTGAAATTGAAGGCGTTGTATACGCCATCGAAAGTACTCCTAAGAAGCTTTCGTAACTTGACTTTTATAAGGGGTAGAAATATACTTATCTAGGTATTATTTAATTACAGGAGGTACACTATTAATGGACTCTGGTCCCTATCATGAAAACAAGATGAATATAATGAGCTGATAGGGGATAGTATGTACTCTCGCCCCTGTTGGCGTGAGGAGAATGCTATGGTTAAATATTATTTATCAAATGGCAGGAATGTTGATGAAATAGATTCACCTTGCGATGGATGCTGGGTTAATATGGTTAAGCCAACCAAGGATGAGATTGATGACATTTCTGAAAAATTTTCAATTGATGCTGATGACTTAAGATCAGCACTCGATACAGACGAGCGTTCACGTATTCAGTCTGAGGATAACTATACAATGGTCTTGGTTAATATTCCAACCTTGGTTGAGTCAGATGAGAATGAATTATATGATACGCTGCCTCTTTCTATATTTGTATGCAAGAAGACTATCATTACTGTATGTCTTGAAGAGACTCCTATACTTATGGCTTTCGAGCGAGGAAGTGTAAAAGATTTTCAGACAAGTATGAAGTCAAGATTTGTGATGCAGATTCTATACAAAACAGCGTCTTTGTATCTTTTATATCTTCGTAGTATTGAAAAGAAAAGTGAAATTGTTGAGGACAGTCTCCATGAAGCAACTCAGAACTCCGAATTATTGGAGCTTCTTAAATTACAAAAGAGTTTGCTTTATTTTACTACGTCTCTTAGATCAAACGAAGTTGTTATGGAGAAGCTTTTTAAGAATGAGCGTTTCAAGAAGTATCCAGAGGACGAGGAGCTCCTTGAAGATGTTATCGTCGAAAATAAACAGGCTATCGAAATGGCTAGTATTTATACAGGTATCATTGGAGGAATGACAGACTCATTCGCTTCCATTATTTCCAATAATATGAATGTTGTAATGAAGACACTAGCAATCGTAACAATTGTACTTAGTGTACCTACAATGATTTTCTCTGCATATGGTATGAACGTTGCTTTAGTAGGAATGCCAGCTGCAGAAAGCCCTTGGGGATTCTTAATTATCATTATTGTTTCTATAATCCTTAGTATTTTAGTTGCAATTCTGTTCGTTAAGATGAAAATGTTTAAATAGGAATGGATACCTAAATCTAATAACAGAGTGTGAAAGAAATGAGTATAGTTGAGAAATTTGCCTCTAAATCAGTTCTCATTTGGGGATATGGTGTTGAAGGCAAGTCATCTGAAAGATTTTTAAAACAGTTTTGTAATGCATCTAAAATCGATGTATTCGAAGGAAAAAGAGAAGAATTACCACTTGATGATTACGATTATATTATCAAGAGCCCTGGTATTCCTGGTGATTATCCAGAGGAGAAGTTTACTTCACAGACAGAGCTTTTTCTTGAAGAATACAGAGACAAGGTGGTAGGTATTACAGGTACTAAGGGAAAGAGTACAACAACAAGTATGCTTTTCAATGTACTTAATAATCTTTTGGATAAGAAGGTTATTCTTGTAGGAAATATTGGAATTCCCTGCCTGGATTATTTTGAAGAGATGAAGGAAGATGCAGTAGCTGTAATGGAAATGAGTTGTCATCAGCTCAATACAGTTAAGGTGTCACCACATATTGCGATATTTTTGAATCTTTACGAGGAGCATCTTGATTATTACAAGACATTTGATAAGTATGCGAATGCCAAGATGAATATTACCAAGTATCAGGTGCCTGGAGACAGAGTATTTGCAGGTAGTGATGTTCCATATTTTCAGACTAGAGCTTTGGAAGCAAGAATAGCTCCATTTGAAGAAAAGAAATTCAATCTTCAGATTCTTGGACAGCACAATCAGTGGAATGCAGAATTTGTAAGAATGGTTTGTGTAAGAGCATTCAAGTTAGATGAAGATTATGTTATAGAAGAGATTGAGAAATTCAAAGGACTTCCTCACAGACTTCAGTTCATAGGCAAAAAGGATGGAATTGATTATTATGATGATTCCATTTCAACAATTCCTATGGCATGTATAAATGCTTGTAAAAGTATTCCAAACATCAAGATTGCAATTATTGGTGGAATGGATCGTGGAATAGGCTATGAGGAATTAGTAGATTTCATTAAGAAGGAAAGAGATATTTTCTTCCTCTGTGCATATGCAACAGGCAAAAGAATCTACGAGGAGGCTGGTCGTCCATTCAACTGTGTAGTTGTGGAGGACATTGACGAAGCAATTAATGTTGTTAATAAATTTGCAGAAGAAGGCGAGGCAGTAGTATTGTCACCAGCGGCTGCAAGTTATGGATATTTCAAAAACTTCGCTGAGCGAGGTGATTATTTTAAGAAACAGGTATTTGGAGAAGATTATGTTACCGAGTGATCCATTTATGTTACTTAGCGTGGTAAATACCAAGTTAAGAGATGAGTTTTCAAGTTTTGAACAGTTATGTGATGTACTTGATGAAGATTATAATGAAATAAAAGAGAAGCTTGCAAATGCAGGCTTTTCTTATAATGAAGAGTTAAATCAGTTTAAATAATTATGGATATTTTTCAATTTGCTAAAGAACAAAAACTGAAAAAAGAGGCACCTCTTGCCAGCAAAATGAGACCTAAAACTTTGGATGAAGTAGTAGGTCAGGAAGATATTATTGGTAAAGGCAAAATGCTTAGAAGAGCTATCGAGGCAGACAAGTTAAGTTCTGTTATATTCTATGGCCCTCCTGGATGTGGCAAGACTACTCTTGCAAAGGTTATTGCCAATACTACACAGGCTGAATTCAAGCAGATGAATGCTACAATTTCAGGCAAGAAGGATATGGAAGAGGTAGTTGAAGGTGCCAAGAGAGAATTCGGTTTCTCAGGAAAGAAGACGATTCTATTTATCGATGAGATTCATCGTTTCAATAAGGCACAACAGGATTTCTTGCTTCCTTATGTAGAGGATGGAACAGTTATTCTGATTGGAGCGACAACAGAGAATCCGTTTTTTGAGGTTAATAAAGCTCTGCTTTCAAGATCTAATATTTTCAGATTAACTCCTTTAAGTCGTGATAACGTTAAGGAACTTATCAAGATTGCAGTATATGATAAGAATCGTGGATTTGGATCAATGGATGCAGAGATTACAGATGAAGCGATAGAGTTTTTTGCTGACATTTCTGATGGTGATGCAAGACCAGCCCTTAATGGTGTGGAGCTTGCTATGATGACAACACCAAGAAGTGAGGATGGAAAGATTCATATAACTCTTGATATAGCAGGAGAATGTGTTCAGAAACGTACTCTTAAATATGATAAGGATGGCGACAATCATTATGATACAATCTCAGCATTTATTAAGAGCATGAGAGGCTCGGATCCTGATGCGGCTGAGTATTATCTTGTTCGAATGATGGAAGCTGGAGAGAGTGTTACATTTATTGCAAGACGTATGATGATTTTCGCGTCAGAAGATGTAGGAAATGCAGATCCACAGGCTTTGCAGGTGGCCACTAGTGCAGCCTTAGCCGTAGAACGAGTGGGAATGCCTGAATCGTCGCTTATTCTTTCTCAGGCGGCAATATATCTAGCATGTGCACCAAAGTCAAATGCGTGTACTGTAGCGCTTGAAGGAGCGACTGCAGAAGTCAAAGAGCAGGGTAATCTTCCAATACCTCCACATCTTTGCGATGCTCACTATCCAGGTGCCAAGGAATTAGGCCATGGACTTGATTATAAATATCCTCATAACTATCCAGGTCACTATGTGAAGCAGCAGTACCTTCCATATGAATTAAGAGGTGGAAGATATTACGAGCCAAGCGATAATGGATATGAGCAAAAGATTAAAGAGCATTTCAAGAAATTAAAGGGAGATAAGTAGTAGGAAGAATAGCTAAGAGGTTAATGCTACTTAGATCTTATTGTAAATGATAGTATTTAAAGGGATGTTGAGATTTACAACTACCCGTAAGAAACAAAAATTAAGCGATATTTCATGGGAACATGGAATATCGCTTTGTTTGTTAAGAAGATAATTGGTTGGTACGGAGGAAATGAGGAAAAGAGGGATTCCTCCGTACGTGGTGGGTGTTAGAGAGGTGCTGGTACGGAGGAAATGAGGAAAAGCCAAAATCTCCGTACAACTTGTTTTAAGTAGGTAGTGGAGTACGGAGAG
>JAKSSD010000030.1 GCA_024403275.1 Lachnospiraceae bacterium
GGAAATTAGATATTCCTCCGTACATGGTGAGTGCCAGAGAGGTACTGGTACGGAGAAAAATGGTGTGCATAGAAAAATGACCATACCTCATACGAAGTATGGTCATTCACTAAACACTCATTTTAGATATTTAACCTGTCTACTTGACAGGGGGCATATTATATTAGAACTCAAGTTCCTTCTTTTATATTAGAATTTGCGATAGAAATTAATAATCTTTTTAACAGCATCGATGACATCGAGGATGTCATTATCTGTAAGTGTAGGATATAAAGGAAGACTCAGCATGCGTTCATATAAATGTTCTGCATTTGGACAAAGTCCCTTAGGATATCCCAAAGATTCATAATATGAGTGACGATAAACAGGAAGATAGTGAACCTGTGGATTGATATTCTCGGCACACAAGGCGTCGAAGAATTGTCTACGGTTACAATTAAGCTTCTCAAGGTTAAGGTTAAGAATATATAAATGTCTTGCTGTATCGGACTTAGGAATTTCTTCTTGTACAAAAACCTCATCAATCTGCGAAAAAGCTGCATTATACATCTGAACAATCTCAGATCTTCTTTTCTTGAAACGAGAGAGTTTATTTAACTGACTCATACCAAGGGCTGCCTGCATATCTGTCATTCTGTAGTTATAGCCCAATTCTACCTGCTCGTTATACCATGGGTCATCAGTAGGATTTTTCATATCTTCCATAATGCGAGTGATTCCATGAGAACGAAGTCTGCATAATTCTTTGTATAGTTTCTCATCATTAGTAGTAATACATCCACCTTCGCCAGAAGTAACTGTTTTAACCGGGTGGAAAGAGAAGGTAGTAAGATCTGCTATAGAGCCTACGGGTTTGCCATCATATAAGGTTCCAATTGAGTGAGCTGCATCTTCAATTAAGAAAAGATTATGCTCCTTACAAATGGCTTTAATCTTATCAAGTTCTACTGCCTGACCTGTAAAATCTACTGCAACAATAGCTTTAGTAGCTGGAGTAATGCATTTTATGATGCTTTCAGGATCAATATTGTAGGTATTTGGATTAATATCTGCAAATACTGGTTTAGCACCACAGTATAGAGCACAGTTGGCACTGGCTGCGAAAGTAATTGGAGTAGTAATAACTTCATCTCCTGCACCAATTCCAAGAGCCATACAAGCAATATGAAGAGCCGCTGTACCATTAGAAACAGCTACTGCGTACTTGGCATTAGTTACCTGACAGATTTTATTTTCAAAAGCGGTAATTGCAGGACCACAGGTTAAATAGTCACTTTTTAAAACGTCGACAACTGCTTGGATATCGTCATCCTCGATACATTGGTGACCATAGAATAATTTGGTATCTCTTACAGGCTTACCGCCGTTAATAGCTAATTGTTCCATATATTATCTCCTTTCGGACGTAAATCAATTATAAGTCTATGAATAATAATAGTCAAACAAGAGAAAGGAGGAATAATACAAAAAGTGGTAAAAAGAAATCATATGTGTTAAAATAAATTTAATTATGTTTTGAATTAATAAGGAGAATTAAATGAGAACTTATTTAGTAACTGGCGGAGCTGGTTTTATTGGTAGCAATTACATTCACTATATGTTTAATAAATACAATAACGATATCAGAATTATCAATGTTGACGTGCTTACATATGCAGGCAATCTTGAGAATTTAAAGGATATCGAAAACAGAGATAATTACACATTTATCAAGGCAGACATAACAGATAAGGATGCTATCGAGAAGATATTTGCAGAGAATGATATAGACAGAGTAGTTCATTTCGCTGCAGAAAGTCATGTTGACAGATCAATTAAGAATCCAGAAGTATTCGTAAATACAAATGTTTTGGGAACAGCAGTTATGCTTAACTGTGCTAAGGCTGCATGGGAATTAGAGGATGGAACATTTAAGCCAGATAAGAAATTCCTTCATGTATCAACTGATGAGGTATATGGTTCACTTCCAGATGATCCAAATGCTTATTTTTATGAGACATCACCTATCGATCCTCATTCACCATATTCAGCTAGTAAGGCCAGCTCAGACATGTTAGTTAAGGCATACATGGATACATACAAGTTCCCAGCTAATATTACTAACTGTTCAAATAATTACGGACCTTATCAGTTCCCAGAGAAGCTTATTCCACTTATTATTAACAATGCACTTCAGGGTAAGAAGCTTCCAGTATATGGAGATGGTAAGAATGTTCGTGACTGGTTATATGTAATGGACCATGCTAAGGCAATTGATATGGTTCAGGAGAAGGGTAAATTATTCGAAAGATACAATGTTGGCGGACATAATGAGAAGCAAAACATTGAAATCATTGAGATTATTCTTGATACATTATGCGAGATGCTTCCAGATGAAGATCCAAGAAAGGCTCACATAAACAAGGAGTTAATCACATATGTTACTGATAGAAAGGGCCATGACAGAAGATATGCCATTGCACCAGATAAGATTAAAGCTGATCTTGGCTGGGAGCCAGAAACAATGTTTAAGGAAGGCATTAAGCTTACAATCAAGTGGTTCTTCGAGAATGAAGAATGGATGAAGAATGTCACAAGTGGTGATTATCAGAAATATTACGCTGAGATGTATAAATAGGAGTCAGAATGAAAGGTATTATTTTAGCAGGTGGTTCAGGAACCAGATTATATCCATTAACAAAGGCAGTTTCCAAGCAGATTATGCCAGTATATGATAAGCCAATGATTTATTATCCATTGTCAATTCTTATGCTTGCAGGAATTAATGAGATTCTCATTATTTCAACACCAAGAGACTTGCCGGTATTTAAGGAATTGTTTGGAGATGGTTCTCAACTTGGACTTAAAATGAGTTATGCTATACAGGAATATCCAAGAGGACTTGCAGATGCATTTATTATTGGAGAAGAATTCATAGGAGATGATTCAGTAGCTCTTATTCTTGGAGATAATATTTTCTACGGCCAGAGCTTCTCAAAGGTATTAAAGGAAGTAGCTTCAAGAGATAAAGGTGCAACAATCTTTGGATATTATGTAAGAGATCCAAGAGAGTATGGTGTAGTTGAATTCGATGAGAATGGTATGGCAATCTCAATTGAAGAGAAGCCAGAGAAACCAAAGAGTAACTATGCGGTGCCTGGATTGTATTTCTATGATAATGATGTAGTTGAAATAGCCAAAAATGTTAAACCTTCTGCAAGAGGAGAAATCGAAATCACAAGTATCAATAATGAGTATTTAAGAAGAGGAACTCTTCATGTAGAGACTCTTGGAAGAGGATTCGCATGGCTTGATACTGGTAATCATGACGCTCTTCTTGATGCTTCAGATTTCGTGGCAGCATTCCAGAAGAGACAGGGATTATATATTTCTTGTATTGAAGAGATTGCTTACAAGAGAGGATTCATTGATAAGGAGCAGTTACTTAAGCTTGCCGAGCCTCTTTTGAAAACAGCTTATGGTCAGTATTTGGTAGAAGTTGCAAACGGACTTTAATTTGAATGAATAAGAAATTATTGGTTGCTTCCGTGCTTATGTCATCATTAAGTGCGCTGCTTATATTAGGAATTGTGCTTATAATGAATACAGATTTTTCCAAGCCAACTAATACTATAAAACCGCAGGTGAGTCAGGGGCAGGAAGTGAAAAATACAGTTGAATATACAGATAGCAAATCCTTCCTTGAGGATAAGAATTTCCTGGATGAGGAACAGCCTAATTTCGCTATTAAGACAGAAACTGTTAAAAAGAAAGCAGAAATGATAGTCAGTTCTGTAGCCAAGGATATACGTATTACCATTGTTGATAAATATGGTAAGAGAATATCAGGAGTTTCTTTTTATGTAGATGTTGAAGGCGTTGGCGAGTATAAGGATCTTGATAAAGATGGTTATATTTACATCGCAGGAATTAAGCCTGGAGAGTATGAGGTGAGCCTTAGTGATACGGAAAACTATACATCTTCTGGTGCAGTTACGATTCAGGTAAATGAAACTATTCAGTATGAAGCTCTTGAAGACATTATGTATTCAGTTGTGAGCGAGAAGGATATTGTAGTAGAGGATGAAGATACTAAACAGGCAGATGTTTATAATGATGAGACAGAGAAAACATCTATAACCAAAAGCGATGATGTAGTTTCATTCGGAATAGACGTGTCTGCATGGCAAAAGGAAATTGACTGGGAAAAAGTCAAGGCAGCAGGTGTTGATTTTGTAATAATAAGATGTGGATATCGTGGTGCCAAGACAGGAGCTTTAGTTGAAGATTCTTACTTTTATAAGAATTTGCAGGGCGCAAAGGAGGCAGGAGTAGAAGTAGGAGTTTATTTCTTCACACAGGCTTTGAATGAAACAGAAGCTGTGGAAGAGGCCAGTATGGTACTTGCGCTTATTGGCGATACAGAACTTGAATATCCAATATTTATTGATACAGAGAATACAAATGGCAGAGCAGACGGACTAGATAAGCAGACAAGAACAGAAGTGTGCGATGCTTTCTGTAAAACAATAGAAAAAGCAGGCAGGGATGCAGGTATTTATGCATCCAGAAACTGGTTTAATAATAAATTAAATGATGAGAAACTGTCAGGACATAAGAGATGGGTTGCTGAGTATGCATCCACTACAGCTTATGCTGGTGAATATCAGATGTGGCAGTACACTTCTTCCGGCAAGATTGATGGTATTGAAGGAAGAGTAGATTTAGATGTTAGTTATAAGTAAGGAGAAATAAAATGGGTAAATTCTCAGTTGAAACTTGTTCAATAGAAGGATTAAAGATTATCACTCCAACAGCTTTTGGAGACAAAAGAGGTTATTTCATGGAAACATATCAGGCAAATGATTTCAAGGAGCTTGGTATTGATACAGTATTTGTTCAGGATAATCAGTCATCTTCAACAAAGGGAGTATTAAGAGGATTACATTATCAGATTAATTTCCCACAGGATAAGCTTGTAAGAGTTATTCAGGGCGAAGTATTTGATGTTGTTGTAGATTTGAGAGAAGGTTCAGCAACATATGGTAAGGCTCAGGGAGTAATTCTTTCAGCAGAGAATAAGAAGCAGTTTTTCATTCCAAAAGGATTTGCACATGGTTTCCTTGTACTTTCAGACTATGCGGAATTCTGCTATAAGGTGAGCGATTTCTATCATCCAAATGATGAGGGCGGATTATTATGGTCAGACCCTGAAGTTGGAATTAAGTGGCCTATTCCAGAAGGAATGGAACTCAATATTATTGAAAGAGACCAGAACTGGCCAACACTTTCACAATTGAAAAAATAGGAGCTTGAATGGGAAATTCAGTTAAAAAAATAGTACAGAATGTATTATTATATCCTAGAAAAAATAAATATGACAAAGAATATCTGATGCTCATGGATAAGTATGATCAGAGTATTAAAGAGATTGAAGAATGGGTGCAAAGTCCTGAAATACTAGCTGAGACTAATAGTTTGGTTAAGAGTATAAGTGCCCAGGAATTACTTGATAATAATCTGACAGATTTAGAGTATGATAGTGAAAAATACTATATTGTTCATATAAGAGAGTTTGGAGAATTACTTACAGAGAGCGAAAGAGTTGTTTTTGAATTTATAAATAATAATCCTTATGCACTTGTTTGTTTCGGTGATGAGGATTATTTTGCATTTACGAATGATGGAAATGAAATAATAAAGACTTTTCCATCCAGAAGATTTAACAGATTTTTCAAACCTGAATACAGTCCGGATACATTGGTTTCTTACAACTATATGGGAAATGTGATTGTTAAGGGTGAGATTCTAAAGGAAGCTCTTTTACAGGTTACAGAAAAAGATAATGCAGATATATTCCTCTATGAACTTATTCTTGAAGCTTGTAATATAGCAAGCCGAAAAGCTGGTGAGAAATCAATACTTAGAATCCCAAGAGTTTTGTTTTCAAAGGGATTGGAAACATCGAAAGACAAAGTGACAAGGATAAACCAATCAGGCAAGGCTTATGAGGTTTTAAAAGACGAAGATATTAGAATTAAAGAGAGTGGTTCAGGAGATAGATACTGTAAGGTTAGGGAAAAGGGAAAAGAAATTCTTGGACTTGAATTACCTCAAAAAAATGTAAAAATATCTGTCATTATTCCATCAAAAGATAATCCACAAATGTTATTATCCTGTATTGAAAAGCTTGACATCAAAGCAGATGATGATATAGAAATTGTCGTGGTGGACAATGGTTCTTCTGAGGAAAATAAAGAGATAATTAGTAAGTTTTTAAGTGGAGCTAATTATAAAACTACTTACATATACGAACCTTGCGAATTTAATTATTCCTATATGAATAATATTGGTGTTAAAGCATCATCAGGAGAAGTAGTTATTCTTTTAAATGATGATATAGAAGCTAATGGGAATAAATGGATGAAGGTTTTGGCAGCCTATGCACTAAGGGATAATACAGGTGCAGTTGGATGCAAGTTATTATATCCAGATGGAAAGATTCAGCATGCAGGAATTGTTTGCGGAGTGGATGGCCCTGCTCATATATTTATGGGTGAGGAAGATAGCGATAATACTGGACATGGTGATTTGTGCTTTAATCGAAATGTATTAGCTGTAACAGGCGCTTGTCTTACGGTTAGAAAGTCTCTTTATGAGGAAGCAGGCGGGCTTTTCGAAGAACTGAAGGTCGGTTATAATGACGTGGATTTTTGTCTTACTCTTGCAGAAAAAGGATACAGGAATGTTCTTATAAATGATGTAGTATTAATTCATCATGAGTCAGTAAGCAGAGGAAAAGATGCTAAGAGTCAGGCCAAATCAGTTCGTCTTAAAAGAGAGAGAAATCTTCTTGTTTCAAGACATAGAGAATATATGATTAGTGACCCTTATAAAGGTGGAACAAGAGATTTTGAACTTGAAGCTCAAAAGGGTAAATTTGAGTGGAAGGGAAGCAATATAATTAAAGGTCAGACAAGATCAGCTAATGATAGTGAAGGCTGGATTTACACCTGCTTTGAAGAGCTTATGACAGAAGATGAAGGGAATAAAAAGTATCTTAAGATAAGAGGATTTACTTTGGTTCCTGGAATTGATAATATGCGTTTTGATTTTGATATGATTCTTGAAAAAGAGTCAGTAAGTTATATTATTCCATTAAAGAGAACTTTGAGGTCAGATTTATCTAACAGATTCAATGGTACAGATAGTACTGAATTATCAGGATTTTGTCAGAAAACTGAGCTTGATATTCCATCGGGTGAATATAGTATTAAGATTTATGCTAAAGACCATGGAAATGTTCGAGAGATTATTACTGATACAGGAAGAGCCATTGAAATATAAATGGTAGTGGAGACAGTATGGATAACGAAGAAATACTCAGATTAAAAAAAGAGTTAGAGGAAAGTAAGCAAAAGAATATCGAACTTCAGGGGAAGATTATGGAACTTGAGGATCGAAAAAAAGAAGCAGAAGACAATCTCGCAAGAATTAAGGGCAGCAAAGCTTATAAGCTTAGTAAGCCATTAAGATATGTGCGTTCTCAGGTTAAGAGAGTAACTCAGTATGGTTCGATTTCTGCTGTAAATAAAAAGATTAAGAGCAAACAAAAGCTCAAGAAAAGATATGTTGAATTGGGAACAGGTTCTTTCCCCAATGCTGAAAGAAGAGCGCTTGAAGAAGGCAAGAATTATGATAAGAAGGTAACAATTTCGATACTCGTACCTCTTTATAATACTCCAGAGAATTTCCTTAGAGAAATGATTGATTCTGTAGTTACACAAACCTATAAGGATTGGGAACTTTGTCTTGCGGATGGCTCAGATAATGAGCATTCATTTGTTGGTGATATTTGCAAAGATTATGCAAATAAGGATTCAAGAATTAAATATGAGAAGTTAGAGAAGAATGAAGGTATCTCTGGCAATACCAATGCCTGCTATAAAATGGCAACAGGTGAGTATATAGGGCTTTTCGATCATGATGATGTATTGCATCCATCAGTCCTTTATAAATATCGTGAGGCTATCGACGAAGGAGCAGATTATATTTACTGCGATGAGGCTACATTTACAGATGGTAATCTTAATAATATGATTACTGTTCATTTCAAGCCTGATTTTGCAATCGATAATTTGAGAGCAAATAACTACATTTGTCATTTCTCAGTATTTAAGAAAGAACTTTTAAACGAGACAGAACTATTCAGAACAGAATATGATGGAAGCCAGGATCATGATATGATTCTAAGACTTACAGGTCTTGCCAAAAAGGTTGAACATATTCCTGGTATCTACTATTACTGGCGTGCGCATGCAGGAAGTGTTGCAAGTAATATTAATGCCAAAACTTATGCTATTGATGCTGCCAAAAGAGCAGTTGCTGATCATTTAAAGAATCAGAATATTTACAATACCAGTATTACTTCATCAAGAGCATTTGAGACAATTTTTAGACTTAAATATGATATTACAGGTAATCCTTTGGTATCGATTATTGTTGATGGCGATACTGCCGAATGTATAGAAGCTATTAATAACTGGAATACATATGAGAATATAGAAATCATTAAAGAGTCAGAATATGAGGGTAATCTTGATGGATTAAATGAGGCGGCAAAGAGAAACAGACTTGCTAAAAATGCCAAAGGAGATGCCTTATTATTTATAAATGGAGATGTAATAATGCAGTCTCCTGATTATATCAGAGAGCTTCTTGCAATAGTTATGAGAGAGGATGTCGGCGCAGCTGGAGGAAAAATCATTAATGATGCAGGCAAAATCGAATCCGCAGGAATAATGATTGGAATAGGAAAAGACAGGGCAGCAGGACCAGTTCATTATGGATTCGATAAGAATTATATTGGATATATGGGAAAGCTTTGTTATGTACAGGACGTGTCTGCATTAAGTAAAGATGCGATAATGGTGAAGGCTGTTGATTTCGTTAATGTAGGTGGATTTGATGAAGAGTATAATGAAGCCTTCTACGATGTTGATTTCTGTCTTAAATTAAGAAGAAAGAATCTTCTTAATGTCTTCAATCCTTATGCAGAGGCTATAGGTAATAATAAGCCACTTATTGTTTGCGGAAGTGGTGAGAATTTTGAAAAGGATCTTAACAGATTTAAAACAACCTTTGCTTCAGAACTTGAAGCGGGAGATCCTTACTATAACAAGAATCTAACTCTTGATGAACTTGATTATTCAATAATGTAGGAGATTGGAATGGGTATATTAGGATATGTGGTTAACCTGTTATTTTATGGATTATTTATAGGGTTAATCTTTGGATTGAAAATAAATACCAAAAAGACTTTGCCAGGATGTATTGGATTTTCGATTGGTTCGATATTTATACAGATGGTGGCAGAGTGGATTCTTGGATGTGTTTCATATCTGTTTTTTGATGACAGTGTGATGACTGCTGTTGTATTCTATCTGGAAACATTTGCAATAGTGTCATTTATGGTTTTGACAGTATGGATAATAAGTATTATTGCAGGATGTGCTAAGAAGAATAAATACATATTGTTGATATCGTTAGCGATTCTTTTTATAACTATATTTATTCAGTCTGTATATATTAAACTCACACAAGAGATGGTAGATAATCTTAACATAGTTGATTCGCTTTTCAATGAAGTTTTGGAAAACTATGAGCTTCAAAGAGAAATCGGAATAGTGTCTTCGGTTAGAAGAGTGTTTGAGAGAATACCAGCTGTTATATATATGGTATATGTCATATTGAAGTCTAAATTAAAATAAAGATAGCGATAGTGGTCAGTTTAAACTGGCCACTTTTTTTTTATAAAAACATTTGACAACTGTTACATACTGTTATATAGTGTTTATTGTAACTGTTATACAGTGTTTACAGTAACTGTTATATGGGTTTTAAGGAGGCAATAATGAAGATAATTCTGAACTATTCTTCAATGATTCCAATCTATACGCAGATTGTTGAGCAGATAAAAAGTCAAATCTCGGATGGTACGATCAAAGCGAATGATGCACTTCCCTCAGTAAGAGAACTTTCGAAGGATTTAAAAATCAGCGCGTTAACTGTAAAAAAAGCATATGACGAGCTTGAAGCATTAGGACTTACCGCTACGATTCATGGAAAAGGCTCCTATGTAAAAGAGGTTAACAAGGATTTAGTACTAGAGAAGAGCCTTAAGGAAATAGAACAGTCATTTGAGGAAGCTATTAATAAGGCGAGACTTATAGAGCTTACAGATGATGAAATTAGAAATATGTTTGAGATGCTTATGGAATAGAAGGTGAATCAATGTTAAAGATTGAAAATATTAAAAAATCATATAAAGGATTCCAACTTGATTTATCAATGGAAATTGAAAACGGAAGCATTGTAGGGCTGGTTGGAGCAAATGGTGCGGGCAAAAGTACATTGTTTAAAGCGATACTTGGAATCGTACATAAAGAATCAGGTAAGATATATTTAAATGATAAAGATATTACTAATTTACGAACAAAAGACAAAGAATTAATATCAGTTTCCATGGCAGAGGGTTTCTTTCCAGAAGCATTTAATGCCAAAGATATTAAGGCAACATTAAAGGCAATGTATAAGTCCTTTAAGTCAGACTGGTTTGATGAGAAATGTCGTGACTTTGGACTTGATATGTCAAAGAGAATGTCGGACTACTCAACAGGTATGAAGGCTAAAATGAAAGTGATAGCTGCACTTTCCCATAATAGTAAGTTACTCATTCTTGATGAGCCAACCCAGGGACTTGATGTAGTAACCAGAGAAGAGATTTCTGAAATGATAAGAGGATATATAGATGAGGATGAAGAACGTATGGTTATTATCAGTTCTCACATTTCTTCAGATATTGAGAAAATCTGCGACAGAATCTATATGATAGACAAAGGAAAAGAAATCATTAATGCAGATACTGATGTTTTGATTTCAGAATATGCAATAATCAGGGCAAGCGAAGAAGAATATAAGGAACTTGATAAGAATTACATATTAGCAACGAAAAAGGATAAATATTCTTATAGCTGTTTGACAGACAAAAAGAATTTCTATTTGGAAAATTATCCTAAACTGATAATAGAAAAAACAACTCTTGATGAGATGTTAATAATGATGATCAAGGGGGATAAATAATGAAGGGTTTATTAGTTAAAGATTTAAGATTAATGTTTACTACAAAGCTGGTTTTTGTAGTAATCATAATGGCTTTATTAATGAGTATATTTGCTACCGATGCACCGTATATACTGGTATTAGTGGGTTCGTTGTTTAGTGTATCGCTTGTTGCTATGACTTGTGGTAATGATGAAATGAATAATGTAAAAGCTTATCTATTAACGCTTCCAACTAGCAGAAGGGATTATGTTATAGAGAAGTATCTTCTAACAATAGTGATGATGATATTATCAAATGTGGTAATGCTAACTATATGTTTAGCTTTAGCTTTTAAGTTAGGGGAACCAATTGATAGGTTGGAAATAGCAATAAATCTTGGTATAGGAACGATTATTGGTAATGTTATGGCAGCAGCGGTTCTTATGCTTTCGATTGTTTTTAATTCGAGAATATACAGATTGGTAGTCGCCATTATTGGTGGAGCAGTATTCTTAGTGGCTATCGGGATTAAGAAATTTGTTATCACCGAAACATTTACAATGCCACAGCCAATTCTTAATGCGATAGAATGGATGGAACAGAATCCAATAGAGACTATTGGAATATTTAATATTGCAGCAATATTGCTTATGGTGGTGTCATTTGTGATTTCACTTATTACTATAAATAGAAAAGAATTCTAATAAGGATACATTTAGGACACAATATGTTGATAATATGGCAATCAGTGTTATAATAGAAAAGGTTGTTAAGAAAATAACAATGTAAAAGGAGATAGAAATGGCAGCACTAATTGAGATTAGGAATATGTGCAAGATTTACAATCCTGGTGAAAATGCCGTAAGAGCTCTCGATCATGTTTCCCTTTCGATAGGTGAGAATGAGTTCGTGGCAATTATTGGTCACTCAGGTTCTGGTAAATCTACACTTATGAATATGTTAGGTTGTCTGGACGTTCCAACTAGTGGAATATATCTGTTACATGGTGCAGATGTATCTATGTTATCAGATGATGAACTTTCAGATATACGTAATCAGGAAATAGGATTTATTTTCCAGGGATTTAACCTTATATCCAATTTGACTGCTCTTGAAAATGTTGAGCTACCTTTGATTTACAGAGGAGTAAACAAGAAAGAGAGAAATGCTTTGGCTAAGGAAGCATTAAGAAAAGTTGGTCTGGAAAACAGAATGAATCATAAACCTTCAGAAATGTCTGGTGGACAGCAGCAAAGAGTTGCGATAGCAAGAGCGATAGCACAGGCGCCTCCGATAATTCTAGCGGATGAGCCAACAGGAAATCTGGATTCTCACTCTACCAAAGAGATTTTGGGAATTCTTAAGTCGCTTCATGAAGAAGGAAGAACAGTAATTCTTATTACTCATGACAATGATATAGCTGCACAGGCTAAAAGAATTGTTCATATTGAGGATGGTAAGATTGATTCTGATTCTGCAAATGATGGTAATCTGAGCAGAGAAGACATTGACCGAGAAATACGAGGTGAGAGTAGTCTGAATGCAAAAGAAACTCCTGAAGTTAATGAAACTTTGGAAGAAGATTACGATATAAAAGAGCCAGAAGGAAATTTGGATATAGATTTACATTTGAATGGAGAAGAGAAAAATGAGTAAAGATACAGGGCTTTCATTAGATAGAGAAGATTTGGATGCACAGCTTCAGGCTGCTGCAGACAAGCAGAAAAAGAAAAAGAGAAAGAAAATTATTAGAAGAATTATAATAGCAGCAATTATTCTTGCGTTAGTATTTATTATCGGAATTGGAATAATTATTGCAGTAGTTTCAAGTAAAGCAAAGGGACAGACAGTTACAGTTGTTCATGCTAAAGAAGGAGAACTTATCCAGGAGGTTAAGGTAACTGGTTCAGTTCAAAGTGATAATGTTCAACATTATTATGCGCCAGCTTCAATTAAGGTTGATAAGGTTGCTGAGTTAGGCTCTTTTGTAAAGAAGGGTGATCCTATTGTAATCTTTGATAAGGAATCTTATGAAGTAGCATTAAAGCAGCTTGAGTTAAGAGATAAGATTGAAGAGAACTCATATCAGAGTACAGTTACACAGGCCAATAATACACAGAATAAGTACTGGCAGGCTAAGAATGATATCAATAAATATCAGGCTATTGTTGATGAGAAGCAGGCAATTGTAGATAAGTTCAATGATGAGGAAAGTGATGTTTATAAGTTCTTAAATATCAATGGTCCAACTCAGTTACAGCTTGAAGCTACTAAGCAGAGCATGCTTGGGGATAAGATTTCAGCAATCCTTGCTGCTAAGGAAATGCAGGGCGGAATTCTTACAGATGAGCAGCAGGCGGAGCTTGACGTAGTTCAGGCAGCATTTGCAGAATCACAGAATATTTCGAAGAATATTCAGAAGCAGATGGAAATGAGTAAAAACGAATTTGCAGACGCGAGTGCAGCATTGTCAGAGAACAAGGCTAAACTTGAAACTGCAAAGAGTCAGGCTGAATCATACTCCAATCTTATTGGAAATCAGTATGATCAGGAAAACAGGGATTTGAATGGTGAGTTAAATACTCTTAAATCTGGAAGCGATTATGATGAACTCGCTAAATACACAAATGGATGTCTTTTAGCTCCATTTGATGGAATTGTAACAGGTGTATATGTAAGCGAAGGAATGACAACATCAATCACTGGAGGTGAAATGGTTGCATTCTCAAGTATTGATGAAGTAAGTATTGGTTTCTCATTAAGTAAAAAAGATCTTACTAAGGTAAAAGAAGGTCAGGAAGCAGTTATTACTATTCTTGACAATGAATATAAGGGTAAGGTTACACAGATTTCACGTATGGCAAGTATTGGTTCAAGTGGATCTTCATCAGTATCAGCAGTTATTAAGGTTGAAAATCCAGATGATAATATTTTCCTTGGAGTAGAAGGAAAGGCAGTTATCACAACAGCTACAGTTAATAATTGTATTAAGATTGCATCAGAAGCTATTAATATCGACTCAGATGGATACTATGTTTATATTGTAAATGATTTGAACATTGTTGAGAAAAGAGCAGTTGAAGTTGGTATTACAACAGACGGTGATATTGAAGTAATCAGTGGAATTACTACAGATGATAAAGTAGTTTCATATGTATCAAGTAGTGTATTTGAGGGTGCTGTAGTTGTACCAATAGATCAGGATGAAATAAATGCAGCTATAAATGGAGCACTTAGTGAGTATATGTCAATTTCAGTAGAAGCAGATAAGGCAGAATAGGGTTAAGAGGAAATATAATGGGACAACTCTTTGAATATATTAAAATTGCATTCAAGAGTATTATATCCAACAAGGGCAGAACTTTTCTTACTATGTTAGGTATTATTATTGGTATTTCAGCGGTAATAATGATTTCAGGTCTCGGAAGTGGTGTTAAAAATGCTGTCAACGGAGAAATGGGCAGCATGTTTGCAGGTCAGACATATATTTATTGCAGTGGTGATGAATATATTACCTTGGACGATATTGAGTATCTTCGTGAAAAGATTCCAGGATTTGATATATGTACTATGGAAGAATCAGTTAACGGAGAAGCGTATTCAATTAAAGGCGATTTTAGACTTACTGCGACTAGCGTAAATGAAACTTACGAGAATTATGATACTAATGGAAAAGGAATGCTTCATGGAAGATATTTTACAGAAGATGAAGTAAAAAATGGCAGCCTTGTATGTGTTATAGGTGAAGCTGATGCGCAGAAATTCTTTGGAAGCACTGATGTAGTCGGACAGGAAATGATGGTATCCATATACGATGAGGAAGCAACAGTTAGGATCATCGGTGTAAGAAATGCTACAAGCTCTGCGCTTATGGGTATGATGAACGGCGTGAATAAAGATAGCATTAAGATTGAAATTCCATACTCTGCAGTGAATAGAATATTCGGATTTGATTATTTTGGAGATTATTTCTGGGATATTCTTATAAGAAGTGACAACGCAGCAGATTCAAAGGATGATATACAAAAAGCTATTAATATTCTTGAAGCCAGACATGATGTAAGAGGAAAGGATGAATTCGTAATCGATTCCTTTGATACTTATATGGAAACGATTAATAAGGTTATTGGCTATATAACAGCATTTATTGCATTTGTATCAATGATTTCGCTATTGGTAGGCGGAATTGGTGTAATGAATATCATGCTTGTATCAGTAACTGAAAGAACTCAGGAAATAGGAATTAGAAAGGCTTTGGGAGCGAGAACAGGATCAATTATGGTTCAGTTCCTTGCTGAAGCGGCAATGATTACATTTGTTGGTGGACTTTTAGGTGTGTTAATTGGATATGGCGGAGCAGAGGTTTTGTGTCTAATAGTTAGTGCTATTGCAAAAATATCTGTAAACATCTCAATTAATCCAGTAATTGTATTGGTAGCTACGTTATTCTCAGTAGCAATTGGTATTGGATTTGGTATTATTCCAGCCAGAAAAGCAGCTAAGTTAAGCCCTATTGAGGCATTAAGACAGGAGTAAATTGATAAATGGGACAGTTTTTAGAATATTGCAAAATTGCATATTTCAATCTGAAAGCTAATAAAATCAGAGCCCTTCTTACAATGTTGGGAATTATTATTGGTATCTCATCAGTAGTAATGATTGTCAGTCTTGGTAGTGGTTTTAAGAAATCAATTACTAAAGAAATTGACAGTATTGCTGGTAATTATATTGAAGTTATCTCGTATGGTGATTTTGGATTTGAACAGGAAGACCTTGAAGCTATTGAAGAAAGGGTTCCATATGTTGCAGGAACAACAGCAGCGGGTGCAACCAGAGGAAATATTTCTTATAATAACGCTAAAGAGTGTTCAGCACTCATTAAATATGGAAATGAAAACGCTGATACCTATAGTACTTACGATATAATCAGAGGAAGATATTTCACCAAAGAAGAAAGCGATAATGCTGAAAATGTAATGATTATAACTAAAGGTTCTGCAAGAAAAATGTTCGGTAGTACTGATGTTATAGGTATGAATGTGGACCTTGAAGTATATGGATATATTAAAACTTACAGAATTATTGGTGTAAGAGATGATTCCAGCGAAGAAATGGAAAGCTTCGCAATGTATAATGTTAATTATGATATGACAGTAGAAATTCCGCTTAACACATTGTCTTCACAGATGGGATTTACTATTCATCCTAATGATATAGTTATCATTCTAAGTAATGCTGAACATTCAGACGAGGTGGCTGACAGAACAAGAATATTACTAGAGAATAGACATGATTGTGTTGGTGAAAATGCGATTATTGTAATGAATTACAATTCAATGCTTTCACAGATAACAAGCATTTTTACATTAGTTACAGCACTTATTATGATGGTTGCAGGTATTTCACTTTTTGTAGGTGGAATTGGTGTAATGAATATTATGCTTGTATCAGTAACTGAAAGAACAAGAGAAATCGGAATCAGAAAGGCTCTTGGAGCAAGAACGGGATCTATCCTCACACAGTTTCTCGTAGAGTCAGCTACAATATCCTTAGTAGGTGGATTGATTGGAACAATAATTGGACTTGGTGGTGCAGAAATTCTGTGCCTGATTATTTCAAAAGTTGCTGGAGAGTCAATAGTTGCAGACTTTAATATCTTATTTATTTTAGGAATTGCTATTTTCTCTATGTCAATTGGTGTAATATTTGGTATAATACCTGCTAGAAAAGCAGCAAAATATAATCCGATTGATGCATTAAGAAGCAGATAAATCAATTGAACCTTAGAGGTGGTTTGAATGAATAGTTTTAAAAGAGGCTTTTTTGATGGCCTTCCAATTGGATTAGGATACTTAGCGGTATCCTTTTCTTTTGGTATATTAGCGGTAAAAAGTGGACTTAGTGCCTGGCAGGCAACACTTATATCAATGTTAAATGTTACAAGTGCCGGACAGTTCGCAGGACTTACAATTATGATTTCAGGTGGTTCCTTACTTGAGATTATTATATCCCAGTTTGTTATTAACTTAAGATATTCCCTGATGTCGATTTCTATGTCGCAGCATATAGATAAGAGTATGACATTGCCTAAGAAATTATTCTTTGGAGAATTTCATACAGATGAAATCTTTGCGGTAGGAATGGGACATAAAGAGAAGCTTGGAAGTAAGTATTTCTGGGGGGTTATTATCGCACCATATTTTGGATGGGCTCTTGGAACCTTCCTCGGTGGTGTATGTGGTGAGATTTTACCAGCGATTATAACAAGTGCTCTTGGCGTAGCTTTATATGGAATGTTTATAGCAATTGTTGTTCCACCGATGAAGCATTCATGGAAGATAACAATTGTTGTATTTATTGCAATAGCGATGTCTCTGGCATTTAAATATGTTCCATTTATAAATAAGATTTCATCAGGATTTGCTATTATTATTTGCGCAGTAGTAGCTTCTCTTTTAGGTGCTATATTTTTCCCTGTGGAAGACAAGGAGGAGAATAAGGCATGAATTGGTTGATATTTTTAAAGTATGTTTTAGTGATGGCTCTTGTTACATATTTAGTAAGAGTTGTCCCATATATCTGCATGAAGAAAGAGGTTAAGAGCAAATTCTTTAAATCTTTCTTGGCATATGTTCCTTATACTGTATTGGCAGCAATGACTATTCCATCGATTCTTTTTGCTACAGATAATATTTGGAGTGCAGCCATAGGTCTTATTGTAGGTATAATAGTGGCTTTCTTTGAGAGAGGACTTTTGGTTGTAGCGGTATCATCCTGTGCGGCAGTGTTGGTAGTAGAGCTTCTACAAAGGTTTGTATTTTAGCTAATGTTGTCATTTTGGAAGACAGGTTTTATAATTAAAACAAGTTTGTAAAGTATGGAGGTGCAATTAATGATTCAGTGCGCTAATACTCTTGATAAAGATAAATTAATGAGAGTTAAAGATGACTGTGTTCAGTGGATTAGAGATTTCTTCGAGAAAAATGGTCCTGGATGCAATGCAGTGCTTGGAATTTCAGGCGGTAAGGACTCATCTGTAGTTGCTGCACTTTGCGTAGAAGCCTTAGGCAAAGACAGAGTTATAGGTGTGCTGATGCCAAATGGTGAGCAGCAGGATATAGATATGGCTTATCTTTTGGTTAATCATCTTGGTATTAAGCATTATGTGGTTAATATTAAGGAGGCAGTTGATGGATTGAAGAACGCGCTTCCAAAAGATTTGGATGTATCAACACAGGCACTTACCAATCTTCCTCCAAGAATCAGAATGAGTACAGTATATGCTGTTTCACAGAGTGTAAATGGTCGAGTTGCAAATACCTGTAATCTTTCAGAAGACTGGGTAGGATATTCAACAAGATATGGAGATTCAGTAGGTGATTTTTCTCCATGCTCATTCCTTACAGTTCAGGAAGTAAAGGCTATCGGAAGATTACTTGGTCTTCCAGAGGAGCTTGTTGAGAAACCACCAATTGATGGTCTTTGTGGCAAAACAGACGAGGACAATCTTGGATTTACATATGCAACTCTTGATAAATATATTCGTACAGGCGAAATTGACGATGAAGAGATAAAGAGTAAGATAGATAGAAAGCATCAGATGAATCTGTTCAAGCTTGAAGTGATGCCAGCTTTTAAGCCTGATTGGAGCAAATAGAGGAAACAGAATGAAAAATACTAATAAATGTGGTTACGGTTATGCCAATTTAAAAGAACAGGTAGCAGAGCTACTTAGTTACATTAGATGCGTAATGTATCCACAGATTTATGGAACAATGAAATATAAATCTATGGAAGCGCTTAAGAGTGATACACTTGCAACCATAGAGAAAATGTTGTCTATAGTAGATGTTGAAGAAGAGAAAGCCAAGGTTATATATGATAAGATTGATGATATCAAAAAAACTTTGGATCTCGATGTTCAGGCTGCATATGAAGGTGACCCTGCGGCTAAATCTTTTGAAGAGATTATGCTTGCGTATCCTGCATTTGAAGCTATCAGTATATTCAGAATTGCACATGCATTTTATGAGGAGGAGGTTCCAATTCTTCCACGTATGATGACAGAGTATGCGCATAAGAATACTGGTATTGATATTCATCCAGGAGCTACTATTGGACCATACTTTTTCATAGACCATGGTACAGGAGTAGTAATTGGTGAAACCTGTGTAATCGGTGAATATGTTAAATTATATCAGGGTGTTACACTTGGTGCGAAGAGTTTCGCAGCCAATCCAGATGGAAGCCTTGTTAAGGGCATTAAGAGACATCCAAATCTTGGCAATCATGTAGTAGTTTATGCAGGAGCGACAATACTTGGAGGTAATACATTCATTGGAGATGGATGCGTAATCGGAGGTAACGTATGGCTCACTCATTCGGTAGAAGCGGGACATATGGTATTAGCCGCTCATGAACAAAATGAAATATTTACAAAAGAAAAAATGTAAAAAATATAAGGCACATCGTTTGATGTGCCTTATAATATTTCATCTACATGAAGATCTCTTTCTTTGGATAAATCAACTATGTCAGTGCCACATTTAACAATTGGCTTTGAAAGATTGTTCTTATTAATAAATATAATCTTACCAAGACGCCCATCACTTAAGCGACATTGATAATGAAGATAAGTATTACTTACATTCTCAAGGAAAGTCATGATGAAATATGCATCATATTTCTGAAGACCTTCGTTTTCATATAATTCGATAACTCTGAATGGACACAATGGACCACGATAGATTCTGGCAGAAGTCATTGCATCGTATACATCAACAATGGCAACAATCTTGGCAAAGGAATCTATTTTCTCGGCTGTAAGTCCGAAAGGATAACCAGAACCATCACATTTCTCATGATGCATCAAAGCTGCATTCACAATACGTGTATCTATATTCTTGGCAGACAGAAGCTTATAACCTTCTACTGTATGAGTTTTAACAATCTGATATTCGTCAGAGGTTAATTTGTCTGGCTTCTTGATTATGGAATCAGGAATTTTCAATTTACCAAGGTCGTGGAGTAATCCACAAAGAGTCAGGATATTAGTATCTTCTTCAGATAATTTGAGCCATCCAGCAAAAACATTACAGATAAGTGAAACATTAAGACAATGAGCAAATGTTAAATCGTCATACTGTCTCATATTGCATAACATATCCATAGTACTGAAAGAAGAATTCTTAGCCTGATTAATTAATGCCTTGGTATTGCCCATCAGGGAGTCGACATTAATATCACTATTGGATTCCAAAACGTTATTTATTTGTGATCTAAAATCTTCAAGAGTATCATCAAAGTTGTTCTTGAATTCGATGTAATCCTTGCTCTGTGTAATTGTTGTAGATAGGGAAATATCTTCTGGTGAGATAGTAGCGGTTTCCTGAGAAGTATTGACTTCAGTCTCAATTTCAGAAGTATTCATTTCATCTTCTACTCGTACAGAAAGAATGGAGTAAAATTCAAGTCTTGTAATAACTCTGTCGTTCAGAACTAATCCCTTTGGAAGGATTAACTGACCACCGAAAGTGTAAACATCTTCGGCAAGTACATATCCCGGGATAAGCTCACTGGTTTTGATTCTTTTCATAGGCAAATCCACTACAATTCAATGTTAGAAATATAAATAAATTATATGTTTTAAGGTGCTAAAAGTCAATTATTCAACTTGACAAAAAAGCTAATGTCGAGTATTGTAAATATGAAAATTGAGACTCTTATTCAGAGTGGTGGAGGTACATAGGACCGACGAAGCCACGGCAACCCCTTTTAGGAAGGTGCCAACCTGAGCGATATTTCGAACAATAAGAGGACTATGGTACACAAATACGATGCCCGGTCCCCTTAGGAGCCGGTTTTTTTATGCCTGGGTCAGATAAAAAATGACGAAATGGCAGGGATAATTTATTGTAGATTAATAAGGAGAGAGAAAATGGAAAGAAGAATTTTTACATCTGAGTCAGTAACTGAAGGCCATCCAGACAAAGTATGTGATGCCGTATCTGATGCGATTCTTGATGCTTGTATGGCACAGGATCCAATGAGCCGTGTAGCTTGTGAAACAGCATGCTGTACAGGTTTCGTTCTTGTAACAGGAGAGATTACAACAAATGCAGTAATTGATTATCAGAAAATCGTTAGAGAAACAGTTAACGAAATCGGTTATAACGATGCTGCAACAGGATTTGATGGAAATACATGTGCAGTATTTGTAGCTATGGATCAGCAGTCAGCTGATATTGCTATGGGTGTTGATAAGGCGCTTGAAGCTAAGAAGAATGAAATGAGTGATGCAGAAATCGCAGCAATCGGTGCTGGTGATCAGGGTATGATGTTTGGTTATGCAACTAACGAGACAGAAGAATTAATGCCATATCCAATCGCTTATGCTCATAAGCTTTGCCTTCAGCTTACAAAGGTTAGAAAAGATGGCACACTTAAATACCTTCGTCCAGATGGTAAGAGCCAGGTATCTGTAGAATATGATGAGAATGGCAAGCCAGTAAGATTTGATGCAGTTGTATTATCAACACAGCATGATCCAGATGTTACACAGGAACAGATTCATGAGGATATCAAGAAGTATGTATTTGATGCAGTACTTCCAAAGGAAATGGTTGATGAGAATACAAAATATTTCATTAACCCAACAGGACGTTTTGTAATCGGTGGACCACACGGTGATGCTGGTCTTACAGGACGTAAGATTATCGTAGACACTTATGGTGGATATGCTCGTCACGGCGGCGGAGCTTTCTCAGGAAAGGACTGCACAAAGGTTGACCGTTCAGCTGCTTACGCTTCAAGATATGTTGCTAAGAATATTGTTGCTGCAGGTCTTGCAGATAAGTGTGAGATTCAGTTATCATATGCTATCGGTGTAGCTAATCCTACATCAATCATGATTGATACATTTGGAACAGGTAAGCTTTCAGATGAAAAGATTGTTGAAATCGTAAGAGAGAACTTCGACCTTCGTCCAGCTGGAATTATCCAGATGCTCAACTTAAGAAGACCTATTTACAAGCAGACAGCTGCTTATGGTCACTTCGGTAGAAATGATATTGATTTACCATGGGAGCAGACAGATAAGGTTGATACACTTAAGAAGTATTTATAGTAGATAGAGAGGTTTGCAATGAGAGTCAGAATTAAGAAATTAAGCGACAAGGCAATAGTGCCAACATATGGAACAGATTTTGCTGCAGGTGCAGACCTTTACTCATGTTTAGATGAGTCAGTAGCAATTGCTCCTGGTGAAACTGTAATGATAGGTACTCAGATTGCAATGGAGATTCCTACAGGTTACGTTGGATTGGTATTTGCTCGTTCAGGACTTGCTTGTAAGAAGGGACTTGCGCCAGCTAACAAGGTTGGAGTAATCGACAGTGATTACAGAGGAGAAATCAAGGTTGCACTTCATAATCATAATGGAAGTGGAGAGGCAATTGAAGTTAATTCAGGAGAGAGAATTGCACAGATTTCCATAGTTCCATATTTAAAGGCTGACTTTGAATTAAGTGAGACTTTGGATGATACAGAACGTGGAGACAAAGGGTTTGGTTCTACTGGAGTTAATTAGAGTATTCCAGTGTAATCAAAATCAGGAATAAATGAATCCGAAGCGGTTTCACCTTCCTGGAAAAATGCATTAGTGATATTCAAAGAGAGTACGAAGTCAAGAAGACGGTTGTACTCTCTTTTTGTTACCTTCCTGAACAATTCAGGATAGAGAGTAGCTACTGACTTCATAGAAGGAGTATCAGTCATAGGAGTGTACTGATTCATAATAGATATATAAATATTATCTTCGTAAGTGTCGTGAAGATATGAGATTACATTCTTGGCGTTATTGACTGCTAATGGAAGCAGGAGGTGACGAACAATTACTCCCTTAGTCATTAAGCCATTATCATCAAAAGAAGGGCTGCCTGTCTGTCTAAACATTTCGGCAATGGTTTCCTTGGCATAATTAGAATAATTAGGAGCCTTAGAGTATTTAACAGCTAACTCATCATCCATATATTTAAAGTCTGGTAAATATATGTCTACAAGACCATCTAGTTCTCTTATTGAAGAAGCTAATTCATAGCCTGAAGAATTATATACAATAGGAATAGTAAGCCCTTTTTCTTTAGCGAGAATAAGGGTCTTTTTTATTTGATAAATATAGTGAGATGGAGTTACAAGATTAATGTTATGAGCATTTTGACTTTGCAAATCAAGCATAATGTCGGCAAGCTTCTCAATACTTACCTCTATACCTGTATTGTTATTAGCAATGGATTCGTTCTGACAGAAAACACACTTAAGATTGCAGCCACTAAAAAAGATAGCTCCAGATCCATTGCTACCACTGATAGGTGGTTCCTCATAGAAATGAAGAGCAGCTCTTGCAAGTCTTACCGTGTCAGACTCGCCACAAAAGCCTTTGTTTAATTGTCTATCAATATTACATTGTCTTGGACAGATAGAACAAAATGACATAATTAATCCTTAATATTTATTCTGGTAATTTTAATGCTATTAAAACATTATATAGATTATCAGTTATTTCGGCTTTTGAATAGCCATCATATGTTTTAATTATATCATTTATTATTTCAGTTCC
>JAKSSD010000031.1 GCA_024403275.1 Lachnospiraceae bacterium
ATTATGGCAGGGGATTGCTTTGGATGTAATGCCGTACTCAAGTATTTGCCAACAAGAAGGAGTGAATATCATTCTGAAATACATGGCGGAGAAGATAAGATTCTATTATCACAATCACAGTGTAAATATTTGGCTAAAAGAGTAAGGGTTTGTGGATGGTAACATATATCATTTATTTGGGATCAGGTTAAATTTGAAGATGATATAACCCAGGCGAGCAATAATTTAATTAATATTGCGAATGATATTGATTATGAAAAAACAGGTAAACCAGCATTCCTTATGGTGGTGACTAAAAATAAGGTTGCGTATAGGATGGATAATGGTGTATATGTTGTTCCGCTTTGCTGTTTGAAAAATTAGATATATGTTACAAGATAGAATTTTGATAATATGGTGCACAGTGAAACATAAAGATTTAAAGAATTAATGCAATTAGATAGTAAAGGTGAAACAAATGAATTTAGGAGGAATTATTTTAATTAGTTCAATATTGGGGTTTAGTGCGATTGTAATATTTGTTCTAGGTATTTGTGTTTTGTTCAGCAAGAAGCCATGTGGTTTTTATACATTTGAGAAGACTCCTAGTGAACAGGAAATAACTGATGTAAGTGCCTGGAATAGGAAGCATGGTATTATGTTTATTTCATGTGGCATCTGGATCAGTATTCTGATTTTGTGCGGTTTGCTTATTGAAAGTTCGTTGTTGTTAGTTTTTGTTTCCATAGGATTATTATTTGCATTACCTACTATGATTGTATATCACAGTATATTAGTGAAGAAATATCATATATAGTACAAAGGTGAATTATTATGAGTAATCAATACGATAAACTTAAACTTGATAATCAGTTATGTTTCCCTCTTTATGCTGTTGCAAAAGAAATGTTCACTTGCACTTAGTAGAGAAATAGATTAAAAATCAATGTATTTAGACCGCTGGTTCTTATGGACCAGTGGTTTTTTGGTATCAAATATTCTTCGTGAAAAAACCTATGAAATGTTATAAAATAAAAGTTGTTAATGATAAAAAAGTGAAGGGAAGAAAAAATGAAACTTATATCATGGAACATAGATTCATTAAATGCAGCGCTTACCTCGGATTCTGACAGAGCAAAACTCTCACGTTTAGTGCTTGATAAGATTAAAGAATATGATGCAGATATGATTGCGATTCAGGAAACTAAGTTGCCGTTTGATGGAATGCCTGAGAAAATAAAGGATGTACTTAAAGAGTATTTTCCTGATTACAATTATGAATATGTAAGTTCAGCACCTCCTGCTAAGAAAAGCTATGCAGGAACAATGATGTTATATAAAAATTCTATGGATGTAAAAGTATCAGCACCTAAGATTAGTGCACCAGATACAATGGATCTTGAAGGAAGAATTATTACATTAGAGTTGGATAATTGTTATTTTGTAAATGTGTATACACCTAATGCGGGAGATGGATTAAAACGTTTGGCAGAAAGACAAATCTGGGATGCTTGCTACGCAGAATACCTTCATAAATTAGATGAGAAAAAAGTTGTTATTGCCTGTGGTGATTTTAATGTTGCCCATAAAGAAATTGATCTTGCTAATCCAGCGGCCAATCATATGTCTGCGGGATTTACAGATGAAGAAAGAGCAGGATTTACCAATCTTTTAGCAAAAGGATTTGTGGATACTTTCAGACTTATAAATGGGGACATTAAAGATGTTTATTCCTGGTGGGGACAGAGAATTAAGACTAGCAAGATTAATAATTCGGGCTGGAGAATTGATTATTTTTTAGTAAGTGAACGAGCTAAAGAGCTTGTTAGTAAGTCAGAGATGATGGATTCAGGAGAAAGACAGGATCATACACCTATTATTCTGGAGATTAATATATAATTCTATAGATTTAGATTTTAACGGAAATTTGAAATAAAATGAAAAATTATAAGAAAACAAAAATAGCATGTTACCTGGGATTTATCACACAGGCGATAGTGGCTAATTTTGCTCCACTTTTATTTTTAAAATTTCATAATGATTATAATATTTCACTTGGAAATATTGCTTTAATATCAACCTTCTTTTTCTTAACGCAGCTCCTGGTAGATTTATTTTGTGCCAAGTTTGTAGATAGAATTGGATATAGGACATGTATAGTGGCCTCAGAGGTATGTTCGGCACTTGGACTTATAGGTCTTGCATTCTTGCCAGATTTATTACCAAGTCCTTTTGCTGGTATAATACTAAGTGTAATAGTTTATGCAATCGGAAGTGGACTTATTGAAGTGTTATGCAGTCCTATAGTAGAGGCTTGCCCTTTTGAAAATAAAGAGGCAACTATGAGTTTGCTCCATTCTTTTTATTGTTGGGGCTGTGTAGGAACTATTCTTTTGTCTACCATATTTTTCTTTATCTTTGGAATGGACAGTTGGAAATATCTGGCTGTTATTTTTGCGATCATTCCTGCTGTTAATATTTTTAATTTTGCTACATGCCCAATTGAGCATCTGGTAGAAGATGGCAATGGTATGGGAATAAAAGAATTGTGTAAAACTCCACTTTTTTGGGTAGCTATAATTTTAATGATTTGCTCAGGGGCATCAGAATTGTCTATGGCTCAGTGGGCATCAGCTTATGTGGAAGCAGCACTTAAGCTTCCTAAGAGTGTTGGCGATTTGGCAGGTCCTTGTATGTTTGCGGTTACTATGGGAATCAGTCGAGTGATATATGGCAAATTTGGTGAGAAGATGAAACTTGGAAGATTCATGATTTTATCAGGAATTCTTTGCTTAATCTGTTATGCTTTCGCGTCTTTTTCGATTATTCCAGCTATGGGTCTTGCAGGCTGTGTAATCTGCGGTTTTTCTGTAGGTATTATGTGGCCAGGAACACTAAGTATTTCTTCAAAGAAGTTTCCAAGAGGAGGTACAGCAATGTTTGCACTTCTTGCAATGGCGGGAGATTTAGGAGGAAGTATTGGACCAGGTATAGTTGGAAGGGTAACACAGTTTGCAGGTGACAATATTCAGACAGGACTTAGAGTTGGAATGGTATTTCCGCTAATACTTTTATTAATGGTCATTATAATGGATAAATCCAAAGTTAAATAAATTGACGAAATAAAGATAGTAGAAGATAAAGAGCATAATTCTTAAGACAGGAATTATGCTTTTTTATTATTGATAAATGAAAAGCTTTAAGGATTTTTCTTGTGTCTAATAGAGTAAAAAAGTGTTATAATAAAACGGAGTGTGAAAATTGGGTAGTATTAGTTATTTTTAATACTAAAGGATGTAGTAATAGTAGGGGAAATTAATGATTGATAGAAAATATGATGCATTTATAAGTTATAGACATTCAGAGCTTGACATGTATATAGCCAAGACTATAGAGAAGAAACTTGAGACCTTCAAGCTTCCTAAAGCATTACATGAAAAAGCAAGTAGAACCAAGATTGAAAGAGTTTTCAGAGACCAGGATGAGCTTCCTATTGCAAGTAATCTTTCAGAACAGATTACTGCTGCTCTTGAGGTAGCAGATTTCCTGATTGTTATTTGTACTCCAAGACTGCCTGAATCAAAGTGGTGCCTAAGTGAAATTACGAATTTCAAGAGAATGCATGGTAAGGATCATATTCTTGCGGTATTAGCAGAAGGCGAACCAGATGATTCATTCCCAGAAGAACTAGTTATCGACGAAATAGAGACTACTAATGAAAAAGGTGAAAAGGTAGTTGAAACTGTAAGAATAGAACCATTGGCAGCAGATGTCAGAGGTGTAAGCAAAAAAGAGATTAACAAGAAAATAGATGATGCTGTAATGAGACTTGCAGCAGCTATTTATGGAGTTAATTATGATGACCTCAAGCAAAGACACAAAGAGCGTGAAATGAAAGCTAAGATGGCCAAAATGACCATTGCGGCTTCTGTTTTCATGGCATTTGCAGTTGTTTCCACAATTTTTATGATTAATCTAGCAGGTAAGAATAATGAGATTATGACTCAGAATGCTATGATTATTAAGCAGAATGAGGAAATCGAACAAAAAAATGAAACTCTTGAGAGTCAGAAAAAAGAAATAGAAGAGAAAATCGTCAAAATACAAAAAGACTATATTGCGACAATGGCGAATACTGCAGAGGATTTGATAAAAAGAGGAAGAAAAAAAGAAGCTATATATGCTTTATTAAGCGTTATTCCTGATTCTGCAGATGATGAAATGTATTCAGCAGAGTGCCATAGAATTCTTAATGAATGTATAGGCTTTAATTTGCCTAATGATGATTATGCATTAATGGGTTCAGTGGATATTGATTCAGAATTGGATAAAGCTAATATATCAACAAATGGCAGCTATGCGGTTGTCAGTGATCGTTCTGGGTATCTTTGGGTAATTGATGTAGAAAAAGCAGAAATTATAGATAAGATAGACTATGCTGATTATAGTGAGTTTGCATTTGTTGATGATACTCATTTTGTATATACAGATGACGAAAATGGATATTTAGGCAGAAAAGGAAATATGTATTCCGTTGAAGATAAAAGTATTACAGATATGGGTATAGGGGAGATAAAAGGCAAAAGCATATCTAATTACGGAGATAGATATTTAATATATTCTAATTATACAATCGAAGTGTTTAATGACGGAGAATATGTTCCAGATAAAATATATACAAGACGTGCAGGTGAGAAAGAAGACACAGGAACTGGCGCAGTATATGAATGCAGATTTATAAATGAGTCAGAAATAATGATTTATTCTGGATATTCTGGAAGCGGAAGTAAATTAAATATATGTATCTATGATATTGATAATGAAGAATTAAAAATAGATAAGGATATTGCTACAGGCGATACTGAAATCCTCATTAAATGTCTTTATTTTGGAAATGAGTATTATGTTATTACATCAGATAAAATATTATCAAAAGATGAGGGTATTAATTATCAAAAGCCTTTTGATTTGAATATCTATGTGATGGATGAAAAAGGAAAGGTTGTACGCAAAAATCATCTTGATCAGATCCCTACAAACGAGATTGGTTTTTTGCCTAATATTGGAATTACCTTTGTTAATCAAGAATGTGTAAAGGTAATTGATAAGGATTCCTTGAAGGAAATAAAAGATTACGGGTTTACCTTTGATGAATATGAAAATCTTGTTTCTGCAAGATTAACTATTAACGCTAGTCAGATATTTCTTACATATAATAATGGAAGATGTGAAGCATATTCAATAGGTGATATACAACAGGATGAGTATGATTTTATTACTAAAAAATTCAATAAAGAAATTAACAAATCTTTTGTTGCAAATGGAGTATTTGTCCAGACACTTAAGGGTGAATCGAATGTAATTATTTCTAAAGAAAAAACATATGAGAGAGCGAGTCTTAATCAGGTTAATTATGGCGCATCTATTAGTAATAACGGGAAATATACACTTCTTAAGGTTTCAACGATTGATGGATCAGTTGTAAAGTTAATAGAGAATGAGCAGGGCACTTCATTAAAAAATATCCCAGTAACCAGAGTGTATGGTTTTGGATTTGTTAATGAAGGCGATTCTTTCTATATCTTATCAGAAAAGATAGAAGTATATTCAAGTGATACGCAGGAATTATTATATGAAATGGATCCTATGACATATAAAAATCCTGACGGAACAAGCGAACCAATAATTTCATATGTTGTACCGGGTGAAATATTAAATACTATAGCTTTTAGAATTACGGATAATTATGAAACATTTCATATTTATAGCCTTGAAGATGGTTCAGTTAAAAATGATGTGACTTTTGATGAAGAAATTACGGATATTTTTAATTCTAAATTTGTTTTGTCACCAACAGGTGAATATTATGGAATGTACTATGATACTAATGAGTTATATTTATATCGAACAGGAGAAGATTCACCTATTGCTATCATTCCTATTAGATATAAGTTGGTAGATGCTATGACTATCTCATCGGACAATAAGTATCTGGCTATAGGATATACTGATGATAAGATTGAGATTTATAATATTCAGGATATTAATCAGAAAAAGACTATATATTCAGGCACTTACTATATGTCTAGTTTTGGATACATAGAATCTATGGATAAGTATCTTTTAATGGATATAGACAAAGGATATTTACTTAATAAGGATTTAGAAGTAGAGGAAGAGGTTGCTCTTGCCGTTGGATATGGTAAGGATAAAGGATATTTGATTAATAATTATTTTGGAGTATCGTTTTCACCATACCCTTCTTATGAAGAACTAGTTAAGAGTGCAAAAGAATATCTTGGTGATTATACGCCTAGTGAGGAAATAATGACTAAGTATCATATAGGTGAAGTAGATAATTAATACATAGGAGCAGACATTTAAGGAGGACAAATATGGACAAGGCTAAAGTGTATTACACTGATTTCAGAACAACAAATGGAGTAGGACTTCCAGAGAAATTGAAGAGATTGTGCCGCAAGGCAGGACTTCAGACAATGGACATGGAGAATAAATTTGTCGCAATTAAAATACATTTTGGAGAACTTGGAAATATTGCTTATTTGCGTCCTAATTATGCAAAGGCTGTTGCAGATCTTGTTAAGGAAGCAGGAGGAATGCCATTCCTTACAGACTGTAATACTTTATATCCAGGCTCAAGAAGAAACGCTCTCGAGCATTTGTCATGTGCTCAGGAAAATGGTTTTAATGAAACAACTACAGGATGCCATATTATTATCGGTGATGGACTTAGAGGTACAGATGATATTATTGTTCCAATTGAAGGTGGAGAATATTGTAAAGAAGCATATATTGGACGTGCAATAATGGACGCAGATGTATTTATTTCTCTCAACCATTTCAAAGGTCATGAATGTACAGGCTTTGGTGGAGCTTTGAAAAATATTGGTATGGGATGTGGAAGCCGTGCAGGTAAAATGCATCAGCATAATCAGGGCAAGCCAGTTGTTAATGCAAATGCATGTAAAAACTGTAAGAGATGCTCAAAGGAATGTGGCTCAGATGCGATTTCTTATGATTCAGGTAAGGCTGTTATTAATGAAGATTTATGTAAGGGCTGTGGAAGATGTATAGGAAGCTGTACATTTGACGCTATCTATAATCCTAACGGCAATGCTAATGAAGTATTAGGTTGTAAGATTGCAGAATACAGCAAGGCAGTTGTTGATGGAAGACCTAATTTCCATATCAGTCTTATTGTTGATGTATCACCTAACTGTGACTGCCATTCAGAAAATGATGCACCTATTCTTCCTAATATTGGTATGTTTGCTTCATTCGATCCAGTAGCTCTTGATCAGGCTTGTGTTGATGCCTGCCAGGGTTCAGATCCAATTAGAAATTCTCAGCTTGGAGATAACCTTGCTAAACCAAACTGGAAAGTATATAGTGATCACTTCACTAATTCTAATCCAAATGTTCGTTGGAGAGAAACTCTCGAGCATGCAGAAAAACTCGGTATTGGTACAAGAGAATACGAATTGATTAAGATGTAATCAAAAACTAATGCCATAACAAATGGCAGATAAAGGAGATATATAATGTCAAAAATTCTATTCTTTGACATAGATGGAACCTTACTTGATTCGAAGGGCTTGATACCTGATTCAGCAAGAGCGGCAATGATTAAGGCAAGAGAGAATGGACATCAGATTGTAATATGCTCTGGAAGAGCAAGATTTCAGATGACTGATTATATTCTTGAAAATACAGATGGTCTTATTGCTTGCGCGGGCGCTCTGGTTGAGAAAGGTGGAAAGATTATTCATCAGGAATTTATGCCTGATGAAACGGTCAGAAAGATTCAAAAAGTGTTGGACGAAGCTGGCGGAGAAGTCGCGTATATGTGTGAGAAGACTCTTCGATTTAAGCAGTCCTGCAAAGATTATATATATGACAGATATGGCAGACTTGGATTAGATGAAGAGAGACTCAAAATCGTTGTGGGTGATGCTTTCATAACTGAGCATCCAGAGGAGTTTAAGGATTATAAAAAGGTTCTTTATTATCAATCTAATTGGCCAGTAGCTAAGGTTGCAAAAGCATTAGAAAATATATGTGATGTTACGGCTACAAGCTTTGAAAGAGGCGTGGATACTAGTGGCGAGATATCTGTTAAAGGTATAAATAAAGCCTATGGTATGCAAAAATATATCGAAAGCCAGGGATTTAGCGTTGAAGATACAATAGCCTTTGGCGATGGTCCAAACGACTTAGATATGATTGAATTTGCTCACATAGGAGTAGTAATGGGAAATGGAATAGATGAACTCAAAGCCGTTGCAGATATGGTTACTACAGATGTGGACAAAGATGGAATTGCGAATGCAATGAGAAAACTTAATTTGATATAGAGGTTTATTAATTATGCCTGGCTTGGGAACAATTATTAATGTCGCTTTAATTGTAGTGGGCGGCTTGGCTGGATTATTGGTTGGCAAATTTATAAAGAAAAACATACAGGATTCTTTGATGATAGTATGTGGTGTATCCACAATATTTATTGCTATAGGTGGAGCACTGAAAGAAATGTTTGTAATTGAAGATGGTGTCATTTCAACGCAGGGTAGCATGATGATGATAATTACTCTTTGTGTTGGAACTTTAGTAGGTGAATTACTTAAATTATGCGACAAACTTGAGAAGTTTGGAGAGTGGTTGAAATTAAAGACAGGAAATGCAAAGGATGCAAGATTCGTAAATGCATTTGTAACTGCTTCACTTACAGTTTGTGTTGGAGCCATGGCTATAGTTGGATCGATTAAGGATGGAATCGAACTAGATCCTTCAATTCTGATTGCAAAGGGAATTCTTGACCTTGTAATTATTGCGGTAATGGCAGCTTCTATGGGTAAGGGTGCTATTTTCTCAGCGATACCGGTAGCGTTGCTTCAAGGAGTAGTAACGGTTCTTGCAAGATTGATTAGTCCAGTGCTCACAGAGGCTTCACTTTCAAACATTTCGCTTACAGGTTCAGTCATAATATTCTGTGTAGGCATTAATCTAATCTGGAACAAAAATATAAGGGTTGCCAATATGCTTCCTGCTTTGATATTTGCAGGACTTTGGTCGCTTATAGGATAAATTATTATTGGGGGTAAAAATGAAAAATACTATTTGGATCACTGGAGCAGAGGGAAAACTAGGCTCCGAACTTGTGGGGAGATTGTCGGCTGATGTTGGAAACAAGATTATCGGCACGGATATTGATGTAGACATTACGGATTCAAAAGCTGTTCTTCAGCATGCGGAAGTCTACAGACCTACAGTTATTATTAACTGTGCAAGCATTTCAAATGCTGAATATTGTGAGGCTCATATGGTAGAGGCCTTTAAGGTAAATGCTCTTGGCGCAAGAAATCTTGCTACAGCAGCAAGACATGTCAATGCTAAGATCATTCAGTTATCTACTGATGATATATTTGCTGGAAACAACCAGCAGATAGGTATGACTGAATATGATATTCCTCTACCTAATACGGTTTATGGCAAATCAAAGCTTGCTGGTGAGAATTACGTTCGTGAATTAAATCCCAAACATTTAATTGTAAGAAGTTCATGGGTATATGGATTTGGTAAAGATGACTATTTCTCATATGTTTATGAAAAAGGTCAAAGTGGAACTCCTTTTGAGGCGGCTGTAGATAATATCAGTTCACCTACAAGCGCAAAAGGTTTAGCTAATCTTATTAATTCTTTGATAGAACAGTCAGAATATGGAATTTATCATGCATCTTCAGAGGGAAGTTGTACAAGAGCTGAATTTGCCAAGGCAATTCTTGCGAAGACGGGCATGGATATTTCTTTGGTGAAAGAGGTTAAGAAAAATGAAGAAGGAGTAGTTACTTCTACATTGCTTGAGAATCTTATGCTTAAGATGACTGGAATATATGAAATGAGAGACTGGGAAGCTGGTCTTGATGATTTCGTAAGCACATTAAAGAAATAATTTGAAAGGTATTGAAGTTTCGTGAAAGAAAAGAAAAAGATAAAAATTAGTTTAACAACTAAAATATTTATAGGACTTATAGGTGGTCTTATTGCAGGAATTATTCTTAATTTATTTGTTCCTCATAGTTACGTAAGAGACACTATTATTGTAAATGGAATTTGTAACATAATTGGTACAGGTTTCATTAAATTAATGAAAATGTTGGTGGTTCCACTTGTATTATGTTCGCTCGTATGTGGTGCTTCAGCAATAGGTGATACTAAAACTCTTGGTAAGGTTGGTGTAAAAACAATAGTATTTTATCTTGCAACAACAGCCCTCGCAGTAAGTGTGGCAATTGGTGTTGCCAGTATTATAAGACCTGGAATCGGACTTAATCAGGGAGCGCTTAATTATGGTGAGGTTACGGTTGCAGAGAGTACTAGTGTAACTGATACATTATTAAATATTATTCCAGATAATCCATTTGGTTCTCTATCGAATGGAATTATGCTTCAGGTAATATTTTTTGCATTATTAGTTGGAATTCTCTTGGCAAAGATGGGTGAAAGAGCAGATTTAGTATCGAATTTCTTCAATCAGTGTAACGATCTTATGATGGAGATGACTACTTTTGTAATGAATCTTGCACCAGTTGGTGTATTCTTCATGCTTACAAAAACATTTGCAAATCTTGGATTTGATGCATTTTTACCACTTATCAAATATATGCTTAGTGTTGTGTCAGCCCTTGGAGTGCAGTGCTTTATTGTATATATGATTCTTCTTTTGGTATTTACAAGACTTAATCCGTTTAAGTTTATTAAGAAGTTTTTCCCTGTTATGGCATTTGCATTCTCTACATCAACCTCGAATGCAACAATTCCTATGAATATAGATACCCTTGAGGAAAAAATGGGTGTTTCAAGAAAGATTTCATCCTTCACTATTCCTCTTGGTGCTACAATCAATATGGATGGAACATCTATCATGCAGGGTGTTGCAGTAGTTTTTGCCGCACAAGCTTATGGAATAGAATTAGGTATAACAGGATACTTAACTGTTATTGCAACTGCTACTTTAGCTTCAATTGGAACAGCGGGTATTCCATCCGTAGGACTTGTTACTTTGTCAATGGTATTTGCCGCAGTAGGACTTCCAGTAGAAGCAATTGCGCTCATTATGGGTATTGATAGAATTCTTGATATGTTAAGAACAGCTGTTAATATTACAGGTGATGCTGTTTGTACAACAATTATTGCCCATCAGAATAAGAGTCTTGATAGAGATATATTCAATAAATAGAATATAAAGAAAAATAAAAAAAGACCATCAGGTCTTTTTTATTTTAAAAATCTTTGATTAATAATAATTTACCCTTTTGGACAGAAACTAAAGCTTCCTTTCCACTAATAACTTCATTGCTTACAGCGTACTGATATTCACAGTTTAGGTCAGCATTTACTAGTGGATATTTAGCATTTGAAATATTGACTCCTTTAGCGTCTCCTGTAAGAGTTACAAGAGAAAAGAAGGAGAAGGAATCAGGTATTTTTACAGGTTTATCGGATACAATTTCCATTTCAGAGTAATCATCTATAGCAATTGCGTTGGCTTCATGATTGTGTAGCCATAAAAGAATTGAAATATTGCCAAGTGTATGATCAAGTCTTGCGCCAAAGAATCCAATAAGAAGAAAATCTCTATAACCACGATTATAGGCTTCCTTAACAGCAAAAAAAGTATCGGTATCATCTTTTTCGCAGGGAAGTACTATTGTTTCAACTGATGATTCAGGCTTTATATAAGAATCAAAATCGCCAGTTATAAGATTAGGCTTGATTCCTAAGCTGTCAGCATGTCTTAAACCGCAATCACAACAGATTATGAAATCATCTTCAGTGATATATTTTTTGATTGTCTGATATTTGTCTATTGGTGCTCCACCAACAATAACACAACGCTTCATTGCATCTCCTTATGAGCTGATTCATTCCAGTCAGTAATAGTTTCATCGGAAATCTCAGATAGTTCATTCCAAGTGTCAAAAGAAATCTCATCATATATTCCAACAAGATAAAAGTTCGCAATCTTAGCAGTACGTCCAGCAAAAATTGCATCCTCGAAAACAGCAATATCTTCAGCTTTAATATTACCAAATCTGTCACCGCAGGCATAGTATACTGCAGGACTTCCCTTACCTGCTCCAACCTCATCACAGGAAATGATGAAATCAAAATAATCTGAAACTTCAAGACGTTTAAGACAGGCTTCGATTAATGGTTTAGGTGTTGCTGAAGCAACACACATATGAACTCCACGAGATTTCATTATATCAAGATATGAGACAATACCATTTTTGAGTTCAATATCATGGTAATAGTGCTCAGTCATTATTCTATTCATTTCACTGATGACTTCAGGAACTGTCAGGGGAAGATTAAATTCATTTATAAAAACAGTAGAGGATTCAGTCATTGTCATAGGTCGAATCTTAATTAAAAGTTCTTCGCTTATATCAAAGATTCCTTTGCTATGAAGAAATTCAACTGCTAACTCCTTCCAGTACCCCATAGAATCCACTATGGTTCCATCCATATCAAAAATAGCATATTTTTTATTCATATTTAGATCTCTTTATTGTAATCAATGATTTATTTCTTCTATACAATTTACACTAATAAAAGTACTTATACAAGTGGCAGTTGAAATGCTCTCAAAATGGTCAGAATTATTGAAATACAAGGTATAAAGGATTATAATTAAAGTTCAATAAATAAAAGAAATTTCACGGAGGTTTAATGTGAAAGAGTATGTAATGGGTAATGGCGCAATTGCTCTTGGAGCTTTGGTTGCAGGAGTAAATGTAGTAACTGGTTATCCAGGAACGCCATCCTCTGAAATAATAGAAACTATCTCAAAATATTCTCATGAAGGAGTGCATCTTGAGTGGTCTGTTAATGAAAAAGCAGCTATGGAGGTTGCAACTGCAGCAGCATATTCAGGAGCCAGAGCTCTTGTTACCATGAAACAGGTAGGATTAAATGTTGCATCGGATCCACTTATGTCGCTTGCGTATGTGGGTGTTAAAGGTGGCATGGTAATTGTATCGGCAGATGATCCAGGCCCTATTTCTTCACAGACAGAACAGGATACAAGAAGATTTGCAGAGTTTTGCAGAATTCCTGTTTTTGATCCAACATCTGTAGAAGAAGCTTATGAGATGATTCAGGAAGCTTTTGAATATTCAGAAAAATACAAAACTCCTGTGCTATTTAGACCAACAACGAGAGTTAATCATGCGTATGCATCTATTGAGCTACCAGAGAATTATGCACCAAAGCAATACGAAGGCTTTATCAAGGATTCAAAGAAATGGGTTATTTTCCCAAGACTTTCATATATAAATCATGGAATGATTGAAAACAGAAATGTCGAAATAGGAGAAGACTTTTCAAAGAGCAGATATAATATTGTAGAAGGCAAAGAATGCAAAAAAGCAGTTGTTGCTTCTGGCGTAAGTTATGCATATACAAAAGAATATCTTAAGAATTTCAAAGATATTAAACTAATAAAAGTTGGAACACCTTATCCATTTCCAGAAAGCTTTATGCTACAAGCTCTCGAAGGGGTTGAAGAAGTAATAGTTTTGGAAGAATTAAGTCCATTTATAGAAGAAAATATCTTGAAGATTATTGGTAAACATCATTTATCTGTTAAGGTGTCAGGTAAGTTAAATGGAAAGGTTCCTCATAATGGAGAGAATAGTACCAATTTATTAGCAGGTATATTGAGTGAATTCCTGGAAATACCAATGCAGGAGACAGGAATTGATATTACTGATATGCCAAATCTTCCTGTCAGACCTCCCGTACTTTGTGCAGGATGCCCTCACAGAGCATCGTTTTATGCAGTAAAGCAGGCAATGAAAGGTCAAAAGAGTTATTTTTGTGGAGACATAGGATGTTATACTCTTGGAAATGCGATGCCTCTTGATATGGTTGATACATGTCTTTGCATGGGGGCTGGCGTAAATATGGCTCAGGGCTTTAACTGGGTTGAAAGCGATGCTACAACATTTGCATTTGTAGGAGACTCAACATTTTTTGCATCTGGAATTACAGGTGTTGTAAATGGCGTATATAATAATGCAAATATGATTCTTTGCATACTTGATAATTCAACAACTGCAATGACAGGACATCAACCACATCCAGGAACAGGAAGAAATATGATGGGTAATGTGGTGGATAAGGTAGATATTGCTAAGGTTCTTGAAGGAATAGGATTAAAGAAGGTAGTTACAGTTAATCCTTTAAATCTTGAAGAGTCTGTAAATGCGGTTAAAGAGTGTGCGAGTCTATCAGGAGTAAAAGCTATTATTTTCAAATCTCCATGTATAGCTATAACTAAACCAACAGGGAAGATGGATATCAATGAGAAATGTATTAGTTGCAAAAAGTGTATCCGAGAGATAGGATGTCCGGCACTAATTATAGAAGATGGAAAGGTTGTAATAGACAGAAATTTATGTACAGGCTGTGGACTTTGTAGTCAGATCTGTCCAGTGAAGGCTATAGGAGGTGCAAGCAATGAATAAGGATATTATGATTTGTGGTGTTGGTGGACAAGGCACTGTTCTAGCATCCAAAATAATTGCAGCAGCTGCTATGGATGAGGGCAATACTGTTCATTCAGCCGAAACAATTGGTATGGCGCAGCGTGGTGGCTCTGTAACAAGCCATGTGCGTGTAGGCGAGGAGATTTATTCTCCACTTATTCCATTTGCAAATGCTGACATAATACTTGCATTTGAGCCTGCGGAGGCGGTCAGAAATCTTGTATATCTTAAGAAGGATGGAATGGTCATTGTCAATTCAGACCCAACAAAACCAGTTACGGAATCTCTTCAGAATACAGGATATGATGGAAAAGAAATGATCGAATATCTTAAGAAGAAATGTAATTGTATTGTAGTTTCTTCTGAAAAAATATATGAAAAATTTGGATCATCTAAGTTTTTTAACATTGCTATATTAGGAGTAGCGGTGGGTTCTGGAAGACTTGGTATTAGTGAAGAAGCTGTTAAGGCGCAGATTGAAAAAAGAATTCCGGTCAAGTTTTTAGAAGCTAATATGGAAGCTTTTAAAATGGGAATAGAACTATCTAAATAGAAAAGAGGAAACTTCAATGAAGTTAAGTGAAAAACAACTTGAGTTAGTTGACGCTCAAGTAAAGAGATTAGTGAAAACTGACAGTTATTATGGTAAAATGTATAGAGAGGCTGGAATAACAGAGATTAAGAGTCAGGAAGATTTTGAAAAAATTCCTTTCTCAAGTAAGGCGGATTTAAGAAATGCGTATCCTTTGGGAATACAGGCAGTTCCAGATGAGGAAGTAGTTAGAATTCATTCTTCTTCAGGAACAACTGGCAAACCGGTAATTATTCCATATACAGCTAAAGATGTCGATGATTGGGCAATAATGTTTGCAAGATGTTATGAAACAGCTGGCATTACCAAGAAAGATAGAATTCAAATTACTCCAGGATATGGATTATGGACTGCAGGAATTGGTTTTCAAGCTGGTTGTGAGAAGCTAGGTGCAATGGCAGTTCCTATGGGTCCAGGTAATACAGATAAGCAGCTTCAGATGATGATAGACCTTGAATCTACAGTATTGACAGCAACCTCTTCTTATGCACTTCTTCTTGCTGAAGAAATTAATAAAAGAGGTATCAGAGATCAAATTAAGCTTAAGAAAGGTATCTTCGGTTCTGAAAGATGGAGTCAGAAGATGCGAGATTATATTCAAAAAGAATTGGGTATTGAGCTTTATGATATCTATGGATTGACAGAGATTTACGGTCCAGGTATTGGCATTAATTGCGATAAGCAACATGGAATGCATTATTGGGATGATTATATCTATATAGAGATTATTAATCCAGCTACTGGGGAACAGGTAGAAGATGGTGAAGAAGGCGAAATAGTTATTACGACTTTGGTCAAAGAAGGTGCACCATTACTTAGATTCAGAACTCATGATATTTCAAGAATTATTCCTGGTGAATGTGAGTGTGGTTCTAAATATCCTCGACTTGATATTATCAAAGGCAGAAGTGATGATATGTTTAAGGTTCATGGCGTTAATATGTTCCCAAGTCAGGTTGAGGAAATACTTGGAATGGTTGATGGTGTATCGAGTGAATATAATATCAACATTGCCCATGATGACGAGAAGAATCGAGATGTAATTCTTGTGACCGTTGAAGCAGAGGGCAGAGTAGACTTTGAGAAGACAGGACAATCAATTAAAGAATTGTTCAAATCAAAGATGAGTGTTACTCCAAAGATCACAGTGGTTCCTGTAGGCACACTTCCTCGAACAGAGAAGAAAGCTAAGAGAATTATCGATCATAGAGATAAATAAAATTTATTACGGGGGTGGAAAAATGATAATAAAAGATTTCAAGGAAATGGCAAAGCAATCTGAGGAAAGATATGCAAATAGTACAGCGATTGTTTGTCAGATAATTTTAGTAACAATTATTGCAGTTGCTTATTTTGTTGAAATGATTAAGGGACATAGGGGAATCCCTTATACAATTGCAACATTTGCATTATGCTATGGACCAGTTGCCGCGTCTATTATTTGTTTTAAGCTGAATCCTCAGAAGGACACAGCGATGAGAAGAGTAATGGGAATAGGATTTGCTCTGTTATATACCTTCTTATTATTTACAGCAAGTAATGATTTAGTATTTACATATGTTTTTCCAATGTTTCTGATTCTTATGATCTATATGAATTTAGGTTACGTAATAATCATTGGCTCAGGCGCAATATTGGAGAATCTTATTTATATTTTAATTCAGCTTATAGTTCACAAGAGATTTGGGGAAAATGATATTGTTACTTTTGAAATCCAGTTTTTCTTAGTAATAATCAGCGTTGTATTCTTCATACTTGTTAATATTCATTACAAAAAGTCATCAGATATAAAGGCTGCAAGAGTAGTAGTTGAAAAAGATAAGATTAGTGGAATTCTTGACGAGATTGTAGGAATATCAAAAAATGTTACAGACAATGCACATAGAGTAGATGATAAGATGGAGGCTTTAAGTTCATCTATGGAGCAGACACTTATTTCTATGTCAGAAGTTAGTGCTGGTACAAATGAATCAGCAGAGGCTATTCAGAATCAGCTTCTCAAAACAGAACTTATTCAGGATTCTATCGAAACAGTTGGTAAGGTAGTTGAAAATATTACTGAAGATATGGAAAAAGCTGGAAGAGCTGTTGAAGCTGGTAAGAAACAGATTAATAATCTTACTAAGCTTTCAGAGGAAGCAGATAAGGCTGGTAATGAAGTAGCACAGGCTCTTGAAGCATTTACAGAATATACTAACAAGATGAATTCTATTACAGAACTCATTAATAATGTAGCATCTCAGACAAGCCTTCTTGCTCTCAATGCTTCAATTGAAGCTGCCAGAGCTGGCGATGCAGGAAAGGGATTTGCAGTTGTTGCTTCAGAGATTTCTAATCTTGCTGGTCAGACAACAGATGCTACAGCAAACATTAATGATCTTATTGAAAATATCACAGAGCAGCTTAGCACTATGGTAGATAAGATTGATTTATTTGTGGAAACAAATAAGCAACAGGGTATAACAGCAGGAAAGACTGTTGAGAGCTTTACAGAGATTACTGATAATATTGCTGAGATTAAAGAACAGGCTACAGATCTTGAGAGTACAGTTTCTCAATTGACAGTTGCAAATAAGGAAATTGTTGATTCAATTCAGACAATTTCTGCTATTACAGAAGAGGTTAGTGCTCATTCAGGAGAAACATATTCTTCAAGTGAAATGAATCAGGATATTCTTGGAGAAGTAGGAAATCTTGTAGAACAGCTTAATATAGCTGCCCAGCAGTTAAGTAATACAACTCATTAAAAAATTATCATTGACAATTAGTCTTTGAAGTTTTAATCTTAACAAAGATAAGCAAAGGCGCTTCGAGTACACTCGAAGTGTCTTTTTTTTACCTGATATTGATTGGGAGAGACGAAATGACTACTGAATTTGATGATAAACTTCATGAAGAATGTGGCGTGTTTGGTATCTGGAGCCATAATGATATCAATGTTTGTAAGACAATATATTATGGACTAGTTGCCCTTCAACACAGAGGACAGGAATCAGCAGGAATAGTTGTATGTAATACTAAAGGTCCTATTGGAAATATGTGTGCACATAAAGGAATGGGACTTGTAAATGAAGTATTTCATCAGGATATACTTGATAAGCTTAAAGGAAATATAGGCATAGGCCATGTAAGATATTCAACAGCAGGTGGCAGTTATGCAGAAAATGCACAGCCTATTTTTTTAAACTATACCAAAGGAACTCTTGCTCTTGCTCACAATGGAAATATCAGGAATGCAGATGTATTAAGGCAGGAACTTCAAAATGAAGGAGCCTTCTTTAGCGGAACTACAGATTCTGAGGTTATAGCTTATAAGATAGCCAAGGAAAGAATGAACTGCGAGTCCATAGAAGAAGCAGTAACAGAAGTATCCAGCCAGTTGAAGGGTGGATATGCACTGCTTATTATGAGCCCACGTAAGCTCGTGGGTGTAAGGGATCCTTGGGGTCTTAAACCACTTTGTCTAGGAAAAGTTGGTGATGATTATATTCTTGCATCAGAGAGTGCTGCAATTAAAGCAGTTGATGGAGAATTTGTAAGAGATATTCTGCCAGGTGAAATAGTAACAATCACAGAAAAAGGAATTCATTCAAATCTGGCGCTCAAATCAGAGAATAAAGCACATTGTATTTTTGAATATATTTATTTTGCAAGACTGGATTCAGTAATCGATGGAGTTGGTGTATATGATGCCAGAATACGAGGTGGTATGTCATTAGCTAAGCGATATCCAGTTGAGGCTGATGTAGTAACAGGTGTACCCGAATCAGGTCTTACTGCGGCGGTTGGTTATGCAGAAGAATCTGGAATACCATTCAAGTATGTATTTACCAAGAACAGCTATGTAGGCAGAACATTTATTAAACCTACACAGGAAGAAAGAGTTTCTGCAGTACATATGAAGCTCAGCGTTATTGAGAGTGTTGTTAAGGATAAGAGAGTAGTACTTATAGATGATTCGATTGTAAGAGGAACTACAATCGCTAATCTTATTAATATGCTTAGAAAAGCAGGAGCAAAGGAAGTGCATGTAAGAATCAGTTCACCACCATTCTTATATCCCTGCTACTATGGCACAGATGTTCCAGATAATTCACAGCTGATTGCTAATGAGTGTTCAGCTGAAGAAATAAGAAAGATTATAAATGCAGATTCTTTAGGCTATATGCACATGGATGATTTACAGGAGATGACCAAAGAACTGCCTCTTTGCAGAGCATGTTTTGATAACAATTATCCAGTATAAAACGAAAGAGGAAGATTATGGGAGACGTACAAAACAAGAGAAAACTTATTCTTGAAGATGGTTCAGAATTTGAAGGTTTTTCTTTTGGATCCAAGGAAGCTAAGATGTTTGAAATAGTATTCAATACATCTATGGTAGGATACCAGGAGATTATTTCTGACCCTTCATACACTTATCAGGGTGTAGTAATGACTTATCCACTGATAGGTAATTATGGAATGTGTAAGGACGATTACGAAACACTTACACCAACCATTTCAGCTATGATTGTAAGAGAATACTGTGATGAGCCATCCAATTTCAGAGCAGAGAAGACTCTGGGAGAGGTTATGGAGAAGTATGATATTACAGGAATTTCTGGCCTTGATACAAGACAGATAGCAAGACATATCAGAGATTATGGATGCTGTCGTGCTTACATTGTCCCATATGAGAAGGACTCAAGAGAGGCACTTATAGAATTACGCGAGTGGAAGCCAAGAACAGATGCCGTTAACAAAGTTAGTACAAAAGAAATATTTGACTATGCTGACAAAATGGGTCTCGAAGCAAATGAGGAAACATATCATATAGTTGCAATAGACTGTGGTATGAAAATGAATATTTTGCGAGAACTTTATAAGAGAAATTGTAAGATTACAGTTGTTCCATGGAATACTAGCGCAAAAGAAATAGAGGATTTAAATCCGGACGGAGTATTTATATCAAATGGACCTGGTGATCCAGAAGATGTTTGGGATACTATAAGTACTATTAAAGAATTAAAGGGCAAATATCCAATCTTTGGTATATGCCTGGGACATCAGATAATATCTTTGGCATATGGTGCTAAAACATATAAATTAAAATTTGGTCATAGAGGTGGAAACCATCCTGTTAAGAACCTTAAGAAGGATAAGGTTGAGATTACATCTCAGAACCATTCATATGCTGTAGATGATAAAACTGTTGCAGATACAGGACTTAAAGTTACACATGTAAATCTTTTGGATAACACGGTTGAAGGTGTTGAGTGCGTTGAAGATAAGGTATTTTCAGTGCAGTATCATCCAGAAAGTGCTCCCGGTCCACAGGACAGCTCATATTTATTCGATGAATTTATCGATATTATCAAATTAAGCAGGGAGGGAAAATAATATGCCAAAGAGAACAGATTTGAAGAAAATACTTGTTATTGGTTCCGGTCCAATTGTAATCGGACAGGCTGCAGAATTTGACTATGCAGGAACACAGGCATGTTTATCGTTAAGAGAAGAAGGATACGAAGTTATTCTTTGTAACTCAAACCCTGCAACTATCATGACTGATGAAACAATAGCAGATAAGGTATATATGGAGCCTCTTACATTGGAGTTCCTTGCTAAGGTTATTCGTATGGAAAGACCAGATGCTATCTTACCAGGTATTGGTGGACAGACAGGTCTTAACCTTGCTATGCAGCTTGAGAGAAAAGGCATTTTACACGAATGTGGTGTTGAACTCTTAGGTACCAAGATTGAAAGTATTGAACAGGCAGAGGATAGAGAATTATTTAAGGAGCTTTGTCTTCAGTTAGGCGAGCCAGTTCTCCCTTCTCTTATTGCAGAGAGTATGGAAGAAGGTTTAGCTGCTGCAAAAGAAATAGGCTATCCTTTGGTTATCAGACCAGCATTTACACTTGGTGGTACAGGTGGTGGTTTCGTTGATAACGAAGTTGAATTCAAAGAGATAATGAAGAATGCTCTTGCTCTTTCACCAGTACATCAGGTACTTATTGAGAAGAGTGTTAAGGGATATAAAGAGATTGAGTATGAAGTAATGCGTGACCATAATGACACTGCTATTACTATCTGTAACATGGAGAATATCGACCCTGTTGGTATTCACACAGGTGACTCAATTGTTGTTTGTCCTTCGCAGACATTAACAAACAAAGAATATCATATGTTAAGAGACAGTGCTCTTAAGATTATTAGAGCATTGAAGATTGAAGGTGGATGTAATGTTCAGTTTGCCCTCGATCCTAATTCATTCGATTACTACCTTATTGAGGTTAACCCTCGTGTATCAAGATCATCAGCTCTTGCATCTAAAGCCAGTGGTTATCCTATTGCCAGAGTATCAGCCAAAATAAGTGTAGGATTAAGACTAGATGAAATACCTCTTGCAAATACACTTGCATCATTTGAACCAGCACTTGACTATGTTGTTTCAAAAATGCCAAGATTCCCATTTGATAAATTCAATGATGCCAACAATACACTTGGTACTCAGATGAAAGCAACTGGTGAAGTAATGAGTGTAGGCCGTACAGTAGAAGAGAGTATTCTTAAAGCTATCAGATCATTAGAGATAGGTGTATTCCATCTGCATAGTGCTAAGTTTGATACAGTTTCAGTAGATGAATTAAAAGAATATATCAAGTTAGGTACTGATGACAGAATATATGCTATTGCCAAGCTTTTAAGAGAAGGCGTGACAATAGAAGAAATAGCAAATATTACAGGAATTGATAAATTCTTTATTGGCAAGTTCTTAAAGATTGTCGAGATGGAAAAGGTATTGAAAGAAAATCCTTTAGATGTTGAGATTCTTAAAGATGCTAAGAAAATGGGATTTTCGGATAGAGAAATCGGTATTCTCTGGGGAATGAATCCACATGCAGTATTTGATTTCAGAAGAGAAAAAGGTATTATACCTGTTTACAAAATGATTGATACATGTGCATCAGAGTTTGAGAGCTATATACCATATTTCTACTCAACTTATGAAAGTGAAAATGAATCAATTATTTCAGACAAGAAGAAGGTAATAGTTCTTGGTTCCGGTCCTATCAGAATTGGACAGGGTGTAGAATTTGACTATTCTACAGTTCATGCTGTTAAGACTATTAAAGAATCAGGTTATGAAGCTATTATTATTAATAACAACCCAGAAACTGTATCAACAGATTATACTACATCAGATAAACTCTATTTCGAGCCTCTTTGCGTTGAAGATGTAATGAATATCGTTGCTATGGAGAAGCCAGAGGGTGTTATTGCAATTCTTGGTGGACAGACTGCTATTAACCTCGCAGAACCACTTAAGGAATATGGTGTAACAATCATTGGTACAGATTGTGATGCAATTGAGAGAGCAGAGAACAGAGATTCATTTGAGAAACTCTTACTTGATCTTAATATTCCACAGCCAAAGGGAGAAGCTGTAACCAACATTGAAGATGGTGTTAAGGCAGCAGAACGCATTGGATATCCAGTCCTTGTTCGTCCAAGCTTCGTTCTTGGTGGTCGTGCAATGCAGATTGTATCTAAGGAAGCAGATTTGCGTCATTACTTAAAGACTGCGGTTGAAGTAGATGTAGATAAGCCTGTACTTGTAGATAAATATATTATGGGTAAAGAAGTTGAGGTCGATGCTATCTGTGACGGAACAGATGTATTTGTACCAGGTATAATGGAACTTGTTGAAAGAACAGGTGTACATTCAGGTGACTCAATCAGCGTATACCCAACTTATAGTATTTCAGATAAGGTTAAAGGAACAATTCTTCAGTATACTAAGAAATTAGGTCTTGGTATCGGAATTGTAGGCTTATATAATATTCAGTTCATTGTAGATAATGAGGAAGTATATATCATTGAGGTAAATCCAAGATCTTCAAGAACAGTTCCATTCCTTTCAAAGGCGACAGGTTATTCACTTGCCGATATTGCAACAAGAGTTATTCTTGGCGTAAGTCTTAAGGAGCAGGGAATATTTAAGCTATATCCAGAAGAGAGAGACAGATGGTGTGTCAAAGCTCCAGCATTCTCCTTTGCAAAGCTTAAAGGTATGGACTCATACTTATCACCAGAAATGAAATCTACAGGTGAAGCTATAGGTTATGATAAGCAGCTTCATAGAGCTATGTATAAGGCTCTTATTGCATCAGGAGTTAAATTACAAAATTATGGTACAGTAATGGTTACTCTGGCAGATGAAGATAAGGAAGAAGCATTGCCACTTATTAAA
>JAKSSD010000032.1 GCA_024403275.1 Lachnospiraceae bacterium
GAATTCCTACATTTCCATGTCGGAACTTTCTTACATTCCTATGCTAGCATTTACAATTATGAACGAAAGGTACCGGATTGCACTGATTGTAAATTTGCTGAGTACAAATTATAGGACTGTATATTTGATAAAATATTAGACGTAAATCATATAAGATATGTGCAAAATAAACAAACAATTAATTGATTTTGTTAAGATTAGGGATTATTATATAAATTAGTAAAATTGCACATATTTTAACTTGGAAAAAGGAAAAGATTTGGGGTATTTGTCAATAATCCGTGTAGCTGAAAATGGGGAATTAAACAGAGAAGGATATGTGTGCTTTTCGCTGAAGGAAGAGTAGAAGGTGCTTGTAACGAATATTTTAGAAAGGAATTGTAAGACAATGGCAGATTTGTTTGATGTAGTCGGTGATAGTTTTTTCAAGCCGCTATCCAGCCAGTTCAAATCGATATATATATCCTGTTTGAATATAATTTACGACACATATCGGACTGAGTTGTCTTATGGTGCTGATCGAGAAATATTAGTTGCTAAACTTACTGATTATTTTGAAGGACTTGGCAATTTGGAAATTCAATTTGAGGATGATCAGGAGACTTTGAAGGATTCCAGAACGAAGGCCGCAACTTTTTTGCGTAAACTCAAAGAATATGGATGGGTAGAATATGATATTGGCAATGATCAAAGGATTCGCATAATTATGCCGAATCATGCCATATCATTTATTCAAACAATCCAAAGTGTAACGAAGCAAGAAGAGATGGAATATCAAAGTGAAATTTCAGCAATTTACTCTCTTCTTACAAATGAGGAGTTGTTACTCAGACCATATATACAGGTCATTAAGCCTGTATATGATCATACACTTGCATTGTTCACAGGACTGAAAAAATTGAATACAAGCATTCGCAGATATATCGATGAATTAACAGCAGATAAAACTTCTGAGGAAATTCTTGAGGATTTTTTTAATTATCATGATGAAATAGGTTCTAAAGCATATTTTAGAATTAAGACAAGTGATAATGTTTCAAAGTTTAGAAATGTTATTGTGAGACGCTTGCAGGATATGATTGAAGATAGAGATAGATATAATCTGATTGTACAAGGCTATATGAATGTGGAGGCCGTGAATGATTTTGAAGAGGCAAGCGAGCATATTCGAGGTATCATTTCGGACACGATTGCTCATTTTAGATCATATGATGAGATTGTAGAAGAGATTGATAAGCGTAATTCAAAGTACATCCGAAATGCAGTAGAACGAGCAAAGTTTCTTCTGCTTAACAGTAATAATGCAGAGGGAAAGATTTCGAAGATACTGCAATTTTTGTCTGAGAAATATAACGAGGATGAAGAGAAAAATCTAACAGAAGATGCTTCAGAAGATATCTGTAGATTGTTCAATATGTTTCCACAAGGATTTCTTAGTGGTGAATCATTGAAAACAATTTCAATTACAAAGAAGATTACTGATGTGGAAGAAATCTCTGAAAACTATGAGCTCAGTGAAGAAGAACGAGAACTAAGAAGATTACTTATTCAGGAGAAGAATAAAAATAGATTTTCCCAAAAAAATATCACAAATTTTGTGCTGGAACTGCTATCTGATAAGTCAATGGTAAGTGCTTCGGAGATAGAAGTTGCTTCGCGTAGAGACATGATTAGAGTAATCTTTATTAGTTTTTATGGTAGATCCGTAAAGTCAGAATATATCATTGTTCCCAAGGAAGAAATGATAGAAAAAGAAGGATTTCGGTTTAAGGATTTTGAAATTAAGAGGAGGGTGCGATAGTGGAGTTTATCGATGTGTTGGAAAATGTTCCAAAGGAAAAATTCAAATCGACTGCAAATAAACTCTTGAATGAGTGCTTTATTCTCAAGAAGAACAAGGATACAGTTTCTGATTACAATTTTATCTTAAACTATAAAGAATACTTTGCTTCGCTTTTTGAAATCTTGGGATATGAGTTGGTATTGCAAGAAGAACACGGCGTTATCGGTATCAACAATCCTGCGGGAACAGGAAGGATTCATTTAAAGAAAATTGAGAGTATCATCTTGTTAATATTACGTTTACTTTATATTGAGGAGCGAAAGAAGGTAACACAGACAGAAGATGTAATCGTGTTAATTGATCAGGTGATTGATAAATACAACATGCTTAAGATGCAGAATAAATTGGATAAGACCACACTTAGGAATACAATGGGATATTTTAAAAGATATCATTTGGTTCAAAACCTTGATTCCGATATGGCCAATCCAGATACCAGAGTTATCATATATCCTTCTATACTATTTGCTGTTTCGAACGCAAGTCTCGAGGAACTGTATCAGATAGCAAAAGATAAATTAGAGAAATATAGCAAGGGAGGTGAGGACCGTGCAGACAGTTCCGAAGATGAAGAAACTGACTAAAATTAAGCTGATCAATTGGCATTATTTTCAGAATGAGACTATTGATGTGAATGGATCCTTTTTGCTCAGCGGTGAAAATGCATCAGGTAAGTCAACGATACTGGATGCACTGCAGTTGGTATTAACAACCAGTACGAAGTCCTTTAACCTCGCAACTACGGTTGGTGAAAAAAGAAGTAAGCGTGATTTAAAGGGATATGTCCGATGCAAGACTGGAGAAGAAGGTAACACATATTACCGCAATGGGAGTGTTATATCTTTTGTGGCGCTTGAGTTTTATGAAGAAACAAAAAATAGATTTTTCACAATGGGAGTAAAGATTGATTCACCTGATGTGGAAAGCGATTTGAAAAAAAAGTGGTTTCTCGTGGAATCTCCTTTAGAGGAGCTTACTTTTATTGTTAATAATAAGCCAGCTCTTGATGCGCAATTTACAGTGAATGGTAAAAAGATTTCCTATATGTTGACTGCATCCGAAGCTAAGGAGAGATTTCGAGTGAGACTTGGCTATTTAGATGAGAAGTTTTTTGAAATGATACCAAAGTCGTTGGCCTTTAAGCCAATGGATAATGTAAAGAGTTTTATCAATAAGTTTATCTTGCCGGAGAAGAGAATTGATGTTGAAACATTACGTGAAAACATTCGTAATCTTCGCCATATGCAAGAGATTTTAAAAGAGGTGAAACGACAGGTTGATCAGTTAGAGACAATCCTTGCTAAGTATGAGGATATGAGATTGACAGATCATGATATTCTGGTAATCGAATTGCTTTTACTTATTGCAAGTATGGAGGATACAAAGGTTAAACTCGATACTGCGATGCAGGACAAGGTTGTGAAAGAACATGCGCTTGAACGCAAAAAAGCAGAGATTGTAGAAAAAGATGCTGTGCTTTCCAGCACACGTGAAAAGTATAATGAAGTGTTAGTATCTATAAAGACAAGTGACTGTGCTGCTTTGATTAATAAACTTAATCATGAAATTGAAAGATTGGAATATAGACGAAAGAATCTAGAGCTGAATGTAGAGGCTGTTCGTGGACAAGTTAAAAAGGCAGAAAAAGCAGCGAGAATGATTTCGCCGGTAAAAATTCCATATACTGTTGTGGAACTTCGTGAGTTGAACGATGCAAATATTTCGGATGAAGAGAAGACCGAGAGAGCTTCTCGAATTGGAACAATTATTACAAAAGAACTCAGGGATACACAAACGGAGATGATAAAGGTTAGCGAGGAGCAAAGTACACTTTCTAATCAGAAGGAAATCTTAAAGAGAGAAATTGAAGCCTTAAAGAAAAATCAGTTTACATATCCACAGAACACTGTGAAATTGCAGGAGGCAATTCGCAGAGAACTGAAAAATAGAGGGATGCAGTCTGAGGTTCGTGTTCTTGCCGATCTTTTAGAAGTAACAGATGAAAAATGGCAGGATGCTGTGGAAGGATATTTGAATACACAGAGATTCTACTTGATTGTTAATCCTGATGTTTATGATATTGCTGCTGAGGTATATGACAGAAATAAGAAGGAGATTCATACAGTTGCATTGGTAAATACAGGTGCATTAAAACTTGATATGGAAGTTGATGAACAGAGCCTGGCAAGTGTTGTGAAGAGCGAGAATCGATACGCGCAAGCTTATGTAAATGAGATTTTAAATCGTGTTGTGAGATGTAACAGTATAATAGAACTGAAGGAGCATCCTATATCAATTACGACAGGATGTATGTTGTATCAAGGTAAAGCAGTTAGGAAAATTAATCCGGAGACATATAAGGTTCCATATATTGGTAAGTATGCATTAAAAAAACAGCTTGAGATCAAAACCGAAGAATTAAATACCGTAGAAGAAAAGGATAAGACTCTTAAGGTTAGGGTAGGAGAGATACAAAACAAAATTAGTGTTTTGAGTGAATTTAATCTGGAAATCCTTTTAAGTAATATAGGAGCTCCTAAAGCACTTGCAGAAATAAGAGCAGATATCTTAAAAAATCAGAAGGAATTGAAAGAAGCGGAAAATGATCCGAATATCATTGAGCTTCATCAAAAAAGACAGAAATTAGATGATGAAATAAAAGAAATTGAGCGCTTATTAGATACCATTAAGAGTGAACGAACGAATCTTGAGAGGGATTGTCGAGAACTTGATGGTAAGATTATTGCTTTTGGTAATGAGAAAAAAGCAAAAGAAAACCAGATTGAAGAGAAAGCTCGTGGCTCTGTGGAAATTGTAGAAGGTGCGAAGCAGAAGTATGCGGAACATATCAAGACGAAGAGTGCCAGCACCATTGTAGAGAATTATAATCCAAGAATGGTAGCACTTGAAAATCAGAGAAAGAAAAAATATGGTGAGTTAACCTCTCTTCAGACAAAGTATAAAGATGGCGAGATGGGTACTGGAGACGCTGAAGGTATTATGGAGGAATACGCAAAAGAGTATGCAGAACTTTCAAAACACAATCTAATTCAGTGTGAGGAAAAACTTGCAAAAGCCAGAGAAGACTGCGAATTGGAATTTAGAGAGAATTTCCTTTCTAAAATGCGTGAGAATATCAGTACGGCCGAGGATATCTTCAAGGACTTAAATAAGTCATTACGTGATATTAAGTACGGTCGTGATTCATATCATTTTATATTGAGATCTAATGAAATGAAGCAAGGACTTTATGAGATGATTACTTCAGAAATTAATATTGGAGGACTGACTTTATTCTCTAACTTGTTCGATGAAAAATATCATTCTGAGATGGAAGATTTGTTTTCAAAACTTACAGAATCAGATATCCAAGGTGATACAATCTTAAAAGAGTATACAGATTATCGTGGATATCTGGATTATGATATCGAAGTAATATCTAATGGAAAGACGCAACTATTTTCTAAGATATACGGTGAGAAGAGTGGCGGTGAGACACAGACTCCATACTATGTTGCGATAGCTGCATCTTTTGCACAAATGTATAGCCTGGGAGAAAGTACCAGAATTATCATGTTAGATGAAGCTTTTGATAAGATGGATGATGAACGTATTGGTAGCATGATGCAGTTTTTTAAGGATCAACATTTCCAGGTAATTCTTGCGACACCTCCTGCGAAGATGGAGGTAATTGGTGAATATGTTGATAACATCTTTGTAGTATTTAGAGATGGATATAATAGCTTCGTGGAAGGGTATAGTTTATGAGAAAGTACGAAGAGATAATCTTAAATTCTTTACTAGATCAGTATGAGCGAAGTAAAAGCTTTATTGGTACAAATGGCCGTAAACAATCTTTTCAGAAGAAGGTATTAGACTTAGTTCCTGGTTATGATGATAGTGCGAGATATGATTTGTTTAAGACAGTTAATGATCAGATTGCTTTTTTGGAAGAGATAGGTGTGATAGAGGCAAAGCGCTTAAAACGAGGAAAGTTTGAAACAGAAGTGATTTATTCAATAAAGCTGGTTACTGAAAAGATTGACGAATGTTATCGCTTGCTTGGACGTACACCGAAGGCAGATTTGAACAGTGAGCTTATAGAGCTTTTAACGAAGTATCGGAAAAAAACTTCATTACTATCCGCCTTTTGCGATGAGCAGCTTAAGCGTCTTGCAGAAAATAAGAAGGTTCAGCACTTTGATGAAGTTGATAAGTTTGAACAGGTTTTAAAGGCTCTGGCTGAGGTAGAATCTGTAGAGGAAGAAACTTATGTGAGAAATTTTTCTATCAGAGTACTAGGTGATTCTAAGGCATTTGATAAAATCAAGAATACCGTAGTCTCTATTCTATTTGAATATGGTGAATATCCGGATAAGGAAACCATACTGAGCGACCTAAATATAGTAAAGAATCCAGGTTATGTATATATAAAAGGTAAAGGATGTATCACTATTTCAGGACAGACTCTAGATATAGGTAAATTGGATGGAGATATTGGACTTAGTTCGAAAATGTTGGATGATATTGAAGATATACATGTGTCTGCTTCAAAGGTTGTAACGATTGAAAACCTTACAACATATCATTCGTATATAGATGAAGATGCTTTTGTATTATATCTGGGTGGATATCATAATAGTATTCGACGTAAGATGATTAGGAAGCTATACGAAAATAATCCGGATATTAATTATTATCACTATGGTGATATTGATGCAGGTGGATTTTATATATTACTAGATCTTCGAAAGAAGACTGGGATTCCATTTGAGGCGATAAATATGGACGTTTCGACTCTTATGAATTATGAGAATTATACAAAGAAGCTTACAGAGAATGATAGGATACGACTTCAAAGTTTGAGGGATAGTGAGTTCAAAGAAGTGGTTGAATATATGCTTGAGAATAACTGTAAGTTGGAGCAGGAAGCGTTGGAGTTTTAGTTGCGGCAGAACAGCTTGTTATGATTGAAGAATTCAAAAAATGGTTAGGTTTAATCCGAACGATAATGAGAAGGAGAGGGCTATGGACAATACATTAAAGTATTATAATCAAAATGCAGATGAGTTTGTCCAAGGAACTCTTTCTGTTGATTTTAAACAGACTCAGGATAGATTTTTGTCAAAGCTTCAAGCTGGAGCATATATTTTAGATTTTGGTTGTGGATCAGGTCGTGATACAAAATATTTCCTTGAGAATGGTTATCAAATGGATGCTACAGATGGTTCAGAAGAACTCTGCAAAATGGCCAGTGATTATACCGGAATTAAGGTCAAACAAATGCTTTTTGAAGAGCTGTGTGATATTGATAAGTATGATGGCATTTGGGCATGTTCATCCATATTGCATTTGTCTAAAGAGACACTTTTGTCTGTGCTAAAAAGGATGGCAACATCGTTAAAAGAAGAAGGTGTAGTGTATACATCATTTAAGTATGGAAATTTTGAAGGTGAACGTAATGGAAGATATTTTATAGATTTTACCATTGAAACCTTTAAGGAATATATACTAGAGATTCCAGAACTGCAAATAGAGGAATACTGGATTACAGGTGATGTAAGACCAGGAAGGGGTGAGGAGAAGTGGCTGAATCTGATTTTACGAAAGTCGGATATTCATTAGCAATTGATGGAAAATATTATAATACGCTGGATATTGAAGGCTTTTCTCTGATGATGAAGGATCCTTCCTATTGTTATAAGTTCTATTGGTTGGAAGCAATTGTGCAACTGATATCTGAGGACGTGAAGGAAACAACCTTTGATGCAATAATTGATGAGATGATTTGCAATGCCTGGTATTCCGTGAGAGAATTTCACATCCATTTAAGTGGAATGCAATTGGATGGTCAGGTAAGAGACGGTTTGGAGAGAGCGGTATTGCTTCTTACTGAACTTTCGGATTTACCGGCAAATGCGTCTAAGGTTGAAATAAAGAATGCAATTGCAGAGCATAATTGTGAGTTAAAGATTTATAAAGAACAGCTTACCAACATGGTACCATATCGAGCTTTGGCAGGATTCTTTAATAAAAGCAGTGAGGTTGTAGATTGGGGAAGTGTTCGCAGAATGACTGCTTATATAGAACGAATCAATAAGGATACTGTGCTTTTGCCATATACACTGGGCGAGGAAAGCAAGCTTAAGAAGAAAGTTTATTTTCAGGATGCCTGGATGGATATGATTCAGAATCAGATGGTATCGATTTTAGGTTGGATACAGTATGAGAAGGTGAAATGGCTACAGAATAATAACCCTGAGGTGCCAGGATTAATTTATAAGCTGGCTCCAATGGATGAGAAGATGCGCAAACTAAATAATGTGCGTAAACTCTGGGAAGGTATTCTAGATGTTAGTGAAGTTAGAGATGTATTTACAGATGAACTAGTTGTTTCAAAGCAATATGATGTTGATCATTTTATTCCATGGTCATTCGTCATGAATGATGAGCTTTGGAATCTGATGCCGATGGATTCTTCATTGAATTCTTCTAAAAGTAACAGACTTCCAAAGTGGGATCCTTTCTTTATTCGTTTTGCGAAGAATCAATTTATAATGTACCAGCTAATTCATGAGAGGGAAGGTATCAGGAAACTATATGAGTCTTGCTATAGGGATAATCTGCATTCCATTTGGGCAGGGCAGGAACTTTATCGTAAAGGAAATAGCGAAGAAGAATTCATGAATATCCTGCAGAAGAATATGCAACCAGTATATGATTCAGCCAGAAGACAAGGATATGAAGTTTGGAATAGAGGTTGAGGCATACTTAGAGGTTGTAAGACGTGAAAATAATGGTTATGTAGATGGGGAGGACGGTTATGAAGAAGATATCAGAAGGTGATGTTGTTAGAGTAAATAGCATAAACAGAACGGGAATAGTAATAGAAATCACAAAGAAGATTGCTTTGGTTGAGTTTTATGATGAATCTATGGTAAGCGAAGATGAGTATTCCTTTGATATTGATGAACTTGAAGTTGTTCAGGCTCCAACGTTAAAAATGTCGCAGTTAAAAGCATTTATTCGTGGGGAGATAACATTAAAAGAAATTTCTAATGGATCTAACATAATTGATGTATTAATTGATAAAGACCAGGAAGAAAGTGGTATTACAATTGATGATTTATTTGTTGGAGTAAAGAAGTATATGAATGTAGATGATTATTCAGATGTTTATGCCTGGATAAGTACATTTATGGATAAGGAAGAAGATTTTAATCTAAATTGTCCATATGATTATGTTAGAAAAGGTATCTCGGAGTATGATATTTATAATGTGATTTGGGAATACCTTGATGATATAAGATGGGATTTGCTTGATGAATGTGATTACGAATTTATTGAGACTAATTTTAAGCATGTATATGAGGTTTTAGATAATTGGATAAACAAAAAAGAATATCCAGAGCAGGTTATTCATAATATTTTCGCTGAATTTAATGAGGATTCTTTTGATAAAGTGAACGAAGAAACAAAGCAATTATATAAAACAGTTTTGGAAAAACTGTGTGATAAAGATGATCCAAAAGCCATTCAGAAGAGAGGCTATTGCTATTATACAGGTAATAGTGTATATCCAAATGATTGGTACAAGGCCAGAGATTCATTTATAAAGTACTATGAGATGACTGGTGATGCTTCCGCAGCTAATACTCTAGGATATATTTACTATTATGGTAGATGTAATGAAGGGGTGCCAGAGTACGAAGAGGCATTCAAGTATTTTAGTATTGGTCATGCATTCGGATATTATGAGAGTACATATAAGATAGCAGACATGTTTAAGAATGGATATGGCGTTGTAAAGAGTGGTGAAACTGCCAACAGATTGTATTGGAAAGTATATAATGAGACATTTGAAGATTTTGTAAATGGCAAGTTTGATGGTAAGTTTGCTGATGCAGCTCTTAGAATCGGCAATTGCTATCGTGACGGTATAGGATGTGACAGCAATAAATTCTGGGCATATTATTATTATCTTCAGGCAGATTATGCTATTAGAAAGAGAATAGAATATAACCATTATGGAGATACAGTTGTATATAACGGAATTCAAAAGGCACTTACCGCTGCAAAAGAAGCATTTTTAGAGGATTATAAAGAGACATATACTATTAAAGAAAAATTCCCAAGAAAGCTGTATAGGGTATTGTTTGAGCATAGAAAAGGAATTCTTAGTTTTAAAGAATTAAGTGATGGGAATCTATCGTTAAGAGTACGTACAGAAAAGCATTATGATGAAGAAAAAGCTCCAAAAATCTTGTTGACTGAATGTGAAGCTGGATATTGCGAGTTGGTAAATGAAATAAAATTAAAAACATATGGCTTGGAAGAATATGATTTTAACGATGCAAAGAGTTTTGTCACATATGATACAGTGGATTTTAGCTATGATAAGGATGGCAGACCTGTTACCACCTTACTTCTTGATAAAAAGGTAGTAGGTAGAATTATTTGTGAAGAATATAAAATTACCTTAAAAAAGAAAACTAGTGAAAAATCAGGTGAAGAATATACAGTGGTAAGCGTCAGATTTGAAGGCACAGGACGAGTATACGATTACCTAAGTCATAGTGAAAATGTTAATCCAGGTGATATTGTTACAATCAATGGATATAACGGAGAAACACAAGTAGAGGTTGTAGCAGTTAATAAGAAAGCTGAAAGCGAGTTAGGGCTTCCAGTAGCACGATATAAGTGGATTGTTAAAGATTAGAAAGGATGGACATTTATAAAAAATAACATTTAATATGCAAGACATACTTTCTGTACAAGGCTTTGTGAAAATGAATCCAATCTTAAGGTTATTGTATGGTCGCCATTTTAGAAAGATAATTTATGTTGAGAACAAGGAAGAGAAGATCCATGTCTAGAGCTGGTATTATCGATTACAAATATAGAATATTTCCTATTAGTGATGTATGCATAATAAATGAAAAACTTTTGTGAAATAGAGCCCAGATTACTTCTAAATAAATGATTATTGTTTATAATAACTAATCATTTATAAAGGAGGTAGAAATTATGAACATGATAATTAATATTTTGATTTTGGGTTACTTTTTAGTTTTGATGGCTGAGCGAATACAAAGTCTTGCAAGAGCTGGCTCAGATATGTTTAAGGATGGCTTCGAAAGATACGTGAGTATCGTAACAATTATATCGCTAGCTGCTTCCTTAATAATGCTTGTTTTAATGAATGGACAATTCTTCAAAGGTTTGTTTACAGGGGCGGAAACACTAAGCTATACCATGATATCAATAACCGCTGGGGTTGCATTACTTAGTGGGATGGTACATACCCATAAAACTATTGCTCCACTTCAGTTTGTGGCATACGGAATGCTTATAGTAGCTATGATTTTAAGATGCGTTCAGGCATCAAGTGTAAATCCAGGGAATATGTGGTTTTGGCTTATATATACAATAGTATTTTCAATGGCGATTCCTGTTGTATATAGATTTAAGAACGATGAAAAAGATGGAACTCTTTTCGTGGTGATTGAAGTTATAACCTCAGTGATTCTAGTTGCATTATTCACAATGATGCTTATTGCTATTATGAATGCGTCGATGATCCCTAGTTGGTTACTATTGCTATCATTTATAGTAACAATTATAGGAGATGGGTGTATTGTATATCTTCAATGGAAGAATGAGCACAATTATTTTGTTATGATATTTGCGATTCTTACTGCGGTTATGTTCGTACTAGGTAAGATATTAGAATTGTTTAATATAATATGAGGATTGGACAATGAAACCAATAAAACATAAGTATATAATTAAGACATCTTATTTATAATATTGTTTTTAGCACTATCAATAGCTGCATTCAGATAATCGCAATCAGGCTGAATATGTTCAGGATGGGCCAGGGAGCTAGTATCCCTGGCCATTTTATAATCATTAAGGATTAGTTGCTCATGGGTGATTCTATCCTTCATAGGTGTCTGCAGGTGAGCAGTAATCATTTGCATTACGGCTCTTGGAGAACTGCCATGGTCTCCGTAGAACAAATACATTAATTGGCGTATACCTTCGGCAGGCAAATCATTAATGATTTGTATAAGAGAGACAAGAATTTTGCTATCGCTATCCTTGGGTGAGATTTTGTCCATATTTGGATAAGTATACTGAAGAATATAAGGAATAGGATTTTTGCCGACTAATTGAAACCAGGCGATCGTTTGATTGATAGAAGGTTCGGAGATTCCGTTTTCCCAATTAAGAATAGTGCGTCTGGAAACACCGAGTTCAAAAGCCATATATTCCTGAGATTTGCCAGATTCGTATCTGGTCGTTCTTAATGATTCTGCGATTGACATATACATTCCTCCAATACAGTAGTTATTGATATATTAAGATAAATAGAATGTGTGAAAATATTTTCGCTATTTCCTAAAAAAGTTGTGTATTTAGACATACTGATATTTGTATTTAATATTCATATTATTAGTTTACGATTTCGCAAATAAATAATATGAACAGAAAGGAGGTACAGTATGAAAAGTATAACAACATTTAATTTGCAGTATGCACATCGTTTCTACGGATTTTGTGGGGAAGCACAGTATTTGCATGGTCACACGGGGGTTATGACCATAGAAGTAGAAGATACAATAAATGAAGGCGTGAATATGGTATTGCCTTGCAATGAGATTAAAAAGATTGCGTGGTCGGTTCTTAGAAATTTTGATCATGCGCTAATACTCAGGCAGGATGATCCGCTTTTGCCAGCGATTATAGATGTGTATAGTAGGCAAGGAATCAAAAATGGGGCACCACAGAATACTAATGTAGGTTGTGCATTTAAAACAGAGTTGGCAGAGGCGTATCCAAGTTGTCGATTGATTGTAACCAAAGAAACGATGACTGTAGAAGGAATGATTCGTATAACATATGAGCTATTGAACGATAAGCTTAATATAACAAAGATCACTTTTACAAGTGGTGATAATACAGCGTCTCAATGCTACAAAGTACGTGGAACATATGATAGATGTCCCAAATGCGGAGTGATTCTCGACGAATATGGGGTATGTCATAAATGCGGATACGTAGATAATTAATAGTTAATCTTCTTACATCGGTTAAGCAACAGCTTAATCGATGTTTTTTGAAAATAAGGATAGAAGAGTTTAGGGCAAAGGGGGTGAGCCTATGAATTCAGAAGACAAAACTCAAACTATAATTTCGAGAAAAAGTATTTTCACCATTCCCAATTTAATAAGCATGTTCAGATTGGCTTTGGTTCCGCTTATTATTATCTTCTATACGAAGGAACAATTTACTTATGCATTAGCAGTTATTATCATATCAGCCGTATCGGATGTGGTGGATGGTAAAATAGCGCGTCGTTTCAATATGGTAACAGATTTTGGCAAGGTGTTTGATCCAATTGCGGATAAGATAACTCAAGCTGCTATGATGTATTGCCTGTTGACAAGATTTCCACATATGATGCTTCTTCTGATATTTCTTATTGTTAAAGAGTTATCGACAGGTATAACGAGTATTATTGTTCTTAGAAATACAGAATATGTGATGTCAGCAGACTGGCAGGGTAAGCTTGCTACTGCAGTAATATATTCGACCGTTATTCTTCATATTATCTTTGGAACAATGCCTGTGGTAGTATCGGATGCTTTGATTGTGCTATGTTCCTTGGTAATGGCAATTGCATATGTGCACTACTTCAAAAGGAATATAAGGTGTATTCGAAGTGGACAAAGTGAAGAATAGTTTGAGCGATTATAAGCTTCTCTCCTGAGAGTTCAGGGGAGGGGCTTTTTTAGTGGAGAAGTGGATATAAATGGTTTATATTTTAGTGCTGAATGGTGGTATAATGTAAAGGGTATTGGATTAGACCAAAGAATGTATTTAGTAGTTAAATGAAAGAAGTAATAGAACATCTCATAGAAAAACGGAGGAATTAAAATGCCATTAGTTAATGCAAAATGTACGAACTGTGGAGCACCACTTGAAGTAGACAATGAAAAAGAAGCCGCTATTTGTAAATATTGCGGTTCTGCTTTTATTGTTGAGAAGGCCATTAATTATTATCAGACTACTATAGTTAATAATTATGCAGGTGCAACGATTATAGCCGAAGATGGTTTTACTAAATTGTATGAGGCAGCACAAGGCTATAAGAAAATAGAAGATACTAAAAATTATTTAGATACTTTATCAAGGATAACACAGGAGTATCCTCAGAAATTTGAAGGATGGTATGGACTTGGAATCAATGAGATGAAAAAAAATCTTGAGGAGATCAAGGACATATTTTATTCTATGCCCCAAGATTTAGGAAAAATAAATGTATATAATAATACGGATAAAATAATGTTTATAAAAAGGCTATTAAAAAGAATAGACTCATTAAGAATTGATAGCCTCAATAAGGCTATTAAGGTTGCAAATGAAGAGCAATCAAAAATGTTAAATGCAGAGCTCGAAAAGTATAATAATGAAGTTTCGAATTATACCAATAAGATAACTCAAGAACTTCAAAAATATGAGACTTTAAAACAACAGGCAATGGATAAATTAAGAAAAATGTTTGGGACAAAAGAGGCATTTATGACTTACTTTAAAGATAATGCTGCTATGAGTGATTATATTGCTCGTACAGATGCTCTTTCTTTCAAATTCTATATGAAATTAAGAGGAACATTGTTCTTAACTATCAGTTTAAAAGAAAAAAATAAAATAGGTTGGTTTGAAGGTCTGTATTATGTCAAAAATGGGTTTAATATAAATGATTTTTCATTTAAGGCAGATACCATTGAATGGGGAAATGAAACTGGTCATCAAAAAATTAGTTCTTGTCTAAGATTTTATATTGAAAACATAATTGAAGAAGAAAATAAATTAGTTTTAAGAGTTGAGCCTACAAGTGAAAAGGACTTAAAAGACGCATATTTTTATGAGAGTATACTCCCACGAACAGCTATTCTAACAGTTAGCCCAGTAAAGAAGGGATTATTAGGCAGACTATTTGGGTAGTATTTATTATTTTGATTAGAAGGAAATACGTTAATGATTACGAGTAAAGATTTTAATAGATTTATAGATTTAGTGAGGGCCTCGGATAATAAGGATGATATTTTTTGGGCAGAAATGATTAAAGATGTAATAGATTATTCATACTTCGATAGTGAATTAAGTTTTTTTAATTCTGAAACAAATCTAAACGTCAAAAAAAGTGATATATTGGGTGCTAAAATTACCACTAAAGAAGAGGTTACTAAAAAATTAGTTATTTCATATATTTTTACGAAAGACACATTCTATACATATTATGATGAAGATGTCGAGAATACCTTTGTATGTAAATATGATGATATCCATAAAGTTGAAAGACTCAGTAATGATACAAATAGAATTATTATTACCATGAAAGATGGTAAAGAATATAGTCGTTGTGTATTTCAAGGAGCTGTAGTTGCTTTATTATTAGGCGAGATAATCAAATTAAATGGCGACGGAGCTGTTGAAGTCAAAGTAGAAGCGCCAAAGAAAGAAAAGAAATCAACTAAGAAACCAGAAACAAAAGAGAAAGTGCCTGCAAAAAAGAAGACAAAGGCAGCAGAACCAGAGATTATTAAGGCCCCAGTTAAGGAGCTTGAGAGAAGTTCCAAGAATAGAGTAGAAGAAATCGACGATATGATCGATTGGTCTAAAGCTTTATTTAAATATAGATCCTTGAATGATGAAAGTAAGATAAAGATATTTGCTAAAGTAAGAGATACTTTTGGTCCGTTTTTTGATAACACTTGGGTTATAAGCGGCTTTGATAAGCTAAAACCTGATGAAAAGATTAATGATGCCAATAAATATATAGAGAGAAATCGTGTATTAGCATATATAGATGTTGTAATGGACGCTTATATTAATGAAGAGATGATACTGGATGGGCAAGAAATAGCCTTAGAATTTGGTATTAAAGAACCAGTTAAGATGAGCGAAGAAGAGATAAGAGCACACGACAGAGTTAATGGCCGTAAGCAGTTTGTTAATTATACTAAGCATAGAATTCATCGTCTTGATGATTTGTATAAGCCACATAATGGTAATAATTCAATTTATTCAAAAAGGAGCAAGAGTATTCTTGGTGGTAGTGCTAGGTCGCATGCGGTTAGTGTGATTGATGGTCATAAAGGCTATGGAGTTATTGATTATAAGAATGCAAGCAAAGCTTCTAAGGACGACATGATTAATGTGGCTACTAATGAAATTGGTATTACATTCTTCAAAGAAGATCAAATTCCGGATACATACGTGTTAAAGGATGTATTCAAGGATACAGAATATGGATTCCTGACAGGACCATGCAATGTATCAGGTGTTGATTTAAGATATCTCTTTGCATTTGAAACTATAGAAGAATTTTTAGAGTTTTATTACGATGTACGTACTAAAAATCCAAGTTGCAGAATCCTTGCTGCAGGTATTGAGGGCAAAGAGATTGATTTCGCACAATTAAAACTTATGGGCGAATAAGAATAATCAAAAGGGCACATGGAATATTTATAAGGGGATAAAATAATGAATTTAAGAAAATTAACTTCTGCATTTCTTGTATTTATGAGCATAGGAATGTTACAGGGGTGTGGAAGTTGTACTAACAAAGTTAATTATGATGACACGCTTCCACCTTTAGGGGAGACTCTGGAAATAGGTTCAGATTATACTCCAGAAGTGATTGAAGAGCTTAGCGAGCCAACATATTCTTTGCAGGATGAGATTTATGCTCATTTCAGGGAATATTTGAAGGCAGGCATTAGAGAAGATGAGAATGGGAGAATCGTTTTCACACCATCGGATATAGAGAATGCGATTCCATATTATGAGCCAGAGTTTTCGGTGCTTGATATTAATGGCGATGGCTATAATGATTTGGTTGTCTGGGGATATCTGGGGATTAGATGTAAGATTTTGTCGACTGTTTATGAGTACTATGAAGGCGATTACTATGAGTATAACCTGATGGGACAGCCGGTTAGATATGCTAATGGATATTTGTTTGTAACAGATCCAGATTATGCTGAGGCAGGAGCGGTTATGTATCTTGACGAGTATGTGTATGCGCCTAATGCCCAGTACGAGCCGGATTTGGTGCTTGATCATCATCGCGAGGAAGTATGTTACAATTCAGAAACTGATGAAGAATATGATCCAACTATTGTTACAGATAGCTACAATGATGGCATGAATGAGCTTAATAAGGATGATTACGAAGCGAAGCTTATTGAGTATATTCAGGATAGTTTTGAGATTACATATTTTGCATTGAATGAGAATAATATCGAGAATTTCTGTAGATAATACCTGGTACATTGTCTTCAAGGAAAAAGATGGCAGCAGGACAGCGATTGTGATTGATAATACAGATGTAATCCTCTGCCAAGATGTACACTATGCGATAAGATATATTAAGGACACCAAAGGAGATGCGGGATATTTTGATTATGATAAGAATAGCGCCAAGCATCTTGTATATGCGATTTCAAAAGCGGATCCAGAGGATATATATATGCAGACAATAATGATGAAGATGTTTTGCTGGATTTAGGCGAGATGGGTGCAGTGCCAATATTCTTTGATGCTGGTGGAAATAGTATAAATCTTATCTATCAGAAACTAGATATAGATAAGGATGGAAATGCAGGAAATGTTATAGCTTATGCAAGACTTGATGGTAATTATACACATGAGGACTAGGATGAGCTTGAAATATTGAAAGTAAAAAAGCCAGTAAAATGGGCGTCATAGTGCAAATTATACAGAAACTACCCGAGTAAATTGGGTAGTTTTTTTGTTAAATGAGAGGCCTTGTTTCATTGACATATTTATACTTTATATGCTACAATTTTTTACGTTCAGCACTATATGTAGTATATGCTGTCTAAGAATTAAAAGAGGGAAAACGAGCATGAAATTAATCAAAAGAAACGGATCAGAAGCGTTATTTGATATAAGTAAGATTATCGTGGCTATTACTAAGGCTAATGATTCTGTAAGTGAAGAACTTAGAATGACATCTAACCAGATCAAGAGAATCGCAGAGAATGTAACTAACAATTGCGAGAGTCTTGGTCGTGCAGCAAGCGTCGAAGAGATACAAGATATGGTAGAGCAGCAGATTATGGCACATGGCGCATATGAGGTTGCCAAGAGCTATATTCGTTACAGATATACAAGACAGCTTGTTCGTCAGTCTAATACAACAGATGACAAGATTCTTTCTCTTATTAATTGCAGCAATGAGGAGGCTAAGCAGGAGAATTCTAACAAGAACCCTGTAATCAACTCTACACAGCGTGACTATATGGCTGGTGAAGTGTCCAAAGACCTCTCTGCACGTATGCTCCTTCCTAAAGAGATTATAGATGCTCACAACGATGGTATAATCCATTTCCATGATATGGATTATTATGCTCAGAGAATGCACAACTGCGATCTTGTTAATCTTGAGGATATGCTCCAGAATGGTACAGTTATCACAGGTACAATGATTGCTCGTCCACACAGCTTCTCAACAGCTTGTAACATCGCAACACAGATTATCGCACAGGTTGCTTCAAACCAGTATGGAGGACAGTCCATTTCCCTTGCTCACCTTGCACCATTTGTACAGGTTAGCCGTGAGAAGATTCAGAAGGAAGTTGATGAAGAACTCGCTTTAGTTGGAACACCTGTAGCCGCAGAGGTTCGCGACACAATTATTAAGAACAGACTCTTAGAAGAGATCAGAAGAGGTGTTCAGACCATTCAGTATCAGGTAGTTACACTTATGACTACAAATGGTCAGGCTCCTTTCGTAACAGTTTTCATGTATCTTGGCGAGTGCCGCAACGAACAGGAGAAGAAAGACCTCGCGCTTATTATTGAAGAAGTGTTAAAGCAGCGCTACCAGGGCGTTAAGAATGAGGCTGGCGAGTGGGTTACACCAGCATTCCCTAAGCTCATTTACGTACTCGAAGAGGAGAATATTCATGTAGATTCTGAGTATTATTACCTCACACAGCTTGCAGCTAAATGTACAGCAAAGAGAATGGTTCCAGATTACATCTCAGAGAAGAAGATGAAGGAACTCAAAGAAGGCAATTGCTTCCCAGTTATGGGATGTCGTTCAAATCTTTCTCCTTGGAAGGATGAGAATGGTAAATATAAATTCTATGGTCGTTTCAACCAGGGTGTTGTTACAATCAATCTTCCTGATGTTGCTTTATCATCAGGTGGTAATATGGAGAAATTCTGGAGAATATTTGATGAGAGACTTGAGCTTTGCTATCAGGCACTTATGTGCAGACATAATCGTTTGATGGGAACTCCATCAGATGTAGCACCAATCCTTTGGCAGTACGGTGCAATCGCACGTCTTCAGAAGGGTGAGACAATTGACAAGCTTTTGGTTGGTGGATATTCAACAATTTCACTTGGCTATGCAGGTCTTTATGAATGTGTTAAGTTCATGACTGGCAAATCACATACAGATGAGTCAGCTACACCATTTGCAATGGATGTTATGAAGCATATGAATGAAGCATGTAACAAGTGGAAGCATGATACAGGAATTGGTTTCGGTATTTACGGAACTCCACTTGAAAGCACAACATACAAGTTTGCTAAATGTCTTCAGAAGCGTTTCGGTATCATCGAAGGCATTACAGATAAGGGCTATATTACAAACAGCTACCATATCCATGTAACAGAAGAGATTAATGCATTTGATAAGCTTAAATTCGAAGCTAAATTCCAGGAATTATCTACAGGTGGTGCTATTTCATACGTAGAAGTTCCTAATATGCAGGACAATCTTGAAGCAGTAATGCAGGTTATCAAGTTTATTTACGATAACATTATGTATGCTGAGCTTAATACTAAGAGTGATTATTGCCAGGTTTGTGGATACGATGGAGAAATCGTAATTCAGGAGCAGGACAGCAAGCTTATCTGGGTTTGTCCTAAGTGCGGCAATACAGATCAGACTAAGATGAATGTTGCTCGTCGTACTTGTGGATATATCGGAACACAGTTCTGGAACCAGGGAAGAACACAGGAAATCAAAGAAAGAGTTCTTCATTTATAAGAGGTTCATATGTATTACGGAATGATTAAAACCTGCGATATTGCAGATGGTGAAGGAGTACGAACTACTTTGTTTGTATCGGGTTGCACAAACAAATGTAAGGGTTGCTTTCAACCGGAAACCTGGGATTTCTATTACGGCAGGCAATTTACGCAGGAAACAGAAGATGAAATAATAAATAAAACTGATTCAGATTATATATCAGGTTTGACTCTCCTTGGAGGAGAGCCTTTTGAGCCAGAGAATCAAAGAGCTTTGGTGCCTTTCCTCAAAAGATTTAGGGAAGCACTTCCGGATAAAAGCATCTGGTCGTATACAGGATTTGTCTATGACAGAGACCTAGTACCAGGAGGCAGAAAATATACGGAAGTTACAGACCAAATGCTTTCGATGATTGATGTTTTGGTGGATGGTCCTTTTGTAGAGGAGAAGAAAAATATTTCTTTAAGATTTAGGGGTTCAGAAAATCAGAGAATTATTGATATGAAAAAAACCTTGGAAGCAGGTAACGTTGTTATCTGGGCTGGGGCTAATAACAGAGATGTATTTAAGTAGGGACGTTTCTTTTGCCATAAGGAGCGTCCTTTGTCATGTTTATTTATATATGTTACAATAGTATGGATGGAGTATTTTAGAGGAAGAATAGTACCCTAAGGAGAATAAAAATGAAATTCAAAATGACAAAAGATGAGAAACGCTGGATTTTATATGACGTAGGTAACTCAGCATTTACACTGCTAATTACTACGATTATGCCTATATATTTTAACGCTATAGCATCTGATGCCGGATTGTCCGATACTCAGTACCTGGCATATTGGGGCTATGCAGCTTCTTTAGTTACTCTTATTGTTGCATTTATAGGACCAATATTTGGAACTCTGACAGATACCAAGGGATTCAAGAAGCCAGTATTTGCAACCTCAGTAGCAATTGGTGCAATTGGATGTGTTTTGCTTGGATTCTCTAAGAACTGGATATTATTCCTGATTCTTTTCATAGTAGCAAAGGTTGGATATACAAGCTCATTAATCTTCTATGACGCCATGCTTAATGATGTCACTACGGAAGATAGAGCAGATCAGGTATCTTCAGCAGGATACGCTTGGGGATACATCGGAAGCTGTCTTCCATTCGTTGTTTGCCTTGCGCTTATTCTTGGTGGTGAAAAAATCGGAATCACTATGGATTGGGCAATGTTTGCGGCATTTATGATTACAACTGTATGGTGGGTAGGAATGACTATTCCTCTTTTGATTCACTATAAGCAGAAACACTTCATGGAAAGATCTAAAAACATTATTGGAGATTCTTTCAAACAGCTTGGAAGCACATTTGCCAATATAGGTAAAGAAAAGAAGATCTTCTTATTCTTGTTGGCATTCTTTTTCTACATTGATGGTGTATATACAATTATTGATATGGCAATCGCTTACGGCGAGGCACTTGGCTTAGACAGTTCTGGATTATTACTTGCGTTGCTTGTATCACAGATAGTAGCTTTCCCATTTGCAATATTATTTGGTAAGCTTGCTAATAAATACAAAACAGATACGCTTATTACTGTATGTATAGTAGCTTATATAGGCATTTCAGTATTTGCTATTTTCTTAAGCAATCAGGTACAGTTCTGGATCCTTGCAGTGTTAGTTGGTATGTTCCAGGGCGGAATTCAGGCTCTGTCACGTTCATATCTTTCAAAGATTATTCCTGCCAATCAGTCGGGAGAATATTTTGGACTTTATGATATCTGCGGAAAAGGTGCAGCATTTCTTGGAACCACACTTGTAGGAATTGTGGCGCAGTTGACTAATAGTATAAATAAAGGAATTAGCGTTATTGCAGTGGTATTTATATTCGGACTTATAGTATTTAGAATAGCTGCCAAGCAAAAGGGAATTGATAGGGAAAACGCATAGTTTAATCAAAGGGAAGATATGTAAATGTATTCGACAAATATTACGTAGGCGACAGTATCTATGATTATATAGCGGATATGGAAGCCATTCAGAAGGTAGGCCAAAAGTATAATTGGTTTGATGTGGCGTAAGAAGTATAAAAAAAGCAAAGGATAAATA
>JAKSSD010000033.1 GCA_024403275.1 Lachnospiraceae bacterium
ACTCCACCACCTACACCAAACAAGTTGTACGGAGATTTTGGCTTTTCACTCATTTTCTCCGTACAAGCACCTCTCTGGCACTCACCATGTACGGAGGAATATCTAATTTCCCGGTTCTCTCCGTACTCCACCACCTACACCAAACAAGTTGTACGGAGATTTTGGCTTTTCACTCATTTCCTCCGTACCAGCACCTCTCTAACTCCCACCACGTACAGAGAATATTGTCTATGCTCCTCGTCGTAACAAGAAAAGAGCACGAAACTTCTGAGCTCACGTTCCTTCTTTTTCATAATCAACTAATCCCCGTATATTTCCATTGATAAATGTACCAACCATCTTTAATATGTATTTTATACGTTTTTAATCTATATTTTATGAATGAATACAAATCCTTTTCATATATTCCATACGCTTCTTGGTACTTCTTATTCCTACAGAAAACAATTTGTTCTCGTCCCACCGCTTCATTGTAGAAAACTAATTGATTGCTATCTATATAAATATTAGATAATTTTTCCCCACGTACTAATTCCGATGTATGTAAATCTATTGATCTTATTCCTTTCATTTGTTCTTCCGAAAAGTGTAAATAGCAAAAACTTCCACCTACATATTTTTTTATTCCATAAGAATCCTTCTCCCTATCATAAAAAATATAATACTCGCAACTTTCTACACCCATATCGTTGTAATCCTGATAAATCAATTGTGATATTTCATTAAAATCGTTTTCATATTTTTTAAAAATCTGTGTACTTTCTTTTTTTCTTTTATTAAATTCTTCAAACTTAACAATATTTATACATAATAAAACAGATATTGACAAAACAATGAAAACAACTATTTTTTTATGAAAATTTTTATTTTTCATATATTATTCCTTTATTTTATATTCTTCAACAAATGACATCTCATCATTACTGCTATTGTAATATACTTCTACATATTTATCCGTCCCTTAATATTCTATCTATATAAGTATTACTCTTTGCCCATATTTTTAGATTTTCTTCGATATCAATTGGGGATTAACTTATCATATTCATAAGTTGTAGAGATTTTTCCCCATTTATGAATTTCATCATATGTCTGGGTATCTATTTTTGTTCTTCCTTTTTCTCTTCCCCAATGTATTAGTTTATTTTCAGAAATTCCAATCAGACTATCACTAAATCTTACAGCACTTAAATTGATACTTTTATCATATACTAAACTAACATATAATGTCTTATTGCTAAACGTCATTTTAACTTCATCAAATTCTATGGAATAAACTTTTTCCAAATCATTTAATCCCCAACCTTGAGGATCGTTATCCTTAGAAATCTCATCTATATATTTATTAGATTCCTTGAACACTAATATCATAAAATTAGAATCTTGATCCGCATCTTTAGCAATTGCAGTTAGTCCAAACAAATTATTTGATGGATAATATTCTACTATCGCATTCTCAGACATTTCAAATGGACATTCTTCAAGTATTTTTTCTTCTTTTCTTGTACAGGAAGTAAACATTAATGTTAATACTATCATTAATATTATTGTAATAACCTTCTTCATTTTTTATCCCTTCTTTGTTTTTGTTATTATAAAAAAGGCCGCAGTTAATAAACTGCAACCGAACTACCATAACAACTATTCTAGGTTTATATTATTGCACTCCCCTATACAATAATTGCCTTAGATTTCTAGCTTTGCGTCCACATATTTCTATGCGTTTGCCAAATATATATTTATTATAGAATAAATGGGAACAAAAACAAACTGACATTTTTTAGTCTTTATGGGGACAAATTTTGGATTATCTATTTATTCTGTTGATTTTCCTTTATGCGTTCTATTTTTCTTAACATATAACAAGTGCCATAGCACATCATCTGTAACTATGGCACATTTTATCTATTATTAAATAAATCTTAATTAATATCCAAGATAACTAATATCCAGGTCTACATCACCCTTAATACCATTAACCTTGCCCTTCTTTGATCTTTGCCACATGTCATATTTTCCCTTATAGTCTGTAGCTGTACAATAATGAGCAAGCCAAATCTTATATCCTTCAAGCTCCTTGGCATTTAATTTATTATTAAGATAATCTTTATTAGCATATACACCAGGTGTATATCCGGCAGACTTGATTGTCTCACAGAAGGCCTTACATATCGCTGTTCTTTCAGCCTTAGAGAGATTGTTTGCACGACCTCCCTTAGGTACTTCTTCCACATCAATATAGATTGGATATGATACTCTATATCCCTGTACCATATTTACACATAAAGATGCTTCTTCAACAGCTTCCGCTTCATTGATAGCCTGGGAGAATACATATATACCAACCTTTAAGCCAGCATCATTGGCACCCTTGATATATGAATAGAAATTACTATCTTTAACAAGTTTTCCTGTGCCGTATCCTCTGAAGCCGCAACGAATAATAACAAATGAAACACCAGCATTCTTAACTGCATTCCAGTCAATTGAGCCCTGATATACAGATACGTCAATACCCATCGTACCATTATCCATAATAAGAGCTCCGTCTGATGCAAAATTATACTTTGCTCCCTGAATAATCTGTTCACCGGTTACAACATTACCATTCTTGTCGTAATAATAAACTTTACCATCAATAGTCTGCCATCCATTCAGAATATAGTAATCTGCAATATAAAATTCTGATGCTGTATAATAATCAGATACTCTAGCCTCAACATAATTACCGGCAGCATCCTTAATAAATACCTGACTTCCATCAGAAGTCTTAAGAAATGTCGAATTATCTACAGATGGATCATTTATAACATTAACTCTGATTATTTTTCTAAGAGGAATTCCTGATGAATCCAATTCCTTTGTTTCTACTGTAATATCTGTTGACGAATCTCTCGCAACTGCTGTAATAAGACCTTGCTCTGAAATTGTTGCTGCTGATGGTAATGATGAATAATAAATAACTCCTCCATCTAACAAATATCCTTCAACAACAGCACTCAACTGATACGTTGATCCAAATGGGATATTAATTGTATCCGCTACAGGATTTCCATCCGCACCCTTTACTGTAAGCTTCAATGCCTTTACAGGTGCCTCAGGTTTTACTTCTGAAACTGTAATTGTATATACTCCACTCTTATCACCACATACAGCTGATATGTCTACTGTTCCTGCAGCCACACCAGTAACTAATCCTGTGGAATCTACTGTTGCAATAGCATTATCGGATGATGACCAGCTAATCAGTGGCGCCAAAGCATCCTGTGGATCCATTACAACATTTGCACTCAATTGTATAGTTTCATTCACCTTTAACTGATTATTACCAGAAATACTTATAGAACTAACAACTGCAGGTGTTTGAGGTTCTTCGCCAGCAACCTTCATATTTCCACCCAACTGGTTAGTATTTGAAGCAACTGGAGTTGAAATCTTATCCTTGGAAATAGCTACAAATCTAACTGGCTTGTCTGATTTAACAGAAGCTGAAGGAACCCACTCAACAGTATCCTTTTGAACTTCTTCCTGCTCATTTTTGCCTGTATATTCTTCCTTAGATAGATCAACATCTTTCATATTATAGGTTTCATCCATAATATTGATTACCTGATAAACAACAGTATCCTGAACCTTAACTCTCGTTGTAGTGTCTGGGAATTTATATTTATCGAAAGAAACAATTTTGACATCATAATTGCCTGGATCGAGTTTATCTACATAGATAATTCCATCCATATCTGAATCTATCCAATCATAGCTCTTATTCTTAGGTCCTGTAGCGAGCACTTCAAATTTAGCACCTGTAACAAGCTTTCCTGTAGCTTTATCTGTAAATTTAATCTTTAAATCCTTCTCAATGGAGGAGAAATTAACTGACACCTGAGCCAGTTCAGTATCGTCCTCTTCTTCCTCATCTTCTTCGTCAACAGGATCCAAATTTTCATCTACTATTTCTTCTGGCTTTGTGATACTATCTACTGAAACCTTCTCCTCCAAAGCCCTAATTCCATCATCACCAATTCCATTTATGTTTTCAAGAATTGCACCAATAGAGGCAATCTGATTATCCTCTGGTTTATTAGCCTGCTTATTACCAACCACCTTAATGCCAAGAACTATAACCAAAGCAATAATCACGAGTGCAACCAGCGCACATGCATATTCAAGTGCACCCATCTTGCCAATAATACCCTTGAGACCTTTTTTGTTTTGAGAATTCTTTGCTGAAGCTTTCTTAACAGGAGCTGGAAGTACGTCATCGAAATCCAAATCATCCTCTGCTACAACTTCATCTTCATCCTCATCTTCATCAAGCTCTTCATATTCGTCTTCGTCTTCTTCGTACTCAGTTTCTTCTTCGTCTATTTCTTCGTCATCCTCTATTTCATCTTCGTCATCAGTTTCGTCGTACTCTTCAACATCTTCATCATCTAAATCAGCTTCATTTGCTTCTTCGATTTCTTCTATAGGAGCTTGTTCTTCTATTACACCTTCAGTGGCAAATACATCAAAGGTAAGTTGTGTTTCTTCCTCTGTTTCAAGTCCGTCCATCTCGTCTACAACAGGAATATTGATTACTCTGGTTGCATTTAGATCCTCTGGTTCCTGACTCTTATCGAGAACAGCACTTAATTCTTCAGTTGAAAATATTGTAGTCTCCTGCATTGCCATTTCTACTTCTGCACCTAATTTAGGATTTACTTCGCTACTTTCATCATATGAAACTTCCATATTTTCAATAGAAATATTCTCTATATCTTTCTTTTCAATTGTATTATCAAAGTCGTTATTATTCATACTCTACCTCTCTAACCATATGGAACTAATAATAGCACATTAATGCCTTTCTTTCAATATAAGCGGCTTCTGCTGGACTTTACACACAATATAAAGTAAAATAGAGTATATTTTTTTAAGGAGAAGATTATATGAGTAAACGAAGAGTTCCTAACGTTCCTCGTATAGTTGGATGGTCTTTAGCACTTATTCTTGTAATATGTGTACTGGTTTTTTTCATCCGACTTGCCGTTTGGAATAAAGGTGTTAAATATATAGTAACTGATGAAGATATCGCTTCAATCAAGTTAGATACTAATGATAATATTACAATCCTACCTGCTAATATATTCAGAGCAGATACGGATGATGGCGTTCCTACCATCCTTGTATTAGGAAATGATTCTTATTACGAAGGTCTTGATGACAAAACAGCTATTACAGATTATTTATCAGAAAGCATTCCTAATGCGGACATTATTAACTGTTGTTTCCCAGGTTCACAGCTTTCCTGCTACAACCCACATGAAACTTCACCTGCTGAATGTCCCGAAGATTATTTCACACTCTTCTATTTGATTCTTGGAGCAAACCTTAACGATTTCTCCAGACAGAATGAAGCTATGATGTACTTACCTGATGATAAGAAGTCTGTTTATCAACCAATCCTTGATAGATTTATGGCTGTCGATTTCAACAAGGTTGATTTAGTACTTATTTGTTACGATGCACATGATTATCTTAATGGTGTAATGCCTCAGTCCCCTGTTCCTACAGAGGATGGCATTCCTGATGTATCTACTTTCCTTGGAACATTACAGCTTTCCGTTGGAAGTAACGCCTCAGTATATCCAACAATTCAGTACGCTTATGTTTCACCTATTTTCTGTTATGCTACAGATCCAAGTGGAAATAAGGTCGCAAGCACTCTTTACAATAGTGGTAATGGCACAATAGCTGATTACTACAATGCAGGTCGTGCTACATCAGACTATGTAGGTCTTTCATTTATCGATATGTTATTTGGTGTACCTATTCATGAAGAAACTGCTGATGACTATCTTGAAAAAGATGGAATCACTCCAAACAAAAAGGCTCGTAAGGAAGTCGCTGACAGAATTGCTAAGTTAATCGCTGAAAGATTATAAATTCAATTTAAAAGGAGCTCAGAACCAATGTAATGACATTGCGCTTCAAAGCTCCTTTTTTAGTCTTATTTTTTTTCATACCATAGGAATGCTGATGTTGCAAACCAGGCTAATGTTGCGCTTGCACTAGTCACATATGATGTTCCTTCCAGTGAGAACAGTGTCTGTAACAATAAATATACAACGCTTACACATAAAGCAAGAAGAATCTCCTCTATTATCTTATGTTCTCCTGCCTCAAGTCTTGCCTTAAATTTACCTAAAAGCAAATCTAAAACAATTTTGATTACTAACTGAATCAACAATGCTGTTGATATAAATGATAATGATATGAGTCCAAATCTCATATATATGTTTGAAAGAACTGGACTATTATTTTGGAATAAGCCGTAATAATAACCATGATGCGTTATTGTGTCTTTGGAATTCATTTCTCCTAACACGCAAAACGGTGCAAAGAAGCCTTTTGCAGAATTCTTAACATATCTTGTTACTATGTTTTTCGAATATCTATATCTCGCATTATTATAGAGATTGCTCCAGATTTCATCCATATCAAGATTATCCATTTCATATCTATGCATAATCTCATTGAAATTTCTGTAGTTATGTCCAAGACCGTAATCTTCTGCTCTTACAACACCCAACAGATACTCTTCATTCTTTTCAATTCTTTCAAGTTCCAAATAAGGAGTAATAACTCTTGCTGCCAACTGCTGTTTAACTGAATAATTATATCTTGCTGCCTGAACATTATTATAATTAAAATACTGAGGCATAAGCACAATGATTATCAGTATACAAAACAGTAAAAGAGTATTTCGCCAGGATTTATCTGCTATGTTTTTTCTCTTAGTCTTCAAATTCCTGTAAAGCTGAATTGAAAGAAATACAAATGTTTCTGCTAAACCAGCCCAGAAAGCTGTTCGGTTAAGATATCCGAGTTCACAAAGAATCGCAAACATTGCAATCAGTCTGTACAATCTTAAATCATGTCTTTCATAAAAATACTGACACTGAAATATTGTATTCAACATAAGTAAAGATAAACACACTCCGTAAATTGGCGTATTGAAATTAATACTTACAATTGTCGGTATCGTTAATACATAAGCCGTTGAAATAATAATTGCCGGATTAGTCTTCATTTCTTTTCCAACAACTTTTTTAACCAAAACATTCAGTAACCAGAATAAGGACACTCCCATAAGTATCATGCTTCCCAATCCTTTATACTGGAACTGATACTTACCGCTTATACTATTTATCACAACTAGATTCTTTGTAAGCCAGGCAATAAACAAAGCTGTCTGTACAATCGTAACGGCTGTAAATGCAGCCATTCCCACCATATTGGGATACTTCATTATCGACTTGAATTTGTCATTAAATCTCTCGATCATTTCAATCCCCCTATGAACTCTGCTAAAGAATCTGCTATTATCTCTTTGGCTTTTTCATTGAAATGAACAAGATCAACATGATATTCATCATAATTGCCTGCATTTATCTCAAGCTCGCCCTCCATATCGAAGCAGTAAACATTATCAAATTCTTCTGCTATTTTCTGAATTTCTTCATTGTATTTATCAACTATTCCATCTTCTTTAGAATCAGTTTTTACATTTCCTTTTTCATTTTCAATATGAACATAAGGAACTGTATTTACTATAATTTTCAAATCAGGATATTTGCCGTTTATTTCCGCAATTCCTTTTCTAAGAGCCCCTGCAAAGGTTCCCTCATCATTTTTTATATCAGATTTGACCGATACCTTACTTAAATAATCATTGATACCATAATTGATAATCAAAATCTGGCACTTAGACAAATCAGTTGCTGCAAGTCTTTCCATATTAGTAACGGCCTGCTCATTTACAAAAATAACACTTCTAGCATTATCAAGAACTGTAGCTTTGTTTCCTGTAATCATTATGTCTGATACATTATAAAAATTGAATTTATCAAGATAATAGTCAATTTCTCCATCAAAATTCAATCTGGCTGCAGTAGTTCCACCAATTGAATAATTATAGATATCTGCATCAACCTTATTCGCCAAGCACTCGGACAGATTCTTTCCATCCAAATCATTGCAGAAAGTACTATCTCCTACAATTACAATATTCATTTTGTCCTTGTTTAAAGGGAAGGTATATTTTCTAATTGGAATTACAAATATTGCCAGTAGTGCAAATACAATTGTAAATACACCTACAAGTATGGCAAATATCAGTTTTTTATTTTTCATGCTTTTTCTCTCTTCATGTAATCTTTGATAATTTCTTCTTCAGAGAAGTATCTCTTTACACCCTTTGCTTCCTGGTAGGTTTCATGACCTTTACCAATCAATGCAACAATTTCTCCTGGTTTTGAAATATCGAGAAGATGCTCAATTGCTTCCTTACGATCATAAATAACTTCGTATGGGCAGTCATATTCTTTGATTCCTTCGATAATAGATTTATTAATATCATCTATTTCCTCATACCTTGGGTTATCCTCTGTAAGAATGATATAATCCGAGAATTTTGAAGCAGCGCTTCCCATGTCATGACGTCTTGCTACTGGCTTATTTCCGCCACCACCAAACAGACAAGTAATCTTACTTGGATTATAAGCTCTCAATGTTGACAATACACTTTCTGTACTAATAGCGTTATGCGCATAATCAATAATGAATGTTCCTCTTGATGAAGCTTCCTTTATCAACTGTGTTCGACCTTTAATATAAACATTCTTCAGGCCTTTAAGAATTGCTTCATCATCCGCTCCAAGTATATGTGTTATTTCAGATGCTATAAGGGCATTTTCTACATTGTGAATTCCTGGAATTCCGATAGTAACATCCTTCTCAAGATCTCCATGCATCTTAAACTTAACGCCAATAAGCTTCTCTTCCCATATATTTTCTACATCTGTTGAATAGAGGTATGAACTCTCTTTTGTAGAAATAGTTCTTAAATTTCTTGGATACTCTGCCATCTCCAAAGAGTTATCATCATCAATATTGATAACAGCAGTCTCAACCTGTCTGAAAAACTCTTTTTTGTAGAATTTATATTCATCAAAATCAGCATGTTCTGTTGGGCTAATATGATCTGGTGAAAGATTTGTAAATGCACCTACCTCAAATCTGATACCCTCGATTCTATGCATTTTAACAGCCTGTGAAGATACTTCTATAAATGCAACCTGGCATCCTTTATCAACCATCTTCGCAAACAATTCCTGAAGTTCATATGATTCTGGAGTAGTATTCTTAGTCTCGATATGTTCATTACCAATATACGCACCAAGAGTTCCAATCATACCAGTTTTAACACCTGCTGCTTCCATAATGCTTTTACACATGTGCGTAGTAGTTGTTTTTCCTTTTGTTCCAGTTACACCTACTACCTTAAGTTTCTTAGTTGGGTTATCAAAGAAATTAGCTGCAATATGAGCTAATACAATTCTTGTATTCATAACCTTAATAACGCTAACCTTATCATCAGCCACCTTAACATCCTTCTCAACAAGAATTGCTGTAGCACCCTTTTCAATAGCAGCCTTAATATAGTCATGACCATCTGTTTGAAATCCTGTTAAACAAACAAATAATGTATCCTTATCCACTTTTCTTGAGTCATAACACAGAAGCTTTATTTCCTTGTTAACATCTCCCTGTACTACCTCGTAAAGAACTCCATCAAGAATCTTTTCAAGCTTCATAAATATAATCTCCTTCAAATACTACATGACTTGGTCCCTTCATATGAACAAGACCTTTTTCATCCCAGATAACCTCAAGTGGTCCACCAATCTGCATTACAGTTGCATCCTTGGCACACATTCCGAGTCTGTTAGCAAATACAAGTGCTGTACAGCAGCCTGTTCCACAGCCAATCGTCTCACCACAGCCTCTTTCCCATTCTCTAATCTGAATTGTATGTTCATCTACAACCTTTGCAAAAGTTACATTTGTTCTCTTTGGGAAAATAACATGATTTTCAATTGCTGGTCCTATTGTTTCGATATCCAGATTCTCCAAATCATCCATAAATATAACTGTATGTGGGTTGCCCCATGAAAGTGATGACATTCTAAAATATGTCATTCTTCCACCAATATTAACCTTTACAGTCTCATCTACAAATTCTTCGCCTTCTGTATCTACTGGAATAAGTTCAGGATTAAATATTGGCTTACCAATCTCTGCCTCAATATTTACAACCTCATCATTTTCAACAGTAAGATAAAGATTCTTTATTCCACCTAGAGTTTCAATTGTAAGTGTGGTTTTATCTGTCATCTTATGATAATAAACAAATTTAGCAACGCTTCTTACAGCATTTCCACACATTTCAGCTTCTGTTCCATCTGGATCAAAAATTCTCATTCTGAAATCTGCAACTTTTGATGGACAAATCAATACTAAACCATCTCCACCAACGCCAAAATGGCGATCAGAAATCTGAATCGCCACCTCATTCCAGTTAATATTTTCTGGCAACTTGGAAACATCCACATATACGTAGTCGTTTCCATATGCCTGCATTTTTGTAAAATGTATTTTCATATTATCCTCTTATTTATTTCAAAGCCTGTTCCAAATCAGCAATGATATCATTGGCATCTTCTATACCAACTGAAATTCTGATAAAGGCTTCATTAATTCCAAGTGCTCTTCTTATATCATCTGGAACATCCTCATGTGTCTGAGTAATAGGATATGTAATAAGTGTTTCTGTTCCACCAAGGCTCTCTGCAAATAAAACCATCTTAACATTTGAAAGAATCTTCTGAGCATTTTCCTCGCTATCAAGTTCAAAGGAAATCATTCCACCAAAACCAGTTGCCTGCTTAAGATTCATCTCATACTGTGGATGATCTTCGAATCCAACATAATATACCTTCTTAACCTTTGGATGATTTCTAAGCCATTCAGCAACAATCTTCGCATTCTCATTATGCTTCTTCATTCTGAGTGAAAGAGTTTTGATACCTCTAATTACAAGCCAGCTATCCATTGGTCCAAGACCTGATCCAAGGCTCTTTAACTGAACCTCAAAATGATGCTGAAGTTCTTCATCCTTGATTACTACAATTCCACAAACTACATCATTGTGACCACATAAATACTTAGTTCCACTATGAACAACTATATCTGCTCCCATTGTTAATGGCTTCTGGAAATATGGAGTCATAAATGTATTATCTACTACAAATAATGCTCCAGCCTTGTGAGCTATTTCAGCTATTCCTCTAATATCTCCAATCTTCATCATTGGGTTAGTTGGTGTCTCAAGAAATACCATCTTTGTATTAGGCTGAATTGCTTTCTCCACAAGTGTAAGATCTGCCATATCAACATATGAAATCTCTATTCCATTTACCTTGAAAATATCCTCAACGATTCTATGAGTTCCACCATAAAGATCATCACAAAGAAGACAATGGTCTCCTGCGTGAAGATAATCAAATACAGCCATATTTGCTGCCTGTCCCGATGTGAACGCAAATGCATCAAATCCTTCTTCAAGAATCGCCATTGTTCTCTCAAGTTCCTGTCTTGTTGGATTCTGAAGACGAGAATAATCATATCCTGTTGATACTCCAAAATCTCTATGTCTGAATGTAGCTGACTGGAAGATTGGGAAGCTTACTGAGCCACTGATTGGATCACATCCTAATGCTCCATGAACTACTTTACTATCAAAGCTTAAATTTTCTTTTCTATCAAATTCGGCATAATAATTTTCTACTTTTTTCATACTGCCTCCTTTATAACACGATTTTAAGACATTGTACCATATCTTGTGCCTATTATCAATTAGCTCTACATATAATGTTAATCTGCTGAATATACGATTAAGCAGTCTTTTGCACCGATAACAGTCTTATCATTAGGAACAAATATCTCACCATTTCTTTTTATCATTACTACGATTTCATTTGGTGTAAGTTCGATATCTTCAATCGTTTTACCAACCCATTTATCATTATCCGTCATGATAATCTCATTAAGTGAAATATCATCATCTAACTGATTATTAGATACAACAACTGTAACATCTCCAACTTCCATAACCATCTCATCATAAGGAAGTATCATCTTGCCAGCTCTAACCACTAATACAAGTTTAGATTGAGGTGGTAATTCTATTTCCCCAACAGTCTTCCCAAGCCACTTATGCTGCTTGTTAACAAGGCCCGTCATATATTGAAGTTCTCTTCCATGCTCATGACCTCTATATCTGTCAATCTTAGCAAACTGTTCAACGAAGCCTGCAGAAATAATACCTGTTGGAATTGCAACCATACCTACACCTAAGAAAGAAATAACGAGAGCCATTATCTTACCTACTGGAGTAATAGGATAAATATCACCATAACCAATGGTAAATATTGTCGCCATAGACCACCAGAAACCTGACAATGCGTTTTTGAATATTTCCGGTTGTGCCTCATGCTCAACACCATACATAAGAAGTGATGCCGCCATCATTATCATAAGGATAAGCACTACCGATGACATAAGCTGTTTTTTCTTCTGTGTGATAACATTTACAATTACGCTAAATGCATCAAACTGTGTATTAATTCTAAACAATCTGAAGATTCTTATAACCCTTATCAGTCTGAATACCGCCATACCTGTAAGTGATACAAATGGCAAATAAAAAGGGAAAAAGCTCAGGAAATCAACAAGTCCGTAGAATGACAAAACAAACGAGAGAACTGCCATTGCCTTGCTTTTCTTTGGATACAGATAATCCGCAGTCAGAAGTCTTAAAATATATTCAATTGTAAATATAATAGTAGTGACAAATTCAATTATATAGAAAGCATTCCTATATGAATCCAAGCTGTCAAATGTCATCAGAAATGCAACAAGGATATTAACAACAATTACAAGTGTAATTCCTATATCGAAGGCACGGCTTGGTGCATCCTTATCATTTCCGATTTGAATAATCTCAAAAAGTCTGGCGCGAAACTTATTCATCCATTTCCCCTTACAAAACTCTAATTCCACCATACTTACGTATTCTTAATACATTACATGAACCAACTCCAAATAAGTTGTCCATACTCTCTTTGTATTTTGCAACTTTCTCATCAGGTACGAAAGCTTGTATCGTCCCAGCAAATCCCCCTCCATGCACTCTGAAAGAGCCTGTATTCTTAAGTACAAGGTCACTTACTCCAAGTGCAAGCGATAAGCTTTGTCTGTAATTCTCCGTAGGAAGAAATACATTCTGCAAATACATAAATGAAGATCTTCCAGATTCGTTTTCAAGTTCCAGAAATCTTCCCAAATTATTATCTTTTATAGCCTTTTTAAGTTTTTCAACTCTCTCATTTTCATCAAAGAAATGAATCGCTCTAAGAATTGCTTTATCAATGCATTTTTCTCTTAATTCTGGAATTTTCTTTTCAAATTCCCCTCTGTCTACATCTGCTAAAACTTCCTTTTCAAAGAAATTGGCAATAGTTTTCATCTGAGCAGGAATTGCAGCGTATTCTGTGGTGAGTTCTTCATGATTTTCCTTTGTATCTGTAATGCAAAGACTATATCCACATTCATCAAAATCAAAATGTAACTGTTCTATAGATGGTTCTGCTGGATTGGCAAAATCAATATATACAAGATTCCCAACAGAACATGCCATCTGATCCATAAGTCCACTTGGTTTTCCATAGTACATATTCTCTGCATACTGACCCATTATTGCTATCTGAACAGAACTAATAAGCATATCATTAAATAGTCCTGAAATGATATTACCAATGAGCACCTCAAAAGTAGCTGATGAAGACAAACCTGAACCTACTGCGACATCTGATGTTATATATGCGTTAAATCCACCAATCGCATATCCGATTCCCTGAAGTCCATTTAACATACCTTTTAACAAAGCAATCGATGTACCTTTTTCCTTCTCATCTAATTCAAGATTTTCAAGGTTCACCTTTATTTCTGCATTATCACCAGATACTACTCTGACAATGTTATCCTCTGATTTCTTGACTATGGCAATTGCGTCCATACTAACTGCCGCAGCTATAACCTTACCATGCTGATGATCAGTATGATTACCTATAATCTCCGTTCTGCCTGGAGCAGAATAGATTGACAGATCTCCATCTCCATATAACATCTCAAATTTTTCAAGAGCCGCAATATATCTTGCCTCCTGATAATCAATTCTTCCTGTATCCCCGTAAATATCTGTTAAAGTTTCCGTTAACTCTTTGTTCTTTAACTTTTCAATAATTTCTGTTTTTTGCATATCTTTTCTTCTTAAATCTCAAAATCCATACATGTTCTTGTTGCTGTAAATGGTCTTACCTTTGTATTAGCAACTTCTACATGTTCTGGATGAACTGCGTAACCCTTTAATGCTTCTTCGTTTTCAAATGTTGAATCAAGCATCACTTCAGCATTTGAACTTGGAAGATAATCCGTAACTACCTTTATCTCAATTAACCCTGGAATCTTACCTGCAAGTCCTTCAAGACCTTCCTTTATTCCCTTCCTAATCTCAGTCTTAGACTGCTCGTCTGTATCCTTTAATGTCCATAAAATAATGTGTTTTACCATAGTCCATACCTCCAAATCAAATTATAACACATCTATAGTCTTTTTTTAACTAATGCTTTCCTTTTTTCTTTTTAGTTTAAGACCTACAATCACGCAGGAACCCAGTACTAAAATCATTCCGAATATGCCCGATATATTAACCTTTTCACCAAACAATACTATCCCTACAATTGTAGCAACAACCGGCTCGATTGATGCGATAACTGAAGCCACAGAATTCTCTAATCCTTTAAGTCCGAAGGTATATAATAAATAAGCTGCTACTGTATTAAACAATACAAGAATTATATACAATGGGATTTTCCTTACGTCCCCAGTCAAACAGGATATAAAATGTCCTGGTTTTATAAATGGTGCACAACCAAGCAAAGCAAATGTAAATGTGTAAGTGGTTACTGTAAATGATGTATATTTTCTTTCAATTGCAAATCTACTGAATATGCTATATAAGGCATAGCCCAGACCTGCTCCAAGTCCTGTAAGTATTCCCATCAGGCTTAAAGATTTACCATCAAAGCCTCCTGCCACAAGAATGCATCCCGCAAATGCCATCAATACACATACCAGCTTTTTTGCATTCATTTTTTCTTTAAATATCAGGGCTGATAAGACCGTTACTATCGCAGGCGCTGTATACAAAAGAATAGCTGCATTTGACAAAGTAGTTAATGTCATGCAGGTGAAATAGCAAATATTAAAAAATGCTACACTCACAATTCCTGTACCAAGGAAAATCCAAATATCTTTTATTTTAATCTTAAGCTCTTTTCTCTTAAACAAGAGCATGAATACGAACATTACAACTATTGTTATAAAAGCACGAAAGGCGGTAACCTCCAATGGATAGAAACCGCCTTCATTCATCGTTCTTGTCAGGATGCCCATACATCCCCAGAGTACTCCAGCCATAACAACACAAAGTACTGACAACATATTATTTAACCTTTAATTATTTTACTTTTTTAGCTTCCTCAAAAATATCAACAACAGCAGCTGATGGCTTCTTATCAACGAGAGAAACAACAACAGCAACTATCATACTAAAGATAAATCCAGGAATGATTTCGTAAAGACCTGTATTGTAGATACAAAGTCCTTCAACTGAACCTGAGAAGCAGCAGTACCAGAATGCATCCATTACGAATCCAGCAATAATACCTGCGATTGCGCCCTTATATGTGAATCTCTTCCAGTAAAGCGCAAGGATAACAGTTGGTCCGAAAGCTGCACCAAATGCTGCCCATGCACATTCTACAAGTGCCATGATACCAGCACATTTAGGATTGATAGCAATAATAAGAGCAACTATTGAAATAAGTCCTACAACACCACGGCCTACCCAAAGCATCTCTGAATCGCCAGCGTTTTTACGAATCAATGGCTTGTAAAAGTCTGAAGCAAATGCTGATGATGAAGCAAGAAGCTGTGAGTCTGCAGTTGACATTGAAGCAGCAAGGATAGCTGATAATAATACACCAGATAAAAGAGCTGGGAATAAGTTACGTACCATTGTGATGAATACGAAACTTCTATCATCTGCACCAAGGCTTGTTCCAAGATACTGATGAGCTACTAATGCAACTACTGAAGCCATACCAAGAATCAAAGCTGTCCAGAAGCAACCAATAATCTGAGATTTCTTCATTTCCTTCTCTGACTTAATCGACATATATCTTACAAGGATATGAGGCATACCCATATATCCAAGGCCCCAACCAAGACCACTGAGAATATCCTTAATACTATCCCAGTTAAACTTACCACTTGATAATACGTTATAGTAATTCTCAGGTGTTACAACTTCTGCAAGTGGCTTGAAATCTGCTGTATTCATTACTGCAAGAGCAACAATAGGAGCTGCCATCAAAGCTGCAAGCATCAATAATCCCTGGAAGAAGTCTGTCCAGCAAACCGCATTGAATCCACCAAGGAATGTATATATAAGAATAATAATTGTTGCACCAATCATTGCATAAAGTGGATTCCATCCAAACATCTTATTGAAAAGAGAACCACAAGCATAAATACTTGATGCTGAATAAATACAGTAAACAACAATAAAGATTACCGCACATACTGCCTGTAATGCAGGATTCGAAGACTTAAATCTATTTGTTAAGAACTGAGGAATTGTAATTGCATCATTAGCTGCAACTGAGAATCTTCTAAGCTTTGGAGCGATAAAGATCCATGCGCAGATTGTACCAATAAGCAAGCCTACTGAAATCCACACCTGTCCCATTCCCCATAAATAAATGGATCCTGGAAGTCCCATGAGTACCCATGCACTCATGTCTGATGCACCTGCTGAAAGAGCAGCTACAAATCCATTCATGTTTCTGCCACCAAGGAAATAAGCCTTATCACCCTTATCCTTCTGGCCTTTCACGAAGAAAAATACACCGATTGCCAAAACTAGTACAAGATATACACAAAAGGCAATCATTTCTGTAATTGAACCGTTCATAATTAATCTCCACTTTTTCACTTTAGTCTATTAAAACACAACACATTTAGAATACCTTTTATTTGGCTTATTTGCAAGTGTTTTTGCCTAAAATCAAGTATTTAAGGACTATTGGTTCATCGAATACTGTAGCATTTCATATTTAACTTCACATCCCTCATATATATCTGCAGGAAGTAAAGCTCTTGCTACAAGTTTTAATTCATCGCTTTCATGTGTAAGATTCTTAAGATTAGCATAATCCCCATCGATACTCTCAACTTCATAAATGATTGTTTCAAACATAATGACCTCCTCATCAAGAATCCTTCATAAATTCAACTACATGCTTTCTGGTCCATTTTGGAAAATGACTATTTTGACAAGTCGGATTTTCTCTTTCTTTGATAGCAATCGTTTCAAAGAATACCTTCCACATATCTGTATACTCATCATTTTCACGCTCTGAAGCAAGCACATTTTCTAGTTCTTCATCATTTAGAATTCTTAAATAAAAATTTTGATTAATCGGATGAATAATAGCCTCTTTATGAACGTCATCCACTATCATCCAGTTCTCAGACGGCATTCTGTCTTGAAATATTGGTCCTAAGGCTAATAATAGATTACTCTTAGGCTCAATATGCGCCACATAGGCTCCGCTTTCTATTCTATGAAATCTTGAAAATTCCTTAAATCTACAGATTTCATTTCCTATTCTCTTACGAATAGCCTTATATCTGGCTATCTCATCAAACTGAACCATATTAAGAGCTTTATTTCCATAGGTAAATCCATATAGCATCATTCTATACATTATATCAAGTACATCCTCTTCATAACCCATAGATATATATGCTATTTCCGAATAAAAATACGGAGATAATTTCATATTAACCGCATCCATTACCTTTTGTGCCAAAGCAGTATCTGCGTCCACATGAGTATATTCATCAAAAATAGAATACTGCCCAAAAGGCTCAAGTTCAAGTTTAATATTCTTATGTCCAAAACCGCTAGCCCATGCAACATATATGCAAGTTAGCATAGCCTCATAATTCCTTGTACATGTAAATATATGCATATCAATCCTTTTATGCCTGGACACTCATTCCAAAGTCTGTAAATAGGCTCATCTGATGATAATTATCCTCTGGCTTTTGTATTTCCTTATTTTTCTTCTCTTCTAAGCCTGCTAGCTGACCTAGAATAAACTTCTCCTCTATAGGAATTCTTTCCATCATTCTTCCATTACAGGTTATAAAGTATTTAGCCCTTTTTAAAACTATTCCCATTTTCTTAAGCATAGGGAATGTGACTGAACCGTATCTTCTCGCGCTCACTATCTTCTTAACTCCAAGTGGGCCAATGCCAGGTACCCTTAACAAAACATCATGGCTGGCTGTATTAATCTCCACTGGGAACTGTTCAAGATGAGATATTGCCCAGAAACACTTTGGATCAATTCTCTCATCAAAATTAGGATTCTTCTCGCTTAAGAGTTCATTCGCCTGAAATCCATAATATCTTAACAACCAATCTGCCTGATATAATCTATGTTCTCTAAGTAATGGAACTGGTGTTCCTATTTCTGGCAAAACTGGATCATCATTTAACGGTACATAACCTGAATAGAATACTCTCTTCATATCGTAATGCTGATATAGATACTGAGTCGTCCTTATTAAATCATAATCCGATTCATTAGTAGCACCAATAATCATCTGGGTACTTTGCCCTGCAGAAGCAAAGTTTCTTTTAAGCTTAGTATCATTAATATCTGCTGGCAAAAACAAATCTTTTTTTGAATCCTCAATTCTTTTCTTCTCTGAGAATATGCTATTATCCAGATATTGATTAATATCACTTCTCTCCATTCTAGAATCCTTGCCAATTGCCATTCTATGTGCCGCTATTGTATCTGTAATCTGGCCCATTGAGCCAAATATATTATTAAATGACTTATTAGGAGCAAGCTTAGATAGACTTTCCTTAGTTGGAAGTTCCATATTAATGCTGATTCTGTCTGCCAATAATCCTGCTGAGTAGATTAATTCCTGTGGTGCTCCCGGGATTGCCTTCACATGAATATAACCATTGAATTTATATTTAGTTCTAAGAAGTCTTAATGTCTCACACATTTTCTCCATTGTATACTCTGGATTATTAATAACTCCTGAACTTAAAAACAAGCCTTCTATATAATTTCTTTTATAAAATTCTATTGTTAAATCGCATATTTCATCCGGAGTAAACGTTGCTCTTTTAATATCATTTGAAGATCTATTTCGACAGTATTTACAATCAAATACACAATGATTGGTCATAAGAATCTTCAAAAGAGAAATACATCTTCCATCCGCCGCAAATGCATGACATACACCTGCTGCACATGAGTTTCCCAAAAACCCTTCCTTACCTCTTCTGTCTACTCCACTTGACGTACATGCCACATCATATTTCGCGGCATCTCCTAATATTTCTAATTTATCCATCAATGACATTTCATTTTGAATCTCGTACATTTGTTCGCCTCCGCTTCTTATATTATACGAACAAATGTTTGTAATTTCAAGTGTTTATTTAATTACATAAGCCGCTCTCGCTACCTCTAAACAATCAGTAGCAAAAGCGGCCACATACTTAATTAATGCCAAGATGATTCTTTTATCGCAATATGCAAATTATATCAATATTTAATCCTGTTTAAAAGGACGTTTAGTTGTAATATCCATTTTTTCATTTATTCAACTTCTATTTCAGACAGTGAAATTCCAGTTATATTATATTCCTCAATCAGGCTCCTAAATTTCTCAGAAACAAATAGAGGAACCTGTTGTCTATTTGCCAACTTAAAAACATCTGAATTCTCTGTTTTATCAGAATATATACCATATTTACTAACTGTATATATAGTACCGATCCCAGTAATCTCAGTTTCAAAGTATTTAGACTTTCCTAAGCAAAGTGCATCTACTACTCTTAAGACATTTGCAAAATAATAGTCTTTTTTTAAATTAACATCCTTGTCCTCTTTTACCGATACCTTCAAAAATTGAATTTCTGTATTTACAGATTCTAGTAAAGTCTTCAATTTTTCAGATACTAAAAACCAGCCTTTATCGTTGGCTAAATAATCCGTCCAAACATTGCCTTCATCTCTTGAATAATAAATTTCAACGTTATCATTCCAACCATCAAAATATTTACCAACAATTAATGCATTCTGTGGAATATCAAATTCATCATCAAAATGACATATAATGTCATTTTCTCTTTCCATATCCATTGTCAACTTATAATACTTCATACCATCACCTTCTACTTCCAATAATTTTTATAAAGCTTATCTGGGTTGTTTTTTACATCTTCTTTCAGTCCCTCAAATAATATCAAAAATATATCCTTATCACCCTGGGCAATATCATCAAATTGTTTCATACTATCAAGAATGTATACACGCTATTTTTGTTAAATCAAAAGCTATATAAATAAAAAAGGCCGCAGTTAATAAACTGCAGCCGAACTACCATAACAACTATTCTAGGTTTATATTATTACACTCCCCTATACAATAATTGCCTTAGATTTCTAACTTTGCGTCCCTACATTTCCGAAGGTTTGCCCTTGTATATTTATTATACAATCATTAGATATAAAAACAAACCGACATTTTCTATACTTTAAGGGGATAATTTATATATAATCACCATATTTTCACTTATTATTTTTATCACAAAAAAGGCACCTATCAAAAGAATAGATGCCTTAATCCGCGACTTATATATTGTCTAATATTTTATTTATCCACCTTAGGAAGTTTATCAAGTGCTACCTGAAGTTCTGCATCTGTTGGGATGTAGTCTTCCATAAGACCATCGTGGA
>JAKSSD010000034.1 GCA_024403275.1 Lachnospiraceae bacterium
ATCTTGAAAATATGGATTTTATTAAGAAAATATGATTATGAAAGGAAACAGACTATATTTGAGGAGGAACCTCATTTGGTACTGTTTCCTTTTATTTATATATAGTATTTTTATGGGAGCCGAGGTTGAATAACGTTCAAAAATACATTATAGTTACATTGTTGTTTAGTAATTGGAAAGAACGGGAGAGTGTAAATGACATCTAATTATATAAAGAAACTTTACGATTACGTAAGTCCGATACAAGATAAGATTAAGTTTTGCAAGGGCTCAATGATTATATGTATTGTTATTGATTTGGCACTTGTATTGGCAATGATTTTCGTTAATGAGAACAAAGCATATTTCTTCCTTGTTTTGTTTTTCATGTTAATTATGCATATCATTATTGGACTAAATGCCATGAAATATACGAAAAAGAAATCAAATATAATGTTTGAGATATTAATACTTGAAGAGTATATTAATGATCTCGAATTGTCAGAAGAAGAGATTCAGACGCTAGATGAAATACTTGAAGGTATGGATAAAGAAAAATGTGATTTCAAAGTCGAGAAAGAGAAGATTTTCGTTACATTTGATAAGAAATTTATTGTTACTATGAGAAAACATAAGAATGCCGGTAGATTGTTTGAAATGTGCAGAACTGACAAAATTGATCTTGTTAAAACATCTGAAACTAATGGCGAGGTTGAAATAACATTCTTTAGTAATGGAAATGAAGAAGAGCCGATTATAGATTTTAATATTGCAAATGCTGTGAATGGAATAGAAGAAATAAATATGTTACTTAATAAAAATTATTCAGGAATTAAGTTTGAGAAAGAATAAATAATGTTAATAAACATAGAATTATAACAATTAAGTCTATAATAATGAATTATTCAATATAAAGGAGGTATGATAATGCAGATTAGCGAAAATATTTTTTATGTAGGAGTCAACGATCATAATATAGATCTTTTTGAAGGTCAGTATATTGTACCAAATGGAATGGCCTATAATTCATACGTAATTATGGATGAAAAAATTGCAATTATGGATTCTGTTGACAAGAACTTTACTGACGAGTGGCTTAATAATATCAAGACAGTTATTAAGGACAAAACTCCAGATTATCTTGTTGTTCAGCATATGGAGCCTGATCATTCTGCGAATATTGTTAATTTTTTAAATGAGTATCCAAATGCGGTAGTGGTTTCATCTGATAAAGCTTTTAAGATGATGAGTAATTTTTTTGGAACAGATTATTCAGAAAGAAGAATTGTTGTTTCAGAGGGAAGTACACTTGAATTAGGTAAACATACATTATCCTTTGTGGCAGCACCTATGGTTCACTGGCCAGAGGTTATTATGACATATGATAACGTTGATAAGGTTTTATTTTCAGCAGATGGATTCGGTAAATTCGGTGCTCTTGATGTAGAAGAAGAGGATTGGGCCTGTGAAGCAAGAAGATATTATTTTGGTATTGTAGGCAAGTACGGAGTCCAGGTTCAGAATGTATTAAAGAAGGCTGCAGATCTTGATATTCAGACAATTTGTCCTTTGCATGGACCAGTTCTTAAGGAAAATCTTGGATATTATCTTGATTTATATAATACATGGTCATCTTACGGTGTTGAAACAGAAGGTGTCGCAATCGCCTATACGTCAGTATATGGTCATACTAAAGAGGCAGTTGAATTACTTGCTAAGAAACTTGAGGAGAAGGGTTGTCCTAAGGTTGCAGTAACAGATCTTGCAAGAGAAGATATGGCGGAAGCCGTAGAGGATGCATTCAGATATGGTAAAATTGTTCTTGCAACTACTACATATAATGGATTTATCTTCCCTTTTATGAAGGAATTCATCAATCATCTTACTGAAAGAGGATATAAGAATAAGACTATCGGTATGATTGAAAATGGTTCATGGGCTCCAATGGCAGCTAAAACAATGCTTTCTATGTTTGAGGGATGTAAAAATATTAAATATACAGATACAACTGTTACAATTCATTCTGCACTTAGTGAAGAGAACAAAAAGCAGATCGAGATGCTTGCAGCGGAACTTACAAAATAAATAATAAGTGGATTTTGATATACAAAGGCTTCAGAGAACAGTTTATATTGCAATCTGAGGCCTTTTTTATGGGAAAGTAGGCTAAGAATAAGAAAAATTTCACTATAAGTATTGCCATAATTCGTCAATATGTATAATATAAAAGCGATAATCAAAAGAAGAAGAGTTATCGAGTTAATATAAGGTAGGTAATTTATAATATGAAAAAAGTAGTTAAATTTGGTGGTAGTTCTCTTGCAAATGCTGAGCAGTTTAAGAAAGTAGGAAATATTATCAAGGCTGATGAAAGTCGTGTATATGTAGTTCCATCTGCTCCTGGTAAAAGATTTAAAGATGATATTAAAGTAACAGATATGCTTCTTCATCTTTATGCAACTGCAAGTGAAGGAAAAGATATTTCAGAAGAAGTTAAGGCTATTAAAGCAAGATATGATGAAATTATCACTGGACTTGAACTTAAAGATTTTTCATTGGATAAAGATTTTGAAGTAATTGAAAAGATAATGAAGGAGAATCCTCAGCGTGACTATGCCGCATCAAGAGGAGAGTTCCTTAATGGTAAGATTATGGCTGCTTATCTTGGTATCGATTTTATCGATGCAGCTGAAGTTATTTTCTTTAATGAAGAAGGTAATCTTAATAGCTATAAGACAGAGAAGCAGATGGCTGCAAGACTTGAGAAGAGCCCACGTGCTGTTGTTCCTGGCTTCTATGGAACAGGTAAAGATGGAAATGTTAAGACATTTTCACGTGGTGGTTCAGATGTTACTGGTTCAATCGTAGCACAGGCAAGCCGTGCAGATGTATATGAGAACTGGACAGACGTTTCAGGTTTCCTTGTAACAGATCCAAGAATCGTTCCAAATCCAAAGCCTATCAAATATATTACATATAGAGAACTTCGTGAGCTTTCATACATGGGCGCTTCAGTTCTTCATGAAGATGCAATCTTCCCAGTTCGTCATTGTGGTATTCCTATCAATATTAGAAATACAAATGCTCCAGAAGATGCAGGAACATGGATTGTAGAGAGTACAGCTCAGAAGACAGAAAATGTTATTACAGGTATTGCTGGTAAGAAAGATTTCTGTACAATTTTCATTACAAAAGCAATGATGAATTCAGAAATCGGATTTGGAAGAAAAGTTCTTCAGGCTTTTGAAGAGAATGATATTTCATTCGAGCATATGCCTTCAGGTATTGATACAATGACAATCGTTGTACATGCAGATGAGTTTATGCATAAGGAGCAGAGCGTAGTTTCAGCTATTCATCGTCTTGCAGAGCCAGATTCAGTAGAAATCGAATCAGGTCTTGCTCTTGTAGCAGTTGTTGGACGTGGAATGAAGTCAGCAAGTGGTACAGCAGGTAAGTTATTCAGCGCACTTGCAGCAGAAGGCATTAACATCAAGATGATTGATCAGGGTTCTTCAGAGCTTAATATTATCATCGGTGTTAAGAATGATGACTTTGAAACAGCTATTAGTGCTATCTATAAGACATTCATCAAATAATCAAATAAAGATAAAGTATAAAAAAGGATTTCCGTTTGGAAATCCTTTTTTAGTGATTATTTATTGTAATTTAGAAATATCAACACATATTGCTGGTCTAACACCATTGCTTGATAATCCTACACTTGTTACATCTAAAGTGTCATCTTCAGAATCAGGTAAAACGATGTTAACTTCATTAGCTTTATTGCTATGGGAGTCTCTAAGCCACCAGTAATAAGTTTCTGTATGGTAAGTACTAGAGTATGACTCGTAGTCAGCTAAACTCTCATCATGTTTCTTACAACTTTCAGTTGGTTTAGCATAGATTTGAATATCAGCTTCTTTGAACCATTCGAGTTCGTCAGAGGATAAAAGGAATACTTTGTCTTCTGAACCTGAATGATTAATTGTAACTAAAGCATCAATTTCTTCTTCTGAGAAAGCATTTAAGAATCCTGGTTCAGAATCATAGAAATTATTGCCAACTGCATTTCTTGTAGGAGCTTGGTCAGGATAATTAACGATTTCTTTAGTAGAATTTAACCAGGTTCTTATATTACTCTGTCCCCAGTTATTATTACCTCTTACCAAAATCTGTAAATCTGGATCTGAGATTTCATGATTCTCATAAAGCCAATAGTCTGTATTATCATAGGTATTATAATGACCACCTTCAGCTGCATCAAAAGCTTTAATTGTTAAAATATCTTTGGAAACAAGAATGAGAGTATTATCATCGTTAATCTTAAGTACTCTCCATTCAATTGGTTCATTATAATAATTACCAAAAGTAATGGTATCACCAAGTCTATATTCAGTAGGCTTTGCTTGAACTTCCTGTTTAGTATTGATAGGGGAAGGGGATGCATTCTTATTCTTAAGTCCAATAATTAATATGATGGATAAAATAAGAATAAATATTAAACCAACTGCTAAAGCGATTCCAAGTCCAACTGTAAGCTTGTTAACGGAGTTTGCAGGTTTAGCGCTAGGCTTTGGTTCACTGATTACTTCAGGAACCTCTCTGTTTTTATCAATTATATGGAAAATGCTTTTAACAAGCTTCTGATCGAGTTCACCCTTTCCAGTAATCCACTGGTGAGTCATCAGGAAATATTCCATTGATTTAGACAAATTAACTTCTTCTAAAGCATATACCAGGATAGGAGTATGGTGACTGACAGCATATTCAATTTCGCGAAGCACATGTGGAGATTCGTTAGAATCTTTGGATAATAGTAAAACTACCACATTTGCATCATCGATCTGACTAATAAGCTGGGAAGCATACTCTTCACCAGGAACTAAATCTCTAGTTGAGATATAACAAGAGATTCCTGTTTTTTCAAGCATATCGCAGATACGTTCTGCTTCTTCAGTCTGCTTTGAAGAAAAGGATATAAATACATTTTTCATGTTAGTTCTCCTTGTCATCAATAAAAGGATTATAGCATGTTGTTTGATAAAATCAAAACAAAAGTTGATAAAGTGTAGTATAATAAATATGTATGGCCTGTTAAAAGAGGTATGAAAGGGTTAAGAATGAAGAATAAAACAAATAAGAAAATAGATATACAAAAGCTACTAGATCAGGTTAAACTGGCACTTCCATATATAGTTTTTGCAATTATTACAGGAACCTTGGTGTATTTCACCATGATGAGTAATAATCTTGTAAATAACCTTGATGGAATTTGGCATCCATCTAGATTTATTGCAGGTGACTGGGAGATTTCATTAGGAAGAGGATTGCTTAGATATGTGGATCGTGCAAGATTTGGCATTGTATCTACTGCCTGGAATTCGATTTTGGCATTTATATTTTTAGGTATTGCGGATGTATTAATAATCAAGGTATTTAAGATAGAAAAGACAGTATTTGCTTATTTATTAATCTTTTTAAGTATAGTTAATCCTGTAATTAGCGAGTCTTTGACATATAGCTTTACATCTGTAGATTACGCTCTTTCATTTCTTTTCATAGTTATCGCATTTGTATTGGTAGTTTCAGAGTCCAAAAGAAAAATAGTTAATTACATATTAGCGGCCGTTTGTTTTGGAGCATCAATGGCTCTCTATCAGGCTTATATTTGTGTATTTGCAGTTCTTATTCTTTATTATTTAATGGCTAGACTTAATAATAAGTACACTTTAAAAGATGTTCTTCCACAGGGTGGAATAGCCTTAGGAGTATTTGTAGGTGGCGGATTATGCTATCTTTTAATCACGAAGCTTTTATTATGGAGAGCTGGCGTAACTCTTTCTGATTATAAGGGTGCAGGAAATGTAAGTATAATATCAATAATAGTTAACCTGCCTATTTCTATTGTGAATGCATATAAAGAATTCTTTAGATATGTCGTTACCCAGAGAATGAATATTAAAATGGAGTTTTCCGGAATAATGATGATTATTCTTGCAGTCGTAATTGTTGGACTTATGATTTATGGAATTATAAAATCAAAGAAAATCAATTATTTATTTATTATTCCTGCATTTTTGATAATCCCAATGGCAGCTTGCATTGTATGTCTTATTGCAGTTGGTAACTCAATTTCAGGTATAATGGCAATGGGAATATTGTTAGCTATAGTTTTGTTCTATACATTTATAAAGGATTACAAGGTACCAGTTATTATATTTAATGTAACAATTATTGCGCTAGCATGGTTTATGGTAAATACAGTAGTAAACGATCAGATTGCGCTTAAAGAAGGTACAGTAGCGACTACAAATATAACTCAGGATATTATATCTGATATTTATAGTAAAAATCTTCTTGAGGAGGCAGATTCAATAGCATTTGTTGGAAGAACATATGATAATCCTTATATTTATAAGAGTGAAGCATTTGAAAATGCCAATGAGTATGCTCAGTTTGGTAAATGGAGTACAGATCCAAGAAATAACAGAGCAACATGGATAGGCGTTACAGAAAGTCTTTGTGGAGTATCAGTTCCTATTTGTGATGAAATTACATATGCAGAAATTGTAAATGCTGGCAAGACAGATGGAATGCCTGTTTATCCAAAGGAAGGCTCTATCAGAGTGGTAGATGATGTAATAGTAGTTAAGATATCAGAGAATATTAGATAATATTGCAGGAGGTTGGAGTGAAAATACTTGTTATTGATGCCCAGGGAGGCGGAATTGGTAAGCAGCTTGTAGGTGCGATTAAAAATGAAATATCGGGTGCAGAGATTACTGCTGTTGGAACTAATAGTATAGCAACAACTTCCATGTTAAAGGCGGGAGCAGATTATGCTGCTACTGGTGAAAATGCAGTTATAGTGGGATGCAGAAAGGCAGATGTAATTATTGGACCAATAGGAATAGTGATTGCAGACGCTTTGCACGGTGAAATATCGCCTGCGATGGCATTGGCAGTCGGACAAAGTAATGCTAAAAGAATTCTTATCCCAGTAAATCATTGTGATAATATGATAGTTGGAGTATCTGATCTTTCAATGACTAAGCTTATAGCTGGTGTTATTGAGGAGTTGAAGAAGACTGCTTGTTAAAATCAAGGCATTAATTATTGACGATATTTTAGGTATATGGGATAATAAATGTGTTCCGCCACGAAGGCGGAATGGAATACAGAAGTATTCAATTATTGCAGAGATTTTTACAATTATTAGTGTATACATAGAAGGTATACTTTTCCTTAGAAGAGGAATAGTATATCTTTTTGTTTATTTTTATGGTGTTTTTAATTTGGAGGTAGATAAAATGGCTTGTTTCGTAGCACCTGTAACAGAGGCTGTTGTTACAACAGTAATGGCAAAAGTAGTTAAATCAAAGGAGAATAAAGAAGCTCTTAAGAATGTACATATGGAAGAGTCTTCTTTCAACAATAAGAAAATTGCATTTTCAACTAAGCTTGGCTGGTTAAATAAGATGCTTTGGGGTGGTTCAGCACTCCTTGCTTTCGAGCATATCTGGCATGGTGAGGTTATTGCAACATTTCCTTTCCTTACAGCAATTAAGTCTGGAGAAGCAATAGGTATGCTTAAGGAAATAGGAACAACAGGCGTTGGTATGGCAGTACTTGTAACTGCAGTATGGGGCGTAATGCTTATTGTATCATCAGCACTTGAAAAGAGAGCAGCTAATGAAGTAAATCTTGCTAAGGAGACAAATTAATGACATTGCTTATCGCGGTATTTGCAGCTATTGCAAGTACAATTGCATGGTATTTAAGTCTTGAAAAGAAGAGTGAACTTCAGCTTGGATTTTTAAGTCTTATGTTCTGGGGTGCATCACTTATGTGGTTTGTAGATGCAGTTGTAGAGTATATTGAAGAAGGAGCAGAGTATTTTAATCAGGCTCCATTTGATATGTTAAATGACGCATACCTTGGTCTTGTGGTGGTAGCGCTTGGAATGGTTATCTGGCTTGTATCACTTATTATCAAAGATCCCAAAGGTCTTATCAAAAGCAGATTAATAGGTAGCAGGAAATAATTATTAACGGTTCTGCATTTCGCAGAGCCGTTTTTTCACATAAGCAGGTAATGGCAAGAATGGAGAAGGGATATGAATAGCGAGATTAGAAAGATGCTTGAAGGGGTGAAAGAAGGAAGCGTTTCAGTTGATGAAGCGCTATTGGCTATTAAGAAACAGCCTTTCGAGGATATTGGATATGCCAAGGTTGACCTTCATAGAAAGGCAAGACAGGGCGCAGTAGAAATTATTTATGGAGCCAGTAAGACACCAGAACAAATGATAGGCATTATGGAATCTATGATTAATAATGGTCAGGAAAATATAATGATTACCAGGTTGTCAGAAGAGGCAGCTCAAATTGTTAAGGAAAGTATTGATATAGATTACGACAAAACATCAGGGATTGCTATTCATGGTAAGAAACAACCGTTTTCTGGTATCGGCAAAATAGTTGTAGCAACAGGTGGAACAAGTGATATTCCTGTTGCCGAAGAAGCAGCTATCACTGCTGAATTTCTTGGAAACGAAGTAGTGAGATTATATGATGTCGGAGTGGCAGGTTTGCACCGACTTTTATCCCATTTAGATGATATTATGGATGCGTCTGTTGTTATTGCAATTGCAGGAATGGAAGGTGCTTTGGCTAGTGTAATAGGAGGCCTTGTGGATTGCCCTGTAATAGCGGTTCCAACTAGTGTTGGTTACGGCGCATCGTTTGAAGGTTTATCAGCATTACTTTCAATGCTTAATTCTTGTGCAAGTGGTGTTTCGGTTGTAAATATTGATAATGGCTTCGGAGCGGGATTCTTAGCTAACAAAATCAATCATATGGAGGCAAAATAGTGAAGACTTTATACATAGACTGCGGAATGGGTGCAGCAGGAGATATGCTTACTGCAGCATTATATGAACTTCTTTCAGATGAAGAGAAAGAATTATTTATAAAAAAGATTAATACGTTAAATATTCCAAATGTTACAGTAGAGGCTGAGAAGGTAAGTAAATGTGGCATTATGGGAACTCATATGAAAGTATGTGTTGCAGGAATTGAAGAGGAAAGTCATGACCATGATCATGATCATTCTCATGAAGAACATGACCATCACCATGAGCATAGTCATGAGGAGCACCATCATCACGAGCATGACCACGAGCATCATGAACATCACCACCATCACGAACATCATAGCATGGCAGATGTTGCATCAATTATTGATGGATTAAATGTATCGGATAATGTTAAAGCTAATTCAAAGAAAGTATATGAAGCCATAGCGGCAGCAGAAAGCAATGCCCATGGCGTTCCTGTTGATATGATTCATTTCCATGAAGTAGGTTCAATGGATGCAATAGCAGATGTTACTGCAGTAAGTATACTTATGGAAATGATTAAAGCAGAAAGAGTAGTGGCGTCTAGTGTACATGTTGGAAGTGGCTCAGTTAAGTGTGCTCACGGAATACTTCCTGTTCCAGCTCCAGCAACTGCATTTATTCTTAAAGATGTTCCTATTTACGGAGGACAGATTAAAGGAGAACTTTGTACTCCAACAGGAGCTGCGCTCTTGGTGAATTTCGTAGATGAATTTGGTGATATGCCTGTAATGAAGGTCGACAGGATTGGATACGGAATGGGAAAGAAGGATTTTGAGAGAGCAAACTGCGTTCGTGTAATGCTTGGAGAAACAAAAGCTTCTTCTGAAATGGTAGTGGAGCTAATCTGTAATCTTGATGATATGACTTCGGAGAGATTAGGGTTCGCAATGGAAACTCTTCTTGAAAAAGGAGCACTTGATGTATTCACAACTCCTATTGGAATGAAAAAATCTCGTCTGGGAGTAATGCTTACAGTTCTTTGTAAAGAAGCAGACAAAGAAGAAATGGTTAAGAATATCTTCAAATACACTACTACTCTTGGAATCAGAGAGAATTTAATGAATAGATATACTTTATCAAGATCAATTGAAAAAAGACAGACACCTTACGGAGAGGTAACTGTCAAGAAATCAGCAGGTTTTGGCGTTTCAAGAGAGAAAGCAGAATATGAAGATTTGGCAAGAATCGCTAAGGATAATAATATTGCCATTGATGAAATTAAGTATTAATCTAATCGCTTTTTATTAAGGGAAGCCACAAGAATGATGATATAAGGGATTACAAGGCATTTATATCTACTTTGGGCTTCAGATAAAAGAATTAGACAAAAGTATCCAAATACTACAAGTTCAAGGAAGAATTCCTTAAGATTTGGATTCTTACTTTTGATTTTTAAAATAGCTGACAAAAGGGCAGCAGCACATAATAAACAATAGAAAAGCTGGGACACTTCTTTGGAGTAATCTGAAAGAGGTGTCCATATTTTATTACCAATGGATTTAAGTCTGTCAGTTTTAATGGATGCATTAAGAAGTCTTGAAGGAGAACAATCGTCCTGGAATCCCCAGATAAGCTTCTTCACAACAAAGGATGGTACTTCGTTAAGATGGCCCTTCCAATCTTGTTTCATTACACCAAAAGCAGCGGATTTAGCTGTATCACTATCTATGCCAGACTCAATTAAATCATTGTAGGTTCTAGATATTTCTCCAAGGTCAATCTGACCTTCACCTTGTCTGTTAAGACCAACCATAACAAAGTGAGGAAAAGCATCGGAATAATTAATCTCCATATCGAATAATTTGCCACTTACCGTAGAGATGCCCTTCATAGTAAGGATTTCTGCACCAATGATTGCGACAAGAATCAAAATCGTAATAACAATTCTTTTTTGTTTCCATTTGCAGGCAACAAGGTAGAAGAAAAGTGTAATAATAACTGCAACAAGCACGATTGGATAGAAAGATTTCATTGAGTTACTAATACCTGCAAGTATACCAAAGCTTAGAGCAAAGATGATATTTAAGGCAGGGTTACTATGCTTTAGGGCAAGTACAAAGAAGTAAAGACCCCAGACCATAGCAAGTACGCAAAGATGTTCAGGAGTATTGATTGCAGTATAAAGAATAGCTGGTGGGTACATTGCGTAAATAAGACCAGCGGTTATTGAAACAAAGTCGTTATCGTAGATTTCTTTGGCAAGAAAATATATTCCAACAGTTGTAAGAGAGCTAATCAAGACATCGCTCCAAAGGATTGAGATATACTGATAATTAAAAAATCTAGCGATAAGTCGCATAAAAACAGCATAATTAATATATGCTGGAAAGAACCTATAGTGTGATAAATAAAATGTTTCGCCCTTAGTCATAAGCCAGGAGTTGGCAAAATCAGAGACAGGAGAAACTGCATTTCCAAGTGTAAAAATGATAAATGCACGAGTAATAAAGGTTAATAAAGCAAGTAGAATTACAGATGATAATATCGGACGAGAGGATCTTAGATATCTGTCCTTTACGAACTGATAAATAAGAAATCCGATGACAAGCCATACTCCAAAGATAGCCAAGGACTTGAGTTTATTGTCAAAAATAAGGTCATAGAAGGCAGAATCATGCCCAGGGAAAAGAATATCAAATCCTATTGTGAAGGAAGAAATAGAAAGCACAGAGCAAATCAGACAAAAAATGATAAAAAGAATCTGAAATACAAGTATTAAGTTTTTATCCCAACTTCTTTTTTCCAAATTTCTTACCTCCGATTAAGTCGCTTAGGAATCTGATTCCTAAAGAAACGATAAAACAAATAACTAATCCCCAGATGAGTACCAAAGGTGCTTTTCTTGGGAAATAAAGAATTGGCTGCAAAAGATTCTTGGCATTTCCAAAGAAAACACTAGAAAACAGCCACATCTCTAAGGTATATAAACCCATCTTTTCAAATGGAAGGGTACAGATATTAAAGAATTTCTTATCAGGAATCAGTCTTATAAGTTCCGCCATGGAAAAGATAAATAAAGGTGCATAAATGATATCCATTGTTACGGAGAAATTAGCATCGAAATTCCATTTCTCAATAGATAAATTATAACCAATGTGAGGAATGTAATTACGTCCTAACATTGATAGGGCGATTCCGAGTAAACATATAATAATCAAAAGAACAGTAAGTTTTCTTTTTCTAAAAAATGAATCAAGCTTCTCAAATAAACCGATCTTTCCAAAGAAGAAGCCGATTGTCACGCAAGGGAAAAATCCCATAAAATAAGAGGCTGCAGTACCAATATACACATTAGGTACAATAGCTAGATCCAGAGCGCAGATAATTACAGGAAGAATAATGCCAAAAAGCACAAGGCTCCAGTTCTTTTTGTAAACAAATCTTGCCATTAAAGGTAAAAGAAGCATTGAGAAGCCATAAAAGAAAACGTACCAGTTAAAATAAATGGTTTCTTTGTCTAATGCAAGAAGCTGTAAGATAAAGTTTCCAATATTAAAATCCGCAGTATGTATAAGTAACGCCAGAATATAAAAAGGAATAAAGATAATCCAGTATACAGTATAAATTTTTAAAATCTTTGAAAAGCTGTATTTGTAATCTTTCTTCTTGTTGAAATAATAAAAGTAGCCAGTAAAGAATGCGAATACTGCTGTAGGAATCTTAAATGGAGCAGTGAAATGAGTTGCAATATTTGCTAGTGATGGGTAGGCAATTCCATTTATATACCAACCAGGAAAGGTGAAAAAATGGTGCAAAAATATAAGGAGAATGCCAATTCCCTTAATAATATTTGTTTCTTTTCTCGAAAAAAATGAATTCATTCCACTTATTCCTCAACATACTAATCCCTTATAGTATAAAACAAAAATAAGCATTAAGCACTAATTTTAATAAGTTACTAATATCATAAATAGTATAATAGTTGATATAAGCGTGAAATTTCGTATAATATAAAGAGAATACTAGAATTATAGGAGGCTTAATATGGAAGAGAATAGTGGAGCAAGAAAATTTGGCGAAGTAGCATGTATAGTTGGTTTTGTATGCGCTATAATATCATTTTGTTGCGGTGCTTTTTATATTTTCCCTCTTGTTGGACTTGTATTTAGTATTTTAGGAGTCTGTATGGGCAGAAACAATCGTGGTTTAGCCATCGCAGGCTTAATAATTGTTCCTATTGCAGTTATAGCACAGCTTGTTATGGATATTTTTACAGCAGGAGTAGGAATATTCTTCTAATTGAAAGGTATTGTTTATGGACGAGATAGCAGTTTTAATTCCCTGTTATAACGAGAGTAAGACAATAGAAAAAGTAGTTACTGAATTTAAAAAGGTTCTTCCGGATGCGGTTATTTATGTATATGATAACAATTCCAGCGATGGAACAGATGAAATTGCAAAGAAGGCTGGAGCGGTAGTCAGATATGAGCACCAGCAGGGCAAGGGAAATGTTATCCGAAGAATGTTTTCAGAAATAGATGCTAAATGTTATCTCATGGTGGATGGTGATGATACTTATCCAGCAGAGGATGCTAAGGCAATGGTTGATAAAGTGTTAGTTGACAGAGCAGATATGGTTGTTGGCGACAGATTATCATCAACATATTTCAAGGAAAATAAAAGACCATTTCATAATTTCGGCAATTCTTTGGTAAGAGGCAGCATTAATACCCTTTTCAAGAGTGATATTAAGGATATAATGACTGGATACAGAGCATTTAGTTATAGATTTGTTAAGACCTTCCCGGTATTATCCAAGGGATTCGAGATCGAGACAGAAATGAGTATCCATGCTGTAGACAAGAATATGTATGTTGAAAATGTGGTTATAGATTACAGAGACAGACCGGCAGGAAGTGTATCTAAGTTAAATACATATTCAGATGGATTTAAGGTACTTAAGACTATCAGCAGATTATTTAGAACATATAAGCCTGATGCATTTTTTGGAATTGTAGCAGCAATATTAGTTGTACTTGCAACTGTATTTTTCATACCAATTGTGATTACTTATGTTCAGACAGGACTTGTACCACAGTTTCCAACACTTATTGTTTGTGGATTTGTTGTAATTGCAGCTATACAATCCTTATTCTCAGGACTTATTCTTAAGACTATATATCAGAAAAACAGACAGGATTTTGAGATGGAGCTTTACAGAGTAACATCTGAAATGAATGAAAAGATAGGAAATGACAAATAATGAAGAAGGTTTTCTCGTTTCTTAAAAAAGAATTAATGTTAACGGTGGCAGTTCTCGCTGCCATCGTTTCTTTGTTTATTACACCACCTACCAAGGAGCTTATAAAGGAGATAGACTGGCATACTTTAGGTACTCTTCTTATGATGCTTTGCGTACTAGAAGGATTTAAGCAGGAAAATATATTTAAACCGCTTATTAATCTTGGTGGTAAATTCAAAACCATGGTGGCAATATCCCTGTTTCTTATATTTGGAGTATTCTTTACTTCAATGTTCGTAACAAATGACGTGTCATTAATCATATTTGTTCCCCTTACAATTTTATTATTTAGGGGTGGAGATAAGGAAAAATACATCCTGCCAGTTATTTCTATGGAGAATATAGCGGCTATCCGAGGATCACTTCTTATGCCTTTTGGTAGTCCACAAAACCTATTTCTATTTGGACAGTCAAATGTAAGTGCATTTCATTTTATGCTTCATATGGCACCACTTTGCGTATCATCTGCAATTCTTCTGATATTATTTGTTCTTGTTTTATACAGGAAAAATGTTAAGGAAAATATTGTAGTTAATCGTGAGGAGATTGCTGGAGAGTGGAAAAAAGAAGGAAGAATTAAGAGAATTACTTTCATTACTCTTTTTATTCTTATTATTTGGACGATTGTTTCAAGAACTAGCTATTGGCCAATCTCAGTAGCGATTGTTATTCTTGCTATTGGAATTGTAGATATTAAACTTTTTGCAAAGGTTGATTATGTACTTATATTTACATTCCTTTGCTTCTTCATATTCTCATCATCTATTGCAGGAAATCCAGGAATCTCAGGATTCCTTAAGAAAGCAGTAGCAGGTAATGAGTATTGGTGGGCTATTGGACTTAGCCAGATTATATCCAATGTACCTGCTTCTATAGTACTTTATCCATTTACAGAGAATTTCTCGGGATTGATTTATGGTGCAGATACTGCTGGTCTTTGTTCTCTTATAGGTTCATTGGCATCTGTAATTAATTACAGAATCTATGTAAGAGAATACCCAGCTAACGGAGGCAAATTCATTAAAGTCTTCACACTCATCAGCTGGGCATTCTTTGTAATTGTTGTAATTCCAGGTTACTTCTTAAGTAAATGGAAATTCTTCTAATATGAATTCAAATTAGTATAAATGATTAATTTTCTATTCAGTAGGTTTGGAGCATTTAACAAATGCCCAATAGAAACTGGTTATTGCGCATCCAAGGATTACGCCACCGAGAATATCTGTGAACCAGTGAACACCAGAGATTAAACGACCAAAGGCCATTAAGAATGCAAATACTCCACTGGCAATAACAAGTATTGTTTTAAGAGTTGAGGCCTTGAGTCTTTCGAGGAAATATACAAGAGCGCATCCGAAAACTGACACCGCAAGCATTGTGTGAGAGGAAGGATAGGATGCCTCTAATTCACCTTCATCAAGTACAGGTCTGTAATTGATTATCAGTATTTCAAATAAAATATAAAACATTGCTGTCAAAGCGTATATTCCAGCCATTCCATAAATGGCTAAATCTACTTTGGCAAAGCTTTTCTTTTTGATTAGCTGAACAAGTCCCATTATCGCGAAGGCTCCAATGTAGAGGAAGGCAATAAGGGCTATGACCTTAGTTAAATCATAGAACAAATCATTGTATTTAAAGATTTTTGCAACAAATCCGTTGATAGTAGCGAAGCCTACTTCAGAACCTTGAGGTCCGATAGGCTTAACATCAAACAATTTTACAGTTAATGTGTAAAAAATAAATACAAGAAATAAAAGTCCAGAATTAGAAAATTTCTTAAAACTCATATTATTCACCTATTAAATATTTAATTTCTTTAAAAGATTTACGCTAGCCATTGCATCTTCAGTATAGTAATCAGCATTGATTTCGGCTGCGATTTCTTCAGTAAGTACTGCGCCACCAACCCAAATAGGAACATTGCAACCATCAGCCTTAAGGGCAGCGATGGTCTTTTTCATATTCTCAACAGTTGTTGTCATAAGGGCGCTAAGTCCAATAGCTTTAGGATTGAATTTGTGATATCCTTCAACAACTCTCTCCACTGATACATCTTTACCAAGGTCGATGACTTCATAACCATAGCTTTCACATACTACTTTAACAATGTTCTTACCGATGTCATGAATATCGCCTTCAACTGTACAAAGAATAACTGGTCCCTTCTTGTCTGTACTTACTTCGAAATGCTTTTGAACTTCAGCAAAAGCAACCTTGGCAGTTTCTGCAGCCTGAATAAGCTGTGGAAGGAAGATTTTACCAGCTTCATATTCTTTACCTACCTTATTAAGGGCAGGAATAATAGTATTATTTACAAGATCCATTGCATCAGTGGTTTCAAGCTCTAAAGCAGTTTTAGCCTGAACCTCATCTTTAAGTCCTTTACAGATATAGAAGGTTAAATCTTTATTGTCAGAGTCTGCAACAGCATTTGTTCCTGAAGTTGTAGTAGTAACAATCTGAGTTACACTATTTTCCTGACGCTTAATATATTCAACACAACCTTCGTCAACATTGAAAATTACATTGTAAGCATCAATGCAATCCATTAAAGCTCTGTCTAAAGGATTAATAATTGGCATTGTAAGGCCTGCTTCCATAGCCAGAGTTAAGAAGGTTCTGTTAATAAGTGGTCTGTTTGGAAGACCAAAAGATATATTAGAAACACCAAGAGTGGTGTTCATTCCCATTTCTTTAACTTTTCTAAGTGCCTTTAAGGTTTCCTGAGCTTCTTTTTGCTGAGCTGATACGGTAAGTGTAAGACAATCGATAACAAGGTCTTTTTTACCAAGGCCATAGTGAGAAGCTTTCTCGATGATTTGTTCAGCAATAGCGATACGTTCCTCGCAAAGCTTTGGAATCTCTTCATTGAGAGTAAGTCCGATTACAACGCCACCGTATTTTTGGGCTATAGGAAATACTGCTTCCATTACTGCATTCTTACCATTTACAGAATTGATAAGTGGCTTACCATTGTAGATTCTGCAAGCGGCCTCGATGGCAGCAGGGTTAGAAGAGTCAATCTGAAGTGGAACTGAAACAACTTCCTGAAGCATAGGAATAATACGTTTCATAACTTCAGCTTCATCAATTCCAGGAAGTCCTACGTTTACGTCAAGGATTTTAGCTCCAGCATCTTCCTGAGCAATAGCTTCCTGAATAAGCATTTCATAGTTTTCTTCACGAAGGGCAGCCTGTAATTTCTTCTTTCCAGTTGGATTAAGTCTTTCACCACAGACTTTAACAGTACCATCAAGTATTGTTGTCTGAGTTGAAGAAGATACTGCAGTAATATCTTTTGCTTTTCTTGAAGGTACATTTACTGGGAAATTCTCCTTCTCAAGTTTGATAAATGAAGGAGAAGTACCACAACAACCTCCAACAACGGCAATACCCTTGTCCATAACAGGCTTTAAGGCTTCAATAAAATCTTCAGGCTTTAATTCATAGAAAGTCTTACCATCTTTAAGAGAAGGAAGACCAGCATTTGGCTGAATTAAAACAGGAAGGTGAGAATATTCAAGTAAATCCTCAATAATAGGTTGTAATTCCTTAGGTCCAAGTGAACAGTTAACACCAATTGCGTCAACATGAAGACCTTCACAAACATTAATATATGTCAAAGGATTGGTACCTGTAAGAGTTCTTTTGGTCTTGTCAAATGACATAGATACGAATACTGGTTTGTCGCAGTTTTCTTTGGCTGCAAGTACGCCTGCTTTTAATTCATAAATGTCACCGAAGGTCTCAAAAATAACTACATCAATATCATCTTTGACACATTCTATCTGCTGTTTGAATAAATCATAAGCGGCATCGAAGGATAAAGTACCGATTGGAGCCAAAAGCTCGCCAATAGGCCCGATATCAAGAGCGATATAGGAATCATTTTGTCTACCACACTTGATTCTAGCATCGTTTGCATTCTTAACGGCGGCCTTAATCATATCAGTATTAGAATATTTAGCGCGCTCCATCTTATGAGCGTTAGCACCGAAGGTATTGGTAGTAATGAAATCAGCGCCTGCATTAAGATACTGTTCATGAATTGAAGCAATAAGGGTAGGGTTATCGATATTTAATTCTTCGGGAATAGCGCCAGTAGCCATGCCGGCTGCCTGTAACATTGTTCCCATTCCGCCATCAAAAAATAAAGTTTCTTTGTTTAAACGCTGTAACATCTTTGGTTTCCCTTTCTTAAAGAACAAGAATTAAATCTAACACAATGTCCGCAAGTTGGTGCCATGGACTTACCAATTCCACATATTGTAATCATGGATTTTTGAGGAAGCATAAGGTGATCAGCAGTCTTATTGATTCCTATTCTTTTGGTAAGAGATAGCGCATCAATGATTAGCTCATTGATTTCAAGGGGAATGTCCCCATAGCCTGGAGCAAAGCGGAAGGTATGAGGCCCAAGATTTAAATCGAATTCATAATTGTCGGTAAGCTGCTCTAAGAGAGCGGAAGCCATGGAATCGTATATGACTGCGCCTGATAAATCAGTACGCTGCATCTTCTTGGCATGATTATCAACACCAATTCCAAGAGTAGAAGCAATTATTACGGAATCCTTGCAATCCTTTAAATAAAAATCGAAGTCTTCTGAATCCCCTGGCTTTAATCCTGTAAGATTATATATATCTTCAATTGAAACGTGAAGGTTGTAGGCTTTGAAAACTACAAACTCCATAAGTTCATCAAATATTCCCACGCATTTATTGTGTAAGCTCTCATCGATTTTGTCTGCGTCCATTCGCATATAGCGGCTGGCTACGGGGAATACCTGGTTAAATAATTCAGTAGTATTCATTATGAGTTAACTATATTTTTTACTCCGTCATAGATTCTCTGGGCAACAACAGGGTTGTTCATTGTATATAAATGAATGCCATCAACATCGTGAGCAAGAAGATCGATTATCTGACTAAGAGCATAAGAAAGGCCGGCGTCAAATAAAGCTTCTTTGTTATCACCGAAACGGTTGATGATTCTCTGGAAATTCTCAGGGAGAGTTGCACCACAGGTAGTAATCATTCTATTAATCTGAGCTGCATTAAGAACTGGCATAATACCTGGAGTTACAGGAACATCAATGCCTGCAATACGACAGTCCTCAAGGAACGCATAGTATGTATTATTATCAAAGAAAAGCTGAGATAAAAGTACTTCTGCGCCAGCATCTACCTTGGTTTTCAAATTGCGCATATCTGTAATTCTGTCTTCAGCATCTGGATGAACCTCTGGATAGCAGGCACCTGCGATGCAAAAATCATAAGAATTCTTAAGGTATGTAATAAGGTCTGATGCATGCTTAAAATCATCTTTAGCTGGGGCATTAGGATTAATGTCGCCACGAAGAGCGAGAATATTCTCGATGCCAGCATTTTGGATTTCTTTGGCAAATTCATCAATCTCAGACTTGGTATATGATAGACATGTTAAATGAACCACTGGTTCAACATGATATACTTCCTTAATTCTCTGAGCGAGAGCGATTGTTTTATTATTATTGGATGAACCACCTGCACCGAAAGTAACAGAGATGTAGTCAGGGTGTAAATCTGACAAAATTTCGAGAGTAGGGTCAACATTTAAAAGCTCGCCATCTTTCTTTGGTGGGAAAATTTCAAATGATAATACGTTCTTTTTTTCTTTGTATAGTTCAGTAATCTTCATACATAACCTCTAAATGCATAATATTAGTGATAATTATATCATAAAAAACTAATATTGTAATTGAGCAAAACATTTTTGATGATATAATATTCTTATAACAAATGTTGTAGGAGGGAATAAATATGGCAACAACAGAAACATTTACATTTGCAAAGGTTCCAACTTCAGTTGCAGAGCTTAAGGCACTTCCAGAGTGTGATCTTCAGTCACCTTTCAAGACAGCTGCTTTAGCAATGCTTGTTCTTATGAATTATGGAAATAATGTTGATGAAACAATTAATATGACAGACGTTCTTAGAGGACCAGATCCAACAAGTCCTTTTGGAAAGCAGTTCTATAGAGACAGATTAGTAGGTAAGGAATATGTTCCAGCTTCTTTCTTTGCTGGTGCAACAGTTGAGAATGGATACACACCTTCAACACCACTTACAATTACAGTTTCAGATAATCCTTACAGCTATCCAGAAGAGAACTGGGCTACACTTTATGTTCAGTCATCAGGAGCTGATTCACCAAGACCAATCAAGATGCGTAAGAAACCAAGTACAGGCGAGTGGTTCTTAAATGACAATCAGGCACTTGCTGGTATTAGAATTCCAGCGGCAGCAGATCCTTGGGCATAGAATAAAGATAGAAACACTATTT
>JAKSSD010000035.1 GCA_024403275.1 Lachnospiraceae bacterium
TCTGTAGCAGATGTTATCAACAATGATGCAAGCATTGACAACAAGATTAAGGTTGTATTTATTGAAAATTACAGAGTATCAAATGCAGAAATGATTTTTGCAGCAGCAGATGTATCAGAGCAGATTTCTACAGCTTCAAAGGAAGCTTCAGGTACAGGTAACATGAAGTTCATGTTAAATGGTGCTCCAACAATCGGTACAATGGATGGTGCAAATGTTGAAATCGTAGAAGAAGTAGGTGCTGAGAACGCATTTATCTTTGGTCTTTCATCAGATGAAGTAATCAGATATGAGAACTTCGGTGGATATGATCCAATGGAAATCTTTAATAATGATCCAGATGTACGTAAGGTGCTTATGCAGTTAATCAACGGAACATATTCTCCAGATGATACAGAGAGATTCCGTCACCTTTACAATTCATTACTTAATACATTAAGTACAAGCAAGGCAGATACATACTTTATCTTAAAAGACTTCAAGTCATATGCTGCAGCTCAGAAAAAGGTTGAAGAAGCATACATGGATAAGAAGAGATGGGCAGAAATGGCAATTCTTAATGTTGCATGCTCAGGTAAGTTCACATCAGACAGAACTATTAAACAGTATGTTGATGAAATCTGGAAACTTGATCACGTTAGCTTATAATTATTAAAGGAAAATGCCTCAATGCGATATTTCGCTTGAGGCATTTTATGTTTAGAGATGAAAAAAGATAAATCAGTCATAGTTATAGTATCTTTGGTTTTGATTAACGTTTTATTTATAGCAGGTATAATAGCGTTAAGATTACGTATACCTCAAAGAGCAATAAGGAAAATTCAAAGCCGTTTAGATAATAGTGTAACTATTCAGGAAGAAAAAGTAGATATAGAGAATCTTGATAAGCCTTTTAATATTATTTATCTGGCAGATACTCATGTGGTATTGTGTGATGACAGGGATGAGGATGTAAGAGAGAAATCAGATACCAGGTATTTAGAATTTATAGTAGATTCTAAAAGTTCTGACGAAAACTTCACTCAGACTATGAAATATATTAGGGAAAGTAAACCGGATTTGGTAATATTTGGTGGAGATATACTTGATTCTGCCACTTATGAAGCCATAGAATTTCTACAAAAAGAACTTGATTCGCTTGATTGCCCCTATATTTATTTAACAGGAAATCATGATTTTGAGTATGGTTTAGAATATTTCTCCGATGTAGCATATAGTGAATATTTGCCAAGGCTTATTAATATTACAGATATTGATAAAGGCTATGAATTGATGGAATTTGATTCATTTGTAGTACTTGCTTTGGATGATGCAGGTAATCAGTTAACGCCTGATGTTACGGAAGGAATAAAAAAGGCCGAAGAAACAGGGAAACCTGTAATAGTTGCCACCCATGTCCCTTTTGTTCCTTTTGAGGAAAAGGATGCATTAGTTCAAAAGTCAAATGAGGTTTGGGGAGGAATGGATTCGGGAGATTCAAGAACTTTGATGGGTTATGGCGGAATTATGCCAAATGGTGATACTCAGGAGATGATTAAGTTCATAGCAAAAGATGATTCGCCTGTAAAACTTGTATTATCAGGTCATGTTCATTTCTACCATAAAGATTTACTGAATAGAGATATCTATCAGGTTATTACTGGAGCTGGTTATCAGAGAAATCTATTAAAGATTACTCTGTATTAGAAGATTTGAGTAGGAATATTTAAATCTTTAAGAAGTTTTAAAGAGGCAATATTATCTTTGTGGCATTTAGCTACAACACTTAATTCAGGACAAACATCTTTTAAATATTTCAAAGCTGAAAGGCATGCTTTTTTGGCATAGCCTTTTTTTCTTTCATTTCTATCTATTACGTAGCCGATGGATACAGTGGATTCATCGACATATTCAAATCCAACACGACCAATAATTTCGTGGGAAAGAGTAGATTCAATAACCCACATACCATATTCATAAAGCATATATCCATCTTTTACACTTTTATATCTATCTTTATGGTCAAAAGAATCGATTGCAGGAAGGGGCTCAAGGAATCTCATAGAGTCGCTATCTGAATAGAGTCTGTAGATTGCTTCCAAATCATCTGCCTTTTCTTCACGGATTAGAAAATTGTCAAAAGAACCTATTGAAAAAGGTAAATCCATTAAATGACAGTATATTTTTTCAAGGTGTCCCAAATTTGACTCTCCGTCCATGATAAAATATTTATAATCTGGGAATTTAGACAGTTCATCTAAAGACAGGAGACTAATGCAAACGGCTTCGTTATGTGTTCTTAGATAGTCAGCAACATCTTTAGAAGAGGTTATATAAAGAGTAGCCAAATCTGAAGGCATATATTCAGTTATATTTTTAATGGATTTAAAATTTATATTCATGAAGATATTGTATAATGGTAAGTAGTATTAAACAAGCAGGAGAGAAAAAATGGCGCTTCAATTTATACTTGGTGGATCAGGTAGTGGAAAAAGCAAAATGGTACAGGATATGGCTATTGAATTGTCCAAAGACAGGAACAATTCAATATTAATGGTAGTTCCGGATCAGTTTACCATGCAGACACAATGGCAGATGGCTACATCTCATCCAGATGGAGGCATTCTTAATATTGATGTGCTCAGCTTCTCGAGATTTCCCCGCAAGGTATTCGAGGAAGTAGGACAACCTAAAAGAATAGTGCTTGATGATACAGGAAAATGTCTTTTGATTAAAAGAGCTGCAAGTAAATGCAGGGACGATTTGCATCTTCTATCAAGGGGAATGAGCAATCCAAGTTGGGCAGAAGAGGTCAAATCTGTCATTTCTGAATTCATGCAATATGATATTTCAGTTGAAAATCTTGATGAAATAATTGAAAAGACTACAGACAGAGCATTGTCATTAAAATTAAAAGATTTACAGCTTTTATACAAAGGTTTTTTGGCTGAGTGCGAAAATAAGTATCTTACTGGAGAGGAGATGCTTGATTTATTATGCCAGAGAATCCCTTATTCTAAGAAGCTTGAAGGGGCAGTAGTTATATTTGATGGATTTACGGGATTTACTCCTATCCAGGTCAGAGTAATAATGACTCTTCTCGAGAAGGTAAAGGATATAATCATTACTTTCCCATACGAGAATTTGAATGGACATTCCCTTGAGGATGAGTATTTGTTTGAACTTACCAGACAGAATATGAATGAAATAATTAAGATGGTAGAGAAAACTAATATTAAGATTAATGATGACATCATCCTTTTAGACAACAAACGTCTTGCATCAAATGAAGCTTTATTGCACCTTGAAAAGAATCTTTTCAGAAATGGAAAAGTTATGCCCGTTTCTTCGAATGACAGAATTAAGATTGTTAAATGTGAAAATATTGATGAAGAATGTCATATTTTATGCCATGAAATATTAGGACTTATTGAAAAGAACAACTTAAGATACAGAGACATAGCCGTTGTGTGTGGAGATATGTCTAAATATCAAAGGGGTTTAGCGGATAATTTTGATAAATACAATATCCCATATTACATGGATTCAAACAGAAATATTAATAATAATATTTTATCAAGATTTATCCTTTCATACCTTAGTGTAATGCAGAGTATGTTTTCTATAGAAGATGTATTTTCGTTTTTAAGAACAGGTCTTACAGATATATCAAATGAAGATATTGATAAACTTGAAAATTATATATATGCAAGAGGTATTGATACTTATTATAAGTGGACAAATGAGTTTAAGATTAATTCAAAAGAGACTGAGGGTAAAAAAGAAGCGTTAGTAGCAATAAATAAAACGAGGTTTGCGTTACTTAAGCTTTTTGAAAATTTGCAGACAGGTTCTTCTTTTGGAACAAGATCTTTAAGAGAATGGATATCTTCAATCTATGAAATAATGAGCAGATTGAAGATAAATGACAAGCTTCAAGAAAAGGCAGCAGAACTCGAGGAACTCGGAAGATACGATGAGGCACTTGAAACAAAGGGAGTATATGCCAAGGTAATAGATCTTTTTGATCAGCTTTGTGACCTTATGGGTGAAGAGGAATTAAGTGTAAAAGAATTAAGGGATATTCTTGAAGTAGGAATTGGAGAAATCAGAGTTGGTATTTTGCCACAAAGAGTAGACTCATTAGTAGTAGGTGATATTGAAAGAACAAGACTTAAGGATATTAAAGCTCTTTTGTTTATTGGTGTTAATGATGGAAATATTCCAAAGGAAAGCTCTTCAGGAGGTTTATTATCCATTTTAGAGAGAGAATATCTTAAGGAATTAGGAAATCGTTTAGCACCAACACCTCAGGATAAGGCTTATATAGAACAATTATATTTGTACCTTAATGTGACAAGACCAACTGAATATCTGTATTTATCCTATTCGACAGTAGGACAAATGGGTGAGGGTATGCTTAAATCATATCTTATTTCAGTAATCCGTGACATGTATACAGACTTAGAAGAAATTGATTCAAAAAATATAAGAAATATTTATTCCATAGAAGATATTAAGAAAGAAGTAGCTACCCTTATGGGCAAATACGTTATTTCTGTTATTGATGAGAGTGAGAAAAAGAGGCTGTTTGAGGGAATAGCAATTCTCAAAAACAATGAGAAGGAAAAGGATTGGTGTGAGAAGATAATCGATAATGCTTACAGGGAATATGCACCAGTTAAAATCTCGCCAGAAGTGGCTGATGAGTTGTATGGAAATCTTATCAAGGTATCGGTTTCAACAATGGAAAAATATGCCAAGTGCCAGTATTCATATTTTGTAACATCAGGACTTAAGCTTACTCCAAGAGAAGTTTATGGAGTAGAGTTTATTGATACTGGTAATCTTAACCATTTTTCAATTGAAGCAATCAGTAATCAGTTGAAGGAAAATGGTTTGGACTTCAATACAGTCAAGGTTGAAGATATTGAGGATATGATTGATCAGACTGTTGAGAAGATTGTTGATGAATATGATAGTGGATTATTTGAAAAAGATGCAACAACAAAGTATTATGTCACACAGCTTAAGAGAATTATAAAAAGAACTGTTGATACTTTGGGATATCAGCTTTCAAAAGGCAAGTTTAAACCAGAGCTTTTTGAGGAAGCATTTGAAACAACGTACAAATTAGGCGATGAAGGAAATGCAAAAGAAATAGTTATTAATGGACGAATAGATAGAATCGACGTTTATAGAGATGGATATTCGGATAATGAGTATGTTAAGGTAGTTGATTATAAATCTTCAGTAAAGAAATTCAAACCTGAACAACTTGAGGCGGGAGTTGCACTTCAGTTAGCTTTATATCTTAAAAAAGCTGTTGAAATCATTAAGAAAGAAGACCCTAATAAGAATATCATACCAGGCGCGATGCTTTACTATGCGGTTGATGATCCTATTGTAGAGGGCGCAGTTGATGCTCAGGCGGAGATTAGAAAAAAATTAGTTCCATCTGGCGCTATTGTGAATGACGATAAGTTAATACAGGGCCTTGATAATACGGTTAAAGAAAATGAAAAATCAGATGTTGCGCCAATTACACTGAAAAAGGATGGTTCCCTCAAGAAAACCAATTCAATATATTCTGTAGAAGATTTTAATGGATTTATGCAAAGAGCAGAAGAAATAATGTTTGAAAATGCCAAGAATATTCTTGAAGGAAATATTGAGATTAATCCTATATTAGATAAATCAGTTGATGCATGTAGTTATTGTGATTTAAAGGGACTTTGCGGATTTGATTCAAAGATTCATGGATATAATTATAGAAGCTTAAATGGTGACATTAAGTCAGAAGATGAATCAGAAGAAGCAGAAGACGAAGAGAAAGGTGAAGAGTAGGATGGAATTTACTAAAGACCAGCAACAGGTTATAGATAGTAGAAATCAGAATATAGTTGTTTCAGCTGCTGCAGGAAGTGGTAAAACTGCCGTTCTTACAGAAAGAATCGCCAGAAAGATCTGCTCTGAAGCGGGAAAGGACACACCAATTGAAGAACTTTCTCATATTGAGCGTATGCTTATTGTTACATTTACCAAGGCTGCAGCTCATGAAATGAGAGAAAGAATTGGCAAAAGATTAAGAGAAGAATTAAAGAGTCAGCCGGATAATGTTCATATTAGAAAACAAATCGCGATTCTTCATACTGCCCAGATTACTACCATAGATAGTTTCTGCTTATATATTGTTAGAAATCATTTTGAGGAGATAGGTCTCGATCCATCCTTTAAGATTGCTATGGAAGAAGATACAGCCTCTTTAGCTCAAATGGCTTTCGATGAGTCCATAGAGAATGGGTTTAATACAGGGACTAAATCCTTCCTCGATTTAATTGAAAGCTACGCACCAAAGGGGAATTATGGTGAACTTCAAAATATAGTAAAGGGTTTAGCAGGAAGGGCAAACAGTAAGGCTTATCCATTAAGTTGGCTTGATACTCTTAAACTGCCAGAGAATACTAATCCAGAAAATCTGGCAAGTATGAAATTTGTTGAGGATTATGAAAATATACTTCTTAACTCTGCACTGGATTCAGCTAAAGTAGCCAAGAAACTGACAGAAGGTACTATTTTGATTAAGCATTATGAGAATGCAGTTCTTTCGATAGTGTTTCTTGAAGAGTTACTTAACAAGGGGTTCGCAGAAAGAACTTCAAAAATTCGCAATCTTGAATTAACCAAACTTATGTATGGCGCCAAGAAATTCACAGATGAAGAAAAAGAAGTGAAAGACCAGGCGAAAGAACTGCTTGATTATGTTAAAAATACATTAGATAAACTTGCCAAGAATTTCCATGAATATGAGTATGAAGATGAAATAAATTATATTAAAGGAAGCATATATTTCGCTAATTCCTTAGTTGATTTAACTAAAGAATATCTTGTTAGATTCGAAGCTCTTAAAAGAGAAGCAAATCTGATAGATTTTAGTGATATGGAACATCTTGCGCTTAAGATTTTAGCTAAGGAAGAAAATGGAGAGGCCATTCCTACGGATACAGCACTTAAATACATGGAATATTTTGAGGAAATAATGGTCGATGAGTATCAGGATTCAAATGACATTCAGGAAAGACTATTAAGTGTTATTTCCAGAGAAAATGCTGATAAACCTAATCGTTTTATGGTTGGAGATGTTAAGCAAAGTATTTATAGATTCAGACTTGCAGATCCAAAGATTTTTATTGAGAAAAATGAGATTTATGCTGAAAACAGATTAGCAAATAGTGTAAGAATTAATCTGTCAAAAAACTTCAGAAGCCGAAAGGAAGTCGTAGATTCGGTAAATGCTGTTTTTGAAAAATGTATGCTCAAAGAAATAGGTGGCGTTGAATACAAAGAGGATGCAAGACTATATCTTGGAGCAGATTATCCTGAAATTAGCCAGGATAATCAGTCAGAGGTTTTGATATTTAATAATAAACCTAAGGATAGTGGAATCAGTGATAAAGAATTTGAAGCTAGAAGTATTGCATTAAGAATTAAGGAATTAATGGAAGAAGGATTTAAGGTTTCAGATTTAAAGACTAAGGAAACAAGACCGCTTAGGTTTTCAGATATAGCAATTCTTCTAAGAGGTACAGATGGAAAAGATACCATTTATCTAAATGAACTTAAACGTGCAGGAATTCCAGCATTTGTTATTTCGAAGAAGGGATATTTTGGAACTGTCGAGGTTAGTCTTATAGTCAGTCTGTTAAGTATCATAGATAATCCAAGACAGGATATGCCATTATTCTCAGTATTGAAATCATTTATTGGTGGCTTTAGTGATGAGGATGTGGCAAAAATTAGGGCTAAACAGGGAAGACGAAGATTATATGATAGTCTCGTCAGGTATGCAACTGATGGCTTAGATGAGACATTAAAGAATAAAGTTGAAGCCTTTTTAGCAGATATAGAGCAATTTAGAAAAGAATCAGTATACACATCTGCAGCAGATATGCTTGATGAGATATTTGATAAATATGATTACATCGCTATGGTTAAAAGTCTTCCAGGTGGGGAGCAAAGAGCTGCCAATATGAAGCTTTTGCAGGATTCTGTATATCAGTTTGAGGCAGAGAAGAAATTCGGTGTTCATGATTTTGTTAAATATCTTGAAGGCTTGATGACTAAGGATTTTGATATGGGAGAAGCGAATACGCTTGGTGAAAACGATGATGTAGTAAGAATTCTTACTATTCATAAATCAAAAGGCCTTGAGTATCCTGTTTGTTTCGTTTCTAGTCTCGGTTCAAGGTTTGGAACAAGAGAAGGTACAGTAGCGGTAAATGAAGAGCATGGAATTGGAAGTCAGTATTTTGATTTGGCAAACAGAACAAGAATTAATACCTTAAGCAGAAAAGCAATCAATAGATATAATGAACTTGATGAGCTTGGTGAAGAAATAAGAATTTTGTATGTTGCGCTTACAAGAGCTAAGGAAAAACTTATTCTTACAGGAAAATACGAAGATAAGGCAGTAATTACAGAATATGGTCCTGCAAATCTTTATGGAGCAAAGTGCTTTATGGATATTGTTTATCCAATCGTTAAAAAAAGTGAATTCTTTAAAATCAGAAATATTGATGTGAGTGAAATTCTATTTGATGAAGTATCATCAAGTATAAACAGAGAGTTAGACAAGAAGCACTTACTTGAAATTATGCCAGAAGGCAAAGTAAAGGAATTTGAATATCCACATGAATCTTTAGATAAACTATTTACTAAGACAACTGTATCTGAATTAAAAAAGGCTGCTTATCTTGAGAGAGAAGACGGAGAGAATACTCTTTATCATGAAGAAGAGGTCAAGGTACCAAGATTCATTAAGGGAGATTTTGCGGATATAGGCGGAGCTATGAGAGGTACGGCATACCACAGAGTTATGGAATTGATGGATTTTGAAGGAATCTACGATGGTGGCGATTTGAAGGATAAATTATCTTCGCATAGAAAAAAGATGGTGGAAGATCTTTTTATTGAAGAGGATATGGATAAACTTGTTGGCGAAGAAAAAGTAGTGGATTTCTTAAATACGGAAGTTTCTCATAGAATGAGCAGGGCCGCTAAAGCCAAGAAATTATATCTTGAGCAGCCATTTGTTCTCTCAGTAAATGCAAGTCAGGTAAGGGAAGAATTCCCAGAGTCAGAACAGATTCTGGTTCAAGGTGTAATTGACGTATATTTTGAAGAGGATGGAGAGCTTGTTTTATTAGATTATAAGACTGACAGAGTAGATTCAGCCAAGGAATTGATAGACAGATATAAAACCCAGTTGGATTACTATTCACAAGCACTTTCCAGACTTGAAAAGAAAAAGGTTAAAGAAATCCTTATTTACTCTTTTGCACTAGGTGAGGTAATAGACGTAAATAACCCCGCCTTTATTGACAAATCAAGTAAATAAGCCTAAAATTTTGAGTGTTGTTTAAAGAAACATAAGTAGTAATAAGGAGAAAAAAATGGCAGAGGATAAGAAAAAAGTTGAAGCCATTACCGACATGTCCGTTGATTTTGCACAATGGTACACAGATGTTGTACTTAAGGCAGAATTGATTGATTATACATCTGTAAAAGGATGTATGGTTATTAAGCCACAAGGATATGCGATATGGGAATTAATTCAGAAACAGCTTGATGCTGAATTTAAGAAAACCGGAGTTGAGAACGTATACTTACCTATGTTTATTCCGGAAAGCCTCTTACAGAAAGAAAAGGATCATGTTGAAGGTTTTGCACCTGAAGTTGCATGGGTTACTCATGGAGGACTTGAACCATTACAGGAGAGACTTTGTGTACGACCTACATCAGAGACATTGTTCTGTGATTTCTATGCCAATGAAATTCATTCATATAGAGATTTACCAAAGGTTTATAACCAGTGGTGTAGCGTAGTAAGATGGGAAAAGACAACAAGACCATTCTTAAGAAGCCGTGAATTCTTATGGCAGGAAGGTCATACAGCTCACGCAACAGCTGAGGATGCAGAAGCAAGAACAATTCAGATGCTTAATGTATATGCAGATTTTTGCGAGAATGTATTAGCTATCCCTGTTATTAAAGGTAGAAAAACAGATAAAGAAAAATTCGCAGGTGCAGTTGCAACATATACAATTGAAGCATTGATGCATGATGGTAAAGCACTTCAGTCAGGTACAAGCCACAACTTTGGTGATGGTTTTGCTAAGGCATTTGGAATCCAGTATGCTTCAAAAGAGAATAAGATGGAATATGTACACCAGACATCATGGGGTATGACAACAAGACTTATTGGTGCAATCATCATGGTTCATGGTGATAATTCAGGTCTTGTACTTCCACCAAGAGTAGCTCCTACTCAGGTAATGATTATTCCTATTCAGCAGAAGAAGGAAGGCGTACTTGATAAGGCATTTGAACTTAAAGACAGATTATCAAACTTCAGAGTTAAGGTTGATGATACAGATAAGTCTCCAGGATGGAAGTTCTCAGAACAGGAGATGAGAGGTATTCCAATTAGAATCGAAATTGGACCAAGAGATATTGAGAATAACAAGGCAATCATTGCTCGTCGTGATACAGGTGAGAAGATTGAGATTAATCTTGATAATCTTGAAACAGAAGTTGCTACAGTTCTTGATAAGATTCAGGTTGAGATGCTTGAAAGAGCAAGAGCACATAGAGAAGAGCATACATATTCTGCTACAACTTATGAAGAGTTCCTTGATATCCTTGAGAACAAGCCAGGCTTCGTTAAAGCTATGTGGTGTGGCGAAGAAGAATGTGAGAATAAGATTAAGGAAGATGCATCAGCTACAAGCCGTTGTATGCCTTTCGAACAGGAAAAATTGAGCGATAAATGTGTTTGCTGTGGTAAGCCAGCTAAGGCTATGGTTTACTGGGGTAAGGCATATTAATATATTGAGGAGGTTATTATGAATATTTTAGTTATTAACTGCGGAAGTTCTTCTCTTAAATATCAGTTAATTAATTCTGAAAGTGAAGAAGTACTTGCAAAAGGTCTTTGTGAAAGAATCGGCGGAGAAGGAGCTTGTATTAAGCACACTCCAGCTGGAAAGGATAAGGTAACTAAGGAAACTCCAATGCCTGATCATACATATGCTATCCAGGCAGTTATTGATGCATTAACAGATTCAGATCACGGAGTAGTTAAATCACTTGATGAAATCGATGCAGTTGGTCATCGTATCGTTCATGGTGGTGAGAAGTTTGCTAAGTCAGTTGTAATCAATGACGAAGTTATGGATGCTATTGCAGAGTGCAACGACCTTGCACCATTACATAACCCAGCAAACCTTATTGGTATCAATGCTTGTAAGAAGATTATGCCAAGCGTTCCAATGGTAGCAGTATTTGATACAGCTTTCCATCAGACAATGCCAGAAAAGGCATATATGTATGGTCTTCCATATGAATATTATGAGAAATACAAAGTTCGTAGATATGGTTTCCACGGTACAAGCCATGATTTCGTATCAAACAGAGCAGCAGAAATCCTTGGTAAGAAGAGAGAAGATTTAAAGATTATCGTTTGTCACCTTGGAAATGGTGCAAGTATTTCAGCAGTTGATCATGGTAAGTGTGTGGATACTTCAATGGGTCTTACTCCACTTGAAGGACTTATCATGGGTACACGTTCAGGTGACCTTGATCCAGCTATCATTGATTTCATTGCTAAGAAAGAGAACTTAAGCATTGCAGAAGTTAACACAATTCTTAACAAGAAGTCAGGTGTTGATGGAATGTCAGGTGTTGGCTCAGACTTCCGTGATATTTCAGCAGCAATCGACGAGGGAAATGCTCGTGCAAAGATGGCTCTTGATACATACACATACAGAGTAGCTAAGTACATCGGTTCATACGCAGCAGCTATGAATGGTGTTGATGTTATTGCATTCACAGCAGGTATTGGTGAGAACGATTCACGTGTACGTGAAATGGTAGGCGAATATCTTGGATATCTTGGTGGATCAGTTAACGCTGAGAAGAATAAGGTTCACGGCGATGAAGCTATTATTTCAAATGATGGTGACAAGGTTACAGTTATGGTAGTTCCTACAAACGAGGAACTTGCTATTGCAAGACAGACAGCAGCTTTAGTTAAATAATTATAGTTGAGTTTAAATTTATGAAATAAGGGTATCCATTTGGGTACCCTTATTATGCAGACGTATCGAAGTGGTCATAACGGGGCGCACTCGAAATGCGTTTGGCCTTCGGGTCACGAGGGTTCGAATCCCTCCGTCTGCGGTTATTGTACAGATTGATAATACTTCTGATGAAGAAGTATTATTTTTTTCAAAGGAGGATAAAAATGGCTGGAGTAGTACATGAAGCAGAAGATAAATCATTAGTAGAAAAGATAAAAGCAGATTCAGCCAAGGCTGCGAGAGAACTTGTAGAAGTTGCAAAATTAAAAAAAGGACAGATAGTGGTAGTAGGCTGTAGTACAAGTGAAACTCTTGGCAAACAGGTTGGAAGCTGGTCAGTACCTGAGGTTGGCCAGGCTATTTTCGATGGATTAAACAGCGTATTTGAACCTCTTGGAATTTATATCGCGGCTCAATGTTGCGAGCATTTGAATAGAGCAATAATTATAGAAAGAGAAGCGGCTCCTTTATCAGAGGAAGTAAATGTTGTTCCTCAGCCGAAGGCTGGTGGTTCATTTGCAACAGCCGCATATGGTTCTTTTAAGGATCCAGTTGCGCTTGAAGAAATTAAAGCAGATGCCGGAATGGATATAGGTGGTACTCTTATAGGAATGCATCTTAAAAAGGTTGCTGTTCCAGTGAGACTTGAGCAGAATCACATTGGAGAAGCGGCAGTTCTTTACGCAAGAGTGAGACCTAAATTTATCGGTGGCGAAAGAGCTCATTATAATGACAATTTGAAGTGATTATTGTTGGAAAAACAAGTCGCATATTGTATTATTGATATATGGAAGAAAAAGACTCAGTTAAATCACGCCTAAAAGATCTAGCGGATCACAGCTTTAGTGGTAACAGGTTTACTTTTACCGGTTTTTTATCAATGGCGGAATTATCAGAATATTATGAAATAGAGAGAGAACTTGCATACGCATCCCCTATGGTATTTGGTGGAAGCGAGAGTTGCGAGAGGTGTATGATTCGATTCGGCAATCCTGAGATTTTAGGATATGAAGAGGATTTTCCTATAGTAATATTGGAGATAAAGCCAGTTGCTATGAAATTCGCAGATGATTTAAACCATAGGGATTTTCTGGGTGCACTAATGAATCTTGGTATTAATAGGAACACATTGGGGGATATTAAGATTACAGGGAAGAGTGCTATTTTATTCTGCAGAGATTCGATGAAGGATTATATCATAGAGAATCTTATCAAGGTAAAACACACAAGTATTTCCATTAATGAAATAAGAGATGTCGGAGAGATAGGCGAAGTAAAGACAAAAGAGAAAGTAATTCAGCTTTCATCTGCAAGAATAGATGCAGTGATTTCAAAAGCCTATAATCTTTCAAGAAATGCATCACTTGAATTGTTCAGAACAGGAAAAGTGTATCTGAATGGAAGAGAATGCAGTGAAAATGCAAAGACAGTAGTTGATAATGACATTATTAGTGTCAGAGGGTATGGGAAAATGCAGTTTAAAGCGTGCGAAAGTGTAAGCCGCAAGGGGAAACTTAACTGTATTATTTCGATGTTTGTTTAAAGGAGAAAGAATGACAGTATTTGAAAAGTATGGTGCGCTTAAGGTTACAGGTAAGAATCTTACAGATTCTCAGGGTAATATAGTACAGTTAAAAGGAATTAGTACCCATAATATAGCTATTTATTCTGAATATATAAATGAAACTGCGCTTAAACAGTATGTTGATGAATATAAGGTAAGCATTATGAGACTTGCTATGTATTCAGCATTTGCAGATGATGTTAAAGGCTATGCAGATTCAGATGATGAGCATAGACAGGAATTAGAGAACTATATCGCAGATGCAGTTGAAATGTGTAATAAGCTTGGAATCTATTGTATGGTAGACTGGCATATTCTTTTTGATTATGACCCAAACATGCATACAGATATGGCTATCAGATTCTTTAGGAATATAGTTACAAGACTTAAAGACTATGACAATGTTATCTATGAAATCTGTAATGAGCCAAATATGAATCTTGAAACTCAGGAAAAAACAAGCTGGGAAATGATTAAAAATTATGCAAATCAGGTTATTCCAGTTATCCGTGAGATTAAGAAGAACTGCGTTATTATTGTAGGAACACCAATCTGGTCTCAGGATGTTGATGTGGCTTCAGAGTCACCACTTGAGTATGAAGACATTATGTACACATTACATTTCTATGCAGCTTCTCACACAGACAGAATCAGGGATAAGCTCAAAGTGGCATTAAATAATAACCTCCCTGTATTTGTAACAGAGTTTGGTGTGGGCCATGCAGATGGAAATGGAACAATAGATGAAGAACAGACAGAAATATGGCTTAAATTAATTAATGAAAATAAAATCAGCCATATTATCTGGAACCTTTCAAACAAGAATGAAACTTCGTCAATCATTGCACCGGATTGCGAAAAATATTATAATTTTACAGATGATGATTTATCAGCCTGTGGTAAATATATGAAGTCAATTATGGGTAGAGAATAGGGGATAGAACATGTCTTATGTGGCATTATATCGTAAATCCAGACCTCAGACATTTGATGAAGTCAAAGGCCAGGATGCGATTGTTACTACTTTGAAAAATCAAATAAGGCAAAACCGAATCGGACATGCATATCTTTTTTGCGGAACAAGAGGTACAGGTAAAACTACTCTTGCCAGAATTATGGCAAAGGCAGTTAACTGTGAGAATCCAATAGATGGTAATCCATGCCAGGAGTGTGAAACCTGTAAGGCGATAGCTGCAGGAACTTCCCTTAATCTTATTGAAATGGATGCTGCATCAAATAGTGGTGTAGATAATGTTCGTGAATTAATCAAGGAAGTTGATTACAGACCAACAAGAGGAAAATATAAAGTATATATCATCGATGAGGCACATAATCTTTCATCAGAAGCCTTTAATGCATTACTTAAAACTCTTGAAGAACCACCAGAGCATGTAATATTTGTTCTTGCAACTACTGAAGCTCATAAGATTTTAGTTACTATCATGTCGAGATGTCAGAAATATGATTTTAGACGAATCTCACGCGAGAAAATAGTAGAGAGAATGACAGAATTGGTTGAGCAGGAAGGAGTTTTGGCAACAGAAGAAGCGTTAAACTATGTTGCAAAAGCTGCTGATGGTTCAATGAGAGATGCATTATCTCTTCTTGATCAGTGCATAGCCTTTTATTTAGGGGAAGAACTTACACTGGATAAAGTTCTTGTTGCACTTGGTGCTGTAAAAACAGATATTTATAGTCGGGTTTTTAATAATGTAATTGACCAAAACGTTACAGAAGTAATACATACTCTTGATGAAATAATGGTATCTGGTACGGAAATAGGAAGATTTGTTACTGATTTTACCTGGTATCTTAGAAACTTAATGTTGATTAAGAGTACCAATACTAAAGCAGATGTTTTGGATGTTACTACAGACAGCTTCGAAGAAATGAAAAAAGATTCGGAGAAAGCTGAGCTTGGTACAATAATGAGATATATAAGAATAATGAGTGATTTGACAGGGGCTTTGAAGATGACTACTCAGGGGAGAGTCCTTACAGAAATGACACTTATTAAATTATGTATGCCTCAGATGGATAAAAAAGCGGATTCCATACTTGATAGAATCAGAAATATTGAAAAGCAATTGGAAAATGGAACTTTTACTATGGCAGCAGCTAATCCTTCAGGAAATGCAGTTGTGCCAGAGGTTAGAGATACAGTTATTAAACTTCCAGATGCGATACCAGAAGATATTCAGCAGATTTCAGATGAATGGAGTTCTATTACAGACAATGCAGACGCTTTGTTGAAAGGATTCATGAGCAAAATAGAGTGTTCAATGGATTCAAACAAGCCAGGAGTATTGATTCTTGTGGCTAAATTGCAGACTGCATATGATGGTTTGCAGGATCCTGAAAGAAAAGTAAAGCTTCAGGGCATTATTAATGAGCGTGTTAGAAAAAATGTAGAATTTGAACTTGTTCTCGATGAAAGTGGAACAAGATATGAGAAGATAAAATCAAAGAAACCCAATATGGATGTTATCCGAGAAAGTGGTGACTTTGAGGATGAATTTTAAGGAGGTCATTTAAATGGCAAAAAGAGGTGGATATCCAGGAGGAATGATGCCTGGTAATATGAGCAATATGCTTAAGCAGGCACAGAGAATGCAGCGTCAGATGGAAGAGAACCAGAGAGAAATGGAGACAAGAGAGTTTACTGCCACAGCTGGTGGTAATGCTATTTCTGTTACAATCACTGGTAAAAGAGAAGTTACAAAGGTTACTATTGATCCAGAAGTACTTGATCCAGAAGATGTTGAAGAATTACAGGATTTAATTATGGTTGCAATGAACGATGTTCTTAACCAGGTTGAAACTGCCAATAATGATGCAATGAACAAAATGACAGGCGGTATGAATTTAGGAGGCCTTTCTTTCTAAGATATATGGAAATTAACAGCGGGTATATTAACAAGTTAATAGAAGAACTGGAAAGATTACCAGGTGTTGGCAATAAATCAGCACAAAGAATGGCATATTATATTGTAAGTCAGCCAGTAGAGAGGGTTAACAGGCTTACTGCAGCTATAGATAATGCCAAGAAGAATACTCATTATTGTGAAAAATGTCTGACACTTACTGACTCTAATTTATGCTCTGTCTGCAGAGATGAGACTAGAGATAAAAAGACAATAATGGTTGTGGAGAATCCAAGAGATCTTGCAGCATATGAAAAGACAGGCAAGTACAAAGGAGTATATCATGTCCTTCACGGAGCAATATCTCCTATGCTTGGTATCGGACCAGGAGATATTAAGCTTAAAGAACTTATTACCCGACTTGAAGATGATGTAGATGAGGTTATTGTTGCTACCAATGCATCATTAGAAGGTGAAACTACAGCCATGTATATTAGTAAATTAATTAAGCCTACGGGAATTAAAGTCACCAGAATAGCATCTGGAGTTCCAGTTGGCGGCGATATTGAATATATTGATGAGGTAACACTACTCAGAGCCCTTGATGGACGAGTTGAATTATAGGAGGTTAGCATGAGCGTTAATGTAGAAAAATGTGGTTTGGGACCAAATGGAGAAGAGTTATTAGCATATACTATTGAGAATGAAAATAAGACTTCTCTTACAGTAATTAACTTTGGATGTATTATCACAAAGTTCCTTTTTGCAGGAAAAGATGGAAAGGTTAGAGATGTAATTCTTGGATATGATGATATTAAGGATTATTTCACAGATGGAAAATGTTATGGTGCAGTAGTTGGACCTATTGCTAACAGAACAGCAGATGCATCATTTGAAATTGATGGAGTAGAATATAAGCTTGAAGTAAATGATAATGGTAAGAACAATTTACATACAGCTGCTCTTGGTTCATTACAGAAGAGAGTTTGGGATGGAGTTGTTTCAGACAATAGCGTTACATTTACAGTTAAGAAAGCAGATATGGATTTAGGTCTTCCAGGAAACCTTGTTGCAAAAGTAACATATACTTTGACAGAAGAAGATGCTATTAAGATTGATTATGATGTTCATACAGATAAGAAAACAATTATCAATATGACAAATCATACATATTTTAACCTTAACGGACATGAATCAGGTACAATTCTTGACGAATCTATCGTATTTAATGCAGATAGTTTCCTTCCTGTAGTTCCAGGAAGCATTCCAACAGGTGAGGTTGCAAAGGTTGCAGGTACACCAATGGATTTCAATACAGAGAAGAAGATTGGCGATATGCTTGATATGAGCTATGATCAGCTTATGTATACAAATGGATTTGATCATAACTACTGTATCAATGATTGGGACGGAACAATGAAGCTTGCAGCAACAGTAATTGATGACAAGTCTGGCATTGTAATGGAAACATACACAGATTTACCAGGTGTTCAGTTCTATATTGGAAACTATGTAGGCGGCGAAAAGGGTAAAGGCGGAGTAGAATATGTACAGCGTCAGGGCTTATGTCTTGAAAGCCAGTATTATCCTAACTCAGCAAAAGAGCCTAAGTTTGCAAGACCTTTATTTGATGAAAATAAGGGCTTTAAGTCTACAACTATTTATCAGTTCAGCACAATTGCAGACTAATAGAGAGAAGTAATGGAAAAAGATAATAACAATATCAAACAATTTAGCAAAAAGAAAAAAGAGAGTATATTTGACGAATTTACCAGAAAAAGAGCAAACCTTAAGATTAATAAATTCATGTGGATAACTGGCGGAATTGCCGTTGCTTTATTTCTTTTAATTGTAGGATTTATTATTTCAAGAGTTTATCTGGCTAATAAAGAATATACTTCAGTTTCAGTGGTTGATGAAGTTAAGTTTTTCATATCAACAGGTTCTGAAGTAGACAGGTTTGGTAATAATTTCATTGTATATAACTCTGATGGTATTAAATGTGTTAATACAAAAGGCGAGCAGATTTGGAATGAAGCATTTCAGATGCAAAAGCCTCTTGTAGATATAGGTAAAAATATAGTAGCGGTTGCGGATTATAACGGAACGAGTATATTTTTGATGGATGATAAGGCTGTACTTGGCCGAATCGATACCGGATTACCTATTAGAAAATTTAAAGCTGCCAGCAGTGGATATGTTATGGCAGTTTTGGATAATACCAACAATACTCCTATTTATGTATATGATACATCGGGAAAAGAAATGTTGTATTTTAATACAACTATGAAAGGTTATGGTTATCCATTAGAGATTGCGTTATCTGAAAATGGAATTCTTGGAGCAGTATCATATCTTAATGTAGATAAGGGATCATTTAATTCAACAGTAGGCTTTTACAATTTTGGTGAGGTTGGGCAGAACTATCAGGACAGCCTTATGTCAAGTTATACTTATCAGAGTACACTTGTACCAGAAATGAGATTTTCTGCAAGCGATAAGGCTGTAGCTATTGCTGATAACAGACTGATGTTTTATGCGGGAGATCAGATGCCTAAGAGTACTGGGGAAATTCTACTCTCTGAGAAATTATTATCAGTTTATGAAGATGATAATTATGTTGCATTATTCTACAACAGTGATAATGAGGAATATGAGTATAAGGCAGAAATCTATGATTACAGTGCCAAGCTCAAAGATACTGTTTACTATAATATAGAATATAATGATGTGTTCTTCGATGGAGATCGATTTATTCTATATAATAATAATGAGATTTTAATACATAATATTGGTGGAAAAGATAAGTTTATGGGAAATGTCGAAGAAACAATTCTAGCGATGCTACCTACTTCATCATCAAAGAAAATGATATTAATTACACCAGACGAAATAAAAACAGTTGAGTTCAATTAATCAAAGTCCTCGAAGCAGAAATGGCTTCGGGGATTTTTGAAAATTCAGAGGAGATTATATATGGAAGAAAAGAAAAATTTATTTCCTTCAAAAGACACTGAGAAAAAATATAGAAATATAATGATTCTTCATATACAGGGAATTGTTTTGGTTATTGTTTTGATGCTTCTTCTGGCTGCATCCTTCTCCATTATGTTTAGATCGATTTTCACAATGGGAATAGATGTAGTTGGTGGAATGATAGATATTGATGATATTATGTTCCTGTTTGAGGAGATGGGATTCAAGGCAATGGCTGAAGGTGGAATTGGGTTATATAAAATATTATCAGTCGGTTTAAACATAATTTCTTATGGTGGCGCAATAATTGCTATTGTGGCAACTATTGTTATATTTATACAAATGAAGAAAAGAATCGCGATGATTCTTGACGAAAATGAAGAAAAATTAAACATAGTTAAGGTGAAAAAAGCTCCATATGTTTGGTTAGGATTTTTGCTTGGAGCATTTGGCGGACATTATTTTGTTATGAGAAAAAAGAAAGCTTGGATATTTCTATTGCTTGGATTTGCAGGTATGTGGATATTCCCTTTAGTAATGTATACGACTGCAATTAGTTTCTCAGATGCTTTATTAGCCTGCTATGCGTGGAAAGACCATAATGGATATATAGAAATAGAAGATTATCCATACTGGATTTAAATAAAAAAAATAATTTAAAAAATTTTAGAAAAAGTTGTTGACATTGAATTTTTTAAATGATATTATAGTCAAGCACTGCCGATGAGGCAGAGCACAGAACCTTGACAAATAAACAGCAATGCAACCCTGAAAATTCAAAATAATCGATAGAAA
>JAKSSD010000036.1 GCA_024403275.1 Lachnospiraceae bacterium
ATTTGGACCATACTATATAATATACATACAGAAACATATAATTTATAGTTGTTAAATTTATAGTTGTTAAATTTATAGTTGAAGTATTTTTAGCAGGTTACAGTACAGCATACATACGAATCCCAGATTTGTATAACTGATGTGTAGTTAAGAAACTAGTAATTTGGTATATAGATACACTTTTGTATAAAGGGAGAAATATATATAGTTATAAGAGGAGTATATTTAAAATGATTATAGAAACAGATAGACTTATTTTAAGAAAATGGACTAAGGATGATGCAGAAAGCTTATTTACATATGCTAAAAATCCTAATGTTGGCCCAATCGCAGGATGGCCTCCACATAAGGACATTGATTCGAGTAGATTTGTTATAGACAATGTTTTTAATGGAAAAGAATGTTATGCTATCTGCGAAAAAGAGAATAATGTTGCAATAGGAGCCGTTGAACTTAAACTTAATGGTAATACTGATATGACTGATAGAGATGATGAATGCGAATTAGGATTCTGGCTTGGAGAACCATTCTGGGGTCGTGGTTATATGCCAGAGGCAGCGAATGCTCTTATAAAGAGAGGATTTGAAGAACTTGGCATGACAACAATCTGGTGTGGATATTATGATGGCAATGCTAAGTCAAAAAGAGTTCAGGAGAAACTTGGTTTTGTATATCATCATACTTGCGATGAAGTTGTAGTACCTTTACTTAATGAAGTAAGAATTGGACATACGAATGTGATGACGAAAAAACAATGGGAAAGCAATAGGAATTAACTACTGATAAACTTGATTATCGTAGTTTCTTTTGTTATAATACGAATATCCTATTTATGAGTACTTGATATTTTGATCCTACATTACTTTAAAAGGGATTCCTACATTGCTAAGTTGATGTCAGGCCTTATTTGTTATATCCATTGGAAGGCTGAGATTTAGTTGCGGTTACCCACCTAGCGGATTGGCTAGGAGTCAAAATACAAGATCATATTTAGGGTAAAAGCAACTCGAAAGAGTGGCTTTTTTATTTGGGGAAATCATGAAAGAGAAGTTAAAGAATTTTTGGAAATCTTATATAGACATTACTAAGATTTACAAGGCAACTAATGCAAGACTCTTTGCATCAAGTATTGCCTTTTTTGTGTTTCTTGCTATTTTCCCAACAATCTTACTTGTATTTGCAATTATTCCATTTACTCCACTTACGGAGGCTGGAGTACTAGCTTTCCTTGCTAAGGTTTTACCTGAGGCGCTTGATACATTAACTATAAGTATTATCAGACAGTTATATGGCAATTCTCCAGCTATCGTTTCTATTACGGCGGTGCTCTTAGTTTGGTCTTCAGGGATGGGCGTTCAAGGTGTTAAGAGTGGATTAAATGTTATTAATGGCTGCAAAGAGATGTCTAATTTTATAGTTCTTAGATTAAGAGCAATTCTATATGCAATTATATTTGCTGCATTTATTGTTGTTGTGGTTGCTGGTCTTTTGTTCATTAACTATATTTATGGAATGCTTGAATCCTACTTTAATTTCAAAATAGAGCTGATTGATTTAATGTTTAATTTACGTTTCCTTATTCAGTGGTTTATCAGTGCATTTATACTTACATTTATATATGCCTGGGTTCCCGATAAGAAGACAAGACCAAGAAAGCAGTGGAGAGGAGCGCTTTTCACAGGTACTACCTGGACAGTATTTAACTTTGCCTTCAGCTTCTATTTATCTAATTTCTCTTCATTCAATATATATGGCTCAATGGCCACTGTTATAATTTCTCTTGTGTGGGTATATACCCTTTCAATGCTTTTTATGATGGGCGGAATTATTAATGTATATATAAATGAAAAGAAAAGACAGGATTTGATTGACAGAGTCGATAAGATAATTAATTCCTAAAGTCTTTACTTATTGACATTTGGAGATTAAATAAATACAATAATTTATTGAACGGCATTGATGGTGCACAGTAGTTAATATATATTCATCCAGAGAGAGAAAGTGAGGCGCTGAGAGCTTTCTTATGACACTTTATATTGATGAAATTCACACCGGAGCTTGTATGCTTAAAGGTTTTCGAGTAGGCATACACGTATTGAGTGCGTTAACTCGTAATTAAGTGCCTCTATTTAGAGGAATGTGGGTGGTACCGCGTTAATTGACGTCCCATATAAGGCTTTGGCTTTATATGGATTTTTTATTTTGTAAGTAAATGTAATATTTATAAAGGAGAACTACTATGATTGAAAGATTGAATTCCATTAAGCAGGAAATCTTAGACGGAATTGAAAACCATGCTAATTCAAGAGCAACAGCTTTTGAACTTAGAAAACAGTTCCTTGATTCTAAGACTGGTAAGATTGGTCAGCTTATGAAGGAGATGAAAAATATCGCTCCTGAAGAGAGAGCTAACTTTGGTAAGAGCGTAAATGAATTAAAGGATTGGGCTTCTTCAGTATTTGCTGATCTTGATGAGAAGATGAAGGCTAAGGAACTCGAACTTAAATATAAAGCAGAAAAGATTGATGTAACAATTGATGCAGATTCAGAAGAGACAGGTAATCTTCATCCTATTACACAGATGAGAAATCAGCTTATTGATGTATTCGCTGGAATGGGATTTGAAATCTTTGAAGGTACAGAGATTGAGAATGATTACTATAACTTCACAGCACTTAATACTCCAGCTGATCATCCAGCTAGAGATATGCAGGATACATTTTATTTATCACCTGAATTCCTTCTTAGAACACAGACATCTGCAGGTCAGATTCATGTAATGGAGAAGGAGAAACCACCAATTAAGATTTTATCACCAGGTAAGGTATTCCGTTCAGATGATGATGCAACACATTCACCTATGTTCACACAGATGGAAGGTCTTGTTGTAGATAAGAAGATTACTCTTTGTGATTTAAAGGGTATGCTTGATATGTTTGTTCAGAAAATCTATGGAGAAGAAACAACAACAAGACTTCGTCCTTCATACTTCCCATTTACAGAGCCTTCTGTAGAAGTAGATGTTAGCTGCTTTGAGTGTGGTGGTAAAGGATGTAAGCTTTGCAAGGGTACTGGCTGGATAGAGATTCTTGGAGCAGGTATCGTTAATAAGAAGGTACTTGAAAACTGTGGCATTGATTCTGAAGAATATTCAGGTCTTGCATTCGGTATCGGTATTGAACGTGTAGCAATGCTTAAATATGGTATTAACAATATTAAGCATTTATTCGAATCTGATATTAATGTACTTAATCAGATTAACGATAACTAAGAGTCTGAAAGGAGAAAAGAAATGTTATTACCTTTAAGTTGGTTAAAAGAATATGTAGATATAGATGATGTTACTCCAAAGGAACTTGAAGAGAAATTATTCTCATGCGGATTTGAAGTTGAGGAGTTAATCGATCTTGGTAAGGATGTTAGTAATGTAGTTGTTGGTCTTGTAACAGAATGTGAGCCAATTCCAGATACACATCTTCATGTATGTCAGGTTGATGCTGGTGAGCATGGTACATTCCAGATTTGCTGTGGTGCTGATAATGTTAGAAAGGGTGGTAAATTCCCAGTAGCATTAGTTGGCGCAACAGTTTATGCAACAGCTAAAGATCATAAGACAATTGAAGGCGTTATGACTATTAAGAAGGGCAAGCTTCGTGGTATTGAATCAGAAGGTATGCTTTGTTCAGGCGTTGAGATTGGTGTAAATGAGAATATGTACCCAGGTGGAGATTATTGTGGTCTTCTTGAGTTTCCAGAGGATACTCCAATTGGTGTAGATGTTAAGCCAATCGTTGGTCTTGATGATTATATTTTCGATGTAGGAATTACAGCTAACAGACCAGATTGTCAGTGTATTACAGGTCTTGCAAGAGAGGTTGCTGCAGTACTTAATAAGGAATACAAGGCTCCAAGTCTTGAATATACAATGGATTCTGTTACTAAGGATCAGTTCACAGTAGAAGTTAAGGCACAGGATATCTGTCCAAGATATATTGGTCATTATGTTCATGATGTAGAAATTAAGGAGTCTCCACTTTGGATGAAGAGAAGACTTAACCTTGTAGGTCTTGATGCGATTTCTAATATCGTTGATATTACTAACTATGTAATGCTTGAAATGGGTCAGCCAATGCATGCATTTGACTGGAATTACATTGAAGGCGACAAGATTGTAGTTAGACGTGCAGAAGATAAAGAAAAAATCGTTACTCTTGATGAACAGGAATATGAGCTTAATAATAACAACCTTGTTATTTGCGATGGCGTTAAGTCAGTTGCAATCGCTGGTGTTATGGGTGGTCTTAATTCTGAAATCAGAGATACTACTACAGAAGTTCTTTTCGAGTCAGCTAAGTTCGCAAGAGATAGTATTAGAAAGACTTCACGTGCATTAGGTAAGAGAACAGATGCTTCAGCTAAATATGAAAAGGGTGTTGATGAATATTCAACAGTAAATGCTATGAAGAGAGCGCTTCACCTTGTAGAAGAGCTTGGCTGTGGTAAGATTTCATCAACTCATGTTGACTGTAATACAGGTAATTCAACAGAACCAAGAGAAATGGTTGTTAGCATTAATAAGGTTAACAATGTATTAGGTATCGAAGTTCCTACTGAAGATATTGTTAGAATTATGAAGAATCTTGATTTTAACCCTGTTATCAATGGTGATGAACTTAAACTTATGATTCCTGCATACAGAGAGGATATGGAAGATTATCCAGATGTAGCAGAAGAAGTAATTCGTATGTATGGTTATGACCATATCATTTCTTCATTCCTTCCAGAAGCTCAGGTAACAATGGGTGGTCTTAATCCAAGACAGAAGAAGGAACTTAAGCTTAAGAGAGATTTATGTTCAGTTGGTGCTTATGAATGTATCCACTATTCATTCATTTCACCTAATGATTTCAATACACTTAATTTACCAGATGATGCTAAAGAGAGACAGGCAATCAGAATCTTAAATCCTATTAATGAGGATTTATCAGTGATGAGAACTACTCTTGTTCCATCTATGTTAAATGCAATTTCTAGAAATCAGAAGAAGGCTAATCTTCAGGGTAAATTATTCGAAGTAGGTAACAAATTTATTGCTAAGAGCCTTCCATTAACTGAGTATCCAGATGAAGTTCCAACAATTTGTATTGGTATCTGGGGAGCTAAATATGATTTCTATACACTTAAGTCAATGGCTAATAAGGTTGCAGATACATTCTTCACAGAGTTTAAATATGTTCCATGCAAGAAGTCATTCTTACATCCATATCAGGCTGCAGCTATTATGCTTGGCGATGTAGAAATCGGTTTCCTTGGCAAGGTTGCTTATGAAGTTGCAGAGAAGCTTGATTTAAGAGAAGATGCTTACGTATGCGAGATTGATATGAATACTCTTATGAATCTTGATACAAAGGCTTCATACACTCCATTATCTAAATTTGCTGATGCAAACAGAGACTTAGCACTTCTTATGAACAAGGATATTACTTGTGGTCAGGTAGAGGATGTAATTAAGAAGTCATGTAAATTCATTAAGAATATTAAATTATTCGATGTTTACGAAGGAAAGAATATTCCAGAAGATAAGAAGAGTCTTGCATTCTCAATTAACTTCGTTCCAGGTGAAGAAGAATTTGAGGCTGATGCTGTAGACAGATTCGTTAAGAAGATTCTTAAGAACCTTAAGAATGACCTTGATGTAGATATTAGAAGCTAATGATTTGAAATAATTCCTTCTGCGTGTATTATATATTAATATATGCAGAGGAATTATGTTTTTATGGAGGTAAAAATGAAGAATACTTCGATTTGGACTAAATATAATAAAAAAGAATTAAAAGAGTTAGAAACCTTTACTGATAGTTATGTAAACTTCATTTCTAATAATAAAACAGAGCGAGAGTGTGTAGATACTATTGTTTCTGAGATTGAAGCTGAAGGTTATGTGAATATTAATAAGGCTATTGCTGCTGGCAAGAAATTAAAGGCTGGTGATAAGATTTATGCAGTAAATATGAATAAATCACTTATTATGTTTAATGTTGGTACTGAGCCACTTGAAAATGGTGTTAATATCCTTGGTGCACATATCGATTCACCTAGACTTGATGTGAAAGCAAATCCTTTATATGAGGATAATGATTTAGCATATCTTGATACACATTACTATGGTGGTATCAAGAAGTATCAGTGGGTAACAATTCCACTTGCTCTTCATGGTGTAGTTGTTAAGAAGGATGGAACTACTGTAATTGTTAATCTTGGTGAAGAAGATGATGATCCAGTATTCTTTATCTCTGATTTATTAATTCATTTGTCACAGGAACAGCTTGAGAAGAAGGCTGCTAAGGTGATTGAAGGTGAAGACCTTGATATTATTATTGGAAATATGCCTAAGAACTTCACAGAGGAAGAGAAAGAAGAGAAGGAAGCAGTTAAAGCTTCAATTCTTGATATATTAAAAGAACAGTATGGTATTGAGGAAGAGGATTTCTTATCAGCAGAGCTTGAAATCGTACCAGCTGGTAAGGCTAAAAGTGCTGGCTTTGATAAGTCAATGGTAATTGGCTATGGTCAGGATGACAGAGTATGTGCATTCCCTTCATATAAGGCAATGCTTCAGGTTAAGAAGGTTAAGAGAAGTGCTGTATGTATCCTTACAGACAAGGAAGAGATTGGTTCTGTTGGTGCTACAGGTATGCAGTCAATGTTCTTTGAGAATACTATGGCTGAGATTCTTAATATGACTGGTGAATTTAGTGATATTAAGCTTAGAAGAATGCTTGCTAATTCTAATATGTTATCAAGTGATGTTTCATCAGCTTTTGATCCAAGTTTTGCTTCAAGCTTTGATAAAAAGAATGTTGCATATCTTAGCAGAGGTATGGTTCTTTGCAAATTCACTGGTTCAAGAGGTAAATCAGGTTCTAATGATGCTAATGCTGAATACCTTGGTGCTCTTAGAAGTATCTTTGATAAGGATAAGGTTCAGTTCCAGCTTGCAGAGCTTGGGAAGGTAGACCTTGGCGGTGGTGGAACAATTGCTTATATGCTTGCAAAATACGGTATGAATGTAATTGACTGTGGTGTAGCAGTTCTTAATATGCATGCACCAATGGAAGTAACAAGCAAAGCTGATATTTATGAAACATACAGAGGTTATATTTCATTTATAAAGAATATGTAATTATGGAATTAAAGAAATCAGATTTTTATTATGACCTGCCTGAAGAGCTGATTGCTCAGGATCCGCTCTTAGATAGATCATCATCTAGAATGTTAAAATTAAATAAGGTTACGGGAGAATATTCACATCATACATTTAAGGATATTATTGATTATCTTAATCCAGGAGAGTGTCTTGTACTTAATAATACAAAGGTTATTCCAGCCAGAATGTTTGGTGTTAAGGAAGGCACAGGAGCAAGCGTTGAATTCTTGCTGCTTAAGCGTCTAAATGAGACTGACTGGGAATGTTTAGTTAAGCCTGGTAAGAAGGCCAGAGAGGGTGCCAGATTCACCTTTGGTGAAGATTTACTTAAGTGTGAAGTAATCGATGTTACTCCTGAAGGAAATAGAATCGTCAGATTTGAATTTGATGGTATTTGGGAAGAAATCCTGGATAAATTAGGTGAAATGCCTCTTCCTCCTTATATTACTCATAAGCTTCAGGATAAAACAAGATATCAGACTGTATATGCTAAATATGATGGTTCAGCAGCTGCACCAACAGCAGGTCTTCATTTTACACCAGAGTTATTAAAAGCTATAGAGGATAAGGGTGTTAAGGTTGCATATGTAACATTACATGTTGGCCTTGGTACATTTAGACCTGTAAAGGAAGATAATATTCTTAATCATCATATGCATTCTGAGTGGTATCAGGTAACAGAAGAAACTGCTAATATTATTAATGAGACTAAAAAGAATGGTAAAAGAGTAATATGTGTCGGTACAACTAGCTGTAGAACAGTTGAATCGGCCGCTAATGAGGATGGAATAGTAGAAGCAAAATGTGATAATACAGAGATATTTATCTATCCTGGATATAAATTCAAAGTCCTTGATTCACTTATTACTAATTTTCATTTACCAGAATCTACGCTTATAATGCTAATCTCAGCACTTGCTGGCAGAGATAATGTTATGGCAGCCTATGAGGAAGCTGTAAAGGAAAGATATAGATTCTTCTCGTTTGGCGATGCAATGTATATTGAATAAATGACATAAAAGAAGTCGAAATTGTATTTGGCTTCTTTTTTAGTAGAATTTGTCGGTATTTATTATAGGATTTATAGATATAAATATTATATAAAGTTTGATAAAATATTAACTAAATTAAAAATATTTATTTGGGGATAAATAGGAGGCTAACATGAATTTTTCAGAAGCACAAATCAAAATAAATGAGATTAAAAATAATATCAAAAAGGAGATTGTTGGAAAGGACGACATCATTGATTTATTGATGATTGGTTTAATTGCTGATGGACATATTCTTCTTGAGGATTTACCAGGTACAGGAAAAACTACACTTGCTAAAACTCTTGCAGTTACAATTGATGCAGAATTTTCAAGAATTCAGTTTACACCTGACTTACTTCCATCAGATATTGTTGGCTTGAATATTTATAATAGACAGACAGAGAAGTTTAATTTTATTCCAGGTCCTATTATGACTAATATTCTACTTGCAGATGAAATTAACCGTGCAACACCAAGAACTCAGTCAGCTTTACTTGAAGCAATGCAGGAAAGACAGGTAACTGTTGATGGTGAATCAAGAAAATTAGAGTCTCCGTTTTTTGTAATTGCTACTCAGAATCCTGTTGAAACAGCGGGAACATTTCCACTTCCAGAAGCAGAACTTGATAGATTTATGATGATGTTATCATTAGGAGCAATGTCTGTTGATGAAGAAGTTAAAATGCTTCAAAGATTTGAGAAAAATGATCCAATTAAAGAATTATCAGCAGTTGCTAGTAAAGAAGATATTATTGAAATGAGAAAGCTTCTTGATGACATATTTATTCATGAAGATTTGATTAGATATATATCACGTATTGCAGATGCTACAAGAGCAGATTCTGGAACTTATATGGGAGTTAGTCCAAGAGGTTCTATTGCATTACTTAAGGCTTCTAAGGCTAAAGCTTTATTAGAGGGCAGAGATTACGTTCTTCCAGATGATATCAAGGCTCTTGCGGTTCATGTATTTGCACATCGTATTATTTGTATTAATAGAAAAGATAAGGCTTCAAAGGAGCAGTTTCTTGAAATGTTAATTAATGAGATTGAAGTTCCAAGCGAGGAGTTTAATGTAAGATGAGATTACTCATTGTTCTTTTAGTTGCATTAGTGCTCTATATAATACAAAACATTATATACAAGAAATTCTGGCATAAGAATCTCGAGGTTAATGTTAGATTTGCTGATAGTATTATTCGTGAGGGTGATAAATGTGAACTTATCGAAGAAATAGGTAATAACAAAGGACTTTTACTTCCGATTATTCAGGTTAAATTTGCGATAAGCAGAACCTTTATATTCAAGAAGGAAAGAAATGCCTCAGTTACAGACCAGTATTATCGTAATGAATATTTCTCGCTAATGCCATATGAAAAAATTACTAGAAAATATAAATTTATTGCTTCAAGAAGAGGCGAATATAAATTATCTTTCCTTGATATAATTGCTAAAGATATATTTATTAACAATTCCATGTATACGGAATTTAAAAATTTATCGTCTATTCTTGTATTACCAAGAAGAATAGAAGCAAGATACATTCCTGAGGATGTAGTAAGAGTTGCAGGTGACATCATTAATAATATTAAAATGATGGAAGATCCATTTGAATTTAATTCAATTAGAGATTATCAGCCTTATGATACAGTTAATCACATTAACTGGAAGGCAACTGCCAGAATGGATTCTTTGCAGGTAAATACCTTTAATACTACTAATCAGAAGAATATTATTATCATTTTGAATACTGAGACTAATTCAGTAAGAGACTCGGAAAAGATTGTTGAACACTGTATCAGAGTAGCAGCATGCTTAACAGATTATTTTATTTCCAGAAATATGCCAGTAGCTATTCGTAGTAATAGTAAAGACTATGAAACTAAAGAATTGATTTCCATTGATTCAGGTAGTGATATTGGGCATGTAAGAAATATTGAAATTGCTCTTGCAAGAATCGGAGAAGATGCGCCTAAGCCATTTCTTCCTTTCTTTGAGGACAATGTTGATATTGATAATCGTGAAAATGAGTATGTAATTATATCTAACTACAGAAAAGATGATTTTATGGAAAAATATGCTGATTACAAGGAAAAGGGTGTTAAATTAACTCTTATTGTACCTGAATATCAGTATGTAACTGTTAATAATCTGCCATCTTCAAGAGAAGTTAAATGGGAGGTATATGATGAAAACTAAGATTTATTATTACCTCGGAGAATTATTTAACATCTTAATGGTTATGGTTTTACTGTATTCTCTTGCAGGGGCTTTCTGTTATCTGTATGAATTGAATTTTGGACCATTTTTAGCTATTGGACTTTTAATGGTAGTTTTATTTTCATATTTCATACGAAGATTAAAATTTCCATATGCGGGAATTATAGTTGTGATTTTACAGGTGGCTTTGATGTTTGGAATGTTTTTCATTCCTATACCTGTTAACTTCGGATATTTTGTATTTATATTCATGATTTCATTTGTATTTCTTGTTTTGAATGCAAGATTTTATATGTCCCAGGTATATTCACATTTTGCCGAGCTTCATATAGCCTTTATTGCTGTTCCAGTTATTGGATATTTAGCTATGGACATTAAGAATTCATCGAAGTATATGATTTTCTTCTTTGCAATGAGCATTCTATTTGTAATGTTTTATTATGGAAGGTCCTTCTTTTCAAATGCATTTATATTAGCTTCTCAAAGAGGACAGTATGATAGAATGCCTTATGCTGAAATGATTAAGAATGATTCAAAATTAGCAATACCATTTGTTGCTATTTCAGCATTGTTAATGTCATTGGTTAATTTTGATTTCCTTGATGATGTGTTTTTAAAAGCATATGATTCAGTTATTTCTGTAATAAGATTTATATTTAGGTATATCTTTTTGTTCTTAGAATGGCTTATTTCATTTCTAATTACAGATGTTGATGAGGAGTCAAAGATTCAACAGACTGTTCAAAATGTTGAGGAAGAAGTAGCTGAAAGTCAGTTCTTCAATGTCCTTGCAATTATAATATTTATATTCATTGCAATAGTTTTACTTATTATGTTTATAAAAATCATAATGGAAACAATAAAAGCAATGAAAGGCGTTAAAGGCTCAGTTAAGGAATCTATAGTTGATACTGATATGGTTGAGATTAAGGAAAGACTTAAAGGACGTAAATCAAGAAGAAGTCAGGAGGCTAATTTAACGGAGTTACGAAAACGCTATAAAAGGACTATTGAGAAGAAATCCAAGGAAGGATACAGTGTATTATATTCTCATACTCCTAGGGAGAGAGCTAAGGATTTAATGGATAAGAAAAATTTTGATATTAATGAGCTTAGCGAGCAATATCAGGCTGAAAGATATGGTCGAGGATAATCTTTGTTAAATATATAGCAAATTTGATATATTATCAAAATGTGGTATAATATACATCAGTATTGTTAATATATCTTGCATATGAATTTAGTTTCATAAGCAGAAAGAGGTTACAAAATGAATAGTAAGAAATTACAGAAAATTTTAGGTGTTGCCAGCGTTGTTGCTTGTTCACTTATTCTATTTGCAGGCTGTCAGAAGAAGGATCCAAATATGGTTGACCTTGATCCAGGACAGGATGAGCCTCCTGTTGTTCATTTAGACAGTGATGTTATTAAATTGGATGATAATACAGAAGCAGATGAAGAAGAGGAAGACATCGAAGAGGTTAAAGAAGGCTTCTATCGTAGCGAATTATCAAATGAATGGATCGATGAATCTTTAAAGGATCAGAGACCTATTGCTGTTATGGTTGATAATGAGCTTACAGCTCTTGATCACTATGGTGTTAATCAGGCGGATGTTGTTTATGAATTAATGAATTCTACTGAGAATGGTAGAATTACAAGACTTATGGTACTTATTAAAGACTGGGAGAAGGTTGAACAGCTTGGTAGTATCAGAAGTACAAGAACTACAAATGTAATGCTTTCAGGTGAGTGGAATGCTATTCTTGTTCATGATGGTGGCCCATTCTACATTGATAATTATATTGCAATGCCATACTGCAACAATCTTTCAGGTGGATTTGCACGTTATTCAAATGGTAAGGCATCAGAATTTACTGAGTATGTAACATATGATACATATACCAATCCAACTACAGGTAAGAGCTTTGGTGGTCTTAAGCAGAGATTAGAGAGCGCTAAGTATTCAACAACTTATACTAATCTTTATGAAGGTCCACATTGGCAGTTCGCTAAGGGTGATAACAAACTTGCTAAGGATGAGAAGGCAATTGAAGACATTACTAAGGTTTCACTTCCATTCCCTCATAACAAGTCAGAACTTCATTACAACAAAGATGAGAAGGTTTATGAATATTATGAGTATGGCAAGCCACATGTAGATGCAGGTGATAATAATAAGGTTACAAGCTTTAAGAATGTTATTCTTGAATGTATCTCATTTACACAGTTAGACCAGAACGGATATCTTACATATAATGTTACTGATTCTACTTCTCATGAAGGTTATTATATTTCTAATGGCGTAGCTGTTCCAATTACATGGACTAAGGCAACTCCTGAAGGAATTACTCGTTATTATTACAAGTCTACAGGAGAAGAGATTAAACTTAACACGGGTAAGACATATATCGCTTTTGTTCCTGCAGATGCTTGGACAAATCTTGTTCTTGAATAATTAATTATGTTGATATAGGGTTTCAAACATTAATTTGCTTGAAACCCTTCTTTATATATTGAAAAATAAGGTTTAAAAATGAAAATATTTGCAATTGTTAATATGAATATATTTCTTGTGATAGGCGGAATTGTTTTTGCCTTTATTCTTTTAGACCTTGTATTTAATATTATATTATCTTTTATGCGTGCAATTGCTCTTTATGTAGTTGCAGTGAAAATGGACTATCAGTATCCAGTATTCGCATTCTTTCCATTCTTACGAGATTATCTTGAATATACAATTCCTCAGGATGAATTCAAAATATTTAAATTAAAAATAAAGAATAGAAAAGTAGTAGCAGCTGTTATTGTAATTCTATATTATGTTGTTCTTGATAATATTCAGATTCCAATAAGACCTATTCATTATTTGCTTAGATTATTCTTTAGTCTTATTAGAATTAAAAGATATTATGATATGTATTCTTTGATTGAGAAAAAGTATGCATTAGTATTTGCTATATTTAGTGAAATATCAAAAATATTCCATATTATTGTTTTGATTAGATATTGTAATCTGCTTAAAAAGAAGAGAAAGGTGAGTGAAAATAAATTAGCAAGAATAAATACCTTTGTTATTAATATTATTCAAACACTTATCAAACCAATAGTACTTGTTGCACCGATTATTATTCTTATTAATCAGCAAATTATTGTTTCGCAAAATATTAATGAGATTAATAGTTTAAGTACACCAGCAGATTATAGAACATTGATATTTAAAATCATTCTTTTGATTTCTATTTATCCATTTATATTTAAGACTGTTTTTTGCTTCGTTATGGGTATAGGTCATTACATAACTGGATATTTTACAGAGAATAAGTTGTTTTCAAATATTATTTATTTGGTTTCGAGCTGGTTTGTTGCAATTGAGCTTATACCTTTAACATTTACTATTAAGATGGTATTTTCTGTTAAAGCATTTAACACTGCAATGATTTTTGGTCAAATGTCAAAGTATTTTTATATACCATTTATAATATTAAGTTTGTTTAGTATAGTAAGTTTAATTATTAATATTATTTGTTTAATTAGAAGTATCGTTGAAGTGTCTAAAAAATCTAAGGAATCAAGATTGTTAAAACAAAACGAGATTAAGGCAGAGTAAGATTAGATTACTATTAGAGGTGTTATGAAAAAGGATAGTAAAAACAAAGAAGTTAAGAAATTATTTCAAGGAAGAATCATTATTGTAGTAGTTATAAGCATTATTGTTATTTTCTCTATTGTAGTTGGTGTTGCCTTAAATATTATTGGTTCTTATCTTGTTGATGAAGCAGATCGTAGATATCAGCTAGTTACAGATAATGTTCAGGAGGAAATCACTACCTGGTTTTCGAATGAAGCTCAGATTGTATTGAATCAAAAGGCTGCACTTGAAATCAATAATGAATTTGATCCAGATGAGTTAACTGAATATTTAACTACGATTGTTGAGGATTACAATGATGAAGGTTATATTTATGATTTGTATTTTGTAAATACAGATAACGTGATGTCATCCGGATATGGATATATTCCTGATCCTTCAATTGATTTTAGGGAGCGTCCCTGGTATAAGGATGCACTTGATAAAGATGGATTATTCTATTCTTCGCCATATAAGGATACTAATCTTGATAGATATGTAGTTACTATTTCTACTACCTGTTACAATAGGGACGGTACTTTGTCGGGCATTCTTGCACTTGATATTTTCGTAGATACTTTATTTTCTATTGCTGAGGATAAGGTAATAGATGGAAACAGTTATGTTTTTCTTGTAGATAATAATTTAGGTATTGCTACTCATCCTAATACAAAGTTTGGATATGTTGATGAGGAACCAATTCATATTAGTTCTGTTGAGAATAATATTTACAATTATGTTGTCAATTACATAAATGGTAATAGTGAAATTCTTACTGATAAATCTCATTTCAATATTAAAGACTATGATGGAGTTAACAGGGCTATTTATGTCTCAAATATTAGTTGCTGCGGATGGTATGTAGTTACAGCAATTGAAAGTAGTGTGTTCTATGAAAGATTATATAGAACCTTATTCTTTGTGATTTTAGCACTTCTTGGTTGTCTTGTTGCAGGCATAATATTAACTAGATTTTTCACACAAAGCTATATCAATCAGCTTAATGAAGCAAATGAAAATGCAACTATTGCTAATGAAGCCAAAGGTATATTCCTTGCAAATATGTCTCATGAGATTAGAACACCTATCAATGCCATTATTGGTATGAATGAGATGATTCTTCGTGAGAATAGTGACCCTATTGTTAATGATTTTGCGCTTGATATTGCGTCTGCAAGCCGAAGTCTTGTTACTATTGTAAATGATATTCTTGATTTCTCTAAGATTGAATCGGGCAAGATGGATCTTGTTGAAACTGAATTTAATATAGCATCAATGATTAATGATATTGTGAATATGTCCGAATCCAGACTTGGAAATAAAGAGCTTGCTTTGTTCTTTGAAGTCGATCCTGAGATTCCAGTTGGAATTTTAGGAGATGAGATGAGAATTAAGCAGATTATCATTAATATGATGACTAATGCCATTAAATATACAAATACTGGTTTTGTAGTAATGAAGGTTGGATTTACCAAGCAGGAATATGGCATTAACCTCAATGTATTAGTAAAAGATACAGGCATTGGTATTTCTGAAGAAAATATTGAACAGTTATATGAAAGCTTTAAAAGATTTGATGCAAAAAGAAATCGTTCTATCGAAGGTACAGGTCTTGGATTATCAATCAGTAAGAGACTTGTTCAAAACATGGGCGGATTTATTAATGTATCAAGTACTATAGGCGTTGGTTCAGAGTTCTCTATATGTATTCCATTAAAAGTAGTTAATTCTAGTCCGTTTATTTCATTAGAAAATCCTATAGAAATAAGAATGGCGACCTTATTTAATTTGGATGCAATGGATATTAGGATGAGAAATGAAACTTCTGTTATCTTGGATGAGATAAAGAATGGTCTCAAATTTGATCTTACTAATTCAAATAATATTGAAGAATTAAAAACAATTATTAAGGATAAAGATATTTCACATATTCTTATTGATAAGAAAATTTATTTTGAATATGAGGAATACTTTAAAGATTTGTCACTTAAGAAGAATGTTATAGTTCTTCAAAAAAGAGGAAATGCGATTGATTTACCTGAATCAATTATTAATTTCTACACACCATTATATTCGATATCCATGGTTGCTTTATTAAATAATAAGAAGAGTACCTTTAATCAAAATGGAAATATAATGACCTTTGAGGCTCCTGATTACAGAGTTCTTATAGTAGATGATAATGCAATGAATCTTAAGGTGGCTGCTGGTCTTTTGAAGCCATATAAGATTAAGGTGACTACTGTTGATAGTGGACAAAAGGCTATAGATTTGCTTGAGGCAGACCCAACCTATGACCTTGTGTTTATGGATCACATGATGCCTATTATGGATGGCGTTGAGGCTACCTTAAGAATTAGACAATTATCTGGTGAATATTATAAGAATATAAAGATAATTGCTCTTACCGCGAATACAATCAATAGTGCAAGAAATATGTTCTTAGCAAATGGATTCAATGAATTCCTTGCTAAACCTATTAATATTAATTCACTTGATAAATTATTAAGAGCATATATTCCTGAAGATAAAATGAAGGAAAAAAATGATTCGGGTGTAAATACAGATAATGTTACTGAAGAAAGCAAAGAAGATGATCTTAAATTTAGCGTAAACACTGGATTAAAATATAGTGGAGGAAGCGAAGATTTATATTACGATATTTTAAAAGAGTATGTTGAAAATTCAAATGAAATGAAGGATTTGATTAAAACATATTTTGATAATGAGGATTGGCCTAATTATGTGATTAAAGTTCATGCTCTTAAGAGTATGTCACTTACAATAGGTGCTGTTAATCTATCAAATCTTGCTAAAGAACTTGAATTAAGTGGTAAAGCACAAAATTATGAGCCAATTCTTAATAAGACAGAAAAGCTTCTGATTGATTATGAGGAAATTTTAAGGTTATCTAGAGAACTTCTTAGTAAGAAGGGAATAGAGGTTTTGGAAGCTGATAATTCAAAGGTTGAAAATGATTTATTTGAAAATCTTGATAAAGATATAATTACTAAATATGCCAATAGGTTTAAAGAAGCTTTAGACGAGTTTGATACAGATCTTGCTGAAGAAATATATAACGAGTTGGATAAAGCTCATGAGGGTTATGAGATTTTATTTAAGAATGTAGTTGAGTTGATTAAATTTTTTGAATATGACAAAGCCAGAGAAGAAATAGAAAGGATATTGAGCAAATGAAAAAAATACTTATGATTGATGACGATAAAGTTAGTCTTGCTACTGCTAAGAATGTGCTTTCTTCAGATTACAAAATGATATCTGTTTTGGATGGAACTCAGGGCTTGAAATATTTAGAGAACAATGAAGCAGATTTGATTCTTCTTGATATAAATATGCCTGGACTAAATGGATTTGAAGTATTTAAAGAAATTAAAAATAATCCAAAGAATGCAGACATTCCAGTTATATTTCTTACTTCTGATAATGACGCAGATACTGAAACTAAATGTTTTGAATATGGAGCAATGGATTTTATATCAAAACCATTTGTGCCAAGCGTAATTCGTTCAAGAGTTAATAGAACATTAGAACTTGAAGAATATAGATCCATGCTTGTTGAAAAACTTGATAAGAAGACTAAAGAAGTCGATCAGATTAAGGTTAAATCTTATAAGGATGCGCTTACAGGTTTATGGAATAGAGAATATACAGAGCAAAAGGTTAATGAGATTTTGAATTCTGGAATTGAAGGAAGTCTACTAATGGTAGACTTAGATAATTTTAAAGCTATCAATGATAATTATGGTCATCAGGAAGGTGATAAGGTATTAAATCTTTTTGCTGATACTTTAAGAGAATTTACCAATGAGAATGATGTTATCTGTCGTATTGGTGGAGATGAATTTGTTGCTTTCTTTGCTAATAAAACTGGAAGAAGTCAGGTATCAAATATAGCAGGTGACCTTATTAAAACCTTAAATGACAAAATTAAAGAACAAAAATATGAAGTAAATACTTCTGTATCAATTGGTATTGCCATATCAGGAGTAGATGGAAGTGACTTCGCTAAATTGTATAATTGTGGCGATAAGGCTTTATATTATGTAAAAAATAATGGAAAGAATTCCTTTAGATTCTTTAGCGATAATGTTAAGGAAGAAAATGAAAGAGCAGTAAGAAATGTAGATTTGACTTATCTTGGTGAAATCTTAAGCCGTTCTGATAGTGGTCATGGTGCATATCTTCTTGACTTTGAGAATTTCCATCATATTTATAACTTTATTAAAAGATTTGTTGAAAGAAATTCCAATAGAGTTGTTTCTGTTTTGTTTAATGTAATTCCTGCTGAAGGAGAAAATGAGCTTGATGTAAATGAAGCATCTGTTGCTCTTGATATGTTAGATAAAGCAATTTATACATCATTAAGAAGAGTAGATATTTCTACTAGATATTCAAGTGTTCAGACAATGGTTGTTCTTTTAGATACGGATACTGAGAATGGTAGAATGGTTGTAGAGAGAATATTAGACTGTTTTAAGCATTTATATCTAGGAAACAAAATTGATGTTAATTATTCATTGGCTGAGATTAAGAATAGTAAGAAGAATTAATTGTATCTTAAGTGGAGTTAGGATATGGGAAATAAGAATTATATAATTACAGATTGTGTAAGTGATCTACCAAAAGAATATATTGATGAAAATAATATTGGTGTAATAAGATTTTATCTCTATCTTGATTCTGGACGTTTTATGGATGGCTATGAGATATCGGTAACTAATGTTATTGAGCATTATGAAGAGGTTCAGACAAAGATAATTTCTAAACCGCCAACAGCAAAAGAGCATGCAGAGATTTATAAAAATATCCTGAAGGAATATGATAATATTATTCATTTTACTATTTCATCAGATACCAGTGTATCTTATGAACAATCAGTTCTTGGCAAGGAATTATTAGGATTGGATGCTGATAGAGTAACTATAATAGATACTAAGACTTTATCGTCTGGAATGGCTTTATTAATATATAAGGCTGTTGAGATGAATAAGAATGGTGCTTCAGTTGATGAGATAGTTAAAGCATGCGAAGAATTGATACCAAAGACTGATGTTTCCTTTGTAGCAAAAAATGCTGACTATCTTGCAATTAATGAGAGAGTATCTTTATCAGTTGCGAGATTCTTAAGATTCTTTAAAATGAGACCTGTGTTTTATATGAAGAATGGAAAATTATCTATTGCCCGTTTTGCTTTAGGAAATGGATATATTAAAAGATATATTAAAGGAAAACTAAGGAAAAACGATAAAATTGATACAAGTAAAGTTTTCATTACATATGCTGGATGTAATATGAAAGATGTTAAAAGGATAGCAGAAGAAGTAAAAAAGATATGTCCTTTTAAAGAAGTGATTATATGTAATACTTCGGCGACTGTTGCATGCAACTGTGGTGCTGGAACATATGGAATAATCTTCATGTATAAATAAAAAAGACCCTATATTTAAGGGCCCTTAAGCTGCTAACGGGAATCGGACCCGTGACCTCCGCACTACCAATGCGACGCTCTACCGACTGAGCCATAGCAGCTAGTTAAACACTGCTTGTAATAGTATCATAAGGCCTTTAAATTTGTCAATAAATAGTTGAATACACCATAATTTAAATGGTATAATATACCCAAATGTAAATTTGGAGGAATTTGTTATGTATTGTAGTACTTGTGGAACTAAATTAGCTGACAATGCTCAATTTTGTAGCAACTGTGGAGCAAAAGTTGAAGTTGAAGAAACTATAACTCCTGCACCAGTTGTTGAAGAGATTAAGATAGAAGAGCCAGTTGCTCCTGTAGTAGAGGAA
>JAKSSD010000037.1 GCA_024403275.1 Lachnospiraceae bacterium
AGGATTACTATGCAGCTGTAGAAGATTATGACAAGGCTATTATTTCGGGTATTGTAAAGATTGCATCTAAAATGGGTATCTCTACAATTCAGTCATATCATGGCAGCAGAATATTTGAAGCTGTAGGTATTGATGATAGTGTTATAAATAAATATTTTGATAAGACAGTATCAAGAATCGGTGGTATTACTATCGAAGATATTGCTAAGAATACAGACAAGCAGCATTCAAAAGCATTTGATCCACTTGGACTCGAAACAGATCTTACAATTGATTCTGTAGGACGTCACAAGATGAGAGCTCAGGGTGAAACTCATAGATATAACCCTCAGACAATTCATATGCTTCAGATGGCTACTAGAGAAGGCAGCTACGAGAAATTCAAACAGTATACTGCTATGGTAGACAAGGAAGAGACTGGATATATAAGAAATCTTATGGACTTTAACTATCCAGCTGAATGTGTAGATATTTCAGAAGTTGAAAGTGCAGCTTCAATTGTAAAGAGATTTAAGACAGGTGCTATGTCATACGGTTCTATCTCAGAAGAGGCACATGAGACATTGGCAATTGCAATGAATCATCTTCACGGCAAGAGTAACTCTGGTGAAGGTGGAGAGAGTGATGAGAGATTAGAGAGTGCTGGAACAAAGAATGACAGAAGCTCTGCAATTAAGCAGGTTGCCAGTGGTCGTTTCGGTGTTACTAGTAGATATCTTGTAAGTGCTAAAGAGATCCAGATCAAATTAGCACAGGGTGCTAAGCCAGGTGAAGGTGGACATCTTCCAGGCAAGAAGGTTTATCCTTGGGTTGCAAAGACAAGACATTCAACACCAGGTGTAAGTCTTATCTCACCACCACCTCATCATGACATTTATTCAATTGAGGACCTTGCTCAGTTGATCTATGACCTTAAGAATGCAAATAAAGATGCAAGAATTTCAGTTAAACTTGTTTCAGAAACAGGTGTAGGAACAATCGCAGCAGGTGTTGCAAAAGCTGGTGCTGGAGTAATCCTTATTTCAGGTTACGATGGTGGTACAGGTGCTGCTCCACTTAGCTCAATTCACAATGCAGGTCTTCCTTGGGAACTTGGCCTTGCAGAAACACATCAGACACTTATTCAGAATGGTCTTAGAAACAGAGTTGTTATTGAGACTGATGGTAAGCTTATGAGTGGTCGTGATGTAGCTATTGCAGCTATTCTTGGAGCAGAAGAATTCGGCTTCGCAACAGCTCCACTTGTTACACTTGGCTGTGTAATGATGAGAGTCTGCAATCAGGATACTTGTCCTATGGGTATTGCTACACAGAACCCTGAACTTAGAAAGAGATATGCTGGTAAGCCAGAATATGTTGAGAACTTCATGATGTATGTTGCTGAAGAACTCAGAGAATATATGGCTAAGTTAGGTGTTAGAACTGTAGATGAACTTGTTGGTAGAACAGATCTTCTTATGAAGAAGGAAGAAGTATCAGAAATTGAAAAGAAGATTGATTTATCAAGAATCATTGGTGCAGATGCATACGAAGCATGTGTATACGAGGATAAAGATTTATTTGACTTTGAACTTGATTCTAGAAAAGATCAGATGCTTCTTACCAAAGAGAAATCACTTCTTACAGCTATCAAGAAGGGAACTAAGAAAGAATACACTGTTGATATAACAAATATTGATAGAACATTTGGTACATTGATTGGTGCTGAAATTACAAGAAATCATCATGAAGGTCTTGAAGAAGACACAATTACAATTAACTGTAATGGTGCAGGTGGTCAGAGCTTTGGTGCATTTATACCAGCAGGACTTACACTTAATCTTACAGGTGATAGTAACGACTACTTCGGCAAGGGCTTATCAGGTGGTAAGCTTATATTGAAGGCTCCTGCGAATGCAGCTTATGATGCCGAGAACAATATTATTGTTGGTAACGTATCTCTTTATGGAGCAACAAGCGGTGAAGCTTACATTGCTGGTATGGCAGGTGAGAGATTCTGCGTAAGAAACTCAGGTGCTAAGACAGTAGTTGAAGGTGTAGGTGAACATGGTTGTGAATATATGACAGGTGGTGTTGCTGTTATCATTGGACCAACAGGCAAGAACTTTGCAGCTGGTATGAGTGGTGGTATTGCATACGTACTTGATGAAGAGAATCATTTATACCGCAACCTTAACAAAGAGATGGTTCTTATGGAAAAGATTGAAAGTAAGAACGATAAAGAAGAGCTTAAGAGAATGCTTGAGAAGCATGTAGAATATACTAATTCAGCAAAGGCTTCTCAAATACTTGCAGATTTTGATACTTACCTTGATAAATTCAAGAAGATTATCCCTGCAGATTACAAGAAGATGCTTGGACTTACAGCTGAATACCTTGAACAGGGTATGAGCAACGAAGAAGCTCAGATTGAAGCTTTCTATGTAAGTCTTAAGAAGAATGCGTAAAGGAGGGTATAGTCGTGGGAACAATTAAAGCAACAGAAGATAGAATTAAGAATTTCGAAGAATTTCATATTACTGGTACCACAAAGGAACAGCAGGAACAGGCTGCAAGATGTATGTCTTGTGGAGTTCCTTTCTGCCAGGCAGGCTGTATGATTTCAGGTATGACATCAGGATGCCCTCTTAACAATCTTGTTCCAGAAACAAATGAGCTTGTAAGTAAGGGTAACTACGAAGAAGCATATAAGAGACTTAGTAAGACTCATAGCTTCCCAGAATTCACATCTAGAGTATGTCCTGCTCTTTGTGAGGCAGCATGTACACATGGATATTGTGATACAGCAGTAACTACCAAGGAAAACGAAGCAACAATTATTGATTATGCTTTTGAAAATGGTCTTGTATCAGAGGTAACACCAAAGATTAGAACCGGTAAGAAGGTTGCAGTTATCGGAAGTGGCCCTTCAGGACTTGCAGCTGCACAGCTTCTCAATATGAGAGGTCATAGTGTAACTGTATATGAGAGAAATGATCGTGTTGGAGGTCTTCTTAGATACGGCATTCCAAATATGAAATTGGATAAGAGAACAATCGACAGAAGAGTCAAATTAATGGAAGAGGCCGGAGTTGAATTCAAATGTAATGTCAACATCGGAAAGGATGTTAAGGCTAAAGATCTTCTTAAGAAATATGATAGAGTAATTCTTTGCTGTGGAGCTTCTAATCCAAGAGATATTAAGGCTGAAGGAAGAGATGCAAAGGGTATTTATTTCGCAGTTGATTTCTTAAGTGAAGTATCTAAGAAATTAATGGATAACGATTATGATTCAGCAAAGGTTATGGACGCAAAGGATTATTCATTTGGTTCATTAGAAGGTAAGAATGTAATCGTTATAGGTGGTGGTGATACAGGTAATGACTGTGTAGGTACAAGTGTAAGACTTGGTGCAAAGAGTGTAACACAGCTTGAAATGATGCCAGCACTTCCAGAAGAGAGAGCAGAGAGCAATCCATGGCCAGAGTGGCCAAGAGTCTTAAAGACAGATTACGGCCAGGAAGAAGCTATTAAGGTTTATGGTAAGGATCCAAGAATCTTCCAGACAACAGTTACTGAATATCTGAAGGATGAAAAGGGTAACCTTAAGGGTGTTAAAACTGTTAAGCTTGAAAGCCAGCTTGATAAGGAAACAGGAAGAAGAGCTATGGTTCCAGTAAAGGGAACAGAGAAAGAGTTAAAGGCTGATATAGTTCTTCTTGCAGCAGGCTTCCTTGGAAGTGAAGACTATGTAACTAAACAGTTTGGTGTAGAAACAGATGCGAGAACCAATGTAAAGACTGAAAAAGACAGCTATGCAACTAGCGTTGAAAATGTATTTACAGCAGGAGATATGCGTAGAGGTCAGTCATTAGTTGTATGGGCAATCGCTGAAGGACGTAAGGCTGCAAAAGCAGTTGATGAGTCATTAATGGGATACACAAATTTATAAATAATATTGAATTAACGAATTTTATCCAATGCAAATTGAGAAATAATAAAAAAGGTATTGCAAAATATACTGATATAAGATACAATTTGCATTGGACAAAGGCGTCCTAAGAAAGTGCTTGGGCACTTTTTTGGGTTGCCTTATTTTTTTTATTAAAAAAGATTATATTTTAGGAGGATTTACAAAATGTCATACGTTGATGAAGTGTACGAGAGAGTAGTTGCTCAGAACCCAGCTCAGCCAGAGTTCCATCAGGCAGTTAAAGAGGTTCTTGAGTCATTAAGAGTTGTTATTGAGGCTAACGAAGAAGAATACAGAAAAGATGCTCTTCTTGAAAGACTTACAACACCAGAGCGTCAGATTCTTTTCAGAGTACCATGGGTAGATGATAAGGGTCAGGTTCAGGTTAACAACGCAATGCGTGTACAGTTTAATTCAGCAATTGGACCATACAAGGGAGGTCTTAGACTTCATCCTTCAGTAAATATTGGTATTATTAAGTTCCTTGGTTTCGAGCAGATCTTCAAGAACTCACTTACAGGTCTTCCAATCGGTGGTGGTAAGGGTGGTTCAGACTTCGATCCTAAGGGCAAATCAGATAGAGAAGTAATGGCATTCTGCCAGAGCTTTATGACAGAGCTTCAGAAATATATCGGTGCTGACACAGACGTTCCTGCTGGTGATATCGGAACAGGTGCTCGTGAAATCGGTTTCATGTATGGTCAGTACAAGAGACTTACAGGTCTTTACGAAGGCGTTTTAACAGGTAAAGGTCTTTCATACGGTGGATCACTTGCTAGAACAGAAGCTACAGGTTATGGTCTTCTTTACATGACAAAAGAAATGCTTAAGTCAAACGGCGTTGATATCGCTGGTAAGACAGTTGCAGTTTCAGGTTCAGGTAACGTTGCTATTTACGCTTGCCAGAAAGCAATCCAGATGGGTGCTAAGCCTGTAACAGTATCAGATTCAACAGGTTGGGTTTACGATCCAGAAGGAATCGATGTTGCACTTCTTCAGGAAGTTAAGGAAGTTAAGAGAGCACGTCTTACAGAGTACGCTGCTGCTCGTCCATCAGCTCAGTATCATGATAAGAAGGCTGAAGGAACAAATCAGTGGGAAGTTAAGGTTGATATCGCTCTTCCATGTGCTACACAGAACGAACTTAACCTTGAAGATGCTAAGAAGCTTGTTGCTAACGGCGTATTCGCTGTAGCTGAAGGTGCTAACATGCCTTCAACTCCAGAAGCTGTTGAGTACTTCCAGGCTAACAAGGTTCTCTTCTGCCCAGGTAAGGCTTCAAACGCAGGTGGTGTTGCTACATCAGCTCTTGAAATGAGCCAGAACTCAGAGAGACTTTCATGGACATTCGAAGAGGTTGATTCTAAGCTTGAGAATATCATGGTTAACATCTTCCACAACCTTGATGATGCTGCTAAGAAGTATGGCAAAGACGGCGACTATGTTGCTGGTGCTAACATCGCAGGTTTCCTTAAAGTTGCAGATGCAATGAAGGCTCAGGGTATCTGCTAATCAGATACGTTTAGGCATCTAATTTATAAGAAATGTCAAAGGCGTCAAGTAATCTGCATTGTCAGGTTATTGACGCCTTTTTTGTAAAATGACGAAGCGATTCGACATCAATAATAGAGGAAATCTAGTAATAGTTTTCTTTGAAAAATAAACGAGTTATTAATTAAATAACATATTGGTTTTGTGGATTATATAAATGAAGGGAGTTATAAGATTCCATGACAAAAGAAGAGTTACTTAACATTATTGAAGAAGAAGATATAGAGTTTATCCGACTTCAGTTTACTGATGTACTCGGAAATCTTAAGAATATTGCAGTTACTCCAGGACAGATGGAGAGAGTATTAAATAAAAAATACGCTTTTAATGGATCAGCTATTTTTGATGATCTTACAGAGTATTCAGAAGATTTATACTTACAGCCAGATTTAGATACATTTGTAATTCTTCCTTGGCGCCCACAGCGTGGCAAGGTAGGAAAGCTTATTTGCGATGTCTGCACTTCTGATGGAAAACTTAGCAAGTTCAGCCCAAGAACTGTATTGAAGATTGTTACTGAAAATGCAAGAGAAAAGGGCTATGAATTCGATATTACACCAGAATGCGAGTTTTTCTTATTCCACACTGATGATAATGGTAATCCTACTACAGTTTCACATGAAAAGGCTGGTTATCTTGATGTAGGACCAATTGATTTTGGCGAAAATGCAAGAAGAGATATGGTGCTTACATTAGAAGATATGGGCTTTGAAATTGAGTCATCACATCATGAGAAGGCTCCTGGACAGCACGAAATTGATTTTACAGATGCAGAGAGTCTCAAGGCAGCAGATGATATTGTAACATTTAAGTTTGCAGTTAGGTCTATTGCTAAGAGATTTGGTTTGTATGCAACATTTATGCCAAAGCCAAGATTTGATCAGGCAGGTTCAGGTATGCACCTTAAATTTGCTATTTCAAAGGACGGAAAACAGATTTTTGAAAACGATAATCAGGAATTAACAGATGATGCTAAATATTTCATGGGTGGAATTATGGCTCATGCAGAAGCTTTGTGTGCCATTACAAATCCTATAGTTAATTCTTACAAGAGACTTTCTTCAGGTTTTGATGCTCCAAGCAGTATTGATTGGGCTGCTAAGGGTGAGAAATCATTGATTAAATTTACAAATAGCTTCGGGGAGAGAAAGATTGAACTTAGATTCCCAGATCCATCAGCTAATCCATACCTTGCTATTGCAGCTTGTATAGCAGCTGGTCTTGATGGAATTGAGAATAAGATTTCTCCAGAAGCAGCAGAAGAAGTAACTCGTATGTTACCAGGAAATTTAAATGATGCTATCAGACATTTACGTAAAGATGAAGTGATTTGTCGTTGTCTGGGTGACGAACTTGTTAAAGAGTATATTGCTATTAAGAAAAATGAATGGAATGAATATATGATGCAGGTTTCAGACTGGGAAATCGAAAAATATCTTGTGAAAATGTAGGAGGCTTCTTTTATGGGCAGTGTGATTATTTCGATGCCCAAATATGAGGATGCTTTACGACTTTCAGATAGTTTGAGCGGTGAAAACATTGATCTGGAAATCGAGGTTTGTCAGAATGCAGCCGAGGTATTACGTGTCTCGAATGATCGAGATTTTGGTGTAGTAATATGTACCAAAAATCTTAAGAATATGAGCCACATAGAATTGTCAGAATATCTACCCAGTGATTTTGGAATGATAGTAATGACCAAGGATGCAGGTTTGGAAACTTATAATGATAATACTGTTAAACTTATGATGCCTTTTAAGACAAGAGAACTTGTTTCAACAATTGAAATGATGCTCTCTCAGTATTTTAGGAAGATTAGGAAAAAAGACAAAGGCCCGAACAAAAGAAGTGAGGCTGAACAAAAAATAATTGAAGAAGCAAAGGCGCTGCTTATCGAAAGAAATGGTATGACGGAGCCGGAGGCGTTTCGATATATACAAAAAAGCAGTATGGATCAAGGAAGGACAATGGCAGAATCAGCACAGATGATTATAATGCTGAACGTATAAGAGCATGTCATAAGGGTTAGGATAGTTATGAAAATGAAATTTGAAAAAATGCATGGTTGTGGAAACGACTATGTTTATGTAAGTGGATTTGATTACAAATTTACTAAAGAAAAGAAAGAAGAGCTTGCAATTAAATTAAGTGACAGACATTTTGGTGTTGGATCCGATGGATTGATTTTTATTAACCCATCAGATATAGCAGATTTTGAAATGGAAATGTATAACGCAGATGGCAGTCGTTCAGAAATGTGCGGAAACGGAATGCGTTGTGTTGCAAGATATGTATATGATAAGGGCCTTACAAACCAGACTGAGTTCAGTGTGGAGAGTATGGGTAAAATTAAATATATTAAGCTTACTCTTGAAAAGGAAGAAGTAAGTGCAATACAGGTAGATATGGGAGAACCAATTCTTGTACCATCAGAGATTCCTGTAGTGTCAGACAAAGACAGATTTATTGATGAAAGCGTAGTTATTAAGGGTAAGGAATTTAAAATGACATCTGTATCCATGGGAAATCCTCATGCAGTTATTTTTACAAGTACAGATGATGTTTTAGAGTACGGAAACGACGTTGAACATAACGAATTATTCCCAAGAAGAGTAAACGCAGAGTTTGTTGAAGTAATCGACAGAGCAAATGTAAATATGCGTGTATGGGAAAGAGGAACAGGCGAGACTTTGTGCTGTGGTACAGGTTGTTGTGCTACAACAGTTGCTTGTATTCTTAATGGATTTACAGATAGAGAAGTTACAGTTCATGTAATTGGTGGAGCAGTAAAGGTTTTCTGGAATCCAGAAGATAATCATGTATACATGACAGGTCCTGCAACACATGTGTTTGAAGGAGAAGTGGAGGTATAAAAATGGCAAAAGTAAATGCAGATTATTTAAATCTTAGAGGAAGTTATCTTTTCAGTGAGATAGCACATCGTGTAAAGGATTATGCAGAAGCAAATCCAGATAAGAAAATCATCAGACTTGGTATAGGAGATGTAACACTTCCAATTGCACCAGCAATGATAAATGCACTTCATACAGCTGTAGATGAGATGGCTGCAAAGGAAACCTTCAGAGGTTACGCACCAGATCTTGGATATGAGTTTTTAAGAAATGCAATAGTAGAGAACGATTATGTGAAGAGAGGCTGCGATATTAAGGCCAATGAAATCTTTGTATCAGATGGTGCCAAAAGTGATTCAGGAAGCATTCAGGAGATTTTCTCAAAGGATAATAGAATTGCAGTATGCGATCCAGTATATCCAGTATATGTAGATTCAAATGTAATGGCAGGAAGAGTAAGAAACTTTGATGAAACTCTTGGTAAGTGGAAAGAAGTTTATTATATGCCTTGTACAAAGGAAAATGGATTTGCTCCAGAACTTCCAACAGAGCCAGTAGATATTATTTATCTTTGCTTCCCTAATAACCCTACAGGTACAACAATTACTAAGACACAGTTACAGGAATGGGTTGATTATGCTAATAAGACAGGGGCTGTTATTATTTATGATGCAGCTTATGAAGCATATATTTCAGAGTCAGATGTACCTCATTCAATTTATGAGTGTGAGGGTGCAAGAACATGTGCAATCGAACTTCATTCATTCTCAAAGAATGCAGGATTTACAGGATTAAGACTTGGTTATACAGTAGTTCCAACAGATCTTGAGGTTGAAGGCGTTAAGCTTAACGGATTATGGGCAAGAAGACATGGAACTAAATATAATGGTGCTCCATATATTGTTCAAAGAGCCGGCGAGGCTGTTTACTCAGCAGAAGGTCAGGCGCAGATTAAAGAGCAGATTGCTTACTATATGAGAAATGCTAATTATATCGCTACTAACCTTAAGGATATGGGTTATGAAGTATTTGGTGGTGTAAATGCTCCATATATCTGGCTTAAGACTCAGGATATGACAAGCTGGGAGTTCTTTGATAAGTTATTAAAGGGAGCTCAGGTTGTGGGTACACCTGGTGTAGGTTTCGGACCTCATGGTGAAGGATATTTCAGACTTACAGCATTTGGTGATTATGAATCAACTGTGACAGCAATGGAGAGAATCAGAAATTTATAAAAGCCTTGTGAACAGGGCAATCAATTGACATTAGTGGTCATTCGGGATATACTAACTCTATCTATGCAATGACACTTAAGAAGGGGTCATTGGCCCCTTCTTTTTTATAGCTTATGAGGTTAATTTATGTGCGGAATAGTTGGTTATGTAGGTAAGAATCAGGCGGCTCCAATACTGCTTGATGGATTAGCTAAGCTTGAATACAGAGGATATGATTCAGCAGGTCTTGCTGTAAGAAATGGCGAGAAGCCAGCAATAGTTGTTAAAACAACAGGCAAATTAAAGAATCTTGTTGAAAAAACAGACGAAGGAAGAGCAGTTGAAGGAACTTGCGGTATTGGTCATACAAGATGGGCAACACATGGTGTTCCAAATAGAACAAATGCTCATCCACATGTATCTGGTAATTGTACAGGTTCAGGATCTGGAGAAGTAGAGTCAGAGGTAGTTGGTGTTCATAATGGTATTATTGAGAACTTCCAGGAACTCAGAGCCAAGATGGAGCGACATGGTTATGTATTCTATTCTCAGACAGATACAGAAGTATTAATTAAGCTTGTTGATTATTACTATAAGAAATATAAAGTAGGACCAATTGATGCTCTTGCTAAAACTATAGTTCGTGTAAGAGGTTCTTATGCTCTTGCAGTTATGTTTAAGGATCATCCAGGTAAGATTTATGTAGCAAGAAAAGAATCACCTATGATTATTGGTGTTAATGAAGAAGAGGCTTTCCTTGCTTCTGATGTACCAGCAATTCTTAATCATACAAGAAGCGTTTATTATATTGAAAATATGGAAATGGCTGAGTTGACAGCCGGTCAGGTTACTTTCTATAACCTTGATGGTGACAAGGTTAAGAAGGAAGCTACAGAGATTCAATGGGATGCTGAGTCAGCTGAAAAAGGTGGATTTGAGCATTTCATGATGAAAGAAATCTATGAGCAGCCAAAAGTTGTTGATGATACACTCAGAGCTTTCGTTAAGGGTAGCGGTAAAGACAGATATATTGATTTCTCTCAGATAGGCCTAAAAGATGAGGATATGAAAGATTTCTCTCAGATATATATTGTAGCTTGTGGCTCAGCATGGCATGTAGGAATGCAGGCTCAGTATGTATTTGAAGACCTTGCAGAGATTCCAGTAAGAGTTGAGCTTGCTTCTGAATTCAGATATAGGAAAACCAAGCTTGATCCTAAGGCTTTGGTTATTATTATTTCACAGTCAGGTGAAACCGCTGATTCTTTAGCTGCTTTGAGAATGTCAAAGGAAAAGGGAGTTAAAACTCTTGCAATTGTAAATGTTGTAGGTAGTTCAATTGCACGTGAAGCAGATTATGTAATGTACACTCTTGCTGGTCCTGAGATTTCAGTTGCGACAACAAAGGCTTACAGTTGTCAGCTTATGTGTTCATTCCTTCTTGCCCTTCAGATAGGAAAGGTTAAAGGGGTTATAGAGAATTTTGAGTACTATCTTGATGAGTTGGCTACAATTCCTGAAAAGATTAAAAAGGTACTTGATGATAAAGAAAGAATTCAGTGGTTTGCAGCTAAATATGCTGGTTCAAAGGACGTATTCTTCATAGGTCGTGGAATTGATTATTCTGTATGTCTTGAGGGCTCCTTGAAGATGAAGGAGATTAGTTATATTCATTCAGAGGCATATGCAGCAGGCGAATTAAAGCATGGAACAATATCACTTATAGAGGAAGGAACTTTGGTTATAGGTGTTCTTACACAGTCAGATCTTTACGAGAAGACTCTTAGTAATATGATGGAGTGTAAGAGCCGTGGAGCTTTCCTTATGGGCATTACAGCATATGGTAAATATGATGTTGAGGATAATGTTAAATTTGCAGTCTATATTCCTAAGGTAGATGAGCATTTCATTGGAAGCCTTGGAATCATTCCATTGCAGTTACTGGGATATTACATGAGCGTGGCTAAGGGACTTGATGTTGACAAGCCAAGAAACCTTGCAAAGAGCGTTACTGTTGAATAAATAAGTGGCACTATCCCAAGGGATGGTGCCTTTTAATGAATAACATTTTCGGAGATAAAAAAATGGCAGAGATTGATGAGTACAGAAAAGAAATAGAAATCATTGATAAAGAAATGGCAGAAATGTTTGAGAGACGTATGAAATGTTCATATAACATTGCTGCTTACAAGAGGGAACATGGACTTCCTATTCTTGATGCTAAGCGTGAGAAATCTTTAATAGAGAAAAACAGTAAGTACATAAATGATGATGAAATGAGACAGTACTATCAGGATTACCTGGTATCTGTTATGCAGATTTCCAAGTTGTATCAGAGAAAGCAGCTTGAAGGAATTATGGTTGCGTATAGCGGAATTGAGGGATCATTTGCAAGTCTTGCAGTATCAAAAATTATGCCAGATGCCAATAGAATTCCTTATAAGAATTTCGCGGATGCATATAATGCTGTTGTTAATGGTGAATGCGAATTCGCAGTATTACCAATAGAAAACAGTTTTGCAGGAGAAGTTGGACAGGTTACAGACCTTATGTTCAATGGAGAATTGTCAGTAAATGGTGTGTATGAACTTAAGGTTTCACAGTGCCTTCTTGGAGTTCCAGGAAGCAGGGTGGATACAATTAAGACAGTTATCAGTCATCCCCAGGCTTTGGAGCAGAGTAACGAATATCTTACACAGCATGGTATTACATCGATTCCATTCGAAAATACAGCACGTGCTGCCAAGGAAGTATCAGAGAAAAATGATATTACAATTGGAGCTGTTGCAAGTCGTGAAACAGCAGAACTTTATGGTTTGACAATACTTGATCATGATATTAATGAGAGTTCACAGAATATAACAAGATTTGCAGTTTTTACAAGAAATAGAGAATTCATTAAGAATAACAATGACTATTCTAATTTCATTCTTATGTTTACAGTTAAAAACCAGGCAGGTACTCTTGCTAAGGCAATCTCGGTAATGGGAGCATATGGTTATAGTATGAGAGTTATTAGAAGCCGTCCTATGAAGAATAAGAACTGGCAGTACTATTTCTATGCAGAGGTTGAAGGAAATGTACAGGCAGCAGAACAGATGATTAATGCCCTGGAAAATGAATGTGAACTTGTAAAAGTAGTAGGAACATTCAAAGCAGACGTAGCAATTTAGACAGATATTTGGAGGAACCCAGGTGAAAAATACTTTTGGTCAGAGTCTTCAGGTGACAATATTCGGAGAGAGTCACGGAGCATATATAGGTGCAGTGCTTGATGGTCTTGCACCAGGAATTAAAATAGATGAGGATTTTATTAAGCATCAGCTTGGTTTAAGACGCCCTGCAGGCAAAATGTCTACAGCCAGAGTGGAAGCAGATGAGTATCAGATTGTAAGTGGTTATTACAAGGGCATGACTACAGGAACCCCTCTTACAGTTATTATTCCTAATTCATCTCAAAAAAGTAAGGATTATGAGAACGCTCCAAGAATTGCAAGACCAGGTCATGCTGATTTTACTGCTAACTGTAAATATCATGGCTATGAAGATTTCAGAGGAGGCGGTCATTTTAGTGGAAGAATTACAGCTGCATTAGTAGTTGCAGGTGCAATCTGTTATATGGCCCTCAAAGAAAAAGGAATTGCAATTGGTACACATATTTTAAGTGCTGCAGGTGTTAAGGACAGAGAGTTTGAAGATGTTCTTAAAGATCTTGAAATATTAAGCCAGAAGTATGTAGCTGTTCTGGATGATAAAGCTGAAGCAGAAATGACTGAAAATATAGGCAAAATTGCAGAAGAGGGAGATAGCATAGGAGGAGTACTTGAAAGTATTATTCTTGGAATGCCAGCGGGAGTTGGTGAGCCCTGGTTTGATACAGTAGAAGGTATTCTTGCACATGCTTTATTTAGCATTCCTGCTATCAAAGGCGTTCAGTTTGGCGCAGGATTTGATGGCGTAGAATGGAAGGGAAGTCAGTACAATGATCCATTGAGAATGGAAGGGGATAAGGTAGTTACAACTACTAATAATAATGGCGGTATAAATGGTGGTATTACTAATGGAATGCCTATTACTTTCCGTCTTGCAGTTAAACCAACACCTTCAATATATAAAGAACAGCAGAGTATAGAGATTAACAAATTAGAGGATGCTTTACTTCAGATTAATGGACGTCATGATCCAGCTATTATTCACCGAGCAAGAGTGGTAGTAGACAGCATTACTTCTATCGTGATTTATGATCTTCTTGCAGCAAGATATGGAACTGATTTCTTCGGAGGAAACAAGGATGAAAATTAGAGTTATTAATGGACCAAATATAAATATGCTTGGTATTAGAGAGCCTGGTATTTACGGGGCAGATACCTATAAGGATCTTTGCGAACTTATTGAAAAACATGCAAAGGAAAAAGGTGTTGAAGTAGATATTTTACAGAGTAATCATGAGGGAGATTTAGTTGATTATATTCAGGATTGCTTTGGCAAAATAGACGGTGTAGTTATTAACCCAGGTGCTTATACACACACAAGTATAGCTATTTTAGATGCCGCAAAGGCAGTGAAGATTCCTTTTGTAGAAGTACATATTTCAGATGTATCAAAGAGAGAGGATTTCAGACAGGTAAGTTATATCAGACAGGCTTGCGTAGCTACAATTACAGGAAAAGGTATTGCTGGCTATCTTGAAGGTATGGATATTCTTATTGATGGAAAGGCAGAATAATGAGAGCAACTATTAAGAGTTCCAAGGCTAAGGGAAAGGTAAGTGCACCTCCTTCAAAAAGTCTTGCCCACAGATATATTATTTCAGCAGCACTTTCAGAGGGCACAAGCGTTATTACAAATGTTCAGTTCTCTGAAGATATAAAAGCTACAATTTCATGTATTAAAACACTTGGTGCAGATGCAAGCGTTGATGGCTCGACAGTTACTGTAAAGGGTAATGCTGGCAAGTGGCCAGAAGGAGTACTTGAATTTAACTGTAATGAAAGTGGAAGTACCATGAGATTCTTCATGGGAATTGCAATGATTACAGGAAGAAAGTCTTACTTTTACGGAAGTGAAACATTGAGAAACAGACCTTTTGGTGTTTACGAAGATATTTGTAAAGAGCAGGGTGTGGCATTTACCAAAGAAGAAAATAGAATTCTTATAGATGGAACAATCAAATCAGGAGTTTATAAAGTACCTGGTAACATAAGCAGCCAGTTTATTTCAGGTCTATTGTTTGCACTCCCATTCCTTAAGGAAGACAGTACCATTGAACTTATTCCACCTGTTGAAAGTATTAATTATATCGATTTGACAATTCAGGCCTTAAGAGCGTATGGCGTTGATGTTAAATGGGGTGAAAATTATAAGCTTGAAATTAAGGGAAGCCAGGCATATGTATCAGCAGATACAAGAGTTGAGGGAGATTATTCCAATGCGGCATTCCTTGATGCATTTAATACAATAGGCGGAATGGTTGAAACAGAAGGCTTAAATGAAGCAAGTCTTCAGGGAGATAAGGTATATATTGATTACTTCAAGGAACTTGAAAAAGGGTTTGCAACACTCGATATCTCCGATTGCCCAGACCTTGGACCAATTCTTATGTCTGTGGCAGCAGCTAATCATGGCGGCTTATTTACAGGAACTAGAAGATTAAAAATTAAAGAGAGTAATCGTGGACTTGTTATGTGTGAGGAATTAAAGAAATTCGGTGTAGGCACACGTATGGAAGAAAACGAAATCGAAATAAATGGAAATGAGCTTAAAACTCCAACAGAGACTTTAGATGGTCATAATGATCACCGAATTGTAATGTCCATGAGCTTTCTTTCGTCTATCACAGGTGGACAGATAAGTGGAGTACAGGCTGTAAGAAAGAGTTATCCAGAATTTTTTGACGTTATTAAAGAACTTGGCATAGAGGTAGATTTGGATGAAATGGATTAATTATCATAACGTTTTAGTTGTTGGACTTGGTCTTATTGGTGGTAGTTATGCAAAATCACTTAAAAGACTTGGTTATCATATAATGGCTGTGGATTCAAATCCAGAGAGTATTCAGTTTGCTTTGGAAAATAAAATTATTGATGAAGGGGCAGCTGAGAATATAGAAGAATTAGTATCAAAAGCGGATTGTGTTATTCTAGCTTTGTATCCTTCGATAGCCAAGGATTGGGTAGAAAAATATCAGCAGTATTTCAAACCAGGTCTTCCTATGACGGATGTAACAGGTGTTAAGAGTTCTGTTGTATATGGTATTCAGGAAATTCTTCGCGAGGATGTTGAATTTATATCTGCACATCCAATGGCGGGACGAGAAGTTAGTGGTGTTAAAAATAGTGATGACAGAATCTTTAGAAATGCTAATTATATTGTTGTTCCAACAGATAAAAATACTGACGAGGGGATTAGTTGGTGTGAGAACCTTGGACGTATTCTGGGATTCGATAGAATATCAATTCTTACTCCAGAAGAGCATGACAATATGATTGCATATGTTTCACAGCTTACACACTGTATAGCTGTTGCTTTGATGACAAGCAATGATAACGATCATTTAGCTGAATATACTGGCGATTCATTTAGAGATTTAACACGTATTGCCAATATTAATGAGAATATGTGGACAGAATTATTCTTTATGAACAAGGAACCTCTTCTTGAGAATATGGATATGTTCATAAATGAATTTAAAAGAATCAGGGATATGATTGAAAAAGAAGATTCTGAAGGTTTAAAAGAGAAAATGCGACTCTCTACAAAGAGAAGAGCTAAATTTGATAAAAACAAATAGGGGTAAAAAATGAAAGTTGAATTTGTCAAAAAGCTGGCATTGCCAGATGAAATCAAAAAAGAATGTCCGCTTAGCGAAAAGGCAGTAAAAACTGTAGCGGATAAGAAGGCTGAAATGGAAGCTATTTTCAGAGGGGATGATAATAGAAAAATACTAATTATAGGACCATGTTCAGCAGACAATGAGGATAGTGTTATTGATTATATTTCAAGACTTATTCCTTTGCAGGAAGAGGTTAAGGAAAAGATTCTTATTGTTCCAAGAATTTATACTAACAAACCACGTACGACAGGTGAAGGATATAAGGGAATGCTTCATCAGCCTAATCCAAATGAGAAGAGCGACCTTGTAAAGGGTATTATGGCGACAAGACATCTTCATCGTCGCGCTATTGAAGAGACAGGATTTGCATGCGCTGACGAGATGTTATATCCAGAGAATTATCAGTATCTTGATGACATCTTAGCATATGTAGCAGTAGGAGCAAGAAGTGTTGAAGACCAGCAGCACAGACTTACAGCCAGTGGTATTGAAGCACCTGTAGGAATGAAGAATCCAACAAGTGGTGATTATGCAGTAATGTTTAATGCTATTCAGGCTGCTCAGCATCCACATACATTTATTTACAGAGGATGGGAAGTTGTATCAGAGGGTAACCCTTATGCACATGCGATTCTTCGTGGATCAACTAATAAGCATGGAGAGAATCTTCCTAACTACCATTATGAGGATCTTATCCGCTTGTATGAAGGCTATAGCAAGAGAGAGCTTCAGAATCCAGCAGCTATTATTGATACAAATCATTCTAATTCTGGTAAGAATCCATTTGAGCAAGTTAGAATTATCAGAGAGGTTCTCTACTCAATGAAATATAATGAGAATGTAGGTGATCTCGTTAAAGGCTTTATGGTAGAAAGTTACATCGAAGATGGTTGTCAGAAGGTTGGCGAAGGCGTATATGGCAAGTCAATTACAGACCCATGTCTTGGATGGTATAAGACTGAAAAGCTGATTCTTCAGATGGCTGATTTGTTAAAATAATCTATAAATAAATGAAAAAAGTTATTGACGCTTTAGCGTGGTAACGTGTAAAATAACTATAACCGATGAGAAAGAGTAAGTAGGCTTATTTGACACAGCACAGAGATTTGTTGGTTGGTGAGAAGACAAAGAGATGTGAATAAGTTGAATGGACTTTTGAGGGCGATGGGAAACGAGTAATCGGAGTATCTGAGACGAGGTAGGATTCCTCGATAACAAAAATCAGCATATGATGGTATGCATGAGAGGGTATAGTGATATACCAAGCCGGGTGGCACCGCAGGAAGTTAATCCTGTCCCAGCAAATGTTGTTTGGGACAGGTTTTTTTATTTGTTTCTGTCCCGGGGTTGTTATTTTTTATGTATTGGTAGCTTTTTAAAGCGAAAGGAGAAACAATGAACAAAGAAATTCCTTACAAAATTTATCTTGAAGAGGATGAGATGCCAAAGTCTTGGTACAATCTTAGAGCTGATATGAAGAATAAGCCAGCTCCACTTCTTAATCCAGGAACACTTGAACCAATGAAAGCAGAAGAACTTGAAGGTGTTTTCTGTTCAGAATTAGTTAAGCAGGAACTTGATAATACTAATGCTTATATCGAGATTCCAGAAGAAATCAGAAACTTCTACAAGATGTACAGACCATCACCACTTGTAAGAGCTTACTGCCTTGAGAAGAAGCTTGGTACACCGGCTAAGATTTACTATAAATTCGAAGGTAATAACACATCAGGAAGCCACAAGCTAAACTCTGCTATTGCTCAGGCTTATTATGCTAAGAAGCAGGGCCTTAAGGGTGTTACAACAGAAACAGGTGCCGGTCAGTGGGGAACAGCGCTCTCTATGGCATGTTCATACTTTGATCTTGATTGTAAAGTATATATGGTTAAGGTTTCATATGAGCAGAAACCTTTCAGAAGAGAAGTTATGAGAACATATGGTGCAAGCGTTACACCTTCGCCATCAACAACTACAAATGTAGGTAAGAAGATTCTTGAAGAGCATCCAGGAACAACAGGAAGCCTTGGATGTGCTATTTCAGAAGCTGTTGAAGTAGCAGTAGGTACACCGGGATACAGATATGTACTTGGTAGTGTATTAAATCAGGTTCTTTTACATCAGTCAGTTATCGGTCTTGAAACAAAGGCTGCTCTTGATAAATATGGCATCGAGCCAGACATCATCATCGGTTGTGCTGGTGGTGGTTCAAACCTTGGTGGTCTTATTGCACCGTTTATGGGTGAGAAGTGCAGAGGAGAGAAGGACTACAGAATCATCGCTGTTGAGCCTGCTTCATGCCCAAGTTTAACAAGAGGTAAATATGCATACGACTTCTGTGATACAGGTATGGTTTGTCCACTTGCTAAGATGTACACACTTGGTAGTGGTTTCATTCCAGCTCCTAACCATGCTGGTGGACTTCGTTACCATGGTATGAGCTCAACTCTTTCACAGCTTTATGATGATGGCTTAATGGAAGCAGTAAGTGCTAAGCAGACAGACGTATTCAAGGCAGCAGAGATGTTCGCAAGAACAGAAGGTATCCTTCCTGCTCCAGAAAGCTCACATGCTATTAAGGTTGCAATTGATGAAGCTCTTAAGTGCAAGGAAACTGGCGAAGAGAAGACAATCGTATTTGGTCTTACAGGTACAGGTTACTTTGATATGGTTGCTTATGAGAAGTTCCACGATGGTCTTATGGAAGACTACATCCCAACAGATGCAGAACTTCAGGTAGC
>JAKSSD010000038.1 GCA_024403275.1 Lachnospiraceae bacterium
GTACGGAGATTTTGGCTTTTCGCTCATTTCCTCCGTACCAGCGCCTCTCTGGCTACCTAAAACTCTTACTTTGCCTGCTTGATTGATAATGATATTCTCTTCTTTGCTTCATTTACATCCAAAATAACTACATTTACATCATCACCTACTGATAATACTTCACTTGGATGCTTAATATACTTATCGCAGATTTCAGAAATATGAACCAATCCATCCTGATGCACACCTATATCTACAAATGCACCAAAATCAATTACGTTTCTAACTGTACCAGTAAGTTTCATTCCTGGCTTAAGGTCCTTTAAATCCAAAAGGTCTGTTCTAAATATAGGCGCTGGAAGCGCTTCTCTTGGATCACGACCTGGTTTAACCAACTCTTTTACAATATCTTTAAGTGTTGGTAAACCGATAGAACATTCCTCTGCTAACTTCTTCTCTCCATATTTCTTAACTACTTCAGTAAGATCAGAAATCTTACCTGCTTTAACATCTTTAAGAGAGTATCCACACAATTCAAGAAGCTTCTCTGCTGCCTCGTAACTTTCAGGATGAACTCCTGTATTATCAAGAACATTCTTACTCTCTGCTACTCTCATAAATCCAGCGCACTGCTCGAACGCCTTAGGTCCGAGTTTTGGAACCTTGAGCAATTGCTTTCTGGATGTAAACTCACCATTTTCTTCTCTAAAAGCAACTATATTTCCAGCTGTAGTAGCATTAAGACCTGATACTCTTTCAAGAAGAGATGCTGATGCTGTATTTACATCTACACCTACTGAGTTAACACAGTCTTCAACTACTGCATCGAGGCTTTCTTCAAGTTTCTTTTGAGGCATATCATGCTGGTACTGACCAACACCTATTGCTTTTGGATCAATCTTAACAAGTTCTGCCAAAGGATCCTCTAATCTTCTTGCAATTGAAACTGCACTACGAAGATTAACATCAAACTGTGGAAATTCTTTAGCTGCAAGTTTAGAAGCTGAATATACCGAAGCTCCTGCCTCACTTACGACCATATATGAAACTCCTGGACAGTTATGAAGCATCTTGGCAGTCATAATCTCTGTCTCTCTTGAAGCAGTTCCATTACCAATGGCAATATGCTCAACCTTCCATTTTTTGATAAGCTTTGTTAATTTATCGATACACTCTGCTTCCTGTTTCTCTCCATGTGTTGGATAAACAACTGTTGTATCTAAAACCTTACCTGTAGCATCAATTACTGCAACCTTACAACCCATTCTGTATCCTGGATCAAGGCCCATTGTAACCTTACCCTTAACTGGTGGCTGTAATAAAAGAGGCTTAAGATTCAATGCGAAATTATGTATTGCACCCTCACAGGCTTCATCTGTTAAATATCCTCTTATTTCATTCTCTACTGAAGGCTGTAACAATCTGTCATAACCATCCGCAATGGCTGCTTTCATAAAGCTTTCAGCAGGACTTCCTGGACGAAGCATATGTTTTTCTGAAATCTTAATAGCTTCATCTCTATCAAGCTCCAATTTTACCTTTAAGAAGCCTTCTTTCTCACCACGATTTATAGCCAGAACCTGATGGCCCTGAATTCTATTTATCGAAATAACGAAATCATAATAGACCCCATATACAGAATCTTCTTCTTTTGTGGCAACACTTCTAAGCGAACCCTTCTTCACATAGAAAGCCTTTAACTCTTTTCTTATATCTGCAGAGTCTGAGAGCATTTCTGCTATAATATCACTCGCTCCCTGCAAAGCATCTTCAACACTTGCAACTCCAAGATCTGCATTAATATATTTCTTAGCAAGAATTTCTGGAGCATCCATTTTCTTATCCTGCATATAAATAGTCAAAGCTAATGGCTCAAGGCCCTTTTCTTTGGCAATAGTAGCTCTGGTTCTTCTCTTTTGTTTGTAAGGTCTGTAAATATCTTCAACCTCTGCAAGAGTCTTAGCCTCATTGATTGCTTTTTTAAGCTCATCAGTCAATTTGCCCTGATTCTCAATGCTTTTGATGACATCTTCCTTCTTCTCATCGAGATTTCTTAAATACTTAAGCCTCTCTTCTAATGTTCGAAGTGATGTGTCATCCATTGCACCATGAGCTTCCTTACGATATCTGGCAATAAATGGAATTGTACATCCTTCATCATAAAGATTAATTACATTCTGAATGTACTGAATTGGCTTATTTAATTCTGTTGCAATTATTTCTGTAATATTTGTCATTTATGTCTCTTTCCTTAAAAAATGCCCCATCCTCAGACGGAGCATTTTTATTATTTTTATTTTTGTATTGATAATTATTTACCCTTAACGAATAAGCTAATAACGTTCTGAACACCAGCATAGATTAAAACTACACCAACAATGATTACAAACCATTTAACTAATTCTCCAAGAATCCAAGGTGAACAAATAAGGAATGCACCTAAAAGGATACTTAAAATACCAAAGATTAATGGTAAATACCAAACCTTAACTTCAGACTTCTTTGCACCAAAGCAAGCTTTAACCTTGAAGAAGCCTTCGATTACGAGGTAAAGACCAAGCAAAATACCTACAAGCATAATAAGCATATTTGGCATAATAATCATAACTACTGCTGCCACAAGTGCTAATATACCAATAATTAAATCCTTGATTGTTTCTTTGCTTCTGTTACTTGCAAACTTAATAATATCGATAATTGCAATAATACCAAATACAAATGCTACAACCCATTTCATAATGTTATCAATCATAGCAGTAATCTGACTATTAAATATGATTGTTACCACACCTAATGCAATAAATAAAATTGCTGAAATAAGGTAATAACCTGTTGTTGATTTTGTTTTCTTTGCTTCACTCATTTGTAATCCCTCCTAGTACTCTTTTGTAAGCATTGTTTCACGCTGTCCAGCATTATATAAATCTCCCCAAACCTTCTCACAAACATTTTCACAATTAGCTATTGTAAATGTTGGATCGTTTGCAGAAAGAATAGTTGATCTACGTTCTTCTTCAGTATACTCGCTAAGTGGTGATGTGTAAATTCTTTGATAACCATCTCCACCAATGTTAGCTACAAGCGGCATTACGCCATACTTGGAAATTACTACTTCACCCTTGCCATTTCTGGTAAGTTCAACCTTGGCCATACCACCAATTGCCTGCTCGTAAACACCTGATCTAGCAGCTCTTGTACCTGTTACGTAGTTACCGAGTGAATAGTAAACAAGCATTTCATCACCATCATTAGGATCTGTATACCACTCGATTGGCTGAATAACATGAGGATGTGCTCCAAGGATTAAATCTACATCTCGCTCAAGGAACCAGTTAGCCCATCTCTTCTGCTCCTCTGAAGCAAATAACTGATACTCATTACCCCAGTGGATACATACTACTACGAAATCTGCAAGCTCATGAGCCTTCTTAATATTTCTGTCCATTAAATCTGCATCAATAAGATTAACAGCAAAAGGCATATCGTCTGGCATTGGCATACCATTGAGTCCGTATGTATAGTTAAGGAGAGCAATTTTCATACCATTCTTCTCAATAACTGTAATTTCATCCTGTTCTTCTCTTGTTTCATTAATACCAAGAACCTTTACTTCAGGATATTTTTTCCAGAAATTAATGGTATGCATAAGTCCCTGCTTCCACTTATCCATTGTATGATTTGTGGCATGTAAGATTACATTAAAGCCCGCAGCTACTTCGGCATCTCCGACTTCCTCTGCTGTATTAAACATTGGATATCCAGAAAATCCCATATCCTCGCCAGCAAACATAATCTCTTCATTTACAATCGCAATATCTGCTGCCTGCAAATCTGGTTTAATTCTTTCAAAAAGATGATCGTAATTTTTAGTTCCATCATCCTTAAATCCTGATTTTGTAACATTAAGATGCATAAGCATATCGCCAACCATTACGATTGATACCGACTGCGTTACTTCAACTGGAACATAGGTTTCAAGCTTTGCCCATTCCTCAGGAGTAGTTACTGTTTCGTAACTGCCTACTCTGACTACCTCATTGATAGTACCTGGAATTTTTCCTTTCTTGCCGAAATGAATTCCACCACCATCACCAACGATTACAGCTATAATAAGTACTAACATTACTGCAATTGCAGCTATAGCTGTACCAGCCAGAATCTGATAGGATAAATTACTTTTCTTTTTTCTTCGTCTTCTGTTGTTGCCCATTTTGTTATTCCTTTTATTCATTAATATTTAGAATAGCTTATCTGTCAGGAACTGATAAATTTCCTGATTTTTTTCCTGCCAGTTATCACAAATAGCAGCTGCCATCTTCTCACTAGGAACAGTGATTTTGATGGATACAAGTTCAGTCTCGCGATCCTTGGCCCAAAGAAGTGCTTCAAACTCACCAAACTGATTTCTGTAATAATCAGAAACAATGGATGCTTCTCTTCTTAATTCAGTAGAGTTAACTTTGAGATATTCCTGAATATCACACTTAATCTCTGAACTGATGTCCCCCAGAAAATACTGAAGCGATTCCATACCCTCTTCTGTTATGGAAATTAATGATTTATTGTGATTCTGCTTAACAGCAAGGAAATTCTGATCTTCAAGGGCTTTAACAAATCCCTGAACATTCATAAAAGAAGTATATTCCTTATCCACAAAAAACGTACTTATCTGAATAAGTGTAAGTGGTTCTGCGGCTGATTTAAGCATATACAAAATCATCAGCTTATATAATGTATCTGAATTGTAATTCATAATTATTTAATGTTATTCTTAACTGCTTCGCAAACAACGCTTGCTACTGTTGGATGGAAAGGTGGGACAATAATATTCTCATCGCTTAATTCGTCATCTGGAATAAGATTTGCAATAGCTTCAGCTGCTGCAAGCTTCATTTCCTCTGTAATCTGTTTTGCTCTACCTTCTAATGCACCCTTGAAAATACCAGGGAATGCGATAACATTATTAACCTGGTTAGGGAAATCTGAACGTCCTGTACCAACAATTCTAGCACCTGCTTCTCTTGCAACATCTGGCATAATTTCTGGAACTGGGTTAGCCATTGCAAAAAGAATTGCATCCTTGTTCATGCTCTTAACCATATCTGCTGTAACAATATTTGGAGCTGATACACCAACGAAAATATCTGCACCCTTAAGAGCATCTGCAAGTGTACCCTGCTCATTTCCAAGATTAGTAACTTCTGCCATCTTCTCCTGCATCCAGTTAAGATTTGGATAGCTCTTTGAGATAATACCAAGCTTGTCGCACATAAGAACATTCTTGAAGCCATATTTTAAAAGAAGCTTTGTGATAGCAACACCTGCTGAACCAGCACCATTAACTACTACACGACATTCTTCCTTTTTCTTGCCTGTAACTTTAAGTGAGTTAATAAGACCTGCAAGTACTACGATAGCTGTACCATGCTGATCATCATGGAATACAGGAATATCAAGAGTTGCCTTGAGTCTTTCCTCGATTTCAAAACATCTTGGAGCTGAAATATCTTCAAGATTGATTCCACCATAGTTTGGTGCAAGATATGTAACAGTCTTAATAATTTCTTCTGTATCCTGAGTATCAATACAGATAGGAACTGCATTTACACCACCGAATTCCTTGAAAAGAACAGCCTTTCCTTCCATAACTGGAATACCTGCTTCTGCACCGATATTTCCAAGACCAAGTACTGCTGAACCATCTGAAATAACTGCAACAGTGTTTGCTTTTGCTGTATATTTATATACCTGGCTCTTGTCATTTGCAATTACTTTACAAGGCTCTGCTACACCTGGAGTATAAGCAAGTGCAAGTGCTTCCTTAGACTTAACCTCTACCTTGCTTGTTGTTTCAAATTTACCCTGCCACTCTTCATGTAACTGTAATGCTTTTTCCTGTGTTGTCATAATTAAAACTCCTTAAATTTATATTTAGTAATTTAAACTTCCAAACTGATATTAATCCGCATATTTAAGCATCTCTACAAGATCCTCATGCGTAAATTCATAATCTGTATTACAGAAATCACAGTGAAGATTAATTGACTCACCTTCGTCTGCCATCTTCTGTAAATCTGCCTTTCCTACACTGATAAGTGCTCTTGATACCTTTTCAAATGAACAATTACATTTAAATCCTACTGGAATTGTATCAGTAATAACTGGATTCAAATCCTTACATATTACATCAAGCATTTCCTCTGGTGATAAGCCTGCATCAAGCATCTTAGTAACTGATGTAATCTCTTTAAGATTATTCTCAAGCTTAGTTATAACTTCCTCAGAAGCAAAAGGCATAAGCTGAATAATGAATCCTCCAGCCTGTCTTACTGTATTATCTTTATTCATTAAGACTCCAAGTCCTACACTTGAAGGTACCTGTTCAGAGCTTGCGAAGTAATATGTCAAATCTTCTGCTATTTCGCTTGTCTGCAATACTGTCTGTCCAACATAAGGCTCCTTTAATCCAAGATCCTTAATAACATCCATAAATCCAACGCCTACAGCTTTAGCTACATCAAGCTTACCTACACTATTAGCAGGCAGAATTACATTAGGATTACCTACATAACCCTTAACATAACCTTTTGAATCAGCTGTAACTGTAACCCCTTCTATAGGTCCGTTTGAATTAATTCTAAGTGTAAGAATATCTGCATCACCCTTAAGCATTGCACCCATCATACTTCCTGCTGTCATAAGTCTTCCAAGTGCAGCTGTACATACTGGTGAAGTATTATGACGACTTCTGGCCTCTTCAACCATATCCTTTGTATATGCTGTAAATATTCTTATCTGGGCATCTGCTGCCATTGCTCTAACTATTCTGTCCATACAATCCTCTTATTTACCTGATTCTCTGGCGACCACAATGATTCTCTCTGAGAACTCATTTACCTGACCAAATCCATCAGCATCATATGCATTTACAAAAATCATTCCTGCTTTTTCGATAAATGCCTTCATTTCATCGAGTGTATAACCTCTCTGATAATGCATTTCACTAAATTTTCTATATAATCCTTCCACCTCAGAAGGCACAAAGAAAGTTACTTCGTACTCATTTATTCTTGTATCCACATCATAGTAATTATCCCAGATGAAGGACGCTTCGTCAGTATTATCAGCAATAACTGAATCTCCTATAACTTCTCTGTATTTATACTCTGTATTAAAATCAAATATTAATAGTCCCTTTGGATCAAGGTAGTTATTAGCCAGTCTGAAAACCTCAGTTACTTCCTCATCTTCAAGGATATAATTGATACTGTCACATACGCTTACAACTGCAGCAACGGTTCCGTAAAGCTCGAATTCTCTCATATCCTGGCAAAGATACATAATATTTTTAATCTGCTCATCTTCTGAAAGATCTCTTTTTTCCTGCGCTACAGTAAGCATTTCGAGGGAATTATCGATTCCGATCATATCGTAGCCAGCCTTAGCAAGTCTCTCAGTAAAATTACCTGTGCCTGCTCCAAGCTCACATACAATGCCTTCTTTAATTCCATACTTTACAAGAATATCTGTTATGTAGGAACACCATTCCTCATAAGGAACGTCTTCCATAAATTCATCATACCATTTGGAAAAATCTGTATATGATTCCATCTGTCCCAACCTTTAAATCCGTACAATCGCTTTTTAGAAAAAGCTAATTGCAGTTCCAAGTACTCCATATGAAAGAATACTCATAATAATTGTTGCAAGAATAAGACCTAATAACTCAGCAATAACTGCCTTTGAAAGCTTTACATCAAATAAGGCAGCCATAAGTGAACCCATCCAGGCACCTGTTCCTGGAAGTGGAATTCCAACGAATAACAAAAGACCGATAAATTCACCCTTCTTCAATGCTGAACTCTTCTTTGAAGCTTTTGTCTCAAGCCATGTTGCAATCTTATCAAATGCAAGGAATTTAATTCCCTTCATCCAATGCAAAATCTTCTTAATAAAAAGAAGAATAAATGGAATTGGAATAATATTTCCTATTATACAAACAATGATAGCTTTCCATAAATCAACCTGTAATAGACTGGCTGCTACAAGGCCTCCTCTTAACTCCAAAAGTGGAATCATACTAATGAGAAAGCATACTAATTCTTTTGGAAGAAATTGTCCTAATGTTGTGGCAAAAAGTTCCGCTAATGCTTGCATTTATATCTCCTTCATTTCTCCTAAAACTTTGAATAATGCTTTCATTTCTTCATCAGTACCAATACTTACTCTTAAGAAATTATTAATTCTTTCTGCATTAAAATGTCTTACGAGAATACCATTTTCTCTTAAATATTTATAAATATCTGTAGCATGGATATTCTTGTGTGAAACAAATACGAAATTTGTCTTACTGTCTAATACTGAAAAGTTTAATTTCTTAAACTCTTCTACTGTCCATGCTCTTGTATCCATTACCTTTTGGCAGCAATCTCTGAAATATTTCTCATCCTTAAGTACCGCACTCGCAATTCTAAGTGCTGGCTCATTCAATGTATATGAGTTAGTTGAGAACTTAACTGCCTTAATCTTAGAAATAATCTCAGGATTACCATATGCCATACCAATTCTAAGTCCAGCAAGACTTCTTGATTTAGAATATGTCTGAGTTACTAAAAGATTATCATACTTGTCTATTAATGAAATAGCGCTTTGACCTCCAAAGTCAACATACGCTTCATCAACAATAACTACTGAATCTTTGTTGAATTTAAGGACTTCTTCAATCTGATCAAGTGTTAAAGCCATACCTGTTGGAGCATTTGGATTAGCAATTACAATACCACCATTCTCCTTGCGATAATCATTAATATCGATTGAGAAATCATCCTTTACTGGAACAAGTTCAACTGGAAAACCTACAAGTTCTGCCCATACTTCATAGAATGAATATGTAATATCTGCAAATAATACTGGAAGACTGGAATTAAAAAATGTTGTAAATGCCTGACAAATAACATCATCTGATCCAATACCTGTAAATATATGATCTCTTGAAAGACCTGTATACTCACTTAAGGCTTCCTCTAACATATCACAATTTGGCTTTGGATATCTTCTTAAGCAATCATAATCCTCAATCAATTTCTTCAACTCTTCAACAACAAGTGATGAAGGTGGATATGGGTTCTCATTTGTATTTAATTTAATAAGGTTATTAATCTTAGGCTGCTCACCTGGTGTATAAGGAGTAACCTTCTTGCAATAATCTCTCCAGTTCATACTAAAACCTCTAAATTTTATTTTTAATCAAGCAAATCCTGACCTACTGCATCTATATCAACTGCAGTATTCTCCATATTCTGAAGTGCTTCTTTTGTCTTATCCTTCTGTGAATTCATTTCAATCACAGTATCTGCTACGCTCCCAGTACTATCGCTTTCCTTCTCACTACCACAAGCAGCAAGAGGAGCTATCATACCAAGCGCCATAATCGCAACTAGTAAAAATCTTTTCATTCTAAAATTCCTATTTAAAACTTATACATTTACAGATTTGCACCTCTAATTCATATACCGAATCACATTACTCTCGGCAGATACACTCAATGCCGACACGCTTTCGCTCTGCTCAGTCTCGTAGCGGTACTAAACTCGCTTTGTAAACAAGCTCGTTAAGTGCCGACGGCCTGAGAAGGTCGGCGTATGAGTATACGCTGCCGGAGTATGTGATTCAATTTCGATTTCGATGGTGCAAATCTTTTAATTTAAAATATTTATAATAAATTATTTGAAATATTTAACACCTGACTCGAAGATCTTGAGATCCTGCTCGCCATAGATGTTGATAGCTACTGAATCGCCACGACGCTCAGCATGTGCCATCTTACCGAATACTCTACCATCTGGTGATGTGATACCTTCGATTGACTCGAATGAACCATTTACATTGTACTCTTCATCCATAGATACGTTACCATCATTGTCACAGTAACGAGTAGCAACCTGACCATTTGCAAAGAGTTTCTCAATAACTTCCTTAGGCGCTACGAAACGTCCTTCACCATGTGATGCTGGTGATGTATAAACTCCACCAAGTTCAGCACCCTGTAACCATGGAGATTTGTTTGATACAACCTTTGTGTAAACCATCTTTGAGATGTGGCGGTTGATTGTGTTAAATGTAAGAGTTGGTGACATGCTGTCCTGTCCTGTGATTTCACCATTTGGTACAAGACCAAGTTTGATGAGAGCCTGGAAACCATTACAGATACCAAGTGCAAGACCATCTCTCTTATTTAACATATCCATAACTGCTTCTTTGATAGCTTCATTCTGGAATGCTGTAGCAAAGAACTTAGCTGAACCATCTGGTTCATCACCAGCTGAGAAACCACCTGGGAACATAATGATCTGTGCCTTGTTAATCTCTTTAATATATTCTTCTACAGAATCCTTAATCATTGATGATGTAAGGTTCTTGAAAATCTTTGTTGTTACTGTAGCGCCAGCTCTTTCAAATGCCTTTGTTGAATCGTATTCACAGTTTGTACCAGGGAATACTGGAATGAATACATGTGGCTTAGCAACCTTATTCTTACATACGTAGATGCTGTCTGCCTTGAAATCAGGACGATCAAGCTTTGTATAATCCTCTGTTACTCTTGAGTGGAATACCTTCTCAAGTGGAGCCTTATAAGAATCAACAATATCCTTCATTGATACTGTTACATCTCCAATAACGAAATCCTTCTCTGCTACTGTACCAACCACTACTGCACCAGCAGGTACTTCTGTCATTTCACAGATAATATTGCCCATTTCGTTCTTGAATAATTCCTTAGCATCCATTGCAAATGTTGCACCAAGTGCATTACCAAATGCCATCTTAGCAACACCTGTGAGAATACCATGTGCATCAAGTACATATGCAGATTTAACCTTACCAGCCTTAATAAGAGCACTAACCTCATTGTAAAGTTCAAGAGTCTTATCAAATACTGGAAGTGAATTCTCATCCTTAGGAATTCTGAATAATACAAGCTTATTGCCTGCAGCCTTAAGTTCAGGTGTTACAACATCTGCTTCCTTAGCAACATCAACTGCAAATGAAACAAGTGTTGGAGGAACATCGATATCCTGGAATGTACCAGACATTGAGTCCTTACCACCGATTGAAGGAAGACCATATTCCATCTGAGCCTTGTAAGCACCAAGAAGTGCTGCGAATGGCTGGCTCCATCTTGAAGGATCCTCTGTCATTCTTCTGAAGTACTCCTGGAATGTAAATCTAATCTTATTTACATCACCACCAGCTGCACAGATTTTACTCATTGATTCTGTTACTGCATATACAGCACCATGGTATGGTGACCATGTTGAAAGGTATGGATCAAATCCGTAACTCATCATTGTAACGGCATCTGATTTTCCCTTAAGTACAGGAACCTTTGCAACCATTGTCTGGATTTCTGTAAGCTGATTCTTACCACCGTATGGCATAAGAACTGTACCAGCTCCGATTGAAGAGTCGAACATTTCTACAAGACCCTTCTGTGAACATGTATTTAAGTCGCTAACACTGGCAATAACTGCTGCCTTAACATCATTATTTGCAAGTGCTGCTTCTACTTTCTTGTTAGCATACTTGTCGAAATAGTTATCTGCCTTTACAGGTGATTCAACTTCAACATCTGTAGCCTGATGTGCACCATTTGTATCAAGGAATGCACGCTTGATATTTACGATTTCTTTACCTCTCCAGCAAAGAACAAGTCTTGGCTCTTCAGTAACTGTAGCAACCTTAATAGCTTCAAGGTTTTCTTCCTCAGCGTATTTAAGGAATTCATCAAGATCCTTAGGATCAAGAACTACTGCCATTCTTTCCTGTGACTCTGAAATTGAAAGTTCTGTACCATCAAGACCTTCATATTTCTTAGGAACTAAATCAAGATTAACTGTAAGACCATCTGCTAATTCACCGATAGCAACTGATACACCGCCGGCACCAAAGTCGTTACACTTCTTAATAAGCTTACTAACTTCTTCTCTTCTGAATAATCTCTGGATCTTACGCTCTGTAGGTGGGTTACCTTTCTGAACTTCAGCACCACAAGTTTCAATTGACTGAATTGTATGTACCTTTGAAGAACCTGTTGCACCACCACAACCATCACGTCCTGTACGTCCACCAAGTAAAACGATTACATCACCTGGATCAGATGTCTCTCTGATAACTGCACGTCTTGGAGCAGCACCCATAACAGCACCGATTTCCATTCTCTTAGCAACATAATTTGGATGATAAATCTCTTTAACAAGACCTGTTGCAAGACCAATCTGGTTACCATATGATGAATATCCGCTTGCTGCACCACGAACAAGCTTCTTCTGTGATAATTTACCCTTAAGTGTTTCATTTACTGATACTGTAGGATCTGCAGCACCTGTAACTCTCATTGCCTGGTATACATATGTTCTACCTGACAATGGATCTCTGATAGCACCACCAAGACATGTTGCAGCACCACCAAATGGTTCGATTTCTGTAGGATGGTTATGTGTTTCATTCTTGAAGTTAATGAGCCACTCTTCTGAAACAACCTTGCCATCTTCGTATTCAACATCAAGTGGAACTACGATTGAGCAGGCATTGATTTCGTCTGACTTCTCCATATCCTCTAACTTGCCATCTTTCTTAAGCTTCTTCATAGCCATCAAAGCTAAATCCATAAGGCAAACATATTTATTCTTCTTGTCCTGATATACATCTTTTCTTGTTTCGAGGTACTCATTATAAGTATCTTCAAGAACCTTGCTATAATCACCAGCGAGGAATTTAACATTCTCAAGCTCTGTAGAGAATGTTGTATGACGGCAGTGATCTGACCAGTATGTATCAAGAACTTTAATTTCTGTAAATGAAGGATTTCTCTTCTCATCATTTGCAAAATATTCTCTGATAAATTCAAAATCCTTAAATGTCATTGCAAGACCAAGTGAATCATAAAGAGCCTTGAAATCTTCTGCTGGCATTGTAGTAAATGTATCAAAAATTGAAACATCAGCAGGAATAGCGAACTCGCTGATAAGTGTAGCTGGCTTCTCAATGCTTGCTTCTCTTGAATCTACAGGGTTAATACAATATGCCTTGATTCTATCAAGTTCATCTTCTGTAACTTCACCTTCAAGAACATATGTAACAGCAGTCTGAATAACTGGCTTCTCTTCTGCGTTTAAGAACTGAACACACTGAACAGCTGAGTCTGCTCTCTGATCGTACTGACCAGGTAAGAACTCTACGCTGAACATCTTATCATTTGCATTTGTCTCAATTTTCTCTAAATAGAAATCATCTACTGGAGGCTCTGAAAAAACTGTAGTACAAGCTCTGTCGAATACCTCTTCTGAAATATTTTCTACATCATAACGAATCAAATATCTTACTTTGCTAACACCTTTGATTCCAAGATAGCCTTTGATATCCCCAAGGATTTCTTTGGCTTTTACCGCATAATCCGGCTTCTTTTCAACATAAATTCTTTTTACAGTACCCATTTTGGTCCTCCATGTATTTTTATTTTGCTTAGCACCTTAGTGCATAATTTTAATTTATAAAACCTTATCAAGGAAGGCTTTGAGTCTTTCAGACTTTGGCTTCTCGAAGAACTCATTTACTTCAGCTTCTTCTTCGATTTTACCATCTGCCATAAATATAACTCTGTTGGCAATTTCTCTGGCGAAAGCAATCTCATGAGTTACAACAACCATGGTCATGTTTTCCTTTGCAAGTTCTCTCATAACTTCAAGAACCTCGTTAACCATTTCTGGATCGAGAGCTGATGTTGGCTCATCAAATAACATTACGTCAGGCTTCATGCAAAGCGCTCTTACGATAGCAATTCTTTGTTTTTGTCCACCAGATAACTGGTTTGGATATGCGTTTGCTCTATCTGCAAGTCCTACTCTCTCAAGAAGAGCTGTCGCTTCTTTAATAGCCTGCTCCTTTGGAACCTTTTGAAGTTTTGTTGGTCCAAGGATAAGATTCTTCATTACTGTCATATGTGGGAAAAGATTAAATTGCTGGAATACCATTCCCATCTTCTGACGATGAACATTTATATCTGATTTCTTATCTGTGATATCAGTTCCTTCAAAATAAATTGAACCACTCGTAGGTTCTTCAAGTCTGTTAAGACATCTTAAAAATGTTGATTTACCACTTCCTGAAGGTCCTACTACAAATACTACATCACCTTTATTGATTTCAATATTGATACCATCAAGGGCATATACATCCCCATAATGTTTCTTTAAATCCTGTACTTTAATGAGTGCATTATCGTTCATTGTTTCTTAACCTCCTCTCAAGTTTCTTTAAAAGGAATGAAAGGAACATAACAATTGCAAGATAAATCAAAGCAACTGTTAAAAGTGGGAAAAATGCAGAATATGTTTGGCTTCTGATAATATCACCACCCTTTGTCAAATCCTCAAGAGCGATATAACCTGCTACTGAAGTTTCCTTAAGTAACACGATAAATTCATTTCCAAGAGCAGGCAAAACATTTTTGAATGCCTGAGGAACAATGATATAAAACATTGTCTGAATATAATTAAATCCGAGTGATCTACCTGCTTCCATCTGACCTGGATCGATGGACATAATACCACTTCGCACAATCTCTGCTACATAAGCACCAGAGTTAATACCAAAAGCTATTACTGCTACAAATACTTTATCAATTCTGACTGAGCCGAAAATGATAAAGTAAATAATCAAAAGCTGAACTACTACAGGTGTTCCTCTGATTACTGTAAGATATACATTTGCTAAAAAGTTTAAAATCTTAAGTTTTCCGGTCTTATCATGAGTAGAACGGATAATAGCTACAACGAAACCAATGGCTACACCAATTAAAACGGCAAAGAGAGTTACCCTCAAAGTAACTCCCAAACCGTTAACAAGGTACTTCCACCTGTTATCTTTTATAAAGTTCAAATAAAAAGCATCTGAAAAATTAGTAACTATACTTATAAAAAATTCGTATACCTTTGTTAAAAAATCCATAATAACCTCTTAGTTATCTGCACTGATGTACTTATTTACAATCTCATCTAATTTGCCTGATTCTTTAAGCTTCTTAATAGCTGCATTTACATCATCAAGTAACTGTGTATTTTCTTTTGAAATAGCAATTGCATACTCTTCGTATGTGAAAGCTTCATCAACAATGATAAGTGTATCTGGATTCTGCTCTACATAAACCTTAGCTGGCTCATTATCAATGATAACTGCATCAATCTTGCCCTGAAGAAGAGCCTGAACTGCTTCGAATCCCTTGTTGTAACGCTCAATTGTTGCATCTGCAATATCTTCTGCATAGATATCACCTGTTGTACCAAGCTGAACACCAATTCTCTTACCCTCTAAATCATCAGGTGAAGCGATATCTGAACCTGTTGGAACAATAATAACCTGAGCTGCTGTAGCATATGACTCTGAGAAGTTAATGTTCTTAAGTCTGTCTTCTGTAACTGTAAGACCAGCTGCACCAAGATCAGCCTTACCTGTCTGAACAGATGTAATAACTGAATCAAACTGCATATCCTCAATTACAAGAGTCTTACCCATCTCTTCTGCAATTGCCTTACAAATCTCAACATCGATACCAACAATAGCATCTCCCTCATGATACTCATATGGTGGGAACTCTGCATTTGTTGCCATTACTAACTCATTCTTGTTTGAACCACAAGCTGCAAGCATCATTACCATAAGTATACTTGTTACAATTCCTAAAATCTTTTTCATATCTAATCTCCTCATTTATAAATATTTACAAGCGCTATAGCTTGGACACCCCATCGCTTACAATGCTCCTTCTAAGACACGCTTCCGCTCTCTTCGGACTCGTAGCGGTACTAAACTCGACAACATCAAGATGTCGTCTCGTTAAGTGCCGACGGCCTCAGAAGGTCTTGTGAAGAAGCATTGATAAGCTTGGAGATATCCAGCTATAGCACAATTTGTATTTCTATATTAGTACATTCCGCCCATGCCTGCGCCTGCTGGCATTGCTGGAGTTTCCTCCTTGATGTTAGCTACGACTGATTCTGTTGTAAGAAGTGTACTTGCAACTGATGTAGCATTCTGAAGTGCTGAACGTGTAACCTTTGCTGGATCAAGGATACCAGCTGATACCATATTTACATACTCTTCATTGTAAGCATCAAATCCGATACCGATTTCTGATTCGTAAACCTTATTGATGATTACTGAACCATCAAGACCAGCATTTGCTGCAATGTGGAACAATGGAGCCTTAAGTGCTGTAAGAACGATCTGAGCACCTGTCTTCTCATCACCTTCAAGTGAATCTGCGAGTGCTTTAACCTTCTTTGAAGCGTGAATGTAAGCTGAACCACCACCAGCGATGATGCCTTCTTCAACAGCTGCCTTTGTAGCTGCTAAAGCATCTTCCATTCTAAGCTTAGCTTCCTTCATTTCTGTTTCTGTAGCAGCACCAACCTTGATAACTGCAACGCCACCAGCAAGCTTAGCAAGTCTTTCCTGAAGCTTCTCTCTGTCGAAATCAGAAGTTGTTGTTTCGATAGCTGACTTAAGCTGTGCAACTCTTGCCTCGATAGCAGCTGGGTCACCAGCACCATCAACGATAATTGTATTTTCCTTCTGAACCTTAACTGATTTAGCACGTCCCATATCCTGAAGTGTTACTTCTTTAAGGTCAAGACCAAGTTCATCTGAAATAACCTGTCCGCCTGTAAGGATTGCGATATCCTTAAGCATTTCTTTACGTCTGTCACCATATCCTGGAGCCTTAACTGCTACTACATTGAATGTACCACGAAGCTTGTTAACGATTAATGTTGTAAGAGCTTCACCTTCAATATCTTCAGCTACGATAAGTAATCTTGCGCCACTCTGAACGATTGTCTCAAGTACTGGTAAAATCTCCTGAATATTTGAAATCTTCTTATCTGTAATAAGAATGTATGGATTATCAAGAACTGCTTCCATCTTCTCCATATCTGTACACATATAAGCTGATAAATAACCCTTATCGAACTGCATACCTTCTACAAGGTCAAGTTCTGTCTGCATTGTCTTTGATTCCTCGATAGTAATAACACCATCACCTGAAACCTTCTCCATTGCATCAGCAACCATTTCACCAACCTTATCATCACCAGCTGAGATAGCGGCAACTCTGGCAATCTGCTCCTTGCCATTAACCTTTGCTGACATTTCTTTAATTGCCTCTACTGCACAATCAGTAGCCTTCTTCATACCCTTTCTAAGAACGATTGGGTTAGCACCTGCTGCAAGGTTCTTCATACCTGCATTAATCATTGCCTGAGCAAGAACTGTAGCTGTTGTTGTACCATCACCTGCTACATCATTTGTCTTTGTAGCAACTTCTTTAACAAGCTGTGCACCCATGTTCTCGAATGCATCTTCAAGTTCGATCTCTTTAGCAATTGTAACACCATCATTTGTAATAAGTGGAGCACCATACTGCTTATCAAGTACTACATTTCTTCCCTTAGGTCCAAGTGTTACTCTTACTGTATCCGCTAACTGATTTACGCCTGCTTCAAGGCTTGCACGTGCTTCAGCACCATATTTAATTTCTTTTGCCATGATTTAAAATCCTCCTAAATCAACATTTATAATTATTCAACGATAGCAAGAATATCTGACTGCTTAACTACGATGAATTCTTCATCTTCAAGCTTAACTTCTGTGCCAGCATACTTTGAGTAGATTACCTTATCGCCAACCTTAACTTCCATCTTGATTTCTGTACCATCTGCAAGAATTCCAGGTCCTACTGCAATAACTTCTGCCTGCTGTGGCTTTTCTTTGCTCTGGCTTGTAAGAATGATACCTGACTTAGTAGTCTCTTCTGCTGCGCCCTGTTTCAAAACGACTTTATCTCCTAATGGTTTTAACTGCATTTTTATTTCCTCCTTATGGATAAATATTTATTATTTTGCATCCTGCCTGTAAATTTTAGCAGTAGCATTGATTAATCAATTGTTTTAAGTCTTTCTCTGATTTCCTCAACACTTAACCACCATGTATTATTACCTGATGAATAGCTGAAGCCTTCCTCAACCTTCTTACCTGTTGGTGTAGCCTTCATTCTGTCTGAGAAAACCATCTGTGGATATACGATGAAGTGCTTATCGTACTCATATGTAGTAAATGAATCTTCAGAAGTAACCATAATCTCATGAAGCTTCTCTCCCTCACGAATACCTACTTCCTTCTTAACACATCCTGGAAGCATTGCTTCTGCAAGATCTGTAATCTTAAATGAAGGAATCTTAGATATAAATGTTTCGCCACCCTTTGATTCTTCAAGCGCCTTAATTACCAGTTCAACACCTTCCTGAAGTGAAATCCAAAATCTTGTCATTCTGTAATCTGTAATAGGAAGTTCTGTTTCACCCTTGTCAATAAGATCCTGGAAGAATGGAATAACTGAACCACGGCTTCCGGCAACATTACCATATCTTACGATTGAGAAACAAATATCCTTCTTGCCAGCATAGGCATTTGCGGCAATAAATAATTTATCAGATACAAGCTTTGTGCCACCATAAAGGTTAACTGGGTTAACTGCCTTATCTGTTGAAAGAG
>JAKSSD010000039.1 GCA_024403275.1 Lachnospiraceae bacterium
TAGGAAGGGCGAAAAGAAGAATGTGTTTAATAGCATTTCCTTCAGTCATATCAACACTTTTATTCATAAAGGACCTCATAAGATAAATTACTCATAAAATACGTTATTTCTAAGATAAAATATGCATAAGATAAATTATTCATAAAACGAAGTATTTATAAGATAAAATATAGTAATTTATATAGTTCATAATAATTATAATCAGTTTAATAATTCGCTTTTAGGAAATATATAAAATATTATAAACCAAATCTAATCCTATAATTGTAAAAATACAACTCGAAAAATGAAAAAATGTAGTGGATCATTGATAGCTAAATGTAGTAATCAAGTAGAAATGAAACAAGCAATTATGTTATATTGTTAAAGGAATTGTACATATTATTGGTTTGTATGGAAATTGAAACCAGATGGAAGTTGAATCCAGAAGAAAAGGAGATTGCAGATGAAGAAAGCTCAAGTGATTATAGATAAGGAATTTATTTTGGGAGATGTGGATAAAAGATTATATGGATCATTTATAGAGCATCTTGGTCGTGCAGTTTATGAAGGAATATATCAGCCAGAAAGTGCATTTGCAGATGAAAATGGATTTAGAAAAGACACAATTGAGCTTGTTAAGGAGCTGAATGTTCCTATTATTCGATATCCTGGTGGTAATTTTGTATCTGGATACTGTTGGGAAGATGGTGTTGGACCTAAGGAGAAGAGACCATCAAGAGTAGACCTCGCCTGGTCAGTAATAGAGACTAATCAGTTTGGATTAAATGAATTTGTTGATTGGACGAAAGCTGTTAATAGTCAGGTCATGATGGCGGTTAATCTTGGTACAAGAGGGGTAGAAGATGCTAAAAATCTCTTGGAATACTGTAATTTCTCAGGGAATAGTAAATATAGTGATTTGAGAAAATCTCATGGCTATGAGAAACCACATAATATTAAGACCTGGTGTCTTGGAAATGAGATGGATGGTCCATGGCAGATGGGACATAAAACTGCTGAAGAATATGCAAGACTGGCCCATGAGACAGGTAGAGTTATGAAAATGATGGATCCAAATATTGAACTTGTAGCATGTGGAAGTTCAAGTTCAAGTATGCCTACTTTCGGTTCATGGGAAGCAACACTTATTGATGAGTGCTACGACACAATTGATTATGTTTCAATGCATCAGTATTATGGCAATCGTGATAATGATTCAGCTAATTTCCTTGCAAGCAGTGTGGATTTGGATCAGTTTATAACCAATGTAATCGCAATCTGTGATTATGTTAAAGGAAAAAAGCATGGTAAGAAAAATATCAACATTTCACTTGATGAGTGGAATGTTTGGTATCATTCGAATGAAGCAGATGAGAAGTTGGAAAAATGGGTACAAAAGCCACATCAGCTGGAGGATGTTTATAATTTTGAAGATGCACTTCTTGTGGGAAGTATGCTTATCACAATGCTACGCCATGCCGACAGAGTGAAAATTGGATGTATGGCACAGCTTGTTAATGTAATAGCACCGATTATGACTTCAGACACTGGTGCCTGGAAGCAGACGATTTTTTATCCATTTTATCATTGCTCAAGATATGGACATGGTACAGTACTTAATACTATTGTTAAATCACCTGTTTATGAGGCTAAGCAGTATGGAGAGGCTGCTTTCCTTGACTGTGTAGTAGTGAATAATGAAGAAGAGGAAGAATTAGTAATATTTGCTGTAAATAAAGATCTTGAAGAGGATATGGAAGTAACTCTTGACTTAAGACAGTTTTCAGATTATCAGATAGTGGAACATATTGTTATGCAAGATGAGGATTTGAAGGCAGTTAATACAGAGAGTAATCCAGACAGAATTAAACCAGCAAATGATGGATATTCTAAACTTAATTCAGGCAGACTTTCTTCTAAGCTTCAAAGTAAGAGCTGGAATGTGATTCGCTTGAAAAAACAGTGTAAATAATACAAATAGGGGAAAATAAAATGAAACAAAAAGCAGCATTTAACCCATCAGTTAAAAGAAAACTGTATGCCAGCGATTTTAAAATGGATATGGCAGTCATATTCATATATTTAGCAGGAGGTGTGATTTACACAGGTTCATTATTTCTTCTGCTTGATGAATATAAAAGTGGAGTATTAATTTCAAATGACATTTTGGGATATAGCATGGAAAGTATTTTAATACTTGTTGCTTTGATTATTCTTGTTACGAATACGGTTTTAATGGTCAGAAGACAGGCACATAAAGCTGAGTTAAAAGTTAAATTTCAGGAATTATCTGAAGATGAGCAAATAGAACTTCTTGAAATGGCTTCAAATTATGAAGGCAGATGCGTAAGATACAATGACAAATATATTTACGGAAAAATGGCCAGGGTATTTAATTATTCATTGCCAGGGGATCTGATAGATTTTGAATATATAGCATACGAAGATATAGAGAGAATAGATTCTTATAAAAGTAAGAATCAGGAAAATCGTGATTCAAGAAGACGAAAAACGACGCAGTCAGTACTTCTTGGGGCTACGATGGCATATAGAAGAGTTCAAAATCCATATCCGATGCATGGAGATAAGGCAGTTCTTGAAAGAATAGATAATCAGCCTTTTAGCCCTGACAACTATATTTGTATTGAACTTACAAATGGTGAGAAGTACAGAGCCTTTGGACAATATGATGACATAGAAAAATTAGAACCTTTAGTCAAAGCAGTCAACAAATATGCAGTAGTAGGAAGCTTAAAGGATTAATTTAATAATAAGGTACGAAATTAGATAAAGCATTTACCATCTTAGGGTGATTAATCACAAAATGGACGGCAGGTGCTTTTTCTTTTGACAAAATTACCACATTTCCTTCAATAATCTGAATCTGAATATTGTTAAAGGTTCTAGTTGTATAAGGATTTATTTCATAATTATTATGAGATTTCTCAAATTGAAGAGTTTCATCATAATGTTGAAGATATTCTTCAAATGTGTAGAATAATTCCTTGTCAATAAAGGCTCCCGATAGTTCAAGATACATAGATTTATCAGAAAAATTAACTGAATCAATTAATGGAAACTGATCAGTAATAATGTTCTTATTTAAAACTTTCAAAATGTTGTTAAGCTTAAAAGTTCTATAATCTAAGACTTTTTGTATTTCTTCATTGGAACAATCATTTCTTATAAGGATTTTTCGTAACAACTCCTCAGACATAGTGTAAATTGGAAGAGATGAATAGAAATTTCTTCGATTACCTTCTATTTGTACTGTAGATTCTTCGTAATTATGATAGTCAATAGCAGTATCATCTCTATAAATCTTCATAAGTGGTTCGGCTTTGGCGAGAAGCTCTTTTGCTTTGGTCTGATAATATTGAACTTCTTCCTTGTTGTTGGTAAGGTAGTATTTTCCAGTGGAATGATGACCATGAATGCATTCACCCGAGAGAGCGGCAACTCCTGAAACATAATTAATATGATGGTAAATATTAGTTTTAATATTAGGTAAATGATAAGGTGAAATCTGTCCAGTCATATAGATTGGAATCCAGGCTTCGAGACCAAGCATCATTTCATTAAAAGGTCGGTCGATATTATGAATAATATCAAGATGAAGGCCTTTTTTTAGAGTGGCAGCAATTCCGAACATCCATTTTTTCCCGAACTCGAGATCTTTCCCCATATCTTCCATAGGCATATCTGAGCACATAAAAACAGAATGCTTGCTTTTAGACAGAGCAGTTTCTTTGAAAAAATTAAGCTCAGCTTTTTTCATTTCTTCAATGCCTATATAGTTTTTTGAAGAAGGAAGATGAACAGGTACAGTAGGCACTTTGAGAGTATCAAAATGAATTGACTTGATGTATTCATTCAAATCAAATTCATCTAATTTTCTAAGAAAGTTTTGTATCTCATCTTCTTTTGAATTGGAAGCAAAAGAAGACTGATAAAACCAGTTTTTTAATGTATTAAAGTAAGAAGATGAATTAGAAATTTCCGAAACATCACAAGAAAGCAAAGAGCTAACCTGAGCTAGTTCGGTTTCAGAATTATGATTCGCTACTACATACTGACAGAAACTATTTGTAAAATCGTCAATATTATTAGGATGTCTTTGGCCAGAACGTATTCTGTAAATATAAGAATTATCAAAATTAGTTGCTTTAGAAACAGCTTTTACACTTATTTGTAACGCGTCCATCAGGGTGACAAATTTACTGGTAAAGATTTCGTTATCGGTATTCTTTTTATTAATGGAGTCTTGCAAGGATAGAAAAATAGATTCTTTACTATCATTGAAATTTTTGCTGTTTGCAAGCATGGAAAGGCCTGTAGCAAGGGAATCTAACTGAGTACTATCGAGGTGTGGAACTCTTTCTCCTGAACGATATCTGCTTATAACAGTGGGTGATAATCCGGACAATTCAGATAATTCTTTGACGGAACAGGAATATTTATCCATATATTCAATTAATAAATTTTGAAAATCCATATCAGTATACTCCCAATTAATTCGAAAAATAAATTTCCATGCAGTTCGGTTTCATAATATATACCATCTAGTATTTTAACAATTAATGAATAATCACATTATATTTTACCATATTTGGCAAATGCCAAAAGTGGTAAAAGGAAGAATAAAAGTACATATTTATTCGATAATAATAAATGTAGGCTGTATAAAAGCTAACGAGATACAAGGAGGTATTGATAATGAAGAAAATCATGCAAAAAATAGCAGTGCTATTAAGTTCATTGCTGATGCTTAATTCAGTATTTGGAGGGGGAGTATTTACTGTTCATGCAGCAGAACTAGAAACGATTACTCTTACCGTTGGATATATGGATGGAGTATTTGATTCGGAAAGCAGTATTAATGTAGATGGAGTGGATGCAAGAAGTGGAAGCGTTAACGTTCCTCAGGCTTCAACACATACTATCAGCTTACAGCTTTGGTTTGGAGCAGCGATTGATAAAATGGTTGTAAATGATGTGGAGTATACGCCGGATAAAGGAGATGAGGACTGGTATACAGTTACCGTTCCTGATGCTTCTTCTTACAACATAACCTTACGCCAGGCCGAGAGCACAGTTGCCACTATTGTTTGGGCATACGATAGAGAAGATGCGATAGACAAATATGGTGATGATGATGCATGGGTTGAACACGGAATTGTAGAAGTAATTTCAATCGTGAGAGATGGAAATGAAATATTCAACGAAAATACATCTGATCCAGGGGATTTTGGCATACGTAGTGATGGTGGTGATATGTTCCTTGAAAAAGGAGATGAAGTAATTATCAGATTGATTCCAGAGTATGGATATCAGGTTAAAAATGTAGTTCTTAATGATGATGTAACTCTTTCTCCAGAAGATTCTGTAAGTACATTCAAAATTGATAGTCTTAGAGGAAATCTTCATTTGAAAGGTGTATTCCAGTCAGAAGAAGATATTATTAATAACAATAGTAATTCGGTTTCATCGGCTAATATAGGTAATGCACAGAATGCAGTTGAAACAGGTAATGTTAAATTAACTGTTGATGATCGAGGAGGATATAATCCAAACCTTGAGGGTGTTGTAGAAGGAAATGATGTTGTAAAGGTAGCAGCAGTTGATTTAAGCCTTGAAAACAGAGTTTGCAAAGGAACTGGAGATAGGGACGAGGATTATTGGACAGATCCAGTTACAGAATTTGAAAAACCAATAAGTGTTGCTTTAGGAGTGGACATGAAGGCTCTTAAAGAAGGCGAAGTTTTTACAGTAGTAAGAGACCATGAAGGCGTACTTGAGGAACTTGAAACCAAGATAGACAAGAAAAATGGAATTATTGAATTTGAAACTAATAAATTCTCAACATACACAATTGTAAAGAAACAGGATCCTAATCAGGAACAACATGTTTGGGACGATGGAGAAATGATTAAACGTCCAACAATGAAAGAAAAAGGATTGTTGAGATTCCATTGCAAAAATTGTGAAGCATACTATGATGAGGAGCTTAATGTATTAACTAGAGAAATGGCTGTAGGCGATTTCGTTAACAGATTCTATTATGACTGCCTTGGAAGAGAACCAGAAGCAGCAGGAATGGATTATTGGTACAATAACATTCTTAAGGGAAATACAGATGGAGCAACAGCTGGTGCAAGCTTTGTTTTCAGTGAAGAATATATGGGAAAGAAAACAACAGATACATCCTTCTTAAGAATGCTTTACAAAGTGTTTATGGACAGAGAAGCAGATTATGATGGATTGAAATACTGGCAGTCACAGCTCAAATCCGGTATGAGCCGTGAAGAGGTGTTCAAGGCATTTGTTGAATCAAAAGAGTACACAGAAATCTGCAAAGAAAGCAACATTGTTCGTGGTGAATATACAATACAGGGTATTAAAGACCCAGTAGAGAAGAAAGGTGATGTAACACCGGAAATAAGCAATTTTGTTGAGAATATTTATTCACAGATCTTAAACAGAGGAAGTGATGTGGAAGGTATTAATTATTGGTGTCAGGAAATTGCTAATGAGTCAAAAGATCCAATTCTTGTAGCAGAATTGTTTATTTTCTCAGAAGAGTTTGAGAACAGAAAACTTAATAATGCTGATTATGTAGATGTTCTTTATAGAACCTTTATGGGAAGAGAAGCAGATAAGGATGGTAAAAATTTCTGGGTTAAGCAGTTGAAGGATGGAAAAGATCGCAAGGAAGTTTTGGAAGCTTTTGCAAATTGCAAAGAATTTCAGGATATTTTAAGAGCTGCAGGATTATAAAATTTAAAAATTAACCAATAAAAACCTTTTCAGAATTGGAATTACGGTCATATTGACCAAGGCCAGATTCTGGAAAGGTTTTTTTGTTGAAAATGCATAGAAAAATGGGTTCTTTTTGTAGACAGTGCCTTTTTGTGGTGCTATAATTCGCGTGGGTTTTAACACACCTATATATATATAATAAGTAGTTTTCCATTAAGGAAAATCCAATAAAATTTCAATAGGAGATATGCGATGTTAGTATTATTTTTCGCCATATGGATAATATTAAACGGTAAGATAACGTTAGAAATCGCCATTTTCGGATTAGTTGTTTCACTCGTTATGATGGCATTCATATGCAAATTTATGAACTACAGCATTAAGAAAGAGCTAATGCTCTATAAGAGTATTCCTTTCCTTTTCTATTACATCATCGTTTTGATTATCGAGATTGTTAAAGCTAACTTTGATGTTGTAAAAAGAATTTTTGCTGCAAAGTACAAACAGGAACCAGCATTGGTACATTTTAAGTCTCCACTTAAATCAAATGTATTAAATACAATTCTTGCTGATTCAATTACTCTTACACCAGGTACTATTACTGTATCAATGGAAAACGGAGAGTTTACAGTACACTGCCTTGATAAGGAACTTGCAGTAGGAATGGATAACTCAATATTTGTGAAATTATTAGTTAAGTTCGAGGAGGGATGGAAGAATGTTTAGTAGCATTGATTATTCTTTAGTTCCGGGACTTGAAACTTTCAGTAATGTATTCATGTCGGCGGTAATTGTTATTATCGCTGTTTTTGCGGTTTTATGTCTGATTAGAGCTATTGTTGGACCAAGAGTTTCGGACCGTGTAGTTGCAACTAATATGATTGGTACGCTGGTTATTTGTGTAATCGCAGTTTTATCAGTTACCATGGAAAGTTATCTTGCAGATGTTTGCTTGGTATACGCGGCTGTTTCATTCTTAGCAGTTATAGTGCTTACCAAGCTTTACACAGGTGTTTACCGTCAGAATGAAGATGGCGAAACAGATTTCTATGGTCAGATTGAAATCGATAAATATGAACAGGCCAGCATTGACCGTATGGTTAAGGAAGCTGACGAGGACGAAGAAGATGAAGATGATGCACCAATTGAGAACGAGTTTAAAGGTGCAAAGAGTACAAGATAGGAGGAGCGCAAATGGAAGTTATTTTCTGGATTAGATTTATCATTGGCGCATGTCTTATCGCCATGGGACTTGGAATCTTTTTTGTAGAGATTTTTGGTCTGTTTAAATTCAAATATGTTCTTAACAGAATGCATGCTGCAGCAATGGGAGATACACTTGGACTTGGCAGTATGATATTAGGACTTATAGTGATTAACGGTGTGAATTTCGTATCACTTAAACTTTTCTGCGTAATTCTTTTCCTTTGGATTGCATCACCTGTTGCCTCACATCTTATGGCACAGATGGAAGTAGAAACAAACAAGGATTTAAATGAATACGAAGAAATAGAGAACGTTAGTGTTCTTGAAGAAGACAAAGAAGGAGGAAAGGCTAATGCGTGATATTATTATTTTCTTATTGCTGATTTTCTTAATAGTATGTGCTATAGCAGTAAGCTTTTCAAAGAACCTTCTTAATTCAATTATTATTTTCATGTCTTACTCAACAGTAATGGCAATTATCTGGGTTCTTCTTGAAAGCCCTGATCTTGCAATTACTGAGGCAGCAGTTGGTGCCGGTATAACATCAGTATTATTCTTCGTTTCATTACGTAAGATTCAGGTACTTGATGACATGATTAAACAAGACAAGATTAAAGCCATTATGGCTGAGCAGTCTCTTAACCTTGAAACAGAGGAGAAGGGAGGCGACAATGAGTAAACTTACTAATCATGAAGATTATGAAAAGACAGCCTCTTTTAAATTCTGGAGATGGTTATCAGGAAGTAAAGACCCATATGTTGGAGTAGTTGAACTTAAGAAGCAGGAAGAATTTTCAGAGGATGCTGAAACAAAAGCAAAAAGAATCAGCGATGAGGAAGCATTAAAAGCTAAAATCTACGACACTGATAAAAACATTGTTGTAAAGGTCAGCAGAATTCTTTATAGAATTGGTGCGATAGTCCTTTGCCTTGCAATCGTTGCTGCATTAATTATCTGTGTGGCTTACCTTCCACCAGTTGGTTCAGAACTTAACCCAACTAATAACGAAGTAGTCAGCCGTTATGTTTCTCAGGGTACTGCAGAAACAGGTGTTATAAATACTGTAACAGGTATGATTTTACAGTACAGAGGATTTGATACATTTGGTGAAACATGTGTACTTTTCATTGCTTCAAGCTGCGTAATGATTCTTCTTATGGTAGCAGAGAGCAAGATTAAGAAAATGAATGAGCAGTACGCCTTAGAACCTAAGGAAGATAAAATCCTTCAGACTGCTGCAAGAATTTTAGTGCCTGTATTATTCCTTTTTGGTTTCTATGTAATTGTAAATGGTCATTTATCACCAGGTGGTGGTTTCTCTGGCGGTGCAATTATTGGTAGTGGTCTGATTCTTTATTCATCAGCCTTTGGCCTTGAGAAGATTCAGAGATTCTTCAATGAGAAGGTTTACAAATCAATTAAGGTTACAGCGCTTATTCTCTATGCCTGCACAATGACTTATTATTTTGTAACTGGTGCTAATGGACTTACAAATATTATTCCAATGGGTACACCAGGAAATATTATTTCAGCAGGTATGATTTTCTACATTAACTTATTCGTAGGAGCAGAAGTATCATGTACTATTTACTCCTTCTATGCATTATTTAAGAGAGGAGGTCTGTAAAATGTTTAGTAATATTCTTGCTAATTATGGTGAAATAATCGCAATGATTATATTCGGTATCGGTTTTGCAAATCTCTTACTCCAGAAGAATATGATTAAGAAGATTATTGGTCTTAATATCATGGATACAGCAGTATATCTTTTCCTTGCAGAAAAAGGTTATATTACAGGCCGTATCGCACCAATTATTGTAGATGGTGTTACAGATCCTTCAATGTATATCAATCCAATACCTTCAGGACTTGTACTTACAGGTATCGTTGTAAGTGTGTCTGTAACTGCTTTAATGCTTGCACTTACAATTAAGATGTATGAGCGTTATCACACACTCGATATTGATAAGGTATCAACAGAGTTACGAAAGGAGGGCTTATAAATGGAAATCGTACGTAATTTTCCAGCTCTTTCAATCGTAATGTGTATGGTTGGAGCAATTCTTTCAAGTGTTCTTCCAAAGAAGCTTACAAGAATTCTTAACCTTCTTGTAATCACAGGAGTTATGGTTCTTTCAGGATTTGTGTTCTTCTACACATTAAGTAATGGCTCATTTGTTTATACAATGGGACGTTTCCCAGCTCCTTGGGGTAATGAAATCAGAGCAGGCGTTCTGGAAGGAATGATGGCCTTCTTCTTTGGCTTGATTATGTTTTTATCAATATTAGGCGGACGTCGTCATTTTGATATTGATGTTAAGAAGAGTCGTCAGAATTTATACTTCATAATGACAAATCTTTTGCTCAGTTCACTCTTGGCAATGGTTTATACTAATGACCTTTTCACAGCTTACGTATTCGTTGAAATCAATACTATTTCAGCTTGTGGACTTATCATGGTAGTACAGAATGGACGTACAATTGAGGCAGCTATCAGATACATGGTAATGTCTCTTCTTGGTTCAGGCTTGTTCCTCATTGGTATTTGTATTCTTTATGACATTACAGGTAATCTTTTGATGACACCTGTACAAAATAAGATTGCAGAGATAGCAGCAGACCCTGCAAGAACTTATATGGTTCCTCTTGTAGTGGCAATTGCTCTTCTTTGTTCAGGACTTGCTATTAAGAGTGCCTTATATCCTTTCCATTCATGGCTTCCAGATGCTTACGGATATTCAACTGTAAGCTCATCAGCTATGTTATCAAGTCTTGTATCAAAGGGATATATTTTCTTACTTATCAAGATTATTTACAGAGTAGTAGGATTTGAAATATTTAAGGATTCAAAGATTATAAATATTCTCTTTATCTTTGGTCTTATTGGAATGATAGCAGGATCTGTAAAGGCAATTCAGGAGAAGGACATCATGAGAATGATAGCTTACTCATCAGTTGCACAGATTGGTTATATTTACATGGGATTTGGTCTTGGTTCAGAGGCAGGTATGGTTGCAAGTGTATTCCATATTTTCTCTCATGCAGCAACAAAGTCATTATGCTTCATAGCTGCAATGGGATTAAGAGATGCTTCTGATGGTTCTAAGAAGCTTACTGAGCTTACTGGAGCAGGTTACAGAAATGTACTTGCAGGTGCTGCATTTACGGTAGCAGCATTCTCAATGGTAGGTATTCCTGCATTCGCTGGATTTATCAGTAAGATACTTTTTGCACAGGCAGCAGTAGGAGAGCCTGTAAAAATGCTTCCAACAGTTATCTGTCTTGCAATCAGTACAATTCTTAATGCAGCTTATTTTATGAAGACAGTACTTCGTCTTTACTCAAAATCAGATGCAGAGTATGAAAAGGTAAATGAACTTAAACATCCTGTTTATGCACTTTGCCTTGTAGGTTTTGTAGCTCTCAACGTGGCACTTGGTATCTTCGCTGTGCCTGTAGTTGAATGGATCACCATGGGACTTGGTATGTTTAGTTAAGGAGGTTGGATATGGAATATATTGAATTAATTCCTGTTTGCGCAGCAGTAATATTTGGCCTTGTATTATGCCTTGTTCCTAGAAAGGCTTTTGGCAAAGGAAAGCTTGCACTTCATCTTGTTAGTCTTGCAGGAATGTTAGTGGCAGCTGGCCTTACAGTTTGGGCTATGAATTATGGTGGTCACAAATGTGAACATGTTTATTTCGAACTTATGAAGGGAATACCTATTGTATTCAAAGTGGATTCTTTAGGTTGCATATTTGCAATGGTAGCAACAATCTGTTTCATCCTTGCAATTCTTTTCTCCTTCAAATATATAGACGGAGATAACCGTTATTATGGATTTATGCTCTTTACTTATGGAGCGTTGATTGGACTTGATTTTGCAGGAAACCTTGTGACAATGTATTTATTCTTTGAAATGCTTACATTGCTTTCGTTCCCACTTGTATTGCAGACTAAAACTCACGAATCCATTATGGCAGCGTTAAAGTATATTTTCTATTCTTTGACTGGTGCTTATATGGGTCTGTTCGCAATTTATGTTTTATACCAGAATACAACTACAATGACATTTGTTTATGGTGGAACTATGGATCCAGTTAAAATGGCTGAGAATACAACACTTATTCTTATAGCTTCCATGGCTGCCTTAATAGGTTTTGGTGTAAAGGCTGGTATGTTTCCAATGCATGCATGGCTTCCAACAGCCCATCCAGTTGCTCCTGCTCCTGCGTCAGCAGTTTTGTCAGGTGTTATTGTAAAGGGTGGTGTGCTTTGCATTATAAGAGTAGTGTATTTCATAGTGGGTTCTGCAAATCTTGCAGGAACCTGGGTTCAGACTGCCTGGATGATTCTTTCACTTGTAACAGTATTTATGGGATCACTTCTTGCTTACCGTGAGCCAGTACTTAAAAAGAGACTTGCTTACTCAACAGTAAGCCAGGTTTCATATATTCTCTTTGGCTTATCAGTATTTAATAAAATGGCATTTGAGGGTGCGATTTTACATGTTATCTTCCATGCATTTATCAAATGTGCATTATTCCTTTGTGCTGGTGCAATCATTCATGAGACAGGCAAGGAAAGAGTGGATGAGCTTACAGGTATTGGAAAGAAAATGCCAATTACAACAGTTCTTTTCACAGTAGCTTCTTTAGGTCTTATTGGTATCCCTCCAACAGGTGGATTTATCAGTAAATGGTATCTTGCCGTTGGTGCACTTAATTCAACAACAGCAGGGGTTCTTAAGTTTGTAGGACCAGCAGTACTTCTTGTCAGCGCGCTTCTTACAGCAGGATATTTACTTCCTGTTACAGTAAAAGGTTTCTTCCCAGGAAGTGATTTTGATTACGAAGCAAAAGAAAATAAGAAACACGAGGCACCTATGCTTATGTGGGTTCCTATCATGATATTAATTATCTTAGTGGTAGCAGGTGGTCTTTTCCCTAATGTATTAAAGGAAACACTTGAAACACTTGCTACTGTTGTAGTAAAGGGGGTGTAAGAGATGTTTGGATTATTAATTTGTATAGCTATCGCAACTCCTTTTATTGGTGGAATTTTAATTAATGCTTTCAGAAAAATTGACAATCTTAAAGTGATGCATTTCTTCACAGAAATAGTAGTTATTCTTACAAGTGTTCTTGTATTTATAATTCTTTTCAACAGACCTGAAGGTTCTTTTGAAATAATTCATTTTACAAAGAATTTAAGCCTTGCATTTAAGGTAGATGGTCTTGGTACAGTATTTGCAGCTATGATTGCATTTCTTTGGCCATTTGCAACATTATATTCATTTGAATATATGAAGCATGAGGGAAGAGAGCATACATTCTTTACTTTCTATACAATGACTTATGGAGTTACACTTGGTATTTCATTATCAGGAAATTTACTCACAATGTACTGCTTCTATGAAATGCTTACACTTGTAACAATTCCTCTTGTAGTTCATTCAGGAACAAGAGAGGCTATAAGAGCAACCAGAAAGTATATTTACTATTCACTTGGTGGTGCAGCATTTGCATTTATTGGTCTTGTGTTCCTCACAGTATATGGAACAACTAATAGTTTCACTTATGGTGGAGTACTTAGTCCAGAGGCAATGGCAGACCATGCAACTGTTTTAAGACTTATATTCGTATTTGGATTTATGGGATTTTCAGTTAAAGCAGCTATGTTCCCATTCCACGGCTGGCTTCCAGATGCCGGTGTAGCACCTACCCCTGTTACAGCACTTCTTCATGCAGTAGCAGTCGTTAAATCTGGTGCATTTGCAACAATGAGACTTACATATTACTGCTTTGGTCCTGACTTCTTAAGAGGAACATGGGCTCAGTACGTAATAATGGTATGCATTATATTTACAATCGTATTTGGATGTTCAATGGCAGTTAAGGAAACTCATCTTAAGAGACGACTTGCGTTCTCAACTGTAAGTAACTTAAGCTACATTTTGTTCGGTGTTAGTATAATGACTCCACTTGGTCTTATAGGTGCGTTAAGCCATATGGTATTCCATGCATTTATGAAGATTTTATCTTTCCTTTGTGCAGGTGCAGTTATCGTATGCTCAGGCAAGAAATACGTTAACGAGCTTGATGGACTTGGAAAGAGAATGCCACATATATTTACATTATTTACAATAAGCTCACTTGCACTTATGGGTGTTCCTGGCCTTTGTGGATTTATTAGTAAATGGAATCTGGCAACAGCTGCATTTGATAGTGGTAACAAGCTTGCATACGTAGGTGTTGTTGCGCTTCTTATTTCAGCACTTCTTACAGGTATTTACATGATGACTATCGTATTCAGAGCATGGGTACCTGGTAAAGATTTTGATACAAGCAAAAATGAAGGAGTCAAGGATCCAACCTGGAGAATGTTGATTCCACTTTATACCTTTGCACTTGGCTGTGTATTGTTTGGTCTTTTCTCACCAGTGGTGGTAGACTTCTTTGCACAGATTGCAAATGGTTTGATATAGGAGGTGTGAGATGAATATATTTGTAGCTTCCTTAGTATTTTATCCAATGCTTGGTGCATTGATTAGTTACCTGATTGGTAAAAAGAGTAAAAAAGTCAGAGATGTATTTGCATGTGTATTAGTGGTAACTGAATTTATAGCTGTTATTGCATGTTCAGTTAATGCGTTTAACTATGCACGAATCATATCTATGGTTAGCAATTCAGTTATTCCTGGAGAAAGTCTCATAGCACGTTATGCATATGTTCTTGATTTTAAATATATGCTTCCTGAAATCTGTGGACTTGGTTTGAACTTTAGTGTAGACGGATTCAGAATTGTATATGCTCTTATCGTTGCATTTATGTGGATGATGACCACACTTTTAAGCCCAGAATATTTTGCTAAATATAGAAATCGTAATCGTTTCTATACCTTCCTTCTTCTCACAGAAGGAGCAACAATGGGTGTATTCTTATCATCTGATTTTTATACAACATTTATCTTCTTTGAAATTATGTCACTTACATCTTATGTATGGGTAGTTCACGATGAGAAGAAGGCTTCATTGAGAGCAGGTGAGACATACCTTGGAATCTCAGTTCTTGGTGGTCTTGTAATGCTTATGGGTATATTCATGTTATATGCAGCAACAGGTACAGTTGCATTTAACGAAATACCATCAGCTATAAAGGCTCTTATGGTAGATGGAAATATGCCAGCAACTATTATTGCTGCAGGTATCTGTATGATATTTGGTTTCGCAGTTAAGGCCGGTGCCTTCCCAGTACATATCTGGCTTCCAAAGGCACATCCTGTAGCACCAGCTCCAGCGTCAGCACTTCTTTCTGGTGTACTTACAAAGACTGGTATCTTTGGTATTACAGTTATTACACTTAAGATATTTGCAGAGGTTGATGCATTTGGCTATGTATTAGTGGCAATTGCCGTTGCAACTATGTTACTTGGTGCAGTGATGGCAATCTTCTCAACTAACTTGAAGAAAGTACTTGCTTGCTCATCACTTTCACAGATTGGATTTATCCTTACAGGTATTGCCTGCCTTGCTATATCAGGTGGCGAGAGTGAGCTGGCAGCCAGAGGCGCATTTATCTATATGGTAAATCACTCAATCTTAAAACTCGTACTCTTCATGTCAGCAGGTGTTATATTTATGAATCTTCATAAGCTTGAACTTGAGGACATTAAGGGATTTGGTCGAAAGAAACCACTTTTAAATATTATTTTCGCACTTGGTGTTGTAGGTATTGCAGGTGTTCCATTCTTCAATGGTTATGTTGGTAAGACACTTATTCATGAGGCAATTGTTGAAGTTCATGGAGTACCAGGATATGTTGAGCCTTGCTTCTTACTCGCAGGTGGTTTCACTCTTGCATATATGCTTAAATTGTATATTTGCATTTTCTGGGAGAAGAACAATAATCTTGAACTTCAGGCTAAGTTTGATGGCATGAAGAAATATATGAATATTGCTTCAGGATTTGCTCTTATTGGATCAGTTGTGATTATTCCAATAATCGGTATAGTTCCTAACATTACTGCTGATGCTATTATGGATATTGGACAGAGATTCTATGGAATTGTAGGAGAAGAGAAGCTTCATTATTTTGCATTCCACAATATGAAGGGTTCACTTATCTCCATAGCTATTGGTCTTACATTGTATTTCGTTCTTGCAAGATGGCTTCTTCGCGGTAAGGATGCGAATGGCAAGAAATGTTATAAGGATTACTGGCCAGCATGGCTTGATCTTGAAAATGTAGTATACAGACCAGTTCTGATTAAATTCATTCCATTCATCAGTGGAATTATATGCAGAGTATTAGATAGTCTCGTAGATGGATTTGTTGTACTTCTCAGAAAGACAATCTATGTGGAGAGAAAGCTTCCATACGAACGTCCAGAAGGCAATATGATAACACACTACTATGCCGTAGTAGTTGGATTCATTGTTAAAATCCTCAATGCGACATTCCTTAGAAATAAGCCTGTAAATGTTGATTTTGAGCATAAATTCGCACTTATCAATATGGCAGGAAGAGAAAATGGAAAGATGCTTGAGAGAACACTTTCTTATGGACTTTTGTTATTCTGTATAGGACTTGTTATTACAGTGACATATTTGTTATTAGTGGTGTTCCTGTAAGATAATTATTAATAAAATATTAGGTTGTAAAATAACCATAGATAATCGGAGTTAATGCCTTAGAGGTGTTAGCTCCGTTTTATTTTTTCCGGAATAATTGCAATTAGTACACACATCTTGGAGAGAAATCTCTGAGACTTGTTTTTTATATGGTTTATTTAATCGCTAAAATTTGATAAACTTATTCGGTAAAGATTTATAAGAGGTATGAATTGTGAAACAAAAGAAATTAGCGGATTTCTTGAAAAAAGATATAGTGATACTGGCAATTCTATTTGTTTTTGGATTGCTTTTCGTTAGTCAGTATAGTGAGCATTTGGATCAGGTGACAGAGCAAAGGATTCTCTATTCAAATGTATTAAGCTATTGCCAGAAAACAGGTGCATTTCCTGGACTAGCAAAGGCATTCGTGAATGATGGAATTGTACCGATTGAGGTGGCGATAGATAGAGACCATGGGGCAGCAGTATTTTATCCAATTACCTGGATTTATGCAGTGAATAACTATAACTCATTCTGGGGGAATATTATTTGGCACACATATATTTATTGCTTTAATTTCCTTGCAGTTATTGCCCTGTATTATCTGGTGAAAGAAATATTTGACAAGAAGATAGCAATAATAAGTACATTGCTTTATTTCCTAACTCCTGCGATGTTTGCCCAGGCGCATTATAACAATAAGGATATGGTCCTGTTATCGCTTGCAGTGATTACTTTCTATACTGGATTTAAAATGACTCAAAAAGAAGATGTGAAATGGGCTATTCTTTTTGGCGTATCTGGTGCATTCTTTGCCAATATGAAAATCATTGGAATACCGATGTGGGGATTTGTATTGGTTTGCACTATTGTAGAAAGAATTATTCGTAAGAAATTTAACAAGAAATTATTGTTAGCTATAGTAATATCTACAATTGTTGCGTTGGGGGTATATTGTTTAATTACGCCAGCCATTTGGAGCAATCCAATTGAATATATTGTGATGACGATAGACCAGGCAAAGAATTATAGATGGATGGATTATGTACTATTTAACGGACATGCTGTCTCAAGTTCTTCGACTGGTATTCCTCGTAAATATTTGCCAGTTATGATAACTTTGACTACTCCTATAGGAATCTTAATTCTAATGGTTCTTGGCCTTGCAGGAATGGTTAAGGCAGTGATTAATAAGAAGGCTGAATCTAAAATCTTATATGGAATATATGCGGCTATTTGTGGATTGATTCCACTTGCATATGGAGTATTAAGTGCTGCAGTTGTTTATAATGGTTGGAGACATTTTTATTTCGTATATGCTTCGATGATTCTGTTTGCCGCTTTTGGAGTTTATTTTGTTCTCTCCTTTAAGAAGGAAAAGATATTTATTGCAATTCTTGCAGCTTACACATTATTTCTTTTATCAGAGGTAATCGCAGGCAATCCGTATCAGTATGGTTATTACAATGAGTTTGCAAGATTTTTCGTGGAAGACAGATTCGAGACAGATTACTGGGATATGTCATTTAAACAGGCAGTTGAGTATATCGCTAAAAATGACTCTTCAGAACATATAACTTTATCTGGATGCGATAATCCAACAAGGTGGGGCATTAATCCGGCAATCAGAGCAATAAGAGGCAGAGACAGATTACGATTAGAGAGCATTGATGACTGGATGCAAGCTGATTATGTACTAGTTAATTATGGATATGCCAAATTATATAGTCAGGAAGACTTGAAATATTTAGAAGAAAATCGTGAGTGCGTGAAGGTATTCAAAACTTATGGAAATAAGATGAGTGCGATATATCATTAGGATAAGAAATTTTAAGTAGGTAGTGGAGTACGGAGAGAATCCGGAAATCCAATATTCCTCCGTACGTGGTGGACGCCAGTAAGGTGCTGGTACGGAGAAAATGAGAGAAAAGCCAAAATCTCCGTACAACTTGTTT
>JAKSSD010000004.1 GCA_024403275.1 Lachnospiraceae bacterium
AAAAATCCTTCAATACGAATAAAAATAAAAAACCAGACGAAGGTCTGGTTTTTTTTAACGCAATTTAATATTTTGCCATTTGAATTGTTTTGAATAATCAGATTAGTAATGATTGGTAGTCATTGTCTCCTCAGTGTATTTAGGGAAAATCTGATTCTTGATTTCCTGCATCTTAGAATCCATTTCTGTGATTGTATTAGCACAATCAAGAAGCTGAGCACTGATAGACTGAGAAATCTCATCTGTAAGATCTTTCTTATAACGCATCTCGTGTTCAAGACTTGCCCAGAAATCCATGGCAATGGTACGAAGCTGAACTTCAACCTTGAGATATTCCTTATGTTCTGAGAAGAATACAGGAATCTCAATAATCATGTGATAACTTCTGTAACCATTTGACTTTGGTGCACGGATGTAATCCTTGTAATTAACAAGTCGGATATCATCCTGTTTAAGAATCATGTCCGCGATTTCATAGATATCATCTACAAAAGGACATACAACTCTGATACCTGCTACGTCAGAAACCTCATCCTGAATATTATCAAGGGTGAATGGAAGATTCTTTCTAGTGAGTTTGCCTCTAATACTCTTAATAGTTTTAATTCTTGAATATATTGAATGGATAGGATTTCTTTTGTTTTTAATCTGTAACTCTTCATTGAGTACTTCGAATTTGGTTCTTACTTCTCTGATAGCACATGAGTATTTAACCATTAACTCTTTGTACTGCTCAAGAGCGGCATTAAGTTCTTCAGCTGTGAACTGGGCCTTAAGCTCTTCTAAGAGTTCTAAATTGTCATCATTATGCATATTCTGCCCCCCTTTTATGGCTATCTCTATTTTAGCATATTAGCGAATAAAAGTGTATAGAAATAATGTTAAAAATATGTTAAGATGACTTGGTGAGTTTATCCTAAAAATTGATAATTATTTCAACTATGAAAAGATGAGAATTTACAGGTATTTTGACCTGCCTTTTAATTATTTATAGATTGCTTTAATGGGCGAGGTATTTATAAAGGATGATATGCATATAGGCATTGCTTTGGCTATAGATGAAACAGGCGGAGTGATTATACCAGCTTGTAAGCTTAATATAGATGGAGGATATAATGAGTAGAACTCTTGAATTATTTAAAGAAATTTGTGCTATACCACATGGTTCATATAATGTGGATGCTATAAGTGATTATCTTGTAGATTTTGCTAAGAAGAACAATTTAATTTATAGACAGGATGAAGAGAAAAATGTAATCATCCGTAAGAAAGCATATCCAGGGTATGAGAATCTTCCAGGTGTTATTATTCAGGGCCATATGGACATGGTTGCAGTTAAGACAGAAGAATGCACACTTGATCTTGAAAAGGATGGCCTTATTGTTAAAGAAGAAGATGGTTATCTTTTTGCAGAGGGAACTTCACTAGGTGGAGATGATGGTATTGCAGTTGCGTATGCATTAGCAATTCTTGAGGATGAAAATATTAAACATCCAGAGCTTGAATGTATTTTTACTGTTAATGAAGAAGTCGGACTTCTTGGCGCACAGGTTATTGATTTATCAGACATAAAGGGTAAATACCTTATAAATATTGACTCAGAGGAGGAAGGTGTTATTACAACTTCCTGCGCAGGAGGAGTAGTTCTTTCATCACTTCTTCGTTTAGATAGAGATTTGGATATGTACGGTACTCTATATTCTGTAAATATGAAAGGTTTCAAGGGTGGTCATTCTGGTACAGCTATTCATGAAGGAAGAGCAAATGCCAGCCACGTAATGGGAAGATTTTTAAAAGAAATAGAGAAAAAGGGAAAGATTAATATTCTTGATCTTCAAAGTGGTGAAAAGGATAATGCAATTCCTAATTTCGCCAAAGCAATTTTTGCTACTGATCTGGATGAAGAGAGTTTCAAAAAGACAGTTCTTGATTTCGATTCTTTGATAAATGAAGAGTATAAGGGTAGAGATAATGAAATAGAAATAGTAGTTACACCGCTTGATTACTCAAATGAGGATAAGAAGTTAATTGGAGATAAATCATTAGTTATTATAGATATCTTGAATTCCGTTCCTGATGGTGTTGTAAGTATGTGTGACGGAATTGATATGGTTAAGACAAGTCTTAATCTTGGAATCACCAAGATAGATCAGGATGGTCTTAAATTGGAGTTTTGTCTTAGAAGCTCTTCAAAGGAAGAAAAAGAAGCTCTTAAAGAAAAGCTTGGTACTATTCTTATTAAGAAAGGTTGCGAACTCGCTTTGTCAGGAGATTATCCAGGATGGGATTATAATAGCGATTCAATGCTTCAAAAGATTACTGTTGAAAGTTATAAGGAACTCTATAAGGAGGAACCTTTGGTTACAGGAGTGCATGCAGGTTTGGAATGTGGAATTCTTCTTGATAAGAAGAGTGATCTTGACTGCATTTCAATCGGACCAAATATTCTTAATATTCATACAACGGATGAGAAGCTTGATCTTGCAAGTACAGAGAGAACTTGGAATCTTATTGTAAAGATTCTTGAAAATATTAAATAAAGAGGGATTTAGGAGGTTATCTTATGGAAGGAACTTTTTGGGCGTTAGTACCACCATTAATCGCTATAGTGTTGGCACTTATTACGAAGGAGGCTTATTCTTCGTTATTTGTTGGAGTGGTAATAGGAGCAATGTTTGTTGCAGGCTTTAATCCTGTAGGAACAATGGATGCTATTATTAATGATGGAATAATACCAGCAATTTCAGGTAATGCAGGTATATTCTTATTCCTTGTTATTCTTGGAATTATTGTTGCACTTATTAATGCAGCAGGAGGCTCAGCAGCTTTTGGACGTTGGGCAGAGAAGAATATAAAGAGCAAGGTTGGAGCGCAACTTGCTACTTTTGTTCTTGGTATTCTTATTTTCGTAGATGATTATTTTAACTGTCTTACAGTAGGCTCGGTTATGAGGCCGATTACGGATTCTAAAAAGATATCAAGAGCCAAGCTTTCATATCTTATTGATGCTACAGCGGCTCCAATATGTATGATTGCACCTATATCATCATGGGCAGCAGCGGTTGCAGGCGTAGCAGCAGATACAAATAGTGGGCTTAACGGAATCCAGCTTTTCTGTAGTGCTATTAAATATAACTATTATTCATTACTTACATTTGTATTTGTAATTGGACTTATTCTTTTGAAATTTGATTACGGCCCAATGGCTAAATTTGAAAAGGATGCTGATAAGGGACTTCTTGGTGGTCTCGCGAAGAAAGAGGATGAGGCTATTAATCCTAAGGGAAGAGTTATCGATCTTATTCTTCCTGTAGTTGTACTCATTATTACCTGTGTAATTGGTATGATTTACATCGGCGGATTCTTTGGCACTGACCTTTGGGGTGGAACAGATACTAAATTTGATTTTATTGGTGCATTTGCTAATACAGATTCAACAGTAGGTCTTCCATGGGGAGCACTTATTGCACTTGTATTTACAATTATTTACCTTGTAGCAAGAAGAGTAGTATCCTTCAAGGAGGCTATGGCATGTGTTCCAAAGGGCTTTATAGCAATGGTACCTGCAATGCTTATTCTTACACTTGCTGTATCACTTAAGTCTATGACAAGTACTCTGGGAGCTGCAGAATTTGTTCATGATTTGATGGAAGGTGCAGCTGGAAATCTATACGCATTGTTACCAGCAGTAATATTTGTTGTTGCCTGCATACTTGCATTTGCAACAGGAACATCATGGGGAACATTTGGAATTTTGATTCCAATCGTCACAGCTATATTCCCAACAGACAGCACACTCTTTATTATGGGTATTTCAGCATGTTGTGCTGGTGCGGTTTGCGGTGATCACTGTTCACCTATTTCAGATACAACAATTATGGCATCTGCTGGTGCTCAGATAGAACATGTGAATCATGTATCAACACAGATTCCATACGCTTTGACAGTTGCTGGAATTTCATTCCTTACATATATATTTGTTGGATTCTTACCAAAGCAAAATCCAGTAATTGGTATCATTTTTGGTGTAGTTCTTACAGTGGGCGTATTATTTGCACTTAAATATATTTTTAAACCAAAGAAGGAAGCATAAAAGCTTTTTCTTAAAGAAAACAAGAGGTGACTATGAGCAGACAAAACTGGAGACCAGGGAATATGTTATATCCCCTTCCGGCAATAATGGTATCTTGCCAGAGAGAGGGAGAAAAACCGAATATTATTACATTAGCCTGGGCTGGTACAATCTGTTCAGATCCAGTAATGGTATCGATATCAGTAAGGCCTGAAAGGTATTCACATGATATTATTAAGGAGACAGGTGAATTTGTTATAAATCTGACTACTAAGGATTTGGCTTTTGCTACTGATTATTGTGGAGTTAAGTCAGGCAGAGATATTGATAAATTTAAGGAGATGAAGCTTACTCCTTTAGCAAGTGAGAAAGTTAAATGTCCAGGAATTGCAGAGAGTCCGTTATGCCTTGAATGCCGAGTTGAAGAGTATAAAGAACTTGGAAGTCACACGATGTTTATAGCTAAAGTTGTAAATGTCAGTGTTGATGAAAAATATATGGATAATAAAGGTAAATTCTATTTGAACAACTCAGATCTTATTGCCTATTCCCATGGTGAATATAAAGAATTGGGTAAAACTATAGGCAAATTTGGTTATTCTGTCAAAAAAACAAAAAAATAAATTATTGGAGTTGTTCATAATTGACTTATTTAATCCATGAGTTATAATTATTATATAAATAAAATGTTGGGGGAAAACGGATATGGCATGGGCTAAAAAAGATGGATCAGGAGCAGAAATTAAATCCATCGAGAACTCACTCAGAACAGTAAATGAACGTAAACATGATATGATTTATAAGTTAGGTGAGTTGTATTACGAGCAGTTTAAAGATGCTGAAATTGAAAATGAAGACTTTAAGAGCAAGGTTGATATCATCAACAAGCTTGATTATAATTGTAAGGTATGGAATAATCGCAAACTCAAAACACAGGGGATGAGAAGCTGTGATGGTTGTGGTAATATCTTACCTTATGAAAGCTTCTTTTGTAATAAGTGTGGCGTTAAGCTTGATGCAGTGGCTGAGGAATTGGTTATCATTCAGGACTAGACAGCATTTCATAATTAACGAAAGGGGAGATTTATATGGCACAGGAATTCTATATAGCACACAATACAAGAACTGATGAATATTTGGCTGAAAGAAAGCTACTTTCTCGATTCTATATGACGGACGATGTTACAAGCGCTGTAAAGTGTAAAGATGAAATGGAGCTTCGTCGTAAGATAGATAAAGCGAATGTTGATTATAAGTCTCAACTTGTTATTGAAACTATTAAAGTTTACTAAATTTAGGCCCTTCTTTTTAGAAGGGCTTTTTAATTTAATGTGTTTACTTTCGTGCTTTAAAGTGCAATAATATAAGAGTGCGTTTACACAGAATTTTTAATGGGGGACATTTAATTATGCCAATTACAGAATTATTGGACAGAAATAGTCGTGAACATGGTTCGGAAATCTGTCTTGTTGAGATTAATCCAGAGGTAACAGAAGTTAGAAGAGTTACATGGAAAGAATATGATTTGATCGAGGCTAATCCTACTACACATTATAGAAGAGAAATCACATGGAACGTATTTGAAGAAAAGGCAAATAGATTTGCCAATATGCTTCTTTCAAGAGGAGTGAAGAAGGGCGATAAGGTAGCGATTCTTCTTATGAACTGTCTTGAATGGCTTCCTATTTACTTTGGTATTTTGAAAACTGGTGCTATTGCAGTACCATTGAATTTCAGATATGCATCTGACGAAATCGATTATTGTCTTGATTTAGCAGATGTTGACATTCTTGTATTCGGACCAGAATTCATTGGTCGTGTAGAAGAAATCGCAGAGAAAATTAGTAAGAATAGACTTTTGTTCTATGTTGGTGAGAACTGTCCTTCTTTTGCAGAGGATTATGTTTCACTTGTAGCTAACTGCTCAAGCCAGAATCCTAATATACCTATTACTGATGATGATTATGGTGCAATTTATTTCTCATCAGGTACTACAGGATTCCCTAAGGCTATTCTTCATAAGCATCGTTCACTTATGCATTCATGTGCATGTGAGCAGAATCACCATGGACAGCAAAGAGATGACGTATTCCTTTGTATTCCACCTCTTTATCATACAGGTGCCAAGATGCACTGGTTTGGTTCATTATTATCCTGCTCAAAGGCGGTTATTCTTAAGGGTACTAAGCCAAAGGCAATTCTTGAGGCTGCCAGCTCAGAGAAATGTTCTATTGTATGGCTTCTTGTTCCATGGGCTCAGGATATTCTTGATGCAATTGATTCAGGCGAGATTAACTTAGCTGATTATGATTTATCGAAGTGGAGACTTATGCATATTGGTGCACAGCCTGTACCACCTTCACTTATTGCAAGATGGAAGAAGGTATTCCCTAATCATGAATATGATACAAACTATGGTCTTTCAGAATCTATTGGACCAGGTTGCGTACATCTTGGAGTTGAGAACATTCATAAGGTTGGAGCAATTGGCAAAGCTGGTTACGGATGGGAAGTTAAGATTGTATCTCCAGATGGAGTAGAAGTTCCTCAGGGTGAAGTTGGTGAACTTATAGTTAAAGGTCCTGGTGTAATGGAATGTTACTATAAGGATGAGAAATCAACTAACGAAGTTCTTAAAGATGGATGGCTTTACACAGGTGATATGGCAAGAGCGGATGAAGATGGATTCATCTTTCTTGTAGACCGTAAGAAGGATGTTGTTATTTCTGGTGGAGAGAATATTTATCCAGTCCAGATTGAAGATTTCTTAAGACAGCATAATTCAATTAAGGATGTTGCAGTTATTGGTGTTCCTGATCCAAGACTTGGTGAAGCTACAGCAGCAATTATTGAAATAAAGCCAGGATTTACTCTTACAGAGGAAGAAGTAGAAGAGTTCTGCAAGAAGCTTCCAAGATATAAGAGACCAAGAAAGATTATTTTCGCTGATATTCCAAGAAATCCAACTGGTAAGATTGAGAAGCCAAAGCTTAGATCAATCTACTGCGTTGAAAATCTAGTTGCAGCACAAAACGAGATTAAATAAAAATACATTTAGAAATTAAAAAAGCCGGGATAAAACCCGGCTTTAATTTTTATTGATTTTGTTTTCGTTTGTTGTAAGTAGCTTTCAAACAAATTATTTATAATTAACGATATCAGAAATAAGATTCTTGATGTTTTCATCCATTACTTCATCTTCAAACTGACATGTACCAACGGCTTTGTGACCACCACCGCCATACTTAAGCATAAGTGAACCTACATCGACATTTGAAGTTCTGTTTAAAATACTATATCCAACGGCGCAGGAACAACCCTTTCCACCTTTACCATTTACAATCCACATTGAAATGTTCTGTTCAGGATACATTGAATAAATCATAAATCTGTTTCCTGAATAGATTGGGTCAACACCTCTTAAGTCTGAAATAATCAAATCGCCCTCAACTCTTGTGTGAGCTTTAACCATTTCCTTAAATAGAGCTTCCTGCTCAAAGTAAACTTCAATTCTTTCTTTAACATCAGGAAGAGAGAGGATTTCGTCTGTATCCATTGTACGACAAGCTTCAATAAGCTTCTCCATTAACTGATAATTAGAAATAGTGAAGTTTCTCCATCTTCCAAGACCAGTACGAGGATCCATAAGGAAACCTACGAGAACCCAGCCAGAAGGATGCTGAATATCTTCAATGGAAAGATGACCAGAATCAACCTTGTCTACAGCTTCCATCATTTCATCGAAATGTGCAAATCTTTCCTTGCCACCATAATACTCATAAATAATTCTTGCACATGATGGAGTAACACGGCTTTCACCTTTATATTTACCTTCGAGCTGATTTCTTTCATGCTCACTTGAATGATGATCAAACCAAAGTCCACATCCTTCTACAAATGGAACATTTGCAAGACAATCATTCTCAGTAACTTCAACAAGACCATCTTGTAAATCCTTTGGATGAGCGAATTTCCAGGAATCGATAATACCGGCTTCTTTAAGAAGGGCACCGCATGCTAAACCATCAAAATCTGAACGTGTAATCAATCTCATATCTGTACACCCCTATACATAATATTTTTGTTTACGAACCTGTATAAATTATACTTTATTCATATATGATTTTCAAGAAATTACTAATTATAATAGATACTATTTAAGTACTATATAGAAATAAGAAATCATAACTTGCATATTAATGCAGATGATGTATAATTATATTATTCTTAGTGATCTGGGGGTAACAGTATTCAGCCAGATCGGATTCCCATTTGTTTTTTTATATTTGGAGGAAATATGCGAGAAAAATATGAAACACTAACTTTAGTTGTGTTAAAGGATATAGTGAAAGGTCTTGGCGTTAAAGGCTATTCAACTATGAGCAAGGATCAGATTATTGATATTCTTGTTGAGGAAGAAAAGAAGAGAAATTCTGCAAAGGAAGCTGCGGAGAATCAGAATGTTAAAGAGGTTAAAGTCGAAGTCCGTCATCCAGAACCAAAGACTTCAGAGGTAAGGATGGCAGAGGTCCCTAAGGAAGATAAAAAGATGGCAGAAGCAGATTATATGCAGCCTCAGACAGTATCGGATGAAAATCAGGAGACAACAATGATGGTTATTGGCGCTCCAGGATATGAGCAGGAGTTTGATCCTAGATTAGATACTCATGTTCAGATATCAGGTATTGTTGAGATAATGCAGGATGGCTATGGATTTATAAGAGATGCCAATTACACATCTGGTGATAACGATATTTATGTATCACATAGTCAGATTAAGAAATTTGGAATCAGAACAGGCGATTTTGTTACTGGTAACAGAAAGATAAAAACAGATAAGGAAAAATATCCAGCATTACTTTATATTTCAAAGATTAATGATAAATCACCAGAAAAGAACGTTAAGAGATGTAAATTTGAGGATATGACTCCTGAGTTCCCTGATGAGAAAATCAGACTCTCAATTCCAGGAGCTCCTACATCGATGAGAATTATGGACCTTGTTGCTCCTGTAGGTAAAGGTCAGCGTGGTATGATAGTATCACAGCCTAAAGCAGGTAAGACTACATTATTGAAGGATATTGCAAGAAGTATTCTTTACAATAATAAAGAAATGCATATGATTATCCTTCTGATTGATGAAAGACCAGAAGAAGTTACAGATATTAAGAGAGCTATTAAGGGACCAAATGTTGAAGTAATCAGCTCAACTTTCGATGAGAAGCCAGATCATCATAAAAAGGTAGCGGAAATGACTATTGAAAGAGCTAAGAGACTTGTTGAATCAAAAGAAGATGTTATTATTCTTCTCGATTCTATTACAAGACTTACAAGAGCTAATAATATGGTGGTTCCTCCTTCAGGAAGAACTCTTTCTGGTGGTCTCGATCCAGCAGCTTTACATATGCCAAAGAAATTCTTCGGTGCTGCGAGAAAAATGAATGAGGGTGGAAGTCTTACAATTCTTGCGACAGCACTTGTAGAGACAGGCTCTAAAATGGATGACGTTGTATATGAGGAATTCAAGGGAACAGGTAATATGGAACTTGTTCTTGACAGAAAGCTTTCTGAGAAGAGAGTATTCCCTGCAATTGATATTATTAAATCGGGAACAAGAAATGAAAATCTTCTTCTTAATTCAGAAGAGTACAATGCAATGAATCTTGTCAGAAGAAGATTTAACGGACTTAAACCAGAAGATGAGGTTGATGATTTACTTAATTTGTTTGCCAGATTTAAAAATAATGAGGAAGTTGTGGCATTTATTAATAAGAATAGGATGCCATAAAAAAATACTTGCAAAGGTATTTTTTGCATGATATAATAAGCAAGCATTTTGTGAAAAAAAGGAATTTAAATATAGAGAGGTGAGAAACAATGAGAGAAGGAATTCATCCAGAGTATTATCAGGCAACTGTAACTTGCAACTGTGGTAACACATTTGTAACAGGTTCTACAAAATCAGATATTCACGTAGAAGTTTGTTCAAAGTGCCACTCTTTCTACACAGGACAGCAGAAAGCTACACAGGCTCGTGGTCGTATTGATAAGTTTAATAAGAAGTACGGTGTGGAAAGCAAATAATTGTGTTCAGAGAGGTTGAGGTAAGAATTTATCTCAACCTTTTATATTCACAGGGGTCTGTTAGATCTTATATAATAGATTAAGCAGATTCACAAGGCGAAGGGAGGGATAAATACCCTCCTATTCAATTATGGAGTTTCTTATGAGCAGAAAAAGAAAGGCTCGCTTTAGTGGTGTTATAGGACAACCTCATATTGAAGGTATAATGATGCGAAGTGATAATAAGTTCGCAGTTGTTGTCCGTAAGTCCGACAGAGTAATGGAAACCGTTGTTAAAGATGTAGAGAATAATCCTAACAAAGTGGTAAAATTCATACCTTTTGTCAGGGGTGTTTTTGCGTTGATTCAAACACTTATTGTTGGGTTTGAGTCAATGGAGTATACTTCAACGATTTATGCTCAGGACATGCCAGAACAGTCAGGCTTTGACAAAATATTACATAAGTTATTCGGTAAACATTCGGATTTGGTAGTGTCAGCTATAACAGTGATGTTATCCCTGATGTTATTTTTATGTGCATTTTTTGGATTGCCAATTGTGGCTGATCTCCTGCTCAGAAAATATATCATTAATGATTCACTCGTTGTAATAGCAGATAGTGTGGTGAAGTTATTAGTTATACTAGTATATCTCATCGTAATATCCTGCTCTAAAGAAGTGCGACGATCCATGGCTTATCATGGTGCAGAGCACAAATGTATCAATTGTATTGAAAATGGTAGAAAACTCACAATCAAGAGAGTTAGAGATGCATCGAAGTTTCAGAGAAGATGTTCTACAAGTTTTATTTGGGTTACTCTTATTGTGATTGTATTGTTATTTATATTTGTAAGAATCGATAACCTTCCATTAAGACTTTTGTTTAGAATAGGATGTGTGCCTGTTGTAGCAGCAATTGCATATGAATATTTAAGATTAATAAGTAAGTTCGACAATATATTTACAAGAATTCTTGCTTTCCCTGTTTATCTTTGTCAGGTATTTACAGTTAGAGAGCCTGATGATGATATGATTGAGTTGGCAATCAAGTCTCTTGAAGCAGTATTTGACTGGAAGGGATTTCTCGTAGAAGAATTCCCGGATTACTATAGTGCTTATGACTTTGGCCTGGAAAATGTTGAGATTAAGAAGAAACTTACTAAGAAAGAGCAGATTAAGGCGGCCAGAGAAGATTCGAAGAAATATCATGAGAAACATAAGGCTGAAAAAGAAGAAGCTCGTCATATTAAAGAAGAACAAAGAAAATCCAGAGAGGAAGAAAGAGCCGTTAAGCATCTTGAGGATAAACGTCGCAGGATGGAAGAAAAGAAGGCTTCGGCTGCTAAATCGATAGAAGAAATTCTTAATCTTAATGATGACAAGACTGTTGAAAGCATTCTTGGGGAAGGCATTGAGAATGAGGATATCCAGTCAGAAATATCTGAAGCAGGGGTTGATTTTGTAAATGATACAGAAATGATGATGCCTGCTAACGAAGATATTTATGCTGAGGATGATTTATCGAATGTAGATAATTTAGAAAATCAGGATGAAGTGCTTGAGAATACAATAGAAGAATTGTTAGAGAATCCTGTTGATGAGACTTCAAATGAAACTGAAGAAATATTAAATGAAGACATTTCGAAAGATTTAGAAGTTGAAATCTTTGAAGATATTGAAGAAGAATTGACTGAAGAAATCCCTGTAAATATTGATGAAGAATTGGATGATATTCCTGAAGATACAGAAGAATCTGAAGATGTCCTTGAAGCAATCGAAGAATCTGAAGAAGTTTATGAAGATACTGAAGAGGAATTAAATGAAGAGATTCACGAAGAATTGATAGAAGAAACAGTTGTGTCAGAGGATGTAGTCATTGCGGAAGGGGAAGATGAAGTGAGTACTGGCATTTTAAAACCAAGTAAATTAGATTATATGGACGATTATGGATTTGATCCAGATGACGAAGAAGTACCTATGGATACAATGCGCTTCGAGCCTGTAGATGAAAGCGTTCTTGAAACTTATCAGGATGAAGAGGATGACGAAGAAGAAGATGGCCCTCTATTTAATAAGGACATTATCAGCATCCCAATGCCTGAAGAACTTAGTACATTTGAGGTTCTTCCAGAAGGTGGAGTTGTTTCAAGAATCTATAATTACGAAGAAGAGGAAAATGACGTACTTGAGGAAGAAGATGGTGACTATGATTTCGATAATATTATCGATGAGAATGGTCGCTTGACTCTTAAGGATACAGATGCTTTCAATAAGAAGCTTGATGAAGAATTCGAAGCAATTATGAGAAGCTTAGGACTTGAAGATGACTTATAAGGAATTGTTTGAAAAGGGTAAGAATATGCTTCCTGGTGAGGAAGCTTCAATTGAAGCTGCAATACTTCTTGAAAGTATTTTAGATACTAACAGAAATGATTTGTTCTTAAATCCTGACAGAGAAGTAAGCCTTGAAGATGAAAAAATATTTTTATCTTACCTTGAGAGAAGACTTACGGGTGAGCCGGTTCAGTATATTACAGGGATAGCACCATTTTATGGGCTTGAATTATATACAGATAAAGAAGTCCTCATACCAAGATTTGATACTGAGGTTTTAGTAGAAGAAATTCTCAAGGTTATTAAGCCTGATAATAGTATTCTTGATTTGTGTACTGGTTCAGGATGCATTCTTGCAGGCGTACTTAGCAATTCTAATAATGTTAAAGCTACTGGGATAGATATAAGCGACAGGGCTTTGAATTTGGCTAAAAGAAACCTTGAAAAATATAATTTAAAGGCAGAAATATTTAAAAGCGATTTATTTGAAAATGTTGAAGGAAAATATGATATAATAGTTTCAAATCCACCTTACATCGAAAGTGAAGTTATTGAAGGTCTTGAGAAACAGGTTAAAGAGTTTGAACCAAGACTGGCACTTGATGGTGGAGAGGATGGCCTTATCTTTTACAGAATTATTGTTGATGAGGCAAAAAGGTTTCTTAACATTAATGGAAAGCTTATGTTTGAAATTGGTTATAATCAGGGGGAAGCGGTGAAGAGGCTTCTTTTGGATAAGGGTTATGACCAGGTTAAGATTATAAAAGATTTATGCGGCAATGACAGGGTAGTAACTGCCTGCCACGGAGGAAACAATGTTTGATAAGTTAGAAGATTTATTGATTAGATTTGAGGAACTTATGGGTGAACTTCAGTCTCCTGGAGTAACTGATAATCCTCAGAGATTTAGAGCTTTAATGAAGGAACAGAGCGATCTTACTCCTATTGTTGAAGCATATACAGAATATAAGAAGGCAAATGAGACTATTAAGGATTCTCTTGAAATGCTTGAAGCAGAGAGCGATGAAGAGATGAGAGAGATGCTTAAGGAAGAACTTAACGATGCGAAAAAATCAGTTGAGGAGCTTGAGCAGAAGCTTAAAATCCTTCTTCTTCCAAAGGACCCTAATGATGACAAGAACGTTATCGTTGAAATTCGTGGTGGTGCTGGTGGAGATGAAGCAGCTTTATTTGCAGCAGAATTATACAGACTTTATGTTCACTATGCTGAGAGCCAGAGATGGAAGGTTGAAACAGTAAACGTTGAAGAAATTGGAATTGGTGGTATGAAGGAAGTTGAATTCATGATTTCTGGTAATGGTGCTTATTCCAAACTTAAATATGAATCAGGCGTACATCGTGTACAGAGAGTTCCTGAAACAGAATCAGGCGGAAGAATTCATACATCAACAGCAACTGTAGCAGTAATGCCAGAAGTAGAAGATGTAGAAATAGAGATCAACGAAGCAGATATTCGTATTGACGTTATGAGAGCTTCAGGTTCTGGTGGACAGTGTGTAAATACTACTGACTCAGCAGTACGTCTTACTCATTACCCAACAGGTATTGTTATTTATTCACAGACTGAAAAGTCACAGATTCAGAATAAAGCTAAGGCTTTTGCACTTCTTAGAGCAAAGCTTTATGATTTGGAACAGCAGAAGGCACATGATGCAGAAGCTGAACTTCGTAAGAGTCAGATTGGTACAGGTGATAGATCTGAGAAGATTAGAACATACAATTTCCCTCAGGGACGTGTAACTGATCATAGAATTAACCTGACACTTTATAAACTCGACAAGATTATGAACGGCGACATCGATGAGATTATTGATGCATGCATCGCAGCTGATCAGGCAGCGAAGCTTGCAAAATTAAATGAGCAGAATAACTAATGTAAGATTAAACTTCAATGTTTAGGGGTGGGCATATGATAGGTGAATCTTTTGAATTGATGAATCGTATTCCTGGTGCGTTTTTTATATTTGACAGAAAGACTTATAAGTTTTTGTTTGTATCAGACGGACTTCTTAATCTTTTTGGACAAAGCGAAAAGGCATTTCTGGATATGTACTATAATTCCTTTGAGATGTTTATTTACAAGGAAGACAGAAGACAGATAAAGAATCTTATTGAAGAACAGTTTTCAATATCTGATTTCTGCGAGGCAAATTTCCGTGTTAAGAGTCTTCTTGAAGATGAGAAATATATGGTTTTTCAGGGAAGACTTGTTGTGGAAAATGATGGCTCGGAAAATGTTTATGGCGTTTTATTTGATGTTACGGAGATGGTAGTTTCCCAACAGGAAATAAATCGTATGAATATGGACCTTTACAAGAAGTCTGCTGAAGAGAGAGTTAAGCATGCTCAGCTTAGCACGAAGGCAAAGATGGATGAGCTTACAGGCATTCTTAATAAGATTGCCATTGAAGATGCTATTCGCGAATACCTTGCAGAGAGTGAAGAAGATCAGATGCATGCCTTCCTTATGATTGATAGTGATAATTTCAAGAGTGTAAATGATATATACGGCCATGCAGTCGGTGATGAAGTTATTAAATATGTTGCGAGTGTTATTAAAAGAACATTTCGTGATAGCGATTTTAAGGGACGTTTTGGTGGCGACGAATTCATGGTATTTATGAAAAATACTACCAGAGATGCTACAGCGATGCGTGCAAATCAGCTAAATGAGGCAATAAGAAAGCCTTATATCAAAAACGGCAAGGAAATACATATTTCATGTTCAATAGGTATTTCTTATTACTCGAAAGATGGAACTACTTTTGAAACTCTTTTCGAGGCTGCAGACGCTGCTTTGTATAAGGCAAAGGAATTAGGAAAAGATCAATTTGTTGAATTTTCCAAATAATATTAAATATGTGTAAATGACATACCGAACGGAGACAATTTATCTCTTCGTTCGGTTTTTGATTGCTTTTTAAATTCAGAAGGAGTGCAGGACATATATTCTCTGAAAACCTTATTGAAATAACTGGCATTGTTAAAGCCGACATTGCTTGCAAGATCGGAGATTGATTCATCATCTCGTTTTTTCTTAAGCATAATTTCGCAAGCTTTAAGAATTCTGTAACGCTTGAGATATTCAAATGGTGACATTCCGATAGAACGTTTGAATAAACGACAACATTCACTCTTGGAGATGTGAATAGAATCAGCTATTTCTTCGAGAGTAATAGGGTCGAAATAATTTTCAGAAATAAAAGTGAGTGCATCCTTGATTCTCTCTTCATCAGAGGAAGTGGATTTTAATTCTCTAAGTTCGTTTTTATGAACAGGCACAGTGGTTCTTGGCATTTCCTTAATCAGTGTGTACCATAAAAGACTAAGAGATGATTTTGTAAGAAGTTCGTAACCAAAGATTCTTGTAAGATTATAATCAAGAACATCATTCAAATAAGAAATCAGTGCTTTGCCGATTCTGTCATGATGACCAAAAATCATATATTTTTCGTTAGAAGAATTAATAGGGTCCAAATAGGTGCTCTTGGTATAGGTTGAAGAATCAGGGAAAAGAAGGCTTGGTGAGAAGATAAGAGAAATAATCTTACAACCAGGTCCCATAGATTTGATTGAATGAAAAACATTACTTTTGATAAAAATGGCATCGCTTGTTCTTACTACAACCTCTTCATCGCCTAGATTATAGATAGCATGACCTTCTCTGATAATATCAATCTCAATTTCCTCATGCCAATGCCATCTGACAGTGCTCAAGAAATTCTCATCAGGGTCAACAAAATAAACAGCTAATGGATAGTCGCTGTTAGCGTGATCATAGGTTTCTTTGTATTCTGATTCTGTGTTATTAAAATTCATAATTTTGCACTTCCTACTTGTACAATTTTATCATAAATCATAAAAAAAACATATTATAATTTGATGACAATAACTGAAAAATATAGTATGATGAAAATGTAAAAGGTTTATGTTTTTATTATATGACGGATTTGATGTTATTATGAGCAATTTGAAACATTATTTGGAAAAAATTCGAAAGGGCGATATTTATTTTGATGAAGCTTTTAAACTATCTATTCTTTTAAGAGAGATTGGTGTTCTTCATCTTATTTTTAGCGTCCTGTTTTTTATTATGGGCAATATCCACCTTGGTGTTTATGATGTAATAGTATTTGTCATCTACAACCTTTTGGTAGTCCTTGTAAAGAAGAAGAAATTCAAACTCCTTATATTGCTTACTGCCGTTGAGGTTGTTATTCATGGCTTGATATGTACAGCTACATTAGGAATAGGAACAGGATTTACTCTTTATTATTTCACAATGATTTTAGGCTTATTTTATACTGTATATGCCTGGGATGTATTTAAGAAAAAGGAAAGAACGGTTATTATTTATACGATAGCAGCATTATTGGCTATGCTGGCATCATATTTAATTTCGGTATTCTGTAATCCTATTATATTGATTCCAGAGATTTGGTCTCATATTTTTAATGTTTCTAATATCGTTTTATCAATGGCAGCGTTACTTGAGTTTCTTATTCTTCTTGGCTGGGATATTCTTAGCAAGAATGAAAATCTTTCAAGTAAGAATGATGAGCTAGATAAGATGGCCAATATGGATCCACTCACAAAGCTTTATAACAGAAGATATATCGATGGAGTACTTGCTGCTAAATATGAAGAACTTCATCAGACTGGAGATATATTCGGTATCATTATTGCGGATATTGATGATTTCAAAAAGGTAAATGATACATACGGACATGATGCTGGCGATGAGGTACTTGTAAGAGTAGCAGAGATACTCAAAAAATCTGTAAGAGATAATGACTATGTATGCAGATGGGGTGGTGAAGAATTCCTCGTTATCATAGCTGGCAATAAACAGATTACAAGCGATGTTGCTGAACGTATGAGAAAGTCCATTATGAAAGAAGTAATCAAATTGGATGAAGCAGACATTTCAATAACTATGACATTTGGCGTTACAGAATCAACACCTGGTTATACAGTTGAGAAGCTTATCAATATTGCTGATGAGAATCTTTATAAGGGCAAAAATAACGGAAAGAATCAGGTTGTTATATAAATTGCAGATAAAATGTTGACATAGTTGAAATGTACTGATATATTTGTAAATGGAATAAGTTTTACGAGAAAGTGGGTTGACAAAACCCACTTTTATTTATTGTAAGGGAGATTTTACATGGGAAAACACGAGAATTATGAAGTTATGACCCGTGATCTTATTCTTCCAATTCTGGAGGAAAACAATGTAGAACTTTATGATATCGATTTCGAGAAAGAAGGAAGTGACTGGTATCTTAGAGTCTATATTGATAAAGAGGGCGGAGTTGACATCGATGACTGTGTGAATGTTTCCAGGGCCTTTAACAAAATTCTTGATGAGAAGGATTACATTGAAGAAGTATATATTTTCGAGGTATCTTCTCCAGGACTTGGAAGACAGTTGAAGAAAGATGTACATTTTGAAAAATCAATAGGCGAGTCGGTGGATTTGAAGACTTATAAGCCTATAGATAAGTGTAAAGAATTTACAGGAATTCTAAAAAGCTTTGATGCGAATTCAATTACATTGTCAATCAATGATGAAGATAAAGTATTTATAAGAAAAGAAGTAGCAAGTGTAAAATTAACATTAACATTGGATATTTAGTTAGGAGGTAATAAAAATGGCAAAGGATAACAAGGTGAAGGACAGCGAAGAGTTAATTAAAGCTATCGCGGAACTTGAAAAGGAGAAGGAGATTAGCGCAGATACATTATTTGAAGCTATCGAGAACTCATTAAAGAAGGCAGCAAAGGAACATTTTGGTAATGATGAGAACTGTGTAGTTGAAATCGACAGAACTACAGGTGAGTATCATTTATACCAAGAGAAGACTGTTGTTGAAACAAAGGAAGAGGTAACAGATCCTGTAACTATGGTTGCACTTGAAGATGCTGTTTTAGTTGCTAAGAAAGCTCAGGTTGGTGATGTAGTAAGATTTGAACTTCAGTCAAAGGAATTTGGTCGTATTGCAACACAGCACGCTAAGAGTGTTATCTTACAGAAGATCAGAGAAGAAGAAAGAAATGTAGTATATGATCAGTACTACTCAAAGCAGAACAATATTGTTGTAGGTGTTGTTCAGAGATACAACGGAAAGAATATTTCAATTAACCTTGGTAAGGCTGATGCAATTCTTAGCGAAGCAGAGCAGGTTAAGGGAGAGCATTTCCGTCCTACAGACAGAATTAAGGTTTATATCACAGAAGTTAAAAATACACCAAAGGGACCAAGAATTACAGTTTCTCGTACACATCCAGGATTTGTTAAGAGACTTTTCGAAGCAGAAGTTTCTGAAATCAAGGAAGGTGTAGTTGAAATTAAGAGCATCGCAAGAGAACCAGGTAGCCGTACAAAGATGGCAGTTTGGTCAAATGATGACAATGTAGATCCAGTAGGTGCATGCGTAGGTATCAATGGTGTCAGAGTTAATGCTATCGTTGATGAACTTGGTGGAGAAAAGATTGATATTATTAACTGGAGCGATGACGCAAACGTTCTTATTCAGAATGCTTTATCACCAGCTCAGGTTATCGCTGTAGCTGTAGCTGAAGAAGATCCTAAGAGCAAAGAGGCAATGGTAATTGTTCCAGACACACAGTTATCACTTGCTATTGGTAAGGAAGGTCAGAATGCCCGCCTTGCTGCAAAGCTTACAGGCTTTAAGATTGATATCAAGTCTGAATCACAGGCAAGAGAAGCATTTGGTTTCTCTACAGATACAGATGAGTATGAATATGATGAGAACGAGTATACAGAAGAGATTGATGAGGTTGTAGAAAACGATGCAGAATAAGAGAGTTCCGCTTCGTACATGTATATCATGCCGAGAGAGTAAGGACAAAAGAGAATTAGTAAGAATAGTCAAAACTCCAACTGGAGAGATTTTAGTTGATTCAACCGGCAAGCTTAATGGACGAGGAGCTTACGTTTGCAACAATCCTGATTGCTTTGAAAAGTTAAAGAAAAATCATGGACTTGAAAGAGCATTTAAGGAAAATGTTTCTCTTGATTTTTTGGATGATGCTATAAAGGAGTTATTTGGTGAAAACAAATAAGATTTTATCCCTCCTTGGGCTTGCCAAGAAAGCAGGCAAACTTAAGAGTGGTGAGTTCTGTGTAGAAACAGAAATAAAAAAAGGAAGAGCCCTATTAGTAATAGTAGCTGAGGATTCTTCAGATAATACTAAGAAAAAATATAAGGATATGTGTACTTACAGAAATGTACCAATGTACTATTACTCAACCAAAGATGAGTTAGGGCATTTCACAGGAGCAGAACACAGATCAGCAGTGGTTCTCCTTGATGAGGGATTTACCAAAGCATTAGTTAAAGAATTAGAGAATAATCAATCGAATTCGGAGGTAGTTGAATGAAGATTAGCGATTTAAGTAAAGAAATAGGAATATCAAATAAAGAGATTATTTCATTTGTAAATGAAAAAGGAATAGAATGCAAAGGCGCTACCAAGAATTTGTCAGATGAAGAAACAGATATGGTAAAGAAGGCATTTGCTAAAAAAGATGCTCCAAAGCCTGAAAAGGCAGAGAAGCCAGTAGAAGAAAAGAAGGAAGAAAGTAAGCCAGTAGTTGAAAAGAAGGCAGAAGTTAGCGAAGTAGCTGATGATAAGAAGGATTCAAAAAAGGAAGATCCTTCAAAGAAGGGAATGAAGTTTAACTTCAAGATTAACCCTCAGTTTGTAAGTAATACAAATCAGACACAGAAGCGCCCTAATCAGCCACAGAACAACAATAACAACAGAAATGGTCAAAAGCCTGCTTCAAGTCCTGTAGTAACAAGACTTATCAAGCCTACTACACCTCCTTCACAGGCACCATCTGTTAATATTGTATCTTCACAGAAACAGCAAACAAAGGCTCAGACAAAGCCAGTTGAGCCAGTAAAAGAAGTAGTTTCTGAGCCAGAAGTTAAAGTGGCAGAGCCAGTAGCAGTAAAAGAGCCAGTTAAGGTTAATAAGCCTGCTAATAATGAAAACAATCACGAAAGACCTCAGAGAGATAATAATCGTGAGGGTGGATTTAACCGTGAGAACAGAAATCGCGACAATAATCGCGAGGGTGGATATAACCGCGATAATAGAAATCGTGACAACCGCGACAACAATCGAGATAATAACCGCGATAACAACCGTGGACAGTTTAATCGCGAGGGTGGATTTAATCGTGATAATAACCGTGATGGCGGATATAATCGCGATAATAGAAACAGAGATAACAACCGAGATGGTGGTAATTTCAAGAGATTTAATAACAATGGCGGATTTGGCCAGGGTGGTTTTGACAAGGATAAGGATGAAGAGAAGAGCAACAACAGATTTGCAAAGAAACCTTCTCAGAAATTCGATTCATCTTCTCAGGGACCAAGTGTTGATAAGAGAAAAGATGATACTAAGAGAAGAACTTCTCAGGAAAAGGATAAGAAGAAAAACAGCTACGATGACAAGTATGAAGACGGCATGGGTCAGAAGGGCAAGACAAGCAACAAGGCTGGTGCTTTCATAAAGCCAGAGAAGAAGGTTGAGACTGTAGAGGAAGATATCAAGGTATTGGTACTTCCAGAAGTTCTTACAATCAGAGAGCTTGCTGATAAGATGAAACTTCAGCCAAGTTCAATCGTAAAGAAGCTTTTCCTTGCAGGTGAAATCGTTACTGTTAATACAGAAATCAGCTATGAAAAGGCTGAAGAAATCGCAATGGAATATGAGATTCTTTGCGAGAAGGAAGAGAAGGTTGATGTAATCGAAGAACTTCTTAAGGAAGAAGATGAAGCAGAAGAGAAGCTTATTGAGAGACCTCCTGTAATCTGTGTTATGGGACACGTTGACCATGGTAAAACTTCACTTCTTGATGCAATCAGAAATACACATGTTATTGATCGTGAAGCAGGTGGTATCACACAGCACATCGGTGCTTATCAGGTTACTATTGACGATAAGCCAATTACATTCCTTGATACACCAGGTCATGAGGCCTTCACTGCAATGCGTATGAGAGGTGCAACAAGTACAGATATCGCCGTACTCGTAGTAGCTGCTGATGATGGTGTTATGCCACAGACAGTAGAAGCTATCAGCCATGCAAAGGCTGCAGGTGTTCCAATTATTGTTGCAGTAAACAAAGTAGATAAGATTGGATATGATTTTGAGGATAAGTCAAAGGATATGACATTCTATCCACAGATTACTCAGCTTATGACAGAATTATCAACAGATCATGGTATTAACCCTGAAGCATGGGGCGGCGAAACAATCTTCGTTCCAGTATCAGCTAAGAAGGGACTTGGTATTGATGATCTCCTTGAAAATATTCTTATTTCAGCTGAAATTCTTGAACTTAAATCTAATCCAGATCGTAAGGCAAGAGGTCTTGTAATCGAAGCTAAGCTTGATAAGGGACGTGGACCTGTAGCTACTGTTTTGGTACAGAAGGGTACTCTCAAGGTTGGTGACTTTATTTCAGCTGGTGAAGCTCATGGTAAGGTTCGTGCCATGATAAATGACAAGAAGGAGAGTGTAAAGGTAGCTACACCTTCAACTCCAGTAGAGATTCTTGGTCTTAACCAGGCTCCAAGTGCTGGTGATGTATTTATCGCCCATGAGAACGATAAGGAAGCTAAGCATTTCGCTGATACATTTATCGCAGAGCATAAGATTAAGAAGATTGAAGATACAAAGAGCAAGATGAGTCTTGATGATGTATATAACAAGATTAAGGAAGATAACCTTAAGAGTCTTAACATTATTGTTAAGGCCGATGTACAGGGTTCAGTAGAAGCCGTTAGACAGAGTCTTGAGAAGATTTCAAATGAGGAAGTTGTTGTTAAGGTTATTCATGGTGGTGTAGGTGCTATCAATGAATCTGACGTTACACTTGCATCTGCTTCTGCAGCTATTATCATTGGTTTCAATGTACGTATTGATAATCAGGCTAAGGATACAGCAGATCATGAAGGCGTAGATGTAAGACTTTACAACGTAATTTACCAGGCAATTGAGGATGTTGAAGCAGCCATGAAGGGTATGCTTGATCCAGTATTTGAAGAGAAGGTTATTGGTCACTGTGAAGTTAGACAGACATTCAAGGCAAATGCTATTGGTACAATTGCTGGTTCATATGTACTTGATGGTATTGTTAAACGTGGTTGTCTTGTAAGAATTACAAGAGAGGGTGAGCTTATCCACGAAGGCAAGCTTGCATCACTCAAGAGATTTAAGGATGATGTTAAGGAAGTTAAGACAGGATTCGAATGTGGTCTTGTATTTGAAGGATTTAACGGAATTCAGGAATTTGACCAGGTTGAAGCATACGAAATGGTTGAGGTACCAAGATAATGAGAAAAGGAAGTATCAAGAACGTCAGAATTAATTCTGAGGTTTTGAAGGAATTATCTCAGATAATTTCATTTGAAGTGAAGGATCCACGTATCAATCCATTTACATCAATAATGGATGTATATGTAGCTCCAGATCTTAAAACATGTAAAGTATATTTCTCAGTTATGGGAACAAAAGAAGAAAAAGAAAATACTCTGGCGGGATTAAATTCCGCCAAGGGTATGATCAGATCGCTTCTTGCTAAGAGAATTAATTTGAGAAATACACCAGAGCTTACATTTGTTCTGGATGAGTCTTTAGAAAAGGGAATGGAAATGATGAAGCTCATTGATGAGGTAAATGCACCTCTTCATGAGAGAGAAGCTCTTGAAAAAGAGAATGAGTCTAAAGAAAGTGAAGAATAATGAACATTATTGAAGAAGTAAAAGATTACAATTCAATAGCGGTATCAGGACATATTAAGCCTGACGGAGATTCCATTGGATCTTGCATTGCAATGACGCTTTACTTACGAAAGGTATTTCCAGACAAGGATATTAGATTATTCCTTGAAGAGGTACCAGAGTGCTTCAAAGGCATTGAAGGAATTGACAATGTGGATTCAAGCTTTGCAGGATTAGAGCCTGAGGTTTATATTCTTATAGATGCTACTCCTGATAGAATGGGAGCGGGTGAGAAATTATATAATTCCGCCAAAAAGAGAATTAATATTGATCATCATATAAGCAATGCAGATGGAAGCGGAGATGTTAATTATATTGATCCAAAAGCGTCCTCTGCTGCAGAGCTTGTATTTAGACTCATAGACAAAGAGCGCCTTGATAAGGTAATCGCCAGCTGGATTTATATAGGAATAGTTCACGATACAGGAATCTTTAAATTCCCTTCAACTTCTCCTGATACAATGAGAGCGGTAGTAAGACTTATGGAGGAGGGGCTTGATTGTCAGTTCCTTATTGATAAGACTTTTTATGAGAAAACATACGCACAGAATATTGCATGTGCCAAAATAGTTGAAAAATCAAAACTTTATCTTAAGGATAAGGTCATCCTTGGAGCAATTTCTCTTAGGGAAATGATTGACCAGAATATAACCAAGAATGATTTTGATGGAGTTATAAATCAGTTAAGAATTACTGAGGGTACAGAAGTAGCAATTTTTATGTATCCAATCAATGATGTGACTATGAAAGTAAGCCTTCGTTCAAAGAGAAAAGTTGATGTTGCTGAAATCTGTCAGCAGTTTGGTGGTGGCGGACATATAAGAGCTGCAGGATATTACAGAAAAGGTACTATCGATGAGATAACTAATGAACTCCTTGAAATTCTTTCTACGAAGGATATGGATTGATTATGAATGCATTTAAGGAAATTCCAAAGTTTAAAGAGGGAACCTGTGTAACTATCGGAAAATTTGATGGAGTGCATTTAGGACATGTATCTTTGCTTGAAGAACTTGTCTTGGCGGCTGAACTTAATCAGATGGAATCGGTAGTTTTCACATTTGATCCTTATCCTGAAGAATTCTTTAAGGGTGAGGAAATTTTAAAGATAAATACAAAGGGTGAGATTATTTCACAAATGGATGAAATAGGCGTGGATAATCTTATTCGAGTTAAATTTGATGAAAAATTTTCGCAATATGATCCAACAAAATTCATAAAAGATGTGTTAGTTGGAAAATTATGTGCTAAAATGATTTTATGTGGGCCCGATGTGTCTTTTGGTAAAGATGGCAGCGGGAACTTGGAATTACTGATGAGTCTTCAGGATAAATATGGATACGAAGTGGTAGAGGTTGAAAAGGAAATCTATCAGGGAAACGCAATATCATCTTCAAGAATTAGTAAAGCCATTGAAGAGGGGAAAATGGAAGATGCCAATGAAATGCTTGGCTATGACTACTATCTGTATGGACCAGTAGTTACAGGTCAGGGATTAGGGCATACATATGATATTCCAACTGTGAATATTAATCCTACAAAGGGAAGAATAATTCCTGCCAAGGGGGTATATTTTACAATAGTTGAGGTTGATGATAAGGAATATCAGGCAGTGACAAATGTTGGTGTAAGGCCAACAGTTTCGGATGAGAATACCATTAATATTGAAAGCCACATTCTAAATTGTGAGGATGGGGCAGATTTTTATGGAAAGCGAATTAGAGTATATTTTCTTCACCATTCGCGTGGAGAGATGAGATTTGAAACAAGTGATATTTTATTTAAACAAATAAAAAAAGACGTAGATGATGCTTTACGTTTTTTTGAGAGTGTCTAGGAGGGTACCATTATGTTAGCTGCGCTTCTTACTTTGGCAGGTGGACTTGGCTTGTTCCTGTTTGGGATGAAGCAGATGAGTGAATCAATTGAAAAGGCTGCTGGTGCAAAATTAAGAAAAATTCTTGAGATTTTTACCACAAATAAATTTGCAGGCCTTGCAGTAGGTATGATTTTTACAGGAATTATCCAGTCATCTAGTGCATGTACAGTAATGGTTGTATCTTTTGTTAACTCAGGACTTATCAATCTTTATCAGGCTGCCGGAATTATCATGGGTGCCAATATCGGTACAACAATTACTTCCCAGCTCGTTTCTGTTAAGTTATCAGATTATGCTCCAATATTCTTACTTGTTGGTGCAGTAATGGTAATGTTCTTCAAGAAGCCTGCAGTTAATCGTATTGGTCAGATTATTGTAGCTTTCGGTACACTTTTCCTTGGTATTTCACTTATGAGCCAGGCAATGGGTGTATTTAAGGAATCACAGCAGGTAATTGATTTATTTGCTTCACTTAGAAATCCATTCCTTGCAGTATTGCTGGGATTCTTAATAACAGCTATCGTTCAGAGTTCTTCAGTTACTGTAAGTATCTTACTTCTTTTGGCTCAGCAGGGATTGCTTAGTGATTTCAGTATTATTATCTTTGTAATTCTTGGTTGTAACATGGGTGCTTGCGTATCAGCATTAATTGCTTCTCTTTCAGGTATGAAGGATGCTAAGCGTGCTGCTATGATTCACTTCTTATTCAACCTTGTTGGTACGGTTATCGTATTTATCATAATGCTTATCGTAGGTAAAAACATTGTTGATGGCATTATGTTTATTTCAAAGAACGACTGGGGTAGATTCGTTGCTAACAGCCATACACTTATTAAGGTATTCCAGGTTATCATTCTCTTCCCGGTATCCAATCTTCTTGTTAAAGCAACTTACCTTGTTATTCCAGGTACAGATGAACAGGTTGGTTACAATGATGAATTCAAGCTTCAGTTCATTGGAAACAAGGAAGTATTTAACCCAGCAACTGCTGTAGTTGAGGCTACTAATGAAATTGAAAGAATGGCAAGTCTTTCTTATGATAACCTTAACAGAGCGGTTAATGCTCTTGTTACACTTGATATGGAAGAGGTTGATCGAGTTATGGAGGTTGAGAAGAATATTAACTTCTTAAATCAGACCATTACAGACTATCTGGTTAAGCTTACTCAGAGTAACATTCCTATCGAAGACTTGCAGAGTATCGGTGCTTTGTTCCACGTAGTTAATGATATTGAAAGAATTGGTGATCATGCTACAAATATTGCAGAAACAGCACAGATTAGAAAAGAAAAGAATGTTGAATTCAGTAAGGAAGCATTTGTTGAATTACAGGAAATGATGGAAGCCATTAACTTGAATCTTCAGTTTGCTATCGAAATGTTTGTTTCAAGAAGTGAAGAGCATATGGAGCAGGTTAAGGATACAGAAGAGAAGATTGACGTAATGGAAAGAGAATATCAGGCTTCTCATGTTGAAAGACTTACAAGAAATGAATGTACTGCTGAAGCAGGAATGCTTTACTCAGATGTTCTCTCAGGTCTTGAAAGAGTTGGTGACCATGCTACCAATATTGCATTTGCTATTATCAATGCAAATAAATAAGTGCTAATATAATAAATACTAAGCACTTCGCGGATTACTGCGAAGTGCTTTTTAATAGGGGGAATTATGAAAAGAAGAATATCTATACTTACAATATTATTAACGTTTACATTGATTTTTAATGGATGTGCAGATGATTCCTACAGAATCTTAAAAGTATATAAGATTCAGGGAAGTACCTCTGTAACTGCAGAAGATATAGGTACAATGGATGCTTATGATGGTATGCTTTTAGAATCAGGAGATTTAATTAAGGTTTCAAATGGCAATCTGACAGTTAGAGCAGACGAGGATAAATATATATATGCCGAAAAAGGAACTGAATTTAAAATCGAAGCTACTGGAAATGAAAACTCTGGCAAAATAACTATTGATCTTATTAGTGGTTCAATTACCAGTGAGATTCAAAATAAATTAACTGCAGATTCGACATATGAAATTAACACACCAAATGCAACTATGTCAGTAAGAGGAACTGTATTTTCATTAAGTGCAAGAACTGATGATAGTGGAAAAGAAGTTAATTACTTAGAGGTATTTAATGGAAATGTTAAAGTTAATACTATGGGATTGGATGGAGCGGTTAAGGATACATATGATGTAGTAGCAGGAAATGGACTTACGTATGAGATGGATGATAATGGAAATATATCTTCTCAGGGAATTAGAAAAGCTAATCTATCTTCGCTTACTAAGGAAACAGTTGAGTATCTGCTTAGTATTGATGATGAGCATGGCAATAATGTAACTCTTGAAGTTGGAGATATGGAACTTGAAGAGTATTATGAGATCTATTATGAAGAGTGCTATGAATATGAAGAAATAATTGAATACGAAGAAGTTGAGGAGATAGAAGAAGTTGAGGAGATAGAAGAAGTTGAAGAAATAGAGGAAATAGAGGAAGAAGAGACAGAAGAAATCGAAGAAGATGAAGAGTACGAAGAGTCAGACGACGAATGGTTAAATGAAGACGGGTATGAAGAAGACCAGGACGAAGAATATGAGTATGAAGACGAATATGAAGATGACGATGAGTATGAAGAATATGAGTATGAAGAGTATATAGAAGCAACTAAAGAAGATATTTATGGTAAACAATTAGAATGCTAAGTGCTATAATATGCCAATTTAATAATAGATATGGTATTTTATTTACGATTGGGATATAATATTTAGAATAGTTTTCATAAGGGGGCGTAGTATGGGCTTAAATTTTAGAAAAAGTATTTCTTTAGGAAAGAATCTTAAATTGAATCTTGGTAGTAAATCTTCAAGTATTTCAGCAGGCGTGCCAGGAGCTCGTTATTCTGTTAGTACAAATGGTACCAGAAGAGCAACATTTGGAATTCCGGGAACAGGCTTAAGCTATACAAAGACATTTGGTACTAAGAGCGAGAAGAGTAAAGCCGATACAAAGAAGAAGGAAAAAGAGAAAGAAAAAGCAGCCAAGGAAAAGGAATTAGCTAAGGAGAAGGTGGCTAAGGAAAAGGAATTGGAGATTGAAAAGAACGAGAAACTCGTAGAAGAGTATACAGAATCAGTTGGCGAAGTAATTGGTATTCACAAGGATGGTGTGGATAAGATTAACTGGAACAAGCTTTCAGAGGTTCCAAGTAAATATCAGCCTTTAAGAGACGGTATTCTCTCTGGAGATATTGATACATATTATCAGGTAATAGAAACAGTTGATCCATTTGATGCAATTCTTGATTTTGGTTCTGAGTTTGAAATAGGAACTGATGATCCTGAATCAATGACAGTTGAGTTTAATATTAAAGCTGCAGATGTATTACCTAAGACTAAGGTAGAAATGACTGCTTCTGGTAAATTATCAGAAAAGGAACTTTCACAGACAGCTTATTATGATATATTCCAGGATTATGTATGTTCAATGACAATAAGAATTGCAAGAGATTTATTTGCACTTCTTCCTATTGAAAAGGTTTTAGTACATGCAGTTGATATGGAACTTAATACTGCTACTGGAAATGATGAAGAAGTTACATATTTATCTGTTCTCTTTGACAGAACAACTTTTGAGAAGATTAACTTAGATAAGATTGACCCTTCAGATTCACTCGATAATTTTGAGTATAATATGAAGTTTGCCAAGACAACAGGATTTAAGCCTGTTAATAAGCTTGATTTATAAATTATTATTTATTCTTTAAGGAAGGAGTTTAGGTATGTCTGATAACAATAGTGTTTCAAATGATTATATTATTGATTATGGTCGTATTGAGGATATTGGTGCCAATATTGAGCCAGAAGTCCTTTATAATGATTTAATCAGACGTATTAAGGAGTATCATCCTTCCGAAGATTTTACTTCTATTGAAGAAGCATATAATGTTGCCTATGAGGCTCATAAGCAGCAATATCGTAAGAGTGGAGAACCTTATATAATCCATCCTCTTTATGTAGCTATTATCTTAGCTGACCTTCAGATGGACAAGGAGACAATTATTGCAGGTCTTTTACATGACGTTGTAGAAGATACTGTAATGACCAGTGAAGATATTGAGAAGAAATTTGGTCCGGATGTAGTTAAATTAGTTGCAGGTGTAACTAAGGTAACTAAGGACTTTAAATATACTTCAAAGGAAGAGGAACAGGCAGTCAACCTTCGTAATATGTTCCTTGTTATGGCTCAGGATATTCGAGTTATTATCATTAAGCTCGCTGACCGTCTCCACAATATGAGAACTCTTGAGCATATGTCTCCAGCTAAACAGATTGAGAAAGCTAAAGAGACAATGGAGATTTATGCTCCATTTGCACAAAGACTTGGTATTTCTAAAATCAAAGTCGAGCTTGAGGATTTATCTTTCAAATATCTTGAACCTGAAGCTTATCAGGAATTAGTAAATCAGATGGTTTTCTCACAGGAAGAACGTGAGGATTACATTACAAATATTGTTAACAAAGTCAGAAGTATTATGGAAGAAGCTGATATTCACGCCAAGGTTGATGGACGAGTTAAGCATCTTTTCAGTATTTATCGTAAGATGAAGAATCAGGGCAAGAGACTTGAGCAGATCTATGACTTGTTTGCAGTAAGAATTATTGTTGAAGATGAAACAGATATTTATACAGCCTTAGGATATGTTCATAAGCATTTCAAGCCTATGAATAACAGATTTAAGGATTATGTTGCCAACCCTAAGGAGAACGGATATAAATCTATCCATACGACTGTATTTGATACAACTGATGCTAAGGCGCCTTTCGAAATTCAGATAAGAACAAGAGAGATGCATAAGGAAGCTGAGTATGGTATTGCTTCACACTGGAAATACAAAGAGGAATCAGATGGTAAGAAGGTATCAACCAAGGAAGTTGAAAAGGCTGACTGGCTGAGAGGTCTTACAGAGTGTCTTGAGGAAGAGGATAATGAGAAATTCTTATCACTTATTCATAATGACCTTGATATCTTCACAGAAAATATATACTGCTCTTCACCTAAGGGCAGAACAGTAGAATTGCCTAGCGGTTCTACACCTATTGATTTTGCTTATGCTATTCATACAGACGTAGGTAACTTCATGAGTGGAGCGCTCGTTAATAATGTTCATGTTGGAAATGATTACATTCTTAAGAATGGTGATATTGTTGAGATTATTGTAAGTCATTCTTCTAATGGTCCAAGTCGTGACTGGCTTAAGAAGGTTCGTTCAACACAGGCTAAGAACAAGATTAATCAGTGGTTTAAGAGACAGCAAAAGGATGAGAATATCATTAAAGGCCGTGAGAAGATGCTTGAACTTTGCAAGCAAAAGAACATAGACCTTAATGAGATGCTTAATGATGAATATAAGAGAAGACTTCTTGATCATTACTCATTTAAAGACTGGGATGCCCTGTTAGCGGCTATTGGTCATGGTGGAATCAAGGAAATGCAGGCTATTAACAGAATTGTAGCCATGTATGAGAAGGATCACCCTAAGGTTTTAACCAATGATGAGATTTTAGAGTCGATCAAGGGCAATTCAAGAAGAGCAGACGGACATGCATCACAGAATGGTATACTTGTTAATGGCACAGATGATGTTGCAGTTAGATTTGGTAAATGCTGTAATCCTATTCCAGGAGATAAGATTATTGGATTTATAACAAGAGGCCGTGGTGTTACTATTCACAGATGTGATTGTGTAAATATGTCAAAGGAACTTCTTTCAGAAGAAGACCAGAACAGAATTATTGAGGCTGACTGGCAGGAGGAAGCTCTTGATGGCGTTCTTGATAATTTCGTTGCAGAAGTTACTATTTTCGCACAGGAGAGAACAGGACTTCTTTATGAGGTTACTAAGATTTTCTCAGAGCGAGATATTATGATTAATTCATTACATACAAATGTCTCAAAGAAGGGTATTGCTACAATGCATTTATCTTTCAGAATCAGAAGCAAAGAGGATTTCTCGAAGCTTATGGATAAGATTGGAGCAATTGATGGTGTAATTGATGTTGAAAGGACTAAAGGATAATGTCAGATATTAAAGTAGGATGTCTTACAATTGGCCTTCTTGATAATAATACTTATTTCTTACATCGTGATGGAGAATTTGATTGTATTATTATTGATCCGGCAAGAGATGGTGATATGTTTGTTACCAGATTAAGGGAGAAAGGTCTTCAGATAAAGGGCGTATTACTTACACATGCCCATTTTGATCATATTATTGGTGTTGATGGAATTGAAATGCTGGTTAAGGCTCCTGTATATGGTGGAAAAAAAGATGCGCCATTATATGCCGATCCAGAACTTAATCAGTCGTTCAAGATTAATAAAGAAATAAGAATTAAGCTTGACCATGAGGTGGAAGAGGGAGACGTTATTGAGATTGGCTCAATGAAATGTAAGGTACTTGAAACTCCAGGTCATACAGCAGGAAGTGTATGCTACTATTTTGAGGAAGAGAAGCTTCTTTTTAGTGGAGACACACTTTTCAGAGAGACTTATGGAAGAACTGATTTCGAAACTGGTTCAGAAGAAGATATGCGTAAATCAGTTAAGAGATTATTAGAACTTCCTGAGGATGTTAAGGTATATCCTGGCCATAATGATTTTACTACTATCGAGCACGAGAGAAAGTACAATCCATTAGCTTACTAAAAATTATAAGCAAATAAGCAATATGAAAGAGAGACAGATATGAGTTTAGTAAAAAAACCTACTACAGGAATGAAAGATATAATGCCAGAGGAAATGAGAATCCGCGATTACTGCATTAGACAGATTGAGGAAACTTATTCAACTTTTGGTTTTTCACACATTGAAACTCCATGCGTTGAGCACATAGAAAACTTATGCTCAAAGCAGGGTGGAGAAAATGAGAAACTTATTTTCAAGGTATTAAAAAGAGGTGAGAAATTAAATCTTGCCGAAGCAAAGGAAGAAAATGATCTTGTTGATTCAGGTCTTCGTTATGATTTAACAGTTCCTCTTGCAAGATTTTATTCAAATAATTCAGCAAATCTTCCACAGCCTTTCAAAGCACTTCAGATGGGAAATGTATGGAGAGCTGACAGACCACAGAAAGGTCGTTTTAGACAGTTTATGCAATGTGATATCGATATTCTTGGTGAGGCAAGTAACCTTGCTGAAATCGAACTTGTACTTGCAACTACAACACTTCTTTCAAAGCTTGGATTTGAAAATTTCAGAGTTAAGATGAATGAGAGAAGAATCCTTAAGGCTATGGCTGTATATGCAGGCTTCCCAGAAGATCAGATGGATATAGTATTTATCATTCTTGATAAGATGGATAAGATCGGATTTGATGGTGTTAAGGAAGATTTAATTAATAATGGATTCGAAGAAGCTGTAGTTAATAAATATATGGCACTCTTTGATGAGATGAACAAAGCAGATGATGCTTTGATGTATCTTAAGGAAGCACTTAAGGATTCAATTGAGGATGGAGTTATTGATAACCTTAAGGAAATCTTTTCAACAGTTGAGGCAGCTAAGGTTGCTAATTGTGAAATTGCTTTTGACCCAACACTCGTAAGAGGTATGGGATACTATACAGGAACTATTTTTGAGATTGAAATGGCTGAGCTTAACTGTTCAGTAGCTGGTGGTGGACGTTATGATAAGATGATTGGTAAGTTCACTGGAAATGATACTCCAGCATGTGGCTTCTCAATTGGTTTCGAAAGAATTATTACAATCCTTCTTGATAGAGGATTTAAGGTTCCTGGTGAGACAGAAAAATATGCATTCCTTGTTGAAAAGGGAATGGATGCTGCCAGAATGGGTGAAATCATTAAGGAAGCAGCAGAACTTAGAAACACAGGCAAGGTTGTACTTATTGCTAAAATGAATAAAAATAAAAAGTTCCAGAAGGAAACTCTTAAGAATGAAGGTTATACAGAATTTAAGGATTTCTATGTAGAAGGACTTAAGAATTAAGAAAAGAGGTAATTTAACAATGGCTGAATCAATGGCTGGTTTAAAGAGAACACACAGATGTACAGAGGTTAGCGAAGCTAATATCGGACAGCAGATTACAGTAATGGGCTGGGTACAGAAGAGCAGAAATAAAGGTGGTATTATCTTCACAGATCTTCGTGACCGTTCTGGTATTATCCAGATTATTTTCGAGGTTGGCGAAGGCGATGAATTCGTAGATGAAGCTACATATGCTAAGGCTGAAGGAATTAGAAGTGAGTATGTTATCGCTGTAACTGGTAAGGTTATTAAGCGTGGTGGTGCTGCAAATGAGAACCTTAAGACAGGTACTATTGAAGTAAGAGCAAACTCATTAAGAGTGCTTTCAGAAGCACTTACACCTCCTTTCCCAATTGAAGCAGATTCAAAGACAAAGGAAGATATCAGACTTAAATATAGATATCTTGACCTTAGAAGACCTGATATTCAGAAGAACCTTATTATGCGTTCACAGGTTGTAGGCAAGATTAGAAACTTCCTTACAGATGAAGGCTTCCTTGAGATTGAAACTCCAATTCTTTGTAAGTCAACACCAGAAGGTGCTAGAGACTATCTTGTACCAAGCCGTGTACATCCAGGTAACTTCTATGCACTTCCACAGTCACCACAGCTTTTCAAGCAGCTCCTTATGTGCTCTGGATATGACAGATATTATCAGATTGCTAAGTGCTTTAGAGATGAGGACCTTCGTGCTGACAGACAGCCAGAATTTACACAGGTTGATATGGAGTTATCTTTCGTAGATGTTGATGATGTAATCGATGTAAATGAAAGACTTATCAAGAAGATTTTCAAAGAGACAATTGATGTTGATGTTACACTTCCAATTCAGAGAATGACATGGAATGAGGCAATGAACAGATTCGGTTCAGATAAGCCTGATACAAGATTTGGAATGGAACTTACAGATGTTTCAGAGACAGTTAAGAATTCAGAGTTTGTTGTATTTAAGTCAGCTTTAGAAAATGGTGGTTCAGTTCGTGGTATCAATGTTGAAGGCCAGGCTGAAATGCCTCGTAAGAAGATTGATGCATTAGTAGAATTCGCTAAGGGTTATGGTGCTAAAGGTCTTGCTTATCTTTGCGTAAATTCTGATGGTACTTATAAGTCAAGCTTTGCTAAGTTTTTGACAGAAGAAGAACTTGCAAACCTTGTTAAGGCTATGAATGGTAAGGCAGGAGATTTATTACTCTTTGCTGCAGATAAGAATAAGGTTGTATTTGATGTTCTTGGTGCGCTTCGTATTGAAGTTGCTAAGCAGCTTGATATGATTGATAATACTAAGTTCAATTTCCTCTGGGTAACAGAATTCCCTCTTCTCGAGTGGGATGAGGAGGAAAAGAGATTCGTTGCAGTTCACCATCCATTTACAATGCCTATGGATGAGGATCTTCCATTACTTGATACAGATCCAGGTGCTGTAAGAGCTAAAGCTTATGATATCGTATTAAATGGTACAGAGCTTGGTGGTGGTTCAGTAAGAATTCACCAGTCAGATGTCCAGGAATTAATGTTTGAGAAAATTGGTTTCACTAAAGAAGAAGCGTATGAGAGATTCAGCTTCCTTCTTGATGCATTCAAGTATGGTGTACCACCTCACGCAGGTCTTGCATTTGGTCTTGATAGAATTATCATGTTAATGACTGGTGCTGAGAGTATCCGTGACGTAATGGCATTCCCTAAGGTTAAGGATGCAAGCTGCCTTCTTTCAAATGCTCCTGGAACAGTTGATGTTAAGCAGCTTGAGGAGCTTTGTATTAAAGTAGATTTACCAGCAGAAACAGAAGAATAATGATAGTTATATTTGTATGTAAACTGGATATTAATAAAGAGGACATCTTATTTGATAAGATGTCCCTTTTGTCGTTAGAAGAAAAGGAAAGAATAGACAGATTTCGTTTTAAGGAGGACAGGTTTCTTTCTTTCCTTGGAAAAGCAATATTAAAATGCTTCTCAAAGGAATATACAAATTATTCTGATGGAGAAATAGTGGTTCTGGAAGATTATGATTTCATAAATAAAGACAGAATGCGTGATATTCCTCTTACAACAAATGAATTTGGAAAGCCTTTTGTTAAGGATGATAACTTGTATTTTAATATTTCACATTCAGGAGAATATGCAGTATGCGCCATCGGTGATGAAGAGATGGGTGTAGATATTCAAAAAAAGAAGGAAATCAAGTATGAATTTGCAAGGCGATATTATCATGACAAGGATTTAGAACATATCGATAGAAGTGAAGACTCATTAACAGAAATAATCAGAGTTTGGGCTATAAAAGAAAGCTATGTGAAGCTTAAAGGAAAGGGAATGGCTTATGGTATGAATAAGTTTTATTGCGACTTTGAAAACGGCCTGATAATGGAGAATGAAAAGAGAGTTGCGAATTATATAAAGGTTATGGAAAATGAAGAATATGTATGCTTTTTATCAAGGTATTAGAAAAGTCTAAAATGTAATTTATTTGTGAAAAATTATTATTTATTTCATAGACAATACATACTCCCTATGATAAGATTATTTTAGGGGAGTTATAATCGGATTTGATATGATTTATAATTACTAATATTTAGGGTGGAGAATCATGGATAATCTTGTTAAGATAGTGGATTTGTTAGACTTTGACGAGTTTGTAAAGGTCACAACAGGTATTGTTTCCGGGGCAGCTGAAGAAGATGCTCATTTTGTTGTGATTTCTGCTGACTTTTCAAATTTCAAAGATATTAATAAGACTTATGGTGTTGAAGCTGGCGATAAGCTTATTGCGAGATTAGCTGATGCATTTATAGGTTCCGAGGACTGCGTTGTAGCATGTCATTCTTATTCGGATCATATCGTTGGTCTTTTCCAATATGCTAGTTTTGATAAATGGGACGAAAAGAGAAAGGAACTGACACAGTTTCAGATTGATTTTTGTGCCAAAAACAGAAGTGAATTTCCAAAAACTGCAATTCATCTTAATACAGGTGTTTATATTATTAATGATAATTCAGAGCAGATTACTTCCTGTGTAGATAAGGCAAATATTGCCAGAAGAAGCATTAAGGGTGTATATACAGTTCCTTATGGTATTTATACAGAAGCAATGCAGAAGCAGAAGGAAACAGAATCTAAGATTATTCCATTATTTGAAAAGGCTTTAGAAGAGGAAGCAATTCTTGTTTATTTACAGCCTAAGATGAGTGTTAAGAATAAAGGTATAAAGGGAGCAGAAGCTCTTACAAGACTTCTTGATGAGGATGGTAAGGTTGTTTCTCCTGATGTATTTATTCCTATACTTGAGGATTCAGGTAAGATTATTGAGCTTGATCATTATGTTATGAGATATGTATTTAAAATGATTCGCTCATGGCTTGATCAGGGCAAGAAGGTTGTTCCTGTTTCAATTAATTTATCAAAGATTCATTTTTATTATGATACTTTAGTTGAAAATATTATTAGTGAATTTGATCAGTATGGTATTTCACCTGAATATGTTGAATTTGAGGTAACTGAGTCAGTATTCTTCGAAGAGACATCATTCCTTATTGATAAGATTGAAGAGCTTAGAGCTCATGGATTTAAGGTATCTGTAGATGATTTTGGTTCTGGCTACTCATCACTTAATATGATTGGAATTCTTCCTGTAGATATTATTAAGTTAGATAAAGGATTTATTAAGAATTCACTTAATAATGCTAAGGGTAAAAATATTATCAAAGGTCTTATTAAAATCCTTAATGAGATTGAGATGGATATTGTATGTGAGGGTATTGAGAACAGTGATGAAGAGAAAACGGTTTACGAGTTTGGCTGTGATACAATGCAGGGATTTTTGTATGACAGGCCAATACCTGTTGTAGATTTTGAAACAAAATATATTATGTAAGTTAAGAAGCGTTTCCACAGGGAGCGCTTTTTTAATTAAAAAATTAGTGAGTTCGAATTATTGTATTTACGCATTTATTAGAGATTTTATGTAGAATTTACTAATTGTTTAATGCGATTATCTATGATATTCTAATTTTTTGGATGTGTATTAAATATTTAATGGAATTTATGATTTATTTAAGGCTATTTATGTAGCTAAAGGAGGAAATATTGGACATAGTAATAGAGGGAATAGTTCTATTAGTATTGATTATTTTATCAGCATTCTTTTCATCATCGGAGACAGCTTTTAACTGTGTAAATGAAAACAAGATGAAAAGTATGGCGGATGAAGGCAATAAAAAAGCAAAAAGAGTATTAAAAATACTTGATAACTATTCAAAGCTTTTAAGTGGAATTCTTATAGGAAATAATGTAGTTAATATTGCTGCTTCATCTTTGGCAACAACACTTGCATATAAAACAGGATATTCATGGGCAGTATCAGTAGCTACTGGTGCACTTACACTTATTATCTTACTTCTAGGTGAGATAGTTCCTAAGCAGTGGGCAAAGATTAAGGCAGATAAGATTGTTTTATTTTATTCAGAATTCTTTGCTGTATACCTGATCATTTTAACTCCAGTTATTTTCCTTGTAGATAAATTATCCTTAGTTATCATGTGGATATTAAGAATTAAGGCAAATGATGAAGATAACTCGATGACAGAGGGTGAGCTTAGAACAATTCTTGATGCTTCTCATGAAGATGGTGTTATTGAAGAGGAAGAAAAGGATATGATTATTAATCTTTTCGACCTTGGCGATTCAAAGGCCAGAGATATCATGATACCTAGAATTGATATGGTAATGGTTTCAAAAGCAGCTTCATATCGAGAGATAATGAGTATTTTCAGAGAGAATATGTATACAAGAATTCCAGTGTATAAGGAAACGAAGGAAAATGTTGTTGGTATTATTAACATGAAGGATTTCCTCTTTGTTAAGAATCCGGATAATTTTAAAATCGATAATTTCTTAAGAGAACCTTATTACACCTATGAGAATAAGAATACTTCAGAGCTTCTAGCTGAGATGAGATCATCTGCTAACAACATTGCGATTGTTCTAAACGAGTATGGTGATACAGAGGGTATGATTACTCTTGAAGATTTGCTTGAAGAGATTGTAGGTGAAATTAGAGACGAGTATGACAGCGATGAGGAAGAACTTATTAGAAAGATTTCTGAAACCGAGTATGTTGTACCTGGTAATCTTAAGCTTGATGATATAAATGATTCTCTTGATACTGAATTTGAAAGTGAGGACTATGATTCTATAGGTGGTCTGATGATAGATTTTCTTGACAGACTCCCTAAGGATGGGGAAGTTGTTACACTTGAAGATGGCACAGTTCTTACGGCTATAAAGGTGTCAAGAAACAGAATTCAGATGGTTAGAATAGAACTTCCAGAAAAGGAAAGTAAGGACGAAGAGTAAAAGCGTAAGATTTTGTTTGATATAAGTAAAATAATAATCAAAATCTCCTGGTAAGTCATAGTTCGTTCGACTTGAATTATTAAGGTAATTATGGCATAATTAGATGTTGTGCAATTGAATGTATTTATGAAAGGATAGATATAATGAAGAACAAACAATTGAAAATTTTAGCTTTTCTTCTTGTCATCGTTGCAACTATTGCTCTTGGCTATATTGCAGTGATTGGTATAGGAAAAGGTAAAGTGGGAAGTTATAAGAATATTTCTCAGGGCCTTGATTTAGCAGGTGGTCTTAGTATTACTTATCAGGTAGTAGGAGAAGAGAATCCAACTGCTGAAGATATGAATGATACTATGGAGAAGTTGAGAAATAAAGCTGAGACATACTCAACAGAGGCTCAGGTTTATCAGGAAGGTACTAATAATGACAGAATTACAATCGAAATTCCTGGCGTTTCAGATGCTTCTACTATTCTTGAAGAATTAGGTAGACCTGGTTCACTTTATTTTATTTCACAGACTAATGAAAATGGTGAATATAACTACTCATATGAAGTATCAGCTAATGGTGATTTAGTATATTGTAATGAGAACTTCAACAAGTATATTTATTTAGACGAGAATACAACAGTTCTTTATGATGATGAAACTCTTCTTGCTAAGGTAGATGAGAATGGAAATACAATCAAGTATGATAAGTCATCTTACGAAGAAGAAAACATTTCATATGTTCTTTTAAGACCAATCGAAGATGTAATTGCTGATGGCTCAGTTATTCTTGAAGGTATGAATGTTAAGGCTGCTAAGGCTATGACATCAGAAGACAAGACAACAGGTAACAAGCAGGATGTAGTTGCTCTTGAATTTGATAAAGAAGGTACAGAGAAGTTCGCTGATGGTACAAGAAGAGCTAAGGCAAAGGGTGAAACAATTGCTATCTACTACGATGGAAACTTTATTTCAGTACCAAGAGTAGAAGTAGTTATTACTCAGGGTGAAGCTACAGTAACAGGTATGAAGAATCATACAGAAGCTGACAGACTTGCTTCAAAGATTCGTATCGGTGCTTTAAAGTTAAAGCTTGAAGAACTTCGTTCAAATATTGTAGGTGCTCAGCTTGGTTCAGAAGCAGTTAAGACTTCAATCCTTGCAGCAGCTATCGGTCTTGGAATAGTTGCAGTAATCATGGTTGCAATCTATTTCCTTCCAGGTTTTGCTTCAGTACTTGCACTTGCACTTTACACAGTTCTGATTGTAGTAATCATGTCAATATTTAGGGATGCGATAACACTTACACTTCCTGGTATTGCGGGTATTATTCTTTCAATCGGTATGGCGGTAGATGCTAACGTTATTATTTTCGCACGTATCAGAGAAGAACTTGCAACAGGTAAGACTCTTGAAGATTCAGTAAGTATTGGTTTTAAGAAAGCTTTAAGCGCCATCCTCGATGGTAATATTACAACATTTATTGCAGCCATAGTACTTATGTTCTTTGGTTCAGGTTCTGTAAAGGGCTTTGCTCAGACACTTGCTATAGGTATTGCACTTTCAATGTTTACAGCTCTTGTTGTTACAAGAATTATCCTTCAGGGATTTATTGCAATGGGATTAACTAATCTCAAGCTCTTTGGTGTTGGCAAGCAAAGAAAGCCAGTTAACTTCTTAAGTAAGGGCGGCATTTTTGCAACAGTATCAATAGGTCTTATCCTTATCGGTTTTGGATTCATGGTATTCCACGGTGTAAAGGATGGCGGAGCCTTAAATTACTCACTTGAGTTTAAGGGTGGTACATCTACATCAGTAGTACTTGGCAAAGATATGTCAATCTCTGAGATTGATACAACAATCACACCTTCTATTGAAAAGATTACAGGTGATGGTGATGTTCAGATTCAGAAGGTTGAAGGCAGCAATGAAATTATTATTAAGACAAGATCACTTGAAGAATCAGAAAGAGATGTTCTTGAAGACACACTTGTTAATTCATTTGGAGCCTTAGAGGGTTCTTTAGTATCTGAAACTATTTCAGCTACAATTTCAGGAGAAATGAAGAAGGAATCAATTATAGCTGTTTCAATCGCTGTATTATGTATGCTTCTTTATATCTGGATCAGATTCTCAGATTTCAGATTTGGTGTTGCAAGTATTGCTTGTCTTATTCATGACGTACTTATTGTTCTTTCATTCTATGCAGTTGCAAGAATTGGTGTTGGTTCAACATTCATCGCTTGTATGCTGACCATTGTAGGTTACTCGATTAATGCCACAATCGTTATCTTCGATAGAATCCGTGAGGAACTCAAAGAAGAGAAGGCAAGAATTGAGGCTCAAGGTTCTCGTAAGAAGAAAAAGAGTAATGAAGCAGAAGTTCTTGATGTTAATAAGATTGTAAATAGTTCTATTACACAGACATTATCACGTAGTATCTTTACTTCACTTACTACATTTGTAATGGTACTTTTACTCTACATTCTTGGTGTAACATCAATTAAGGAATTTGCTCTTCCACTTATGATTGGTATCATTTGTGGTACATATTCATCAGTTTGCCTCGCAGGAACAATTTGGATGTTCTTAAGAAAGGTATTTGTACCAAGAGATGATGACGACGAAGATGATTTACCATAAATAATCAGTACAATTAATAAATATGATAAGCCTTGCTTTATGCGAGGCTTATTTTGTTAAATAGTACTTATTAAAGGAATATATTTGGGGTTTAGATGAAATACTGGACATTAATTAAAAAGAATGCGGATTTTAATGGTCTGTCAAAGGAATTGGATATTGACCCAGTAGCTGTAAGGCTAATGGTTAACAGGGGATTGGAAAGTCTTGAGGAAATGAAGGATTTCCTTGATGAGGATATCACGGGTAGTTTCTTGTATGAAGGACTTCCATATATTGAAGAAGCGGTAGAAACAATTAAAGAGAGTAAAGCAGCAAATCTTAAATGCAGAATCATAGGCGATTATGATGCAGATGGCGTTTTAGCTACAGCCATTCTAATGAAAGGCCTTAAGGCTTACGGACTTGATTGTGATTTTGCCATTCCAAACCGACTCACCGAGGGCTATGGAATTAACGTAAATATAGTTGATAAGGCTTATGAAGATAAAGTTGGAATAATAGTTACCTGTGATAATGGTATTTCTGCAAAGGAAGCGATTGATAAGGCTTTTGATTATGGAATGAAGGTGGTGGTGACTGACCATCACACCTTGACAGAAGCAATGGTTCCAACTAAATGGAATGCTCTTGTTAATCCTAAATGTCCAAATAATAAATATCCTTTCGCTGATATTTGTGGGGCTATGGTTGCATTTAAGTTATTATGTGCTTTGTTTGAAAATGATGATTCATTTGAAAGCCTTAAATATGAACTTCTTGAGCTTGCAGCTATTGCTACTGATACAGATGTAATGCCTCTTATTAAGGAAAATAGAAAGGCAGTAAAATGGCTTCTTTACAGACTTAAAAAACCTACTAATAAAGGACTCAGAGCTTTGGCTAATAAGACAGGAATTGCTGAAAAAGATGGTCCTTCAAAGACAGGTGATATAGGATTTAAAATCGGCCCATGCATAAATGCTACAGGAAGAATAGATGTGGCAGACAGAGCAGTTAAATTGTTTGTAAGTGATGATTTAAAAGAAATTGATTTAATAGCAACAGAATTAGTTTCGATTAATGAAGAACGTAAGATTATTACAGAAGAATGTTTTGTTGAGGCGAATGAAGAAATTGACAGAATACTATCAAAAAAGAATGGCCTTGATGATATAATTGTAATGTATCTTCCTAAATGCCATATGTCTATTTGTGGACTAGTAGCCGGCAGATTAAAGGAGAAGTATTACAGACCTTGTATTGTATTGACTGATTCACCTGAGGGACTCACTGGTTCAGGAAGATCAATCGATGAATTTAATCTTATTGAGAATATTCAAAAGTGCAGCGACCTTTTAAGTAAATTCGGTGGTCATAAGGCTGCTTGTGGAATGAGTCTTAAGAAAGAAAACCTTCAGGCATTTAAAGAGAAGATAAATGATGTAAGTGCGCTTACCAAAGAAGACCTTACAGAAAAACTAAGAATTGATGCGGATATGCCTTTTTCTTATGTAACAGATAAAACTATTGATAGTATCAAAAGATTGGAGCCTTTTGGTACAGGAAATGTTACACCTGTATTTGCACTTCAGTCTTTAAAGATTGTTAAAGGAAAAAAGACTGGAAGTGAAGGACAACACCTTTTCCTTACAGTTAGAGATAAGCAGGGCAAAACAAGATTATTAAAGTATTGGAGAAAGTGTGAAGAATTTGAAGAATTTCTCCTTGAGAAAATCTCTTTGGATTGCCTTGATAGATTCTATTCCTATGATGGAATAGAGGATGAGAATCTATTGATTACAGTTTCCTATATGCCAGATATTAATGAATTTAATGGATTTAGGAATATAGAATTTACACTGAAAGATTATAAATATTCATGAGGTAAATATGATACTTTGCGTTTCACTTAATCCAGCATTGGATAAGATGTTAAGAATCAACAAAATAAAACCAGGCGAAGTTAACAGAGCAAGACTTGAATCAGTTCATGCTGGTGGTAAAGCTATAAATGTTGCATTCGACCTTAAAATTCAGGGAGACGATGCATTAGTAACTGGCTTCATAGGCGGTAAAACTGGTAAGGTCATTGTCGAAGAATTAAAACAAAGAAATATGCCTTATGAATTTGTAAGACTGGTTACCGAAACAAGAACCAATATGAACTATATTGATGATGAAGGTAAGGTCACAGAGATTCTTGAGGGAGGACATCTTGTTGATGCTGAGAGCGAAATTAATTTTATTAAGCTCTATAGAAGGCTTGTAGCCAGGGCTGATATGGTTGTTTTATCAGGAAGCCTTCCAATTGGATTAACAGATGAGATGTATGCAGTACTTACAGATATAGCAAATGAAGCAGATGTGCCAGTTTGTCTTGATACATCAGGTGATGCTTTAGAGACAGGAGTAAAACACGCACCTTTTATAATAAAGCCTAATCTTTCAGAGTTTGAAAATCTTACTAAACATAAATATGATTTTACTGCTTTGGATGAAGGCTTTGATGAGTTCTTTGAAAGTGCATCCTTTAAGAATGTTCTGCTTCCGGATTTACTTGAATTAAGAGATATGGGAATAATGATTATCTGCGTTACTTTAGGAGCAAAGGGCTTATTATTGTTTGCAAGGAACAGACTTATAGTATGCAAGGCCCCAAGGGTTATAGTGGAGAATACTGTAGGAAGTGGAGATTCAACTTTGGCAGCACTTATTCATTCACTTATTAAGAAGGCTTCTTTAGAGGAAGCAGCAATTTATTCAGTAAGTGTAGCTGCGGCCCATGTAACTACAATGAATGTAGGAGATGTTGATCCTAATTTAGTATCTAAACTGATGAAAGAGATTAAGTACGGAACTTATAGTTTACAAGAGGATTAAATGTTGTACGCTTTGGTTATTATAGATATATCTGTGGAGGTTTTAGACAGAGCATTTACCTATGCTGTACCTGAGAAGCTTGAAGGAATTATAGAAGAAGGCAGTCAGGTAGTAATTCCATTTGGAATAGGCAATAAAGAGATAAATGGATATGTAATAGAACTTACGGATAAATCAGAGTTTGATGAATCAAAAATTAAATATATAAAGGAAATACTTCCTAAATCCATAAAGGCGGATAGTACACTTATTAAGTTGGCCAGCTACATAAGAAAGACTTATGGTTCAACACAGATTTGTGCTCTTAAAACGGTAATGCCAGTTAAGAAAACTGTTAAGCAGGAAGTTAATAAAAGAGTTGTATCAAAGGTTGATAAGGCAGCCTTGTCATCCTTAGCTGAAGAAGCAAAGAGGAAGCATAAAAATGCTCAGGAGAGGTTACTTAGAGAGTTAATTAAGTATTCAGATATTTCCTACAGCTTCATCACAGGCAAGATGAATGTATCAGCTCAGTCTATTGCGTCCTTGGTAAAAAATGATGTTATAGCCATCAATCAGGAAACTATTTACAGGAATCCTATTAAGATTGATAGACCAGAGGATACAGAACATATTCTATCCAAAGAACAGCAATTTATTGTGGATGATGTAAATGCAGATTTAAATAATGGACTTAGGAATACATATCTTATACATGGAATAACTGGTTCTGGTAAAACAGAAGTCTATATGAAGCTTATAGAGGATAGATTAAAGGAGGGTAAGCAGGCAATAATGCTTATACCTGAGATAGCCCTCACTTATCAGAATCTTATGAGATTTTATGCAAGATTTGGAGACAGCGTTTCGGTTATTCATTCCAAGATGACTCAAGGGGAGAGATATGATCAGTATTTGAAGGTAAAAGAAGGTCAGGTCAAGATAATGATAGGACCAAGATCTGCTTTATTTACGCCATTTGATAACCTTGGAATCATTATTATTGATGAAGAGCATGAAAGCTCTTATAAGGCTGATAATATGCCTAAATACCACGCTAGAGAAGTGGCAGGAGAATTAGCAAGGCTTACTGATTCGATTCTGGTACTCGGTTCAGCAACTCCTTCTGTTGATAGTTATTATAGATGTAAGAGTGGTGAATACAAATTATATAAATTAAATAGCAGATTAACAGGAAATACACTCCCTGAGGTTTATGTTGAAGATATGAGAGAAGAATTGAGGGAAGGTAACAAATCTGTATTTTCAAGAAGACTTCACTCTCTTATTAAAGACAGATTGGAAAAGCATGAACAGATAATGCTTTTCTTAAATAGAAGAGGTGTTTCTGGATTTGTATCCTGCAGAGAATGTGGAGAGGTTGTTAAATGCCCTCACTGTGATGTATCCTTGTCTCTTCATTATGATTCCTCATTGAGATGTCATTATTGCGGTCATGAGATACCAATGATGAAAAAATGTCCAAAATGCGGTTCTGATAAGATTAAAGGCTTTAAGGCAGGCACGGAGATGATAGAGCAGATGGTGAAGAAAGAATTCCCATATGCATTAGTGCTTAGAATGGATGCGGATTCCACTAAACATCAGGAGGACTATGAGGCTATTCTTTCCAGATTTTCAAATAGAGAGGCTGATATACTAATAGGAACTCAGATGATTGTAAAAGGTCATGACTTCAAGGGTGTTACTTTAGTTGGAGTAATGGCAGCAGATATGGCAATAAATGCTCCTGATTACAGGGCAGGAGAGAGAGCTTTTCAACAGCTTGTGCAGGCGTCGGGAAGAGCGGGCAGAGGCGATAATCCTGGTGAAGTTGTGATTCAGACCTATCAGCCAGAGCATTATGCTATAGAGAGAGCCAAGGAGCAGGATTACGATGCCTTCTATGAAGAAGAGATAGCTTTCAGGGCATTAATGCTTTATCCACCAGTTGGAAATCTTCTTGCTGTACAAATTATTGGAAGTATTGAAGAAAGAGTGATAAAATTATCTAAGGTGTTAAAGGGATATATTGATTCGATGTCTTTTGAAAAAGACATTCAGATAATAGGTCCTGGAAATGCTTCACTGTCAAAGAAGTGTGATCAGTACAGAAGAGTTATTTACATCAAGGCGATAGATTACGATGATTTGATAAAGATAAAAGATAAAATAGAATTTGAAACAGAAAAATTTAAGTTGAAGACAGAATCGGTAATGTTTGATTTCAATCCGGTTAACGGCTTCTAAAGGAGGACAAAATGGCATTAAGAAAAATCAGAGAAATGGGTGAAGACTGTTTACGTTGTACATGTAAGGAAGTAACAGAGTTAACTCCAAGAATTCTTGAATTAATTGATGATATGGTAGATACAATGTATGACGCAGACGGAGTTGGTCTTGCGGCTCCTCAGGTTGGCGTTAGAAAAAGAATAGCAGTTATTGATGTTGGAGAAGGTCCAGTAGTTCTTATTAACCCTGAAATCATCTATACAGAAGGCGAGCAGACAGGTATGGAAGGATGTCTTTCGGTACCAGGTAAGGCAGGACAGGTAACAAGACCTATGAAGGTTAAGGTTAAGACTCGTAATGAAGCTTTTGAGTGGGTTGAAATTGAAGGAGAAGAATTATTTGCAAGAGCTTTAGTTCATGAGATTGAGCATCTTGATGGAATTCTTTACGTAGACAGAGTTGAAGGTGAACTTCAGAGTACAGAAGAAGAATAAGAGGTTTGAATGAAAATAGTATTTATGGGAACTCCGGAATTTGCAGCTGGAGCGTTAACTGCTCTTGCAGAGGCCGGACATGAGATTACTCTTGTAGTAACACAGCCAGATAAACCAAAAGGAAGAAGTAAACTTTTTCTTCCACCACCAGTTAAGGTGGAAGCTGAAAAACTTGGCATTGAAGTATTTCAGCCAGATAGAATTAAAAGAGCAGAAAATGTTGAATATTTAAAGAATTACGAAGCAGATGTATTTGTAGTAGCTGCATTCGGTCAGATTCTTTCAAAAGAGATTCTTGAAATGCCAAAGTATGGATGTATTAACATACATGCTTCATTACTTCCTAAGTACAGGGGAGCAGCTCCAATTCAGTGGTCAATTCTTAATGGAGAAGAGAAAACAGGCGTTACAATTATGCAGATGGATGAAGGTCTTGATACAGGAGATATCTTACTTGTAGGTGAGATAGCAATTGAGGATACAGATAATTCAGATACCCTTCATGACAAATTAATGAATGAAGGAGCTAAGCTTATTGTAGATGCTTTAAAGCTTCTTGAAGAGGGTAAATTAAGTGCAAGAAAACAGCCTGATGAACCACTTTTTTACGCTTCAATGATCAAGAAGGAAGATGGAGAGATTGATTTCAAGGAAAGTGCAGTTTCTATTGGAAGGAAAATCAGAGCTTTCTTCCCTTGGCCAGGAACATTTTCATTTTTAAATGGAAATTTAGTTAAGATTAGCGAAGCAAAGGTTATAAATGAAAATACTGATAATGAAGCAGGAGTTGTTACTAATGTGACAAAGAATAGTATTTTCGTACAAACGGGTGATGGCTTGCTTGAGATTTTAAGAATTCAGCCTCAGGGCAAGAAAGAAATGAGTGTTCATGACTATTTACTTGGTAAAAAGATAAATATCGGAGACAGATTTACAAAGAATGAATAAGGAATTTGAAATAAGAAGAATTGCTCTTGAAACACTGCTTGAGAAGGATAGACAGTCAGTGCCTTCGCATGTGCTAATAAAGGCAGTTCTTGATAAATATGATTATTTATCCAATTTTGAAAAATCAATAATAGGTACACTAATCAAGGGTGTTATAGAGAGAAAAATAGAACTGGATTATATCATTAATCTTTATTCAAAGACAAAGACCTCTAAGATGAAGCCTGTAATAAGAACGATTCTTGAAATGGGTGTTTATCAGATTCTTTATATGGAAGTATATGATACGGCAGCAGTTGATCTTAGTGTTATGCTTGCAAAGAAAAAAGGATTTACTGGTTTGTCTGGATTTGTAAATGGTGTATTAAGAACTATTGTAAGAAATAAAGATACTATAGCCATTGAAGAGACTAAGGATGCTAAATATCTTCATGTTAAGTATTCAATTCCAGAGGATGTAGTTGAATTACTTATTAATCAATATCCTTTTGAAACAGTAGAAACCATTCTTAAGGCATCACTTGACAGCAAGGGATTGCATTTAAGATTTAAGGAAAATCTGTCAAAGGAAAGAATAGAAGAGATTAAGGATGAGTTATTAAAGCGCGGATGTCAGATAAGTGATATTGAAGGCTTTGATAATATGATAAAGATTTCAAAAACCGGAAGATTATCAGAAATCCCTGCCTTTAATAAAGGTGAGATTACTATTCAGGATGCAAGTAGTGTTTTGATGTGTAAGAATGTTCCTTTCGGTAAAAATATCCTTGATGCATGTGCAGCACCTGGTGGAAAGAGTGCATTTATTGCAGAAAGATTCCCAGATAGCAAGATTACAGCCTGTGATATCTCTGTTGATAAGCTTCTTACGATGGCAGATAATTTTAACAGACTTAAGCTTAAGAATATTAAGACAGAGAAACAGGATGCTACAGAATTTAGAGAAGAGTGGGCTGAAGCCTTTGATGTAGTAGTTGCAGATGTGCCTTGTTCTGGCCTTGGAGTTATCGGTAAGAAACAGGATATTAAGTACAGACTTTCGAAAGAAGGAATAGAGAGTCTTTTGCTTCTTCAGGAACAAATCCTTAATAATGTTTCAAAATATGTTAAGAAGGGCGGATATCTTTGTTATTCCACCTGTACAATTAATAAAGAAGAAAATATCGAAAGAATTAATTCATTTTTATCAAAAGAAGATTATGTTTTTGATGAATTAACATTTGTCCCAGATAATTTGAAAGAGTATGCCAATAAAGGTAATATTCAGCTTCTTCAGGGGATAAATGATACAGATGGTTTCTTCATTGCGGTATTAAAGAAAAATGGATGAGATAAAGAGTAAATCATTAAGTGAATTAACAGAAGAAATTGAAAAACTTGGTGAAGCCAAATTCAGAGCCAAACAGATTTATGAATGGATTCATGTGAAGTTAGTTAAAGATTTTGATGATATGAGTAATATTTCGGCTGCATTAAAAGCTAAATTAAAGGAGAATTATTCATTTACCAAAATAAGAGCTGAAAGAGTTCAGGAATCTAAAATCGATGGTACAAAAAAGTTTTTGTTTGAGCTTGAGGATGGCAATTTTGTTGAAAGTGTTTGGATGAAATATCATCATGGAAACTCCGTTTGCATATCTTCTCAGGTAGGTTGCAGAATGGGGTGTAAATTCTGTGCTTCAACATTAGATGGATTGCTTAGAAATTTATCTCCTGCAGAAATGCTTGAACAGATTTACGAGATTACTCGCCTTACAGGTGAGAGAGTATCCAATGTGGTTGTAATGGGAACAGGTGAGCCTATGGATAATTTTGATAATCTTGTGAAGTTTATAAGACTCTTAACCTGTGAAGAAGGCTTGAATATTTCACAAAGAAATGTTACAGTATCAACTTGTGGGCTTGTACCAAAAATGAAAGAGTTTGCTGATGAGAATCTTCAGGTAACTCTTGCATTATCTCTTCATGCGCCAAATGATGAGAAAAGAAAAGAACTTATGCCTATAGCCAATCGATATACAATAAAAGAGTGTCTTGAGGCTTGTGATTATTATTATGAAAAAACCAGGAGAAGAGTGAGTTTTGAATACTCATTAGTAGCTGGTGTTAATGATAATGACAAAGAGGCAGAGGAACTTAGCAGGCTGTTAAAAGGTCATAACGGTCATGTTAATTTGATACCTGTTAATCCTATTAAGGAAAGAGATTACAAAAGATCAGATAAAGCGCGAATCTTCGCGTTCCAAAATAAACTTGAAAAAAATGGTATAAATGTTACTATTAGAAGGGAAATGGGTCGAGATATTGACGGTGCCTGCGGACAGTTAAGAAGAAGGCATAAAGAAGAGACCCCGGGGGTTCAAGGTGATTAAAGCTGTATCTAAAACAGATATCGGTAGATTAAGACAATTGAATCAGGATTTTGTATTTACTTCAGTTTATCCTTTAGGAGCACTTGATAATCTATTTCTTGTTGCTGATGGAATGGGTGGTCACAGAGCAGGTGACTATGCATCCAAGTGTACTATTGAGACAGTTATTGAAATGTGTTCCAAGAGTAAAGGGAAGAAATTAGTAAGCGCTATCACTGACGCCATCACCGAAGCCAATTCCCGAGTAAGAAGGAAAGCAATGGAAGATTCCAATATGATAGGAATGGGAACTACTTTGGTTCTTGCTACTATTGAGGATAATATTCTTACTGTTGCAAATGTCGGAGATTCTCGTTTGTATGTTATGTCAGATGATGGAATCAGACAGATTACAAGAGACCATTCTCTTGTAGAGGAAATGATAAGAATGGGTGGTATTGACAGGAATTCTGCCAGAAATCATCCTGATAAAAATATAATTACAAGAGCTATAGGAGCTTCAAGCAATGTTAATGTTGACTTCTTTGAGGTGGAACTCAAGGATGGCGATGTTATTTTCATGTGTTCAGATGGTTTGAGCAATATGATTGAAGACGACGATATTTATGAGATTACGCAAAATGCAGATGATCTTGAAGATGCTGCCACAAAGCTTGTTGATACTGCAAACGAAAATGGTGGCAAAGATAATATTTCTGTAGTTTTGGTTAAGTACGAAGTAAAGTAGTGAGGTACGTATGGTAAAGATTGGTATGGTCATTGGTGATCGATACGAGATACAAGAGTTGATCGGCACCGGTGGAATGTCAGATGTTTACAGAGCACGATGCAATAAATTAAACAGAGTAGTAGCAGTCAAGGTTCTTAAGCAGGAATTCAGCGAGAACAGAGAATTTGTAGCCAAATTCAGAAGAGAAGCTGAAGCCGCAGCTAACCTTATGCATCCAAATATTGTTACTGTTTATGATGTAGGAGAGGACAATGGAATCTCTTATATTGTAATGGAGCTTGTAGATGGATATACATTGAAGGAATATATAGAGAAGAAATCAAGACTTGCCATTAATGAATGTATCAGTATTGCAATTCCAATTGCATCAGGTATTGAAGCAGCTCATAACAAGAATATTATTCATAGAGACATTAAGCCTCAGAATGTAATTATTTCAAAGGATGGCAAGGTAAAGGTTACTGATTTTGGTATTGCCAAGACTACTACATCTAATACAATCTCAAGTAATGTTATGGGAAGTGTTCACTATACTTCTCCAGAGCAGGCAAGAGGTGGATTTTCAGATGAGAAGAGTGATATTTATTCACTTGGTATTACTCTTTTTGAGATGGTTACAGGACGTGTTCCATTTAATGGTGATACTACAGTTGCCATTGCGATTAAGCATATTCAGGAGGAGATGCCTTCACCAAGAATTTATGTAGAAGACATTCCTATTAGTATTGAGCAGATTATTTTAAAATGTACTCAAAAGAGCCCTGACAGAAGATATCAGAAGATGAGCGAAGTTATCGAGGATTTGAAGAAGGCTTATATTTCTCCAAATGAGAATTTCGTTAAGATTGATACTTATGAGCAGAATTCTGTTACAAAGACTAATCTTGCTCCTATTTATGAAAGAAGTAAGAGAAACTATGATGATGTAAATACATCAGATATAGAAAATGACGAGAGAATCATCAGAAATAGCAGAAAGCATGATGAGAATCTTGAACTTCCTCCAAATGTTAAGAAAGAGGATAGAAGACAGGCTGATAGTAATCAGAATAGAAAGCCTTCAAGAAATCCACAGAATCCTGAAAGAAGAAAAACTCAGGGAAATAATACACAAGGTCAGACAAGTAGTGCACCTAAGAAGAATACTAGTAAAAATGCTCCTTCAAAGAGCAAACCATTACCAGCTAAAAAGAAACCTTCTTCAAGAAAGAAGGATGATACAAGCGAAAAGATTAAGACCTTTATAATCGGTGCAGTTGCTGTAATTATAGGATTATTATTCTTACTTCTCTTATTTAAGTTAGTAGGAACATTTGATACAAATAAGAATAAAGAAAAATTTGTTGGTGTACCAAGTGTAACCAATATGAATTACAATTCAGCCATTACATATCTTGAAAATGCTAAGTTAGAGTATGAAATAGTATATGAACATTCTGATGATGTAACGGTTAACAGAGTAATCAGAACTTCACCTAGCGCAGGAACAAGTGTAGTTGAAGGTACTAAGGTTACGGTGGTTGTATGTGCCGACGAAGAAGGAATTAAGATTCCACCAGTTGTTGGTAAGAACGAATCTGAAGCAACCTCAAAGCTTGAAGGAGATGGCTTTAAGGTTAAGAAAGATAGTGAAATGAGCCAGGAATATGACAAGGGAATGGTTATTAGACAGATTCCTGAAGCAGATGCAAAAGTATCTTATGGTTCAGAGGTAACTATCGTTATCAGTAGTGGCTCTTCAAAGGAAAAGAATAAAATGCCAGACCTTACAGGTAAGACTGAAGAAGAGGCAAGACAGATAGTAGCTGATTTAGGTATGAAGGTTACATCAGTTTCTAATGATACCTATAGCGATACAGTAGAAGAAGGTAAGGTTTGCTGGCAAAGCTATACAGTTAATTCTGTTATTAAGGAAGGTGCAGAGGTAACATTGAAGCTTAGTATTGGACCAGAGCCAAGATATTATAACTGTAATATAGTAGTTCAGGCTCCTGAGAAATATACAGGCGGACCAGCTACAGTTGTACTTAAGACAGTGGATGGTTCTACAGAATTGTTCCATGAGTCAGCACCAGTATTCCCTCTTAACATAAATATCTCAGGTATTTATGGTGTATCAAAGGGTAAGGTTGAAGTTATTTATACAGTAAATCAGTCAAAAGAAACTCAGAATCCAGATGGAACAGTTTCTATAGAAAATGTTCCAGTGGAAGAAGTTGTATCATACGAAGTGGATTTCCAGTAATGAAGGGTAAGATTATTAAGGGAATAGCAGGTTTTTATTATGTATATTCCTTCGAGGATAATTGCATATATACCTGTCATGCCATAGGAAAGCTTCGCGATAAGAAAATCAAGCCATTAGTAGGTGATGACTGTGAACTGGAGATAGTTGATAAGGATAAAATGGAAGGAAGTATAGTAGATATTCTTCCAAGATTTAATGAGCTTATCAGACCAGCAGTAAGCAATGTAGATCAGATGCTTGTTATATTTGCTGTAACAGATCCAGAACCTAATTTTCACCTTTTGGATAAATTTTTGTTTTTCGTTTTGCATGAGAGACTTAAACCAATTCTTATTTTCAACAAAGAGGATTTGGATCCTGTAGTCATCGATAAAATACGAGATATCTATAAGGGAATAGATGCACCTCTTATTTTTACAAGTGCAAAGGATAAGAAAAACATAGAAGAGGTTAAAGAACTTCTTAAAGGTAAAACATCTGCTGTAGCCGGACCAAGTGGTGTTGGTAAATCAACACTTATAAATGCCATTGTTGGCAAGGAAATAATGGAAACAGGAGATATTTCAAAGAAGACATTAAGGGGAAAACATACAACTAGACATACTGAATTGTTTGAGTTTGAGGTTGAGGGGACAACATCATTTATTCTGGACACTCCAGGTTTTTCGTCTATTTATGTACCGAAGCTTCACGAGCAGGAGAGGGCTTCTGATTATTTTCCAGAATTTATGCCCTATGTGAATGATTGCAGATTTAACGGCTGTATGCATGATAAGGAGCCGGATTGTGCAGTTAAGCAGGCGGTGGAAGAAGGAAAGGTATCAAGAGATAGATACGAGAATTATCTGAAGATTGTTACAGAAATCAAAAATACCTATAGATTCTAAACGGAAGGTTTTGTAATGAATAATATATTAGCTCCATCAATTTTGTCAGCAGATTTCCTGAAACTTGGAGAACAGATTAAAATGGTCTCCGATGCAGGTGCTAAGTATTTACATATTGATGTTATGGACGGAATGTTTGTTCCTAACATTTCATTTGGTATTCCAGTTATTAATTGTATAAAAGGTAATACAGATATGGTTCTTGATGTTCATTTGATGATCGTGGAACCAGAGAGATATTATGAAAAATTTAAGGCTGTTGGTGCCGAGATTCTTACAGTACATCTTGAGGCATTAAAGGATCCTTCTAATAGTCTTAAAAAGATTAGAGAACTTGGTATGAAGCCATCTGTGTCTATCAAGCCAGCTACAAAGGCTGAGGATGTATTCCCATACCTTGAGCTTGTGGATCAGGTTCTTGTTATGACAGTAGAGCCAGGGGCTGGAGCTCAGGCATATATTGAGAGCTGTACTGATAAGATTAAGGCAGTTAGAGAAGAGATTACAAGACGTGGTCTTAATGTAGATGTTCAGGTTGATGGTGGTATCAACGAAAAGACTATTAAAACAGTAATGGATGCCGGTGCTAATGTATTCGTAATGGGATCATCAGTATTTAACGGAAATCCATATGAACAAACAAAGAAATATGTGGATATAATCAAGTAGGTTAAGATGGAAAAAGATTATACAGCGAGTTATAAATATTTTGAGAATAGGGATTGTAAATATTATCCTTGTCATAAATCAGAACATATTAACTGTCTGTTTTGTTACTGTCCACTCTATAGTAAGGATTGCCCTGGCAATTATAAAATGATAGAGACATCAGGTGGCAAAATGGTAAAAAGCTGTATGGATTGTTTATTTCCACATAACATAGATAATTACGACAGAATAATTGAGATTCTGTCTAAATAAATATAATATTTTATACGAAGGTGCCTTTGGATACTTAATGTATTGCAAAGGATAATAGGGAAACAGGTGTAAATCCTGTACGAACTCGTCACTGTGATAGAGGAGTCTGTTTATTATATGTCACTGGGAAACTGGGAAGGCAATAAATAGATTATGATACTTAAGCCAGGAGACCTGCCTTTGTTGTGGTGCAATAGATCACGAGTAACTGATCGTGCCGTTTATAGTCTGGGGATGGGTATCTCCAGCTTTATTGCGCCTATTATTTATTTGTTAAATAATAGGTTTTTTTATTTAAAACCTATAATAAATAATAAGGAGAAAAGAAATGAAGAAACGAGTACTTGCAACATTCGTTGCGACAGCACTTTCAATGACACTTGTTGTTGGTTGTGCAGGAAAGAAGTTAAGTGGTAAGGAGGCAGCTGATAATTGTGCGGCACTTATTGATGCTATCTATGTTCAGGAAAGAACAGATAAGACAGATAAGCAGTGCGAAGAAGCAAAGGCGGCATGGGATGCACTTACCGATGAAGAGAAGGAAATGGTTGAGGGTGAGGAAGCAGATCCAGATTACTTTGGAAGAGACACTGGTGATGCTTCAAAGGATGATGCATTAAATTCAGATAATATAGGTGACAATGAGATCTTAGTAGTAAGCTTTGGTACATCATTTAATGATAGCAGAGTAGCAGATATAGGTGGTATTGAGAAAGCAATTCAGGCAGCTTATCCTGATTGGTCAGTAAGAAGAGCTTTCACTGCTCAGATTATTATTAATCATGTTCAGGCTCGTGATGGTGAGAAGATTGATAACATGGAGCAGGCGCTTGAGCGTGCAGTTAAAAACAATGTTAAGAATCTTATTGTTCAGCCTACACATCTTATGCATGGAGCAGAATATGATGAAATGGTTGAATGCGTAAATAAATATGCTGATAAATTTGAAAGCGTAAAGATTTCAGAGCCATTACTTGGACCTGTAGGTGCAACTGGTGAAGAGGTTAATGCTGATAAGGAAGCAGTTGCAAAGGCAGTAGTAGAAGAAGCTTTAAAGGATAGTGGTTTTGCCAGTATAGAGGATGCAAAGGCTGAGGGCGTTGCATTTGTATTTATGGGACATGGTACATCACATACAGCAAAGGTTACTTACACACAGATGCAGTCACAGATGTTAATACTTGGGTTTGATAATGTTTTCATCGGAACAGTAGAAGGTGAGCCAGAAGAAACATCATGCGAGAATCTTATCGAGGAATTAAAGAGCCAGGGCTATACAAAGGTTATTCTTCGTCCACTTATGATTGTTGCAGGTGATCATGCTAACAATGATATGGCAGGCGATGATGAGGATTCATGGAAGAGTATGTTTGAGGCATCAGGTGCTTTTGAATCAGTAGATACACAGATTTCTGGTCTTGGTAGAATCAGTGATGTTGAGAAACTTTATGTAGATCATATTAATGACATTATGGAGTAAAAATGAAAAAAAGATTTTTAAGTTTTATTTTCCCTATTATTTTATTACTAACAATACTTACTGGATGCGTAAAAGAAAATAAATCTCTTAATCTTTCAGATGGTGATTATTTAGTTAAATTTACTACGGACGGTTCAATGTTTCATTTAAATGAGGCATGTAATGGCCTTGCCAAAATGCATGTTGTAAATGGACAGGGAACCGTAGAGATTATTCTTCCTTCTAAGAATACAGTTAATCTTTATAGTGGATTAAAAAAGAATGCAGAAAAAGAAGGGGCAGTATTAATTGACCCTGTAGTAGTATCAGTCACATATGAGGATGGAATGGTGGAGGAGGTTAATTCCTTCCTTGTTCCAGTCCCAGTGATTGATGAAGAATTTGATCTTGCATTAATAGGTACTAAGGGAGTCTGGTATGACCATAAGGTTATGATATCAGACCCAGTTCCTTATACAGAAGAGATTCTTGAGAAAAATGAAGAAATTAAAGAAGAAACAATAAATATTACTAAGGATGTTAATGAAATATATGTTTCTCTTGAAGGTGGTACAGGTAAAGCCAGATTAGAAAGCCCTGCTTCTGTAACAAAGACAGATAGTGGATATGTGGTTACTCTTACGTGGAGTAGTCCATACTATGATTATATGATAGTTGATGGGGATAAATATTATCCTGTTAACGAAGAGGGAAATTCTGTATTTGAAATTCCTTTGAAAAGCTTTAATGATTCAATTGAAGTTTTAGCTGATACCACTGCCATGAGTGAGCCTCATGAAATTGAATATACGATTATTTTTTCAAATGAGGAAATAGTGGCTGAATAAAATTAAAAGCCCGTAGCAAAATTGCTACGGGCTCATTGTGGTTTATATAGATGAAAAGAATAATGAAAATAATCATGCTCTCAATGGCTATATTACTTAGTCTGACAGCATGTAAAAATACAACAAATGAAAAAAATAATAAGCAAATAGTTAGCTCGCTTGAATTAAAATATGCCAATCAGTTTAGTGTAGATTATTACGAAGAAGGTTATGTTCACATTCATATTGAAGGGGAAGATGAATATGTAATAATCCCAGAGGGCAAAAAAGAAGATAAGCTTGGATTTGATAAAGTAACCTTTATTTATGAAAATCCTGAGAATATATATTTAGCTGCTACCTCAGTAATAGATTTGTTTGAAACAATAGATTCACTAGATAAGGTAATGGCTACTGGAAAAGAAAGTAAGGATTATACCTCGGAGGCCATTATTCAAAGAATAAATGATGGGAAGATTAAAAATGTCGGCAAATATAGCGCTCCGGATTACGAAATATTAGTGAATGAGGCCTGTGATTTAGCGATTGAATCTACAATGATTTATCATAATCCCAAAATCAAGGAACAGCTCGAAAGAATAGGAATTCCTGTGCTTGTGGAAAGATCAAGCTATGAATCAAATCCTCTTGGAAGATTAGAGTGGATTAAATTATATGGTGTTCTTACGGGAAAGGAAGAATTAGCGATTGAGTATTTTGATAGTCAGTGTAAGATAATCGAGGATTTGAGTAAAGATTATAAGGATGAGACTAATAAAAAAACTGTAGTGTGCTTTTATATTTCATCTAAAGGCTATGTAAATGTTAGAAAGCCTGGAGATTATATTACCAAGATGATTGAAATAGCTGGTGGTGAGTATGCCCTTAAGGATATTGAATTTAAGGATGACAATTCATTATCAACAGTAAATATTAATTGGGAAGAATTCTACAAGAATGCAGTGGATGCAGATATCATAATTTACAATTCAACCATAGATGGAGGAATGAATAGTCTTGAAGATTTGATAAATAGAAATGAGTTATTCAAGGATTTTAAGGCAGTTAAAAATAATGATGTCTGGTGTACTAATTTAAATATGTATCAGGAAAGTAGTAAGATTGCTGAAATTACAAAGGATTTTAATAAGATTCTAATGGGAGAAGATGAGGTTACATACCTTTACAGATTGAAATAGAAAGGAGACAGGATGAAAAAAAGAACAGTATTAATCTATATAATATTAATACTTCTTTTGGCATTGCTTGTAATTATAAATATAAATGCAGGCAGTGTTCGTTTGAGCCTGGCAGAAATATTTAAGATTCTATTTCTAAATAAAGGCGAGATGGTTAATAGTACTATTCTTTTAAATATCAGAATTCCAAGAATTATTGTAGCTATCTTCCTAGGTGGTGGATTAGCTTTATCAGGTTACCTTCTTCAGGCTTTTTTCTCTAATCCAATAGCTGGTCCTTTTGTGCTTGGTATATCCTCAGGGGCAAAATTCATTGTAGCTATTCTTATGGTTATATCCTGTCAGTATGCATTTTCTCTCAATTCATTTAGCCTTATAGTGGCAGCTTTTATTGGAGCTATGATTGCAACGCTCTTTGTTATTGTAATGGCAAATAAAGTAAAGAATATGTCTATTCTAATAGTATGTGGTGTAATGACTGGATATATATGTTCAGCGGCCACAGAATTAATTGTATCATTTGCAGATGATTCAAATATAGTCAATCTTCATAACTGGTCTATGGGTACTTTCTCATCAGTTTCATGGAAAGAGGTATATGTGATTATACCTGTTATTATTTTTGGATTAATTGTATCAATATTTTTATCAAAGAATATAGAAGCTTATGCTTATGGAGAGGATTATGCTTCAAGTGTAGGTATAAATGTTAAGAACTTCAGATTGCTTCTGATTCTTGTATCCAGCTTATTATCAGCCACTGTAACTGCGTTTGCAGGTCCTATATCATTTGTTGGAATTGCTGTACCACATGTTATCAGAAATCTTTTTAAAACTTCCAAGCCTTTTATTATTATTACTGGAAGCTTTCTTGGGGGAGCGGTATTCTGTTTGTTCTGCGATTTATTAGCAAGAAATCTGTTTGCTCCAGTTGAATTAAGTATTAGTACAATAACAGCAATATTTGGTGCGCCTGTTGTTATCTCCATGTTGCTTTCAAGAAAGAGAGGTTAATATGTCTAAGTTACTTACAAATAATTTAACAGTCGGATATGGTAAGCCTCTTATAGAAGATATAGCAATGAAAGTTGAGGCAGGTAAAATAACTGTACTTATCGGTGCAAATGGTGTTGGTAAATCTACTATCCTTAAATCAGTAGCAGGCTTACTTAAACCTATTAAGGGAGTAGTGACAATAGATGATGTTAATCTATCTGACATTTCTTCTAAGGAAGTATCAAGAAAAATGTCTTTAATGATGACAGGAAGAAGCGAGGTTGAATATACCAGCTGCTTTGATGTTGTAAGTGTCGGCAGATATCAGTTTACTAACATATTTGGCAAAATAAATGACTCTGATAAAAAGATTATTGAAGAAACTATGAAAGAAACAGGAGCCTTTGAATATAAGGACACTGAATTTTCGAAGCTTAGTGATGGTCAAAAGCAAAGAGTTCTTTTAGCAAGAGCATTAGTTCAGGAACCTGAAATTTTAGTGCTTGATGAGCCAACAAGTTTCTTAGATATTGCATATAAGTTAGAATTTGCTGAAAAATTAAAGAGGTTAGCAAAAGATAAAAATATAGGAATATTAATGTCCATGCATGAGATTGAGCTTGTTAAGAATATCGCTGACATGGTGGTATGCATAAGCATGGATGGAAGGATTGATAGAATTGCTGCTTCGAGAGATGTATTTACTAAAAATTATATTAAGTCACTCTACCAGATTGATTCTAAAGAGTTTGACAGTACCTATGGATTTATTTTTGATAAAGAAACAGAGAATTTTAATAGTAATAGTATAAATGCTTCGACTAACATTATAGATTCGAAAAATAGTAATAAAAGTCAAGATAAAATGAATAGTCTTAAGGATAAGGTTAATGATGAAAATAAGATTTCAAAGACTAAATATATAATGGTGCAAGGCACAATGTCATCGGCCGGAAAGAGTCTTATAGTAGCTGGTCTATGTAGAATATTTATGCAGGATGGCTACAAGGTTTCGCCTTTTAAGTCACAAAACATGGCTCTTAATTCATTTATAACTGAAGATGGATTAGAAATGGGAAGAGCTCAGGTTATGCAGGCCGAGGCTGCGGGAATTAAGCCAAGCGTATATATGAATCCAATATTACTTAAGCCAACAGATGATAAGGGAAGCCAGGTTATCGTAAATGGTAAGGCCATAGGTAATATGCGAGCAAGAGAATATTTTGCCTACAAGACTTCTTTGATACCTGATATTAAGAAAGCACTTTCAAAATTATCTGAGGATAATGACATCATTGTTATTGAAGGTGCAGGCTCTCCAGCGGAGATTAATCTTAAGGAAAATGACATTGTAAATATGGGCATGGCTAAGATTGCCAACGCACCTGTAGTGCTTGTTGGAGATATAGACAGAGGAGGTGTATTTGCGCAACTTCTTGGCACCATAGCCTTACTTGAAGAGGATGAAAGAAATCGAGTAAAGGGATTAATAATTAATAAATTCAGAGGTGATAAAACAATCCTTGATCCAGGAATTAAGATGCTTGAGGATATGTCTAATATAAATGTTGTGGGTGTTATTCCCTATATGGATATTAAAGTGGATGATGAAGACTCCTTAAGTGAAAGATTTAATAAAAAAGTAAAAGGCCTTATTAATATTTCAATTATAAGACTTCCACATATTTCTAATTTCACTGATTTTGATGTATTCGAGCAAATTAATAATGTATCAATTAATTATATTACTAATCCTTGGGAGGTGGATTTAGCAGACCTACTTATTATCCCAGGAAGTAAGAATACAGTGGCTGATATGAAGTGGATTAAGGAAAGCGGCATGGAGGTTGCTATATTAAAGTATGCTAATAAAGATAAGCCACTAATTGGTATATGTGGCGGATACCAGATGTTAGGAGAGAGTATCAAAGATCCAAAAAAGGTAGAAGGAGGCTTTGATATTACAGGACTTGGTTTACTTCCCGTTAGGACAGTATTAGAGAGTGATAAGACCACAAGCCAGGTAGAAGGTAAATTCGTAAATTCAGAGGGTATATTTGAAGGTTTAAAGGATATTAAATATAAAGGCTACGAAATCCATATGGGTAAGACAATAAGCTTTGATAATATAAATGATTTTACAGAGAATAAAACAGGCTTTTGCAAGGGTAATATTTATGGCTCTTATGTTCATGGACTCTTTGATGAAAAAGAGGTGGTTACGACCATAGTCGATAGTCTGGCTAAGAAATTAAATATTAAGCTTGATTTAGAAAAGGTAACTGATTATCAAAGCTTAAAGGAGAAGGAATACGATAGATTGGCTGATACAATGCGTGGATTTTTGAATATGAAGGAAATCTATCAAATGATGGGAATAAATAATGACTAAGGAAGAATTGCTTGCCATAAGAGCAGAAAGATTAAATATAGAAAAATATAAGGAAGCCAAATTAAAATGGGATTCTTTAATGAAGCCAATAGATGGCTTTGGAGATTTCGAAGAACTGATATGTCAGATTATTGCCATTAATGGGGATATAGATATAAAAAAAAGGGTAGCAATGGTATTTTGTTCAGACAATGGAATAGTTAATAGAGGCGTATCTCAGTGTGGTAAGGAAATGACTGAGAAGGTGGCAGTTAGTCTTGGGAAAGGCATTAGTACTATTAATGTATTATCAAAAGCAGCAGGTGCTGATGTTTTAGCTATAGATGTGGGAATTGATTGTGAGAATACACCTTCTGGAGTCATTAATAAAAAGATTAAAAGAGGCACTAATGATTTCTTAAATACTGAGGCTATGACTACATACGATACAATTGCCGCAATAAATGTTGGTATAGAGATGGTTAAATATGCCAAGGATAAGGGCTATAGAATAATTGCCACAGGAGAAATGGGAATTGGTAATACTACAAGCTCCACAGCGCTTCTTTGTGCATTATCAAAGCTTGATAGCGATTGTTTAACTGGAAGAGGCGCAGGACTTAATGATAAGGGCTTAGAGATAAAAAGAGCAGTTATTAAAGATGCTATTAATAAATATAATAAAGAATTTGAGGATGATAGAGAAAGAAGCTTATATCTATTATCTGCTCTTGGTGGCTTTGATATAGCGGCTCTTGCAGGTGTCTTTATTGGTGGAGCTATATATCAAATTCCTATAGTTATAGATGGATTAATTGCTGCCACAGGAGCAGTAGTTGCCAAGAGATTAATTGAAGAAAGTAAGGATTATATGATTGCCTCACATTGTTCAAGAGAAGGAGCAATGGATTATGCATTAAAGGAACTTGGATTAAAAGCATATATTCATGGAAATATGGCATTAGGTGAAGCAACAGGAGCAGTAATGTTATTTCCACTTCTTGATGTGATGGCAGAATATTATAAAGCGGGTACATCATTTTCTGATTGCAATACTGAAAACTATGAGAGGTTTAACTAATGAGGATTTTGATTATTGGAACACCTGATAGTGGCAAATCTTTGTTGGCTGAGAATATCTGTGAAGAGATTTCAAAAGACCTAAATAAATATTATATAGCGACAATGATTCCCTTTGGTGAAGAGGGTATTAAAAGAGTAAAAAAGCATAGAGCTATGAGAGAAGGAAAAGGCTTTGTTACGATAGAATGTAGTGATAATATTCACTTGATTTATGAGCAAATAAAACCTGATTCTACAGTACTGCTTGAATGCTTATCTAACCTTGTTGGAAATGAGATGCATCACAAAAATGCCAGCTTAATAGATAGTGAATTAATTGAAAAGATAAAAAAAGATGTTTTAGGATTAACTTCTAAAAATCTTTTGATAGTATCAAATGAATTTGAAATAAAGGATTCTTTTGATGAGGATACAAAGAGATACTGTAAGCTTCTTCATATGGCCAATGAGTCATTAAGAAAAGAAGTTGACAGGGTATATGAAATAATAAATGGAGAATGGAAAGAAATTGACAATCATTAGAAATATAATAGTTGCATTTTCGCTATATTCAAAAATTCCAATGCCAATTTTTACCTGGAGAGAAGAGGATATGAAGCATAATTTAATATTCCTTCCCTGGGTAGGTATAGTTATTGGACTTATAACAACAGGGCTATTTTTCCTTAAGGGATTATTTACTAATATTCCAATGATGGCCTGGGTGATTATTTATTCACTTATCCCAATAATAATTACTGGTGGCTTTCATCTTGATGGATTTATGGATACAGAGGATGCACTTAAATCATATAAATCAAAGGAAGAAAAATTAAAGATATTAAAGGATCCTCATATTGGAGCCTTTGCAATAATTAATCTATTAGTATTTGCTGGTATTTGGCTTGCTTCAATGGCAGTGCTTACAGCTAATGGAAGTATAAGGGATTTTATCTTACTGTCTTTAATATTTGTGCTATCAAGATGCTTTAGTGGCATTACATCCATATCGTTTAAGAGAGCTAAAAATGAAGGAATGCTTGATATGGAAACAAAGAAGGCAGGCAAAATTGATCTAGTATTTCTTATTATTCAGTTAGTTTTTGTATTAGCTTTTATGGTTTTTATTAATCCTTGTAAGGCAGCAGTTTTAATACTTATTTTAATACTTGTAACAATTATTTATAAAACTAAAAGCTACAAGGAATTTGGTGGTGTAACAGGAGATACTGCAGGTTTTTACCTTTGCGTATCAGAGGAAAGTATGTTACTTACACTTAGTCTGTTAGTGGTTTTAATAAATATATGGAGTCAGGCATGATTTGTACGATTTTTTTAATTAGACATGGTAAGACAAAAGGAAATATAGAAAAACGATATATTGGCTCTAAAACTAATGAGGCATTATGCCAAGATGGAATTGATGAAATTATTAAAGCGAAGGATAAATATAATTATTTAAGTGCCAATGGAAGAATATTGTCAGGTCCAATGGAAAGGTGCATTGGAACCGCTAAGCTCTTATTTAGTAGCGAGAAAATAGAGATAAATGAGGGCTTAACAGAAATGGATTTTGGAATATTTGAAAATCTTAATTTTACTGAGCTTAAGGATTCTAAGGAATATAGAGAATGGGTTGATAGTAATTGTGAGGGAAAGATTCCAGAGGGGGAGAAGCTTAGTGATTTCATAGATAGAAGCTATGATGCATTTAATATTATTTTAAAGACCATTAAGGATAAAGAATCAGTGACAATAGTATGTCATGGTGGAAATATTATGTCCATTATGAGTAAGCTAACGAAGGGCAATTATTTTGATTATCATATTAACCCTCTTTGTGGGTATCATATTGATCTTTTGGTAGAAGAAGGGAAAGTAGATGCAATATCATATAATCGCATTACTCCTTGGAGTGATACTTGATTTAATAATAGGTGATCCCTATAAATTACCACATCCTATAAGACTTATAGGTGGATTAATAGGTAAGCTTGATCATCTTTTTATGGACAAAAGAATAGATAAAGAGAGAAATAAAAATACAGAAAGATTATTAGGATTAATTTTAGTATTAATAGTTATTTGTCTAACTGCTTTAGTAACCAGCATTGTTTTAATAGGGGCATATCTAATTAATCCAATATTAGGAATGGTTATAGAGGCAATTTTAAGTTTCTATATTTTGGCAGCTAAAAGCCTTAAGGTCGAGAGCATGAAAGTTTATTATGCTCTTAAGAATAAATCAATTAATGAGGCCAGATATGCAGTATCAATGATTGTTGGAAGAGATACTGATTCCCTTGATAAAGAGGGAATTATAAGGGCAGCAGTTGAGACTGTGGCTGAGAATACCTCTGATGGTGTTATAGCGCCACTTATTTATCTATCCTTTGGTGGTCCTATAGTGGGATTAGTCTATAAGGCTATAAATACAATGGATTCTATGATTGGATACCATAATGAAAGATTCGAAAACTTTGGGATGACTGCAGCTAAGCTTGATGACATAGTTAATTACATTCCATCAAGAATAAGCGCCTGGTTAATGATATTGGCTTCATTTATAGGTGGTAAGGATTACGATGGAAAGAATGCCTTAAAGATATTTAAGAGAGATAGATATAATCATAAGAGTCCAAATTCTGCTCAGACAGAAAGTGTATGTGCAGGAGCACTTGGGGTTAGACTTGCTGGGGATGCAAGTTATTTTGGTCAGATAGTTAAGAAACCATATATTGGCGATGCTAATAGAAATATCAGGGTATCAGATATCGAAAGAGCAAATAGATTAATGCTTATTACCGAAGGCTTATGTCTTCTTATCGCAGTGATTATTTTAGTAAGTATATTTATATTTTTATAAAGTAAAAGGGAAAATTAATGGCGCACGGTGGAGATTTATATAATAAAAATATTAAATATGATTTTTCAGTAAATTTAAATCCAATGGATTTGCCGGTAGAAATAAAAGAAGCAATGGATAAAAGCTTAAGTGAAGCAGGTATTTATCCAGATATTGAGCAAAGAGAATTTAGAAGGGATATAGCCAGGCTTGAGCACGTATCAGAGGATGAAGTATTAGGAGGAAATGGTGCTTCAGAAATAATCATGGGAGTTGTCAGAGCCATTAATCCTAAAAGAGCCTTAATTCTCGCACCTACCTTTAGTGGATATAGATATGCACTTGAAAGTATTGAGGGTTGCGAGATAAAAGAAGTTCACTTAGAGGAAGAGAACGATTATAAGGTGGATAATTATATATTATCGTTAGTAGATGAGTTTGTTGATGTTGTATTTATATGTAATCCCAATAATCCAACGGGTAAATGCATGGATGATTATTTGCTAGATAATCTAATAAACAGAGCTTATTCAAGAAATGTAAACGTAGTTGTGGACGAATGCTTCTTACCATTAGCCGATAAAGGGAAAAGCGTGGCAGGCATGGTTAAATATCTTGATAACTTATATGTGATTAAGGCATTTACCAAAAGCTTTGCAATCCCAGCTCTTAGGATAGGATATTTAATCTCAAACGAAGATAATATTAAGAGAGTTAAGGGTAAGCTTCCAGAATGGAATATGTCAGGTTTGGCACTTAAAGTTGGAAAAGAATGTGCCAGGGCTAGTAAGGAAACAAAATTTATATCTAAGTCAAAAGAATTAATTAGCAAAGAGAGAGAATATTTAAGTAATGAATTAAAGAAATTAAATATAAAGGTATATGATTCAGATGTGAATTTTATACTAATTAGCAGTGATAATAAGCTATATGATTTACTTCTTCAAAGGGGAATACTTATAAGAGATTGCAGTGACTATTCAGGCTTAAATGGGAAATACAGAATTGCAGTTAAAAATCATAAAGAGAACGAATATTTAATAGAGACATTAAAGGAAATATTAGCAGGCAATGAATAGAGAAATAGAGATTGTTGCTCCAGAAAAAATAGAAGCCAGAAGCTTTGAGATTATAGGAGAAGAATTAAATAATAAGGGTATAAAAATAGATAAAGACAAAGAATTTATTATAAAAAGAGCTATACATACCACAGCGGATTTTGATTATGCCTATTCCTTAAGATTCTCAGATGGGGTCATAAATATTATGGCAGATTTAATTAAAAAGGGCTGCATTATTGTAACAGATACAAACATGGCTCTATCAGGCATTAACAAAACAGAGCTTGCGAAATGGGGAAGTAAGGTTATTTGCTTCATGGCAGATGAAGAGGTGGCTATGGAAGCAAAATTAAGAGGTGTTACAAGAGCCACAGTGAGTATGGAAAGAGCTTCTAAGCTAGAGGGACCAGTTATATTTGCAATAGGCAATGCGCCTACTGCTCTTATTAGATTAAGAGAAGAATATGATGCCAAAACCTTTATTCCAAGCCTTGTAATAGGAGTGCCTGTTGGATTTGTAAATGTGGAGATTGCTAAGGAAATGATTATGGAGACTGATATTCCCTATATTATTAATGAGGGAAGAAAGGGTGGAAGTAATGTGGCAGCAGCACTTATCAATGCAGTCTTATATGAGATAAAAAAGGGTAATTTATGAGATATGGATTTACAACAGGAAGTTGTAGTGCGGCAGCAGCTAAGGCGGCAGCCTATATGCTTCTTAGTGGAAAGACAAAAGAGAATATTTGCATTACTACACCAAAGGGTATAGATTTTAACGCTTCCATTGTTGATATAGATAAAGAGGAAAGATACGTTAAATGTGCAGTAATTAAAGATGGTGGAGATGACCCAGATGTAACTACAGGAGCCTATGTATATGCTAAGGTAATCTTAGTAGATGAAGGGAATGAAATCATCATAGATGGGGAAGAGGGAGTTGGAAGAGTGACTAAGCCTGGACTTGATCAGGAGGTAGGCAATGCAGCCATTAATTCAGTTCCAAGACAGATGATTGAAAAAGAAGTAAGAGAAGTAATGGAGCTTCTTGATTATAATAAATCCCTTAAGGTTTTAATATCCGTGCCAGATGGTGAAGAGATAGCCAAGAAAACCTTTAATCCAAGACTTGGCATTGTGGGTGGTATATCCATACTTGGGACTTCTGGAATAGTTGAGCCTATGAGTACAAAAGCAATACTTGATACTATTAGGGTTGAATTAAATCAAAAAAAGGCTATGGGCTATAAAAATATAGTTATCTCTCCTGGTAATTACGGGCTTGATTTTATGAAGGATACTTATGGATATGACCTTGAAAGGGCAGTTAAGTGTTCTAACTACATAGGCGATACTTTGGATTTGATAGGTGAGATTGGATTTGAAGAGGTTTTGTTATGTGGACATATAGGTAAGCTTATTAAGGTATCAGGTGGTATTATGAATACCCATTCTAAGGAAGCGGATTGTAGAATGGAGCTTATGGTATCGGCAGGAGTAAAGGTAAATATCCCCCCAGAGCTACTTATAGAGGCATTAGAGTGTGTATCCACCGATTCAGCATATTCCATCCTAAAACAATCAGGAAAAGAAAAGGAAATGATGGATATCATAATGGATAGAATAGATTACTATCTAAATAAAAGAGTCGCAGGAAGATTCAATATTGAATGCATAGTCTTTTCAAATGAGCATGGCCTGCTTGGTAAGAGTAATGGTGCAGAGGAATTAATTAAGAAAATAATCGGAGAAGATATAGGTAATGAGTGATATTAGAATTCATTTCGTAGGAGCAGGACCAGGAGCCAAGGATTTAATAACAGTCAGAGGTCAAAAGGCCATAGAGAAGGCAGATGTGATTATTTATGCAGGATCTTTGGTTAATCCTGAATTACTTGAATATAATAAGAACGCCACGATTTATAATAGCGCATTAATGACTTTGGAAGAAGTTATAGAAGTTATGAAAGATGCAGATGAAAAGAGAAAGGATCTGGTAAGACTTCATACAGGTGATCCAAGTATTTATGGGGCAGTGAGAGAACAGATGGATGAGCTTGATAAGTTAGGTATTAATTATGATTCGATTCCAGGGGTTAGTGCATGCTTTGGTGCTGCTTCAAGTCTTAATCTTGAATATACACTTCCTGATGTTTCTCAGTCGCTAATAATAACCAGAATGGAAGGAAAAACTTTAGTACCAAAGTTAGAAAGCATAGAAAGCTTTGCAGCTCATAAAGCTACAATGGCGATTTATTTAAGTACCTCCATGCTTAAAGAATTGCAGGAAAGATTAATTGATGGTGGCTATGAAATTGATACTCCGGCGGCAATTGTTTATAAGGCCACCTGGCCAGATGAGAAGAAGTTTATCTGCAGTGTGGGTGAGCTTGAAAAGACTGCCAGGGATAATCAGATAAAAAAGACAGCATTAATTCTGGTAGGGGATGTTATAGGAACGGCCCAATATAGTAAATCAAGACTATATGCAGCAGATTTTTCAACAGAATTCAGGAAGAGTAAAGATGTTAATTAGAGTTTGCGCCTTTAGTAATAAGGGGTGGAATTTATATAAGCAAATTGAAAAATTAGATGAAGAGGATGTATTTGAAATAATACAAAAAGAGGAAATTGAAGAATTTCTAAGAAGTAGCTTTGAATATAGTCTTCCCATATTATTTATAGGTGCAGTAGGTATAGCAGTTAGAAAGATTGCCCCATTTATAAATAACAAGCTTACAGATAGTCCAGTAATAGTTATAGATGATATGGGTAAATATGTAATTCCAATTCTGGCAGGTCACGTAGGTGGAGCAAATGAATTGGCAGTTAGAATAGCTAATATTATTAATGCAACTTCAGTGATTACCACTTCAACAGATATTAATGACAAATTTGCTGTGGATATATTTGCTAAGAAGAACGGACTTAGAATTGTTAATAAGGATGGAATCAAGGAAGTATCTTCAAAGTTATTAAAGGATGAGAATATTTATATTTATACAGGTGAGTATGAAACTAAGAAGCCTTTAGGGAAGCTAGTGAATGTAATTGATGAAGATTATTTAAGGAATGCAAATTCAGATTCTATTAAGGCAGATGTTTATATTGGCAAGGATTATATGAAGGAGGCTTTGAATCTGTATCCTAAGGAATACGTAATAGGAATAGGCTGTAAAAAAAATACAGAATTTGACTTAATAGAAGAGGCAATAATTAATAAGCTTAACGGTCTTAATATAGATATTACTGATGTGGCAGCAGTAGCAAGTATTGATTTAAAGAAAAAGGAAAAAGGATTATTAAGATTTACCAGCAAATATCATCTTTCTTTTATTACTTATTCAGCAGAGGAACTAAATGAAGTAGAGGGTGAATTTGCAGAGTCTGAATTTGTCAAAAATACTACAGGAGTTGGAAATGTCTGTGAAAGAGCAGCAGTCAGATGTGCAGGAGCAGATTGCGAGATAATCTGTCATAAGGAATCGAAAAAAGAAATTACAATAGCAATAGTCAAAAGGAAAGTGATAATAGGAAACTGGTAATGGGTAATATCATTTATGTAGTTGGCTTTGGACCAGGAGATAAAATGTATCTTACTGGACAGGCAAAGGATGCAATAGAAAATAGTGATGTGGTTGTAGGGTATAGTCTTTATGCAGAATTAATTAAGAAGATATACCCAGACAAAGTTTATATTACCACAGGAATGAAACAAGAAATCGAGAGATGCCAAATCTGTATAAATGAAGCCTTAGCTGGTAAGACGGTGGCTCTTGTTTGTAGTGGCGATGCAGGTGTATATGGAATGGCTTCACCTCTTCTTGAAATAATGGAAAATGAGGAGGTAGAAGTAGTGGTGGTTGCAGGTATAACTGCAGCATTAAGTGGGGCAGCAGGTCTTGGAGCACCGATAAATCATGATTTTTGCCTGATTAGTCTTAGCGACCTGCTCACACCCTGGGAGTCAATTGAGAAGCGATTAAGGGCAGCAGTGGAAGGAGATTTTGCCATAGTTTTATATAATCCTTCAAGTCATAAGAGAAAGGATTATCTTATGAGAGCCTGCGAAATAATGATGGATGCAGGGGCATCAAAGGATAGAATATGTGGCTATGTGGAGAATATAGGACGTGTGGGTGAGAAAAAAGAAATATTAACTTTGGAAAAACTAAAAAGCACTGAGGTTAATATGTTTACTACAGTATTTATAGGCAATTCCTTAACCTATGAGAAAAATGGCAGGATGATAACAAAGAGAGGATATAAATGAGTAATATCTTAGTATTCGCAGGAACAACAGAAGGAAGAGAATTAGCAGAGATTCTGTCAGCTTCAAGGGTTGAATGCGATGTATTTGTAGCAACTGAATATGGTGGCAAGCTTGTTAATAATCTTGAAGGGATTAAGGTTCATGAAGGCAGAATAGATGTATGTGAAATGAGAAACATTTATAAGGAGCTTAACCCAAGAATTGTAGTGGATGCAACTCATCCTTATGCTGAGATAGTGACTGATAATATACGTAAGAGCCTTGAGGGATTAGATATTAAATATTTAAGACTTAAAAGAAACGAGGATGACAATTTAGGAGAGTCGTATAAAGATATTTCAGATTGTGCTAAGTCATTAATCAATACCAAAGGTAATATTTTGATTACTACAGGAAGTAAGGAATTACAGGAATTCACTAAATATTCTGAACTTAAAGAGAGAATTTTTGTAAGAGTTATTCCTGGGGTTGAGAGTCTGAACAAATGTTATGAAGCAGGACTTAGTGGTAAGCAAATAATCGCAATGCAGGGACCATTTTCACGTGAAATGAATGAGGCTATTATTAAGCAGTACGATATTAAACACTTAGTAAGTAAAAGTAGCGGTAAGACTGGTGGAATGGATACTAAGATTGCTGCATGTATCAATACCGGTATTAGAATGCATATCATTGATAGACCAGACAAGAATGAAATTGGATTAAGCTTATCAGAGATTATTAAGGAGCTTGAACTACTTACAAATATAAAGTTAGTGACAAAAAAGCCTCTTGTTTCACTTGTTGGAATAGGTCCAGGGAATAAGGATATGATGACTCTTGAGGCAACTAAGGCAATAGAAGAAGCTGATGTTATCTTTGGGGCTAAGAGAATGATAGATAGTATAGAAAGTCAAGTGGAAAAATACCCTTATTATTTAAAGAAGGATATATTGCCTGTAATTGATTCTCTTGATAAGACGCAGAATAGAAATATAGTAATTCTATTTTCTGGTGATACAGGATTTTTTAGTGGATGTGAAAGCGTTTATGAGGAATTAAAAAATAGAGAAGAAATCGAGACAGTAATAGTTCCAGGCATATCCTCAATAAGCTTATTAGCTGCAAGGATAGGTGAGTCCTGGCAGGATGGAAACTTAATAAGTCTTCATAATAATGAGGAGTCAAAGGTATATACTAAATTTATAAATCTTGTCTTAAATACTCATAAAACCTTCTTCATCACTTCAGGAGTAAAGGATATTAATACTATTGGAGAAATGCTCAAGGAGAAAAAAGTAAACATTAAGCTTGGTTTCAGGCTCTCCTATGAAGATGAAGAGATAATAAATGCCACACCAGAAGATTGTATTAATCTAAAAAAGGAAGGGCTTTATGTTGGAGTGGTTATTAATGACAGTGTTACTGATAAAATAATAACTCCTTCAATTACAGATGAAGAATTTGATAGAGAAAAGGTTCCAATGACCAAGGAAGAGATAAGGCAACTCTCTGTATGCAAATTAAAGCTTAAGAAAGACAGTGTGGTATACGACATTGGAAGTGGTAGTGGTTCTGTAGCGGTACAGATAGCTAAAATGTCAGCAGATATTAAGGTATATGCAATAGAATGTAAGGATGAAGCCTATGAATTAACGCTAAGAAATGCAAAAAAGCATGATGCTTACAATATTAATGCTATTAAGGCTTTGGCACCTGAAGGCCTTAAGGGGTTTCCTAGCGCAGATGCTGCATTTATAGGTGGAAGCAGAGGTAATCTTAGGGAGATTATTATTAAGTTAAGAGAGATAAATCCTAAGATGAGAATTGTTATCAATGCCATAAGTATGGAAACTATTTGCGAGATGAAGGAAATACTAGAAGAGATAAAGGTTAATGATTTAAGTATATGTCAGGTGGCAGTAAGTAAGGTAAAAAGTCTTGGAGAATATAATCTTCTTCAGGCTGGTAATCCAGTATTTATATATTCATTTAATTTAGAAGTATGAAAAATGCATTTATGATAGCAGCTACGGGAAGTGGTTGCGGTAAAACAACAATTACATGCGCCCTTTTAGAGAATCTTAAGTCAAGAGGGATTAAGGCAGGCTCCTTTAAATGCGGGCCTGATTATATTGATCCAATGTTTCATAAGGAGATTATTGGGATTCCATCGAAGAATTTAGATTTATTCTTCTCTGGGGATAGGGAAGTTGAAGAGATTTTTCTTATGGATAATGATAGTGAGGTTTCCATAGTTGAAGGAGTTATGGGATTATATGATGGTATAAATGTTAAGAGTGATGAGGGTTCTTCTTATCATTTAGCCAATAGTCTTGATATTCCAATTATTCTTATAGTAAATGCTCATGGAATGGGCAGATCAATAATATCCGTAATTAAGGGATTTTTAGCAGATGATTCTAAGGGAAGAATCAAAGGGGTTATTTTAAATCAGATTTCGGAGAACTTTTACAATTCTATCCGGGATTTGATTGAAAAAGAAACTGGTATTAAGACTTTCGGATATTTCCCAAAGGATAAGGGACTATCGGTTGAAAGTAGATACTTAGGTCTTGTTTTGCCTACAGAGATAGATGATATTAAGGCAAGACTGAAAAAGGCTTCAGATCAGGTTGATAAAAGTATTGATATTGAAGGAATATTGGAGAATACTAAGGTATCAAAGGAAGGGATTAGCTCAAAAAAAATCTATAAGGAAAAGGCTAGAATTGCGGTGGCAAGGGATAAGGCCTTTTGTTTTTACTATGAGGATAATTTCAGGGTACTTAGGGAAGAAGGGGCTAAGCTTATATTTTTCTCTCCACTTGAGGATGAACGGCTTCCTGAGAATATAGATGGTATTGTTATTGGTGGTGGATATCCAGAGAAATATTTGGATAAACTTTTTGCAAATAAGAATTTAATGAAAGAAATAAAAGAAGCAATATCAAGTGGAATGCCATCCCTGGCGGAGTGCGGAGGGTTCATGTATCTGCATCGATTCATTTATGATGAAAATGAAGTACCTTATGAAATGTGTAATGTTATAGATGGTGAATGTCGAAAGACAGAGAGACTGGTCAGGTTTGGCTATGTTAATATTACTGGGAATGAGGGGGGATTACTTAATAAGAACTTGATAAAAGGGCATGAATTCCATTATTATGACAGTAGTAATAATGGTAGTGACTGTTTAAGTACTAAACCAATCACAGGCAAAGCCTGGGAAAGTAGTCACATGGATAATAAGCATTTATGGGGATTTGCACATTTATATTATCCATCTAACAGGGACTTGGTTAAAAACTTTGTCAGCGCTGCTTATGAATATTCTATAAATGGAAAGATATAATGAGTGAGAGAAAAAAAGAACATTTATTTGAAAGATATTTATTATTTATCATAGGTTTGTTTATTGCTTCCATGGGTGTGGCTTTTTCAACTAAGGCAGGACTTGGAACATCACCAGTTGCATCAGTTCCATATTCAGTATCTTTAGTTCTTACCTCTATATCCTTTGGAATGTGGCTTAATGTATTAAGTATTATTCAGATTTCCATACAGATTATCCTTCTTAGAAAAAAGTGTAAGCCTCTGGAAATATTTATCCAGACTATTCTGGCTTTTGCATATGGTTATTTAACTAATTTCTCATGCTGGCTTATTAGATCAATAGAGATGCATAATTACCTGGAAAGATTTATATTTATGCTTCTTGGTTGTCTTATTCTGGCATTTGGTTTGTGGATTCAGTTTAAGGGTAGAGTCGCAATGCTTCCTGGTGAAGCAATGAACAGAGCTATTGCTGAAGTAACTGGCAAAAAGTATGAGAATATTAAAATTTTCTTTGATTTGTTTTATATTGCTTTGTCAGTTGTTATATGTCTTGTGTTCTTACATGAGCTTAAAGGAGTCAGGGAAGGAAGCGTAATTGCGGCAGTTATTATAGGTCTGTTAATTAAATTATTTAATAAATTGTGGAAAAAGTTAACTAAGAAGTGATATAATCCACAATTAGTGATATTTTCAAATTACTAAATAAGAGGAGACAAAATTATGAAAAAGAAAATAGCAGCATTAATGTTTGCAATCACAGCTACAGTTATGATGACAGCTTGTGGAAATGGTGAGGTTAACACTCAGGTTGAAGAACCTCAGGTAGAAGAACAGGTAGTTGAGGATGAGATTATTGAAGAAGTGCCTGAAGAAATAGTAGAAGGCGAAGAGAATTTGGATGTAACACCTGAAGATAATAGTGAAGTTTTGGATGTGCGTTTATTCTCATTTATGCCAGACGACGAGAGTATTGATTATTTTAAAGATTTCTATATTCAGCACGCATGGACACCAGGTATAAGCAATTCAATAGTAGTTTATAAATATGATGGAACAGTGATTTGTGAAAAAGAATATAATGTGTCAGAAAATGCAGAAGAATATGGATGCTGGTATAATGAATGCAATGGCGATCCATATATTTGCTTCTTAGGAATGGAAACTGATAGTGAATACGATTCTGCAGTAATTAACATCCAAACAGGTGAGATTATCTGGGAAAATATTAATTTCCCTGATTACTATATTAACAAAGTAGTATATGATGGTGGAGATTTATTCGCTGCTCTTTGCAAAAGACAGGGAGATGAATATAAATATATTCTTCTTGATACAGAAGAAGAGTTTTCTCAGATTAATAATACTGCATATGTTCACTATGAGATATTAGCAGATGGATATGATACAGATAAGTGGGGAACATTTGTTAATGTTAATTATGATTCGTATTATTTTGCACAGTCAGCAGATGGTGAATGTTGGGCATATCTTGATATGGATATGAATGAGAAGGCTTCATTTAAAGATGCAACTATGTTTACAACTAACGGATATGCATGTGTTTCTAATGACAGAGTTAAATACAGTATCATTGATAAAGATTGTAATATTGTTATGGAAAACATCACTGATGGTGTAAGTGCATCATATGATTCAGCACTTGATACTATCGTGATTACAAAAGAAAATGGCGATAAGGTTCTTGTTATTATCGGATAAGTGGGGACGCTTCTTTTGCCACGGATTGATAATGAAAAAAATATGTTGACAAATAAAATAACTTATGGTAATTTATCACCATAAACAAGAGCAAAGGCGTTCCTATTACAGGGACGCTTTTTTGTTAGTAAGTTAGCAAAGGCGCTTATGTATAATGCATAAGCGCCTTTTTGATTACATTCTTGTTTATATATTTTAGAAGGAGGACAAAATAAATGATGCAGATTCAGCGACAGCAGCAACAACTACTACCACACACAGATAAGATTAATGATTTATTAGCCCGTTATGGAGTAAAATTCGGAATCTACAAAAATAACACATTTAAAGAGCAGTTATTTCCATTTGATTCAATACCAAGAATCATAGAGCATACCGAGTTTGAAATGTTAGAAAGAGGGCTAAAGCAGCGTGTTTTGGCCCTCAATTTGTTTCTTAAGGATATTTATTCTGATAAGAAAATAGTAAAAGACGGTGTTGTTCCTGAAGACTTTATATTTGCTTCATCTGGTTACATGGCTGAGTGTGAAGGTGTATTACCAGTAAAGGGTATTTATTCACATATTTCAGGAATTGATTTGGTTAAAGGAAAAGATAATGAATGGTATATCTTAGAGGATAACTTAAGAGTTCCATCAGGTGCATCCTATCCTATGATAGCCAGAGACTTATGTAGAAAGAGTTCACCAGAAACTTTTCATAATGTTAAATTGATAGATAACCGTAATTATGCGGATTTACTTAGAAAGACAATGGATTATGTAAATACTGGCGGACATACAGTTATTCTTACACCAGGAAGATATAATGCAGCATATTTTGAGCATTCATATTTGGCAGAACAGACAGGGGCACATTTGGTAAGTGGATCAGAATTATTTGTAGAAAATGATTATTTATATTATATAACTGCCAGTGGTGCCAAGGAAAAGGTTGGTGCAGTATATAGAAGAATATCAGATGAATATCTTGATCCAATGAATTTTAATCCAGAATCATTAATTGGTATTCCACACATTTATGATGTATTTAGAAAAGGTAATGTTGCACTTCTTAATGCTCCGGGTAATGGAGTAGCAGATGATAAGGGTATTTATTATTTTGTTCCTAAAATGATTAAGTATTACTTAAATGAAGAACCTATATTAAAGAATGCTCCTACTTATTTACCATTTTATGCAGAAGATATGTCTTATGTTCTTGAACATTTTGATGATTTGGTTTTAAAGGATGTTGCAGAGGCTGGTGGATACGGAGTTGTATTTGGCAATACCATGACAGCTAAGCAGAAGGAAGATTTCATTGCTTTATTAAAACGTGAGCCAAGAAGATTCATAGCTCAGGAGGTAATTGATTTTCAGGATCTTGATATTCTCGATGAGGGTGAAATCGTTCCTAGAAAAGCAGATTTAAGAGCATTTGTATTAATGGCAGACGAACCACTTGTCTGGGCCAGCGGATTAACAAGATTTTCTCGAAACCCAGATTCATTTATCGTAAATTCATCACAAGGAGGAGGTTTTAAGGACACATGGGTATTATCTCAGTAGAACAGGTTGACCATCTTTATTGGTTAGGAAGATATACAGAGCGAGTATATACGACTTTAAAAATATTTGCTAAGAGCTTTGATCAGATGATTGATTCAACAGAGGACGTGTATCCAGAATATTGCGAGGCACTTGATATTCCTAATATCTATGAATCAAAGGATGATTTTTTGAAAAGATATCCTTTTGATGATAGTATTTCAGATTCTATTATCAGCAATTTAAATAGAGCTTATGATAATGCAATCGTATTAAGAGAGACTATTGGCTCAGATGCGTTATCTTATATTCAGATGTCTATCTATGCGCTTAATAAAGCAGCAAAGAGCGAATCTCCACTTATTGAATTGCAGCAGATTATGGATGACTTGTTGTCTTTCTGGGGCATTGTTGATGATCAGATTGATGTTGAACAGATTAGAAATATAATCAAAGCGGGAAAAAGAATTGAGCGTGTTGATTTGTATGCAAGACTTGAAATCGATAAATACAAAATCGAGAGAGAAATCCATAGAATGATTCCAAGAGTATTAAGAAGTGGAATGAAATATAACGAGTTAGCTTTAAGTAAAATCAGTACATTGATTAATGAATCCACATTGGATTATAGAGGAATCATATTAAGTGTTGAAACAATCGTCGCTTAAGTAATGTATTAAATAACTTGAATATTTGACAGAGAGGACGGTAGATTTGTGAATGTAATTACAAATGATATAGATTTCATAAATGAGAATCTTAACGAGGCAGATTTTGATACACTTCTTAATAATTTAGAAATATTAAGAAAAGAGCTTTTGAAAAATCATAGAATAGATAAATCATTATATGAAAAATATGACGTCAAAAGGGGATTAAGAGATTCAAACGGAAAGGGTGTTTTAACTGGCCTTACAGAGATATCAGATGTATGTTCCACAACTGAGATTGATGATAAAAGAGTTGAAACAGAGGGAAGACTCTATTACCAGGGATATGAGGTAACAGAGCTTTTGAAAAAATATGGTGATAACAGATATTGCTTTGAAATAATAGTATATCTTCTTTTGTTTGGTAAATTACCAGATGAGAATGAGACCGCCATGTTTTTGGAGGTAATGTCTGAATTACAGAATTTGGAAAATAGATTTGTAAGAGATGTAGTTATGAAGGCATCTAATGCGAATATTATGAATGCTTTGCAAAGATGTGTACTTACGCTATATACCTATGATTCTAATCCAGATGATATTTCTCCTGAAAATGTGCTTAGACAGTCAATGGTATTGATTAATAAGCTTCCACTTATTGCTGTCTATTCCTATAACGCATATTGTCATTTTAGAAAAGATGAAACATTGACAATCAGGAATCCTAAACCGGAATATTCATTGGCTGAGAATATCCTGTGTATGTTAAGACCAGATGGAAAATATACAGAGCTTGAAGCAAGAGTTCTTAATATAGCATTGGTTCTTCATGCAGAGCATGGTGGAGGTAATAATTCAACCTTCACAACCCATGTTGTAACCTCCTCAGGTACAGATACATATTCATCCATTGCAGCTTCCATTGGTTCATTGAAGGGACCAAGACATGGTGGTGCTAATCTTAAGGTTATGAATATGTTTAGAGATATTAAAGAGCATGTTCCTGACTGGGAGGATGAGGAGGCAATAGAGAAGTATTTAAGTAAGATTCTTAATAAAGAGGCCTTTGATAATTCAGGTTTAATCTATGGCATGGGTCATGCAGTATATACACTATCAGATCCAAGAGAAGTAATACTCAAAGAATTTGCTAAAAATTTAGCAGAAGAGAAAGGCTTACTTGATGAATTTATGTTCTATGACAGGATTGAAAAAATAGCCAAAAGATTAATCATGGAGAAACATAAGGTAAATAAAAATGTTTGTGCTAATGTGGACTTTTATAGTGGCTTCGTATATACGATGTTAGGAATTCCAGAAGAGTTATTTACTCCTATATTTGCAATAGCGAGAATTCCTGGATGGTGCGCACATAGACTTGAAGAGTTATTAAATGGAAATAAAATCATAAGACCTGCTTACAAATACGTAGGTAGTCATGTAGAAATGTGAGGAATAAAAAATGTCAAAGATTGAAATGATTACTCCGTTAGTAGAGATGGACGGAGATGAAATGACAAGAATTTTATG
>JAKSSD010000040.1 GCA_024403275.1 Lachnospiraceae bacterium
CTTTTGGTCTATATTTATTTTCCTATCACATTATGCCTAAATTTTCATTTATTTACAATACCCGTTAATATCATAATGCTTCTTCGCAAAAGTTATCTTACTCCTGCATTTCAAAAAATTCTTTAATCAATGATTCGGATAATTCCACACTTCCCTGAATCATTTGCTCACTTCCGCCACCTCTGGCTGACAATTTCTCTCTCATGTTGCCCGCCAAGGTTCTTAAAGATACGTCTGTTAATTTATCATTTTTCCCAACCACGAAACGATAACCACTCGCACATTTAGCAAACATGACTGCCAATACAATTTCCTTTTCTGATACAGCTTCATTTATAAGACTTCTTGCCTGTATTTCATCCAAGCTGTCTCCAAAGAATACTACATATTTGCTCTTACTGTTTTCAAGTAGATTTTCAAGACTCTTTTGGTAAAGTCCTGTGATTTCCTTTTTAAGGCTAACTACCATTTCATGTTCTTCCTGCATTTTCTGACTCTGTAAAGCTACCGCCTGAGCACAATCATATCTTTTAGAAGAAAGCATTTTCATTATTTCTTTTGTCTGCGTATGAAGAGTCATATAATCTTCAATTGCATCAAATCCAGCTGTAATAGTAAATCTCGTTCCGCCTCTATGAGGCATCATTGACAACACCTTTACCATCTGAATCTCAGCACTGCTTTTAAGGCATGGAGCGCAACATGCGCATATATCATAGCCTTCAATTACTACAAGTCTTAAGCCCTCATCAATATCAAGTTTGCTTCTGTAATTAATAGCTGCTGCCTCTTCTTTCGTAGGAAGCATTGCATATATAGATACGTTTTCAGCAATCGCTTTATTGGCTTTCAACTCAATTTCATTTATTTCTTCCTGAGTTATCGCTCCATCTACATCCATAGTGGTTTCAATTGCGATTCTTCCATCCTCCATTCGGCTTTCAGAAATATGAAATCCTACATTTGAATATCCAAATTTCTCATGAATCAATCCACAAAGCAGATGCTCAGCATTGTGATTTTGCATTCGTCTAAATCTTAATTCAAAATCAATTGTCTGATTAACTTCTTTGTTTTCTTCAATTGCTTCTGTAAGGAAATGTATCAATTCACCATCCATTTCCTGTACATCCTTCACTTCAATATCATCAACAAAGCCTCGATCTGCTGATTGTCCGCCACCTTCAGGAGAAAAGATTGTTGTATCAAATATCACTTCATACAAGCCTTCATAATCTTTCCTGTTGCTTACCTTACAGCTAAGAACCTTTGCTTTGTTTTCTTTTATATATGAATCCAAATCAAATAATCTTTTAGTTATCATTTTCTTCACTGTCCTTAATTACCACTTCTTCATTCATAAGAGCAATCATTTCTTCAGGAATCTCATCTAATACAAGTTCAGAAACATCATCAGGTATTGTTTCAAGGTCTACATCTTTATTAGCAATTACTACCTCTTCTGTTTCTTCTATTTCCTTTGCTTCTTCTACTTCTTCCTCTTCGATTAATTCTGTAACAACTCTGTTTCTTCCGCCTTCCTTACCTGCATACAGATTATCATCAGCAATACGAACAAGAGTATCCTTGTCTCTGTCTGCAAGTCCTGCTGCCAAGCCGAAAGTCATTGTTATTTTAATGATTTTTTGAGCTACACTTCTGTCTACAGGAGCATATCTGTCATTGCTTCCAGTCAACACAGCGGCATTATTTTCTTCTTTTTCTTCTGAATTATTTGCATACTGTCCAAATAATTCCTGCTCTGTCATTTCATTTTGATTAGGAATTTCAAGAGCTCTGATGTCATCCATTAATACATTAAGAATCTGCTCCGCCTGCTTTATATTTGATCTTTCAAATACAAGAAGGAATTCCTCGCCGCCCCATCTTGAAGCAAAGCCCTTTCCTCTCATTCCATTTCTAAGAGTCTTAGCAACTTCCTTAAGTACAACGTCACCCATTTTATGACCATAAATGTCATTTACTTTTTTGAAGAAATCTATATCTCCTAAAGCAACACAATATTTAACACTGCTGCCTGCATATTCTCGAATGAGTTTTTCGAGTTTTCTGCTGGCAAGACGTCTGTTAAACAATTCTGTAAGAGCATCTCTTTCAACTAACATATGAAGAGATTTCTGCATTCGCTGAATGGATTTACCTATATCAGCGAGTTCATCATTTCGCTTCATAAGTTTGTAATCAATCTCACCTGACAAATCACCACCTGCAACTCTTGCAAGAGATTTTTGAACACTTTCAATGGCTCCTGCAAGATTTGAAGAATATGTATAAGATATAAATGCCATAATCACCATTACGACGCCCATAACTATCATAAGAGGAAATACTGCCTGTACTACCAGACTGTCAATTTCTTTGGTTTCCTTGGCAACCGCAATCATTCCAACACAGCCACCCTCTGGAGTAAGAATAGGCTGATAATATACATAATAGTAATTTCCATTTATATCTACTTTCTTGTAGAAATGACTCTGCTTACCATCAACTACGTCTTTTTTTACTATCTGATTTACCTTATAGCCCACAATTCTGTTACCATCCGAATCTTTAATTGTGGTAACCATTCGAATATCTCTGTAAAAGAGTGAAATCTCTGCATGAGTTTTCCCGAAATAGTCGTCTACTATCTCATTATTACCAGTGATTTCTGCATCACCCTTATAAAAGGCAAGTTCATTTTTTCTTTTAACCAGTTCATAATCACCTGGAAATGCAATGTCATAAGTCAGCAATACGCTAGATGCAATCTCTCTAAGTTCTTCTTCATTTTTCTCATACATTTTCTTAGAGAAACTGAACCCGCAAAAAATCATTGCTAGAATTCCAAACACAAACAATGGACCGCATGTCATTGCTGGAATCATAAAATGTATTCCGTTTTTTCTTTTTGTTTCTTTAGCTTCTTTTGCCTTTTTTGCCATACTTAAGACCTCTTGTTACTTAACCTAACCCTTGTGAACAAAAAAGGCCGGACTACATTTGCAGGCCGGCCATATTTCTTATTTATGATAAAGTTTTTTAGTTTGATATTCAGGCTCACATGTCAGGTTGATTCCCAACTTTCTAAATACATTCTTATCTACCTGTGAAAGGATTACGCTTGAATGAACTTCTAGACCTTTAAGATTCTGAAGCTGTTCAACCGCTGCCTTTGCATTAGGATCTGTTGATGCACAAATTGATAATGCTATAAGTACTTCATCTGTATGAAGTCTTGGATTTCTGTTACCAAGATGGTTAATCTTTAAATCCTGAATTGGTCCAAGTGCTGAAGCCTGCATAAGCTGAAGGCTGTCATCAAGTCCCGCAAGAACCTTTAACGCATTTAATAACATAGCACTTGATGCACCAAGTAATTCGCTTGTTTTGCCTGTAACTATTCTGCCATCTGGAAGTTCAATTGCTGCTGCCGGTTCGCCTGTTGCCTCAGCCTTAACTCTTGCTGCTGAAACTACTGGTCTGTCATCTACTGAAACTCCAGCCTGTTTCATCAGAAGTTCAATCTTGAAGCACTCTTCTTCATCTGATACTCCCTGACGTTTCTGACATAATGCATTGAAATATCTTCTGATGATTTCCTGCTTTGAAGCCTCACTTACAGCTTCATCATCAACTATTCCAAAGCCTGCCATATTTACACCCATATCTGTAGGTGATTTATAAGGTGATTCTCCCATAATCTTCTCAAACATAGCATTAAGAACTGGGAAAACCTCTACGTCTCTATTGTAATTAATTGTTGTCTCGCCATATGCCTCAAGATGGAATGGGTCAATCATATTAACATCATTAAGGTCTGCTGTTGCAGCTTCATATGCAAGGTTAACTGGATGCTTAAGAGGAATATTCCAAATTGGGAATGTCTCATATTTAGCATAACCTGCCTTGATTCCTCTCTTATATTCATGATAGAGCTGTGAAAGACATGTTGCCATCTTTCCACTTCCTGGTCCAGGAGCAGTAATAACAACAAGTTCTCTGCTTGTCTCAATATACTCATTCTTACCATATCCTTCATCACTTACGATAAATGGAATATTTGATGGGTATCCAGGAATTGAATAGTGTCTGTACACCTTCATACCCAATGATTCAAGCTTCTTCTGATATGCAACGGCACTAGGCTGTCCTGCAAAACGTGTAAGGCATACACTGCCAACATAAAGTCCGTATCCTCTGAATGCATCAATAAGTCTTAATACATCTACATCATATGTAATACCAAGATCTCCACGAACCTTATTCTTTTCAATATCTGCAGCTGAAATTACAATAACGATTTCTGCCTGGTCCTTAAGCTGTGCAAGCATGTTAATCTTACTATCTGGCTTAAAACCTGGTAATACTCTTGAAGCATGGTAATCGTCAAAGAGCTTACCACCAAATTCAAGGTATAATTTTCCACCAAAATAATTAATACGTTCTCTGATTTTTTCAGACTGTAATTTCAAATATTTATCGTTGTCAAATCCTATTTTTTTCATACTATTTCCCTCTATCAAAAACTTCTCTAATTATAACTAAATTAATAATCATAATCAATAAAATTCTAAGTAGATACTTAATACATTTTGCAGGCTTTACGCCAGGCTATAATCCTAAAAATAAAAAAACCGCACACTGGCGCGGTCTTTTTATTATATTAAATAATCTTTGACAAATTAATCGTTAATGCCGTTATCCTTTAAGAGCTTAATTACATCGCCTACTGTATCAATTCCTTCAAGATCATCCTGTGGCATTTCGATTCCGTACTCTTCTTCAAAAGCCATAACAAGTTCGAATAAATCAAGTGAATCAGCACCAAGGTCATCCTTGAATGATGTCTCTTCTGTAATATCTACGCCCTGTAAGTTTAACTGTTCAATAATAATTTCTCTAATTCTCTCAAGCATGTTGCACCTCTTTATATTTATAAATTATTAGTCGATACTTAACGACTATGAGTATATATTTAGCATTATACTTTGTCAACCGGTTTATAATTTTTTTCACAAAAGAGCCTGATAAACATCTCTTTTACTGATTCCTCTGTCCTTTGCAACCATTTTCATGGCTTCTTTTTTATCTATACCCTGAGAAGTATAAATCTCCATATGGTCTTCAAGACTGATTTCCTGCCAGTCCTTCCTTATACTCTCCTTCTTATCCTTTATGCTGATTCCTTCAAGAACCAATACATATTCGCCTCTTGGATCCTTTTGTTCATAGTAATCAATGGCACCCTGAAGTGTAAGAGGAATTGCCTCTTCAAATTTTTTGGTAAGTTCTCTGCAGATAGTAATTTTTCTATCCTCTCCAAGCGCATTCCTAAGTTCCTTCAAGGTTTCCTTAAGTCTGTGTGGAGCCTCATACATAACTATTGTTCTGCTTTCGTTCTTTAATTCTTCAAGTACATCTTTCTTTTCATTTTTTTCCTGAGGTAAAAATCCCTCAAAACAAAATCTTCTTGTAGACATTCCTGATAAAGTCAAAGCCACAATACATGCACATGGTCCTGGAAGCGATGTGACTGGAATTCCTTCCTCCTGACACATTTTTACAAGTACTTCTCCCGGATCTGAAATACCTGGTGTACCCGCATCCGAAATAAGAGCTATATTTTTACCTTCTCTTAATTTCTCAATTAATGTATAGGCTTTATCTATTTTGTTAAATTCATGATAGCTTGTCATTGGAACATGGATATCAAAAGCATTCATTAATTTCATTGAATTTCTTGTATCCTCAGCAGCTATCAAATCAACCTCATTTAAAGTTGAAAGTACTCTGTCTGTAATATCTCCAAGATTTCCTATTGGAGTTGGACATAAATATAATGTTCCCGCCATTATGCCTCCTCGTAAATATCACTTACTTCTTTCATATACTGGCCATTCTCATCATAAATAATCAAAGGTTTCTCTATTCTTATACCCTGATTTCCACATTTGATTCCTTCGATCAGAATCATGCTTGGCTCATCCACAATTCTTGGATAGACCATTCTCAATCTTTTTGGTTCTATTTTTTTCTCTTTCATAAGAGTTATTATTTCTGTTAATCTCTCAGGCTTATGAACCATGAAAAATCTTCCGCTTGATTTTAATGCCTTTGAAGACTGTCTTATTACATCTTCAAGAGTGCATTTTATTTCATGACGAGCTATTGCTTTGCTTGAGTTAGGATTAACCAGCGCCTTGCCTGGAATCATATATGGAGGATTAACTGTTACAACATCAAAGGTATTGTAATAGCTCTTACTCATCTCACAAAGGTCTGCTGTAAGAATCTCTATATCCTCATTTAGATTATTCATAGCCACACTTCTTCTTGCCATGTCAGCAACTTCTTCCTGAATTTCCATAGCTGTAAAATGTTTGGCTTTCGTTTTTGCTCTAAGTAAAATCGGAATAATACCAGTTCCTGTACACAAATCAAGAACCTCATCAGAATTCCTTATTCTGTCTTTTGCAAACTCTGTAAGCAATACTGCATCCATACCAAAACAAAAACGGGTAGAGTCCTGAATAATACTATACCCGTTTCTCTGGAGCGAATCTATCTTCTCATTTTCTTTAAGCAAATCACTGTTCACCATTCTGTTTTGGTCTGCCTTCTCTGTGGTTATTATGAGGATGGTTTCCGTCCTTCCTGTTCTTGTGGAAATTCTTCTTGTCATGTCTGTCCTGTTTATCGGACTTATCATGTCTTTCATTTCTCTCTGGCTTTTCACGTCTTTCGTTCTTGTCTGATTTTTCATTTCTGTCAGACTTTTCCTGCCAGTCCTTTTTATCCTTCTTGCCCGGTCTATTTTCGAAATTTCTGTTATCTTTCTTCTTATCGAAACGCTTTCTGTCGTTATCTTTTCTCTCAGAAAAATTATGATTTTCTCTTCTTTCTTCTTCCTGCTCGTTCTGTTTCTCAAGAATATCTTCTCTTTCCTGTTTCTCAAGAATTTCAAGAGCCTTCTGTTCTTCTTCGCTTAAGATTTCCTTGTCCTTATGTCCATTCTTCTTAAACTTCAATTCAGAAGCATTATATTCTTTTATCTCTTTTTCATCGCCATTTTCAACAAGAAGCTTTACCTTCTGACGAAGCACATTAATACTTACAACCTCGCCCTTTAAACCATCATTTGTTGATACATTATCTCCAACATTTGGCATGGTCTTATTTAATTCTTCATAAGTTTCTTCTTCATTTTTAAGGCAGCACATAAGTCTTCCGCACACACCTGAAACATTAGCAGGATTAAGGGAAAGATTCTGTTCTTTTGCCATCTTAATTGACACTGGTGCAAATTCATGAAGGTATGAATGACAGCAGAATTCTCTTCCGCACATACCAACACCACCGAGAAGTTTAATTTCATCTCTTACACCAATCTGTCTTAACTCAATTCTTGTTTTGAAAACAGCCGCAAGATCCTTAACAAGCTCTCTAAAGTCAATTCTATTATCTGCAGTAAAATAAAACATAAGCTTCTTTCTGTCGAAAGTATACTCTGCTTCTACTAATTTCATAGGAAGCTGATGCTTTGAAATCTTTTCCTTACAAATCTTATATGCATCCTCACGAATAAGGAGATTTTCCTTCTGCTGCTCCTCGTCTTCTTCTGTTGCAATTCTGATAATAGGCTTAAGAGGTCTTACAATATTTTCCTCTTCAACCTCTCTTTTATCTCCTACTACAGTACCATATTCCATGCCTCTTGCTGTCTCAACAATAACATGATTACCTTTTACAATATCAAATCCTGTAGGATCAAAATAATATAATTTACCTGCTGTACGAAAACGTACACTAACTACTTCTACCATTTGTTACCTTTCTATCGAGTTTCCTTTATAACTTCAAGTAATAAAGTCATACAAGTCTCAAAATTAGCCTTTGCCATAATTCTGCTCTTTGCTTTTTCCAAAGCCTGAACAATCTCATCAATGCCTTCATAGCTTGTTCTTTTGGCAACTGCTTTAATATGCTGAATCTCCTGCTTGAAAATCAGATCATTTACATCATTTGTAGCTTTAAAAAGCAATACATCCCTATACCATACTGAGATAATATCAAGATAATCAAGCTCATCATATTTATACTCTTTTACCTTATTGATAGACTCCATAATATCTGGAGCATCCATCTCATTTATATGCTTGAGAAGAGAAATTGCCTCAGCCTTCATTTTATCGAAATCCTCGTTAATGATAAGCATTTTGGCCTTACCAAGATTACCCTGTGAGAAAGAAACTGCAATGTCTGCTTTATAATCAGGAACCTTAAATTCCTTCATAAGAAATCTTTTCAATACCGTTCTTTCTACAGGCTTGAGTGAAAGCTTTACGCAACGACTCTGAATCGTCTGCAAAAGCTTCTCCTTTGATGTTGTAAGCAAAATAATAATAACATAAGCAGGTGGCTCCTCAAGAGTCTTAAGAATAGCATTCTGAGCCTGTTCTGTCATTAATTCAGCATCGTTCACAAGATATATTTTATATCTTCCCTTAAATGGTTTTGTGCTGATGCCATCTATAATCTGTTCTCTTACATCCTTAACACTGATTGTATTAGGTTTCTCATGAGTTATTGTATAGAAATCAGGATGTGCATTATTCTCCATCTGATAGCAGGCCTGACATTTACCGCATGGCTTATCGCTATCGCCTTCGCAAAGAAGTGCCTCGGAGAAAACCTTTGCGATAAATTCCTTACCACTTCTAACTTCACCTTCAATAATATATGCATTGGCAGCCTTATTCTCATTAACAACCTTTTTAAAATATTCAGTTAAATGATCCTGTCCAATAATATCTTCAAATCTTGCCATATATAACCTTCCCTACATAAATATATCAAGAAGAAGACCTCGAATTTCATCGATTTTTCCTAAGATGCTCAAAGCATCTTTTTCCTCTTTTACCAGTTCCTGAGCAAGCTCATCCAAAGCCTCATCTACGCGTCTGATTATTCCATACACTCGATGTCGGCCTCTTCTGTCTAAGAAATTCTCTCTCGAAAACTCATGTGATCTGTTAACTATCTCGTTCATAAAATCTTTAATCAGTGAACGATAATGTTTCATATCACGTATATCCATTTTCTTTTTGAGCCTGTCTCCCTGCATGGTAATTTCTTCCATCATGCCAAGGAGTCTTTGTTGCAATTCTGCTTCTGCAACATTACTCGATAGAACAAACTTAAAAGGTACTTCTGGTGTCTCTGAAGCCTTGGTCTGTTCCACATTTGTAATCTGTGAAATCTGATTTACCTTTATCTCCACGATACACCTCCCATTTTAATTATTTCTGATATATTCCATTATTTCTTCCACGCACTCTTCAAGACTGTTATTGATGAATTTATCTTTAATTCCAGCCTCTTCAAGCTTTTCATTTGAAAAATCCTTTGCATCCGCTAAGAAACGTCTGCACATCTCCTCATATTTTGGATTATCCTGCTTCTTCTCTCTTTCAAGAGCTCTTTCAAGTCTTACACCATCATCAACCTCGATGTAAATTGGCAGAATATTTTCTGTTCCAAAATAACTTCTGCATTTCACATAGGATTCCAAAGTTCCAATAATAAGATAATCCTTATTTGCCAAATCAATATTGCCATCATCTACTGTCATGTATTTCCAGATTCCATGAACAGTATTATATGCTCTAAGCTCAATCACTTTGCCATCGGCTTCAAGCTTAACTGCCTGCTCATCTGTAATAAATCTGTACTCTCTTCCGTCCACTTCGCCTTCACGAATAGGTCTTGTCGTACATGTCACAATATTGTTAAGCGACAAACTTTCATCGGACAATATTCTTTTATAAATTGTATCTTTACCTGTAGAACTTTTACCACAGATACAGTAAATTTTACCCATATTAATTTCCTACTTTGCGTAGAATAATACACCAAGAGTTCCTGGTCCACAGTGGCTTGTAATAACACCACCTGCGTTTGTCTCAATTACCTCATCGAAATAATTTAAACTCTTAATATAATCTTTTACAGATTCTACTGTTTCCTCATCCATCTGCGAATGAGTTACAAATATACGTGTCTTGTCAGCCTTGAGAAGATCCTCTTCCATTTCCTTAGCATAATTAAGAATTACCTTCTTATATTTGCCACGGTATTTCTGACCTACACCCATCTTACCCATCTTAACTTCAATTCTTGGCTTAAGCTGTAATGTATTAGCAAGAAGTGCAGTTACTGCAGTACATCTACCGCCACGTGCAAGGAATGTAAGAGTATCAACAACGAAGCTTGCTCTTACATCAACTCTCGCTTCCTTAATTGCTTCAACAATATCCTTAGCCTCTTTACCTGCTGCCACCATATCTGCAGCTCTTAAAATCTGAAGTCCAATACCTGTTGAAAGGTTCATTGAATTGATAACATATAATTTATCAAAATCAAGTTCATCTGCCGCAAGTCTTAACACATTGCAGGTTGTACTCATATCCTCTGAAATACCGAAAAAGATAACTTCTGCATCTTCATCCTTAAAAGGTTTAAGGAAATCCATTGCCTTGTCAATTCCAGTAGCCGCTGTCTTAGGTGTAGTCTTATTCTTATTAGACCACTCAACTATTTCATCTGCAGTGATTTCTTCTCCGTCATAATAACTTTTATCGTCAAGTACAATGCAAAGTGGAATAACTTTGACATCATATTTTTCAATTAATTCTTTGGATAAATCACATGTTGAATCGGCTGCAATAACAATCTTTCCCATATTTGTATCCCCCTTTTAAATAAACTCTCGTCAATTTATTTTTTATTATAAAAAATACCAAAAGTTCCTGGTCCGCAGTGGCTCATAATAACTCCGCCTGCTTCATTAATAATTATTTCCTCGAAAACATTAAGACTCTTAACATAATCAACAATTGCATCAAAAGTTGCATCATCAAGCATAGCTCTTGCAATTGCAACTCTCTTAGGATCTGCATTTCTTAAATCCTCTTCAATATCCTTGAGGAATGTAAGCATAACCTTACCAGCTTTACCTCTGTATTTCTTATCAACATCCATCTTTCCATCTTCTACCTTAATAACAGGCTTAATCTGAAGCATGTTACCAAGAAGAGCAGTAGAGGCTGAACATCTTCCACCTCTTGCAAGGAATGTAAGTTCACTTGGGATGAATTTTGAAACAACCTTGTCTCTTTCAACTTCAAGGATTTCAACAATCTCCTTTGCACTCTTACCTTCTTCAATTAAATCTATTGCTTTTAAAACTAATAATCCTTCACCCAGGCAAAGATTCTTTGTATCCACAACAAAAACTCTATCTGAGTAATCAAGGTCATTCGCTGTAAGTCTTACCACATTACAAGTTGTACTTAAATCTTCAGAAATACCAAAGAAAATAACATCCTCATCTGCTTCCTTACACTTCTTAATAAGCTCTGTTGCTCTGTCAAATGTAGCAGCTGCTGTCTTAGGAGTTGTTTTATTTGTCTCAGCCCATTCAACAATTTCCTTTGTAGTAATCTCTTCGCGATCATAGTAACTTTTATCATTCAATACTATGCAAAGAGGCAATGTATAAATACCATATTTATCTCTAATATCCTTTGGTATATCACTTGTACTATTGCTAATAATCCTGATTGCTGCCATCATTTTATCCTCATTCCTATAGATATACTAGATGCCAATTACGGCGTTATCCAAAGTATTATTATATAAGAAAACAGGCCATCGTGCAAGATTAACTAAACCCCACTCCTTTGCAGGAATGGGGCTTAAACAAGTGATATTATTTATCTCTGATTTAACATAAGAATCAATCCGTTATAAATATAATCTTTAATTTCCTCTTTATCCTTCATATACATATTTTTGTTCTGAACAAAGAATACGCTGTGAAGAATCTGTGAACAAATTGCGTACTTACAAAAAGTCATGTCTGTTTCTTTAAAAGCCTTTTCTTTTATACCCTGTTCAATGAAATTTTCCAAAGTTTTGGTTATAATTTCTCTGCTTTTATCAGAATTTTCCATACAGTCTGTCTGATCGCTCTGGCCTCTTTTCATCGCGCTAAACAAAGATCTTGTAACATCCTCATTAAGTTTATTGCTCCACATATAATCCATGATTGCATAAAACTTACCCTTAAAATCTTTATCACCTGCCATGATGCTGAGCGCGGCCTTTGTGTTCAAATATAATGAATAGTAGATAGCTCTGGAAATCAGTTCTTCCTTGCTCTCAAAATATTCATAGGTTGTACCTTTTCCAATACCTGCCTTTGAAGAAATCTCACTAACTGTAAGGTTAGTTATCACTGCTCCCTCTTTGGCGAACTGAATAACCGCTTCATATAGCTTAAGTACTTTTTCTGGTAAATTTTCAAGATCATTCAGGTCATATTTTGTCTTGCTTTTTTCCATATTACCCCCTGAATTAAATTGTCAAAGCTTCCTGTGGCTGAGCCACTTCTTCATCCTCAAGTGACTCACCATACTCATCAACACGCATGTCCTTATTTCTATTGAATAAATCATATACACAAGGAACTACAAATAATGTAAGAATTGTACCGTAAACAAGACCACCAATCATAACGATAGCCATTGGCTGCATCATTTCTGAACCATCACCTAAGCCAAGTGCCATAGGAATCATTGAAATGATTGTTGTAAGTGCTGTCATAAGAATTGGACGAAGTCTTGATTTACATGACTCAACAATAGCATCCTTCTTAGAGTAGCCTTCCTGACGTAGCTGGTTAATGTAGTCTACCATTACGATACCGTTATTAACGATAATACCTGCTAACATTACGAAGCCTACTGCACCAATAACTGAAACGTCGTTCTTTGTAAAGAAGAGTGCAAACAAACCGCCCGTAAATGCCAGAGGAATTGTAAACATAATGATAAATGGTGACAGGAATGACTGGAACTGTGCAACCATTACAAGGTAAATGAAGATTACTGCAAGTAAAAGCATAAGTGCAAGCTGCTTCATAGCATCCATAATTGTTTCATCTTCACCTGCCATCTTAATTGTATAGCCTTCTGCTAAATCAAGTTTTTCAAGTTCCTTCTGAACCTTGCTTGAAACCTGAGTTACATTATATCCATCTGCAATACCTGCAGAAATTGTAAGGAATCTTGACTGGCCAGATCTTCTGATTGTATTGATAGATTCACCAGTTTCAAATGTTACAATCTTTGCTAACTTAACATCCTCTTCTTCGCCATCTTCATTTGTATATTTAAATGTAAGGTTCTTAATCTCATTAAGTGTTACATCAGACTGTTCTTCATTCTTGATAAATACATCATAGTCCTTAATATCTGTTGAAATTGTGGCCTTAGATGAAGTATCCATCATCTTTGTCATAACGATTGCATAAACCTGAGCAACAGTCATCTGGTAATCCATAGCCTTTTCTTTATCGACATGAATTGTAAGAGAAGTTGTTGTTTCACCAAGTCCTGGATCAACATCTACTGTACCTTCAACACCTTCAACTATTTCAGCAATCTGTAATGCATACTCCTGAAGTTTATCTATATCACGACCTTTAAGGTTGATTGAAAGTCCGCTGCCAAACATAGCTGACATATCCATACTTGATAAGCTTGACTCTATTGCACAGTCAAGATTTACACTCTTCTGCTCAATCTCTTTAGCGATATCTGATGATTTACGCTTAGTATCCTCATCAAGAATGATATATACAGTAGCTGAATCACCACCACCGCCGCCAAGGCTTGTAAGTGTTCCACCACCAATCATCATACCAACAGTGCCAATTCCATCAATATCCATAAGGATTTCATTAAGCTTATCACACTGTTCTCTAAGTTCCTCTTCTGTAAGGAATTCGTCTTCCTTAGCAGTTACAGTAAGAGAAATCTGATCTGTCTCCATATCCATATCTACGAAGGAGAAACCTCTTGAAAATCCTGCGAAAATACTTCCTACAAGCAATACAATTACAAGAAGGAATACAAGTGGTTTGAACTTGATTACACCATACATGATACTTCCGTATGCATCTCTTACCTTATCAAATAATGCAGTCTTGCTTTCTTTAGCATTCTTAAGAACGACTGAAGACATCATTGGAACGAATGTCAAAGCTACAATAAGTGATGCTGCAAGTGTATATACAACAGTAAGAGCAAGGTCTACGAATAACTGCTTTGTAATACCATTTGTAAATACGATAGGTGCAAATACACATACTGTTGTAAGTGTTGAAGCAATAATAGCTCCTGCTACCTGGCTTGTACCAATTACACTGGCCTTCTTAACCTTAAGTCCTTCTTTTCGCAACCTGTATATATTCTCGATAACTACAATGGAGTTATCTACCAGCATACCAATTCCAAGCGCCAATCCAGAAAGTGAAATAATATTAAGTGTAATGCCTGTGAAGTACATAAGTACAATGGCAAATACGACTGATAAAGGAATTGAACATGCAATAACGAATGTTGATCTGAAATCTTTCAGGAATATAACAAGAATAATAACGGCAAGTAAAGCACCAATTAACATATCCTGAACTACAGATTTAACAATGATATCAATATATACACCCTGGTTCATAAGAACTGTAAGGTGAAGTCCATCCTCATTCTTCTCTAATAACTTAAATCTATCAAGAACCTTCTTTGCAATATCATTAGTTGCATATCCTGTCTGCTTCTCAATACTCATGATAACAGCTGGGTTACCGTTAATTCTTGCATACGAATCATCAGCATTATTAACTACAACAATATCTGCTACATCTGATAAATAGATAGGATCAATTCCATCCATCTTCATATCAAGAAGAATAAGATTCTCAAAATCTTCAATAGTTCTTACTTCATCACCTACCTTAATAAGGTATGATGTATCGCCTTCCTGAACGTAACCAGCTGGCATCTCAAAGTTTTGAGCCATAATAAGGTTACTAATCATTTCTACAGTAAGAATAGTATTAAGGTCAGCCTGATCTACAGCGCTATCATAAGCTGCATCCATCTGCGCTTCGCCCTGCTCAACCTGAGCTTTAGCCATAGCCAATTTATTAGATGCATCTGTGAGTTCAAAAATAGCCTGAATCTCACCCTTTTCAAGTTCTACATAAGCATCATCAAGTTTAATCTTTCCATCGTTAATCTGCTTCTGGCCTTCATTGATCTGCTCAATACCAGAATTAACTTTGGCCTGAGCTTCTGCAATAGCACCAAGTAACTTAGGAATGTCCTTATAACTCTTAAAATCAATACCAAACTGATCCTTAAGTGTCTTAAGAATTGTTGGGTCCATTTTTTCCATAAGCTCTTGATTAACTCCATCCAGCATTTGAACATATCCATTTTTTTGTTCTACTAAAGCTGCTTTTTGTACTTCAAGTTTAGCCTTCTCTATTTCTACATCAGTTCTTGTCATTCCTGTTGCAGCCACAATCTGATCATCTGGAAGAGCAAGTATTGCATCAAACTGTGCGATACCGGCATCTATTTGTGCTATATAATCATCTATTTGTTTAATACCGTTCTCTAATTGTACTGCGCCATCATAAGCTTCCTTTAAAGGAGCTAAATTCTTTGCTGTATCATCAAGAGTTTTCTTAGTTGTTTCAAGCTGAGTCTTAGCATCCTTAAGCTCTGACTCACCTACATATACACCAATCTTTCCATTTATAACCTGATTAGCACCATCAGCGATTCTCTCAGCGAATTCTTTCTTAGCCTTTTCGAGTTCTTTCTCGCCTTTTTCGATTTCTTCCTTGCCATCTTCTAATTCCTGTCTGGCTTCATCGAACTTTTCATCTATTTTCTCGATAATCTTATCGTTGAGCTTCTCAACCTTTTTCTCATTAACTGTAACCTGAATATTCTCTGTTACAGTACCTGAAACTGACACACTTGCAACACCTTCGATTGCTTCAATATTAGGTACAAGAGTATCCTCAGCATACTGACCAATCTGAAGCTGATCCATTCCATCAACGTCAGCGGAAGCTACTATAATAGGAAGCATTGATGGATCAAGCTGCATGATAATAGGGTTGCCAGCAGTCTTAGGGAATCCACCCTTAATCTGGTCAAGCTTTTGCTGAATCTCAATAACTACCGAATCCATATTCGCTGTCTGCTCATACTCAAGTATTACCATAGAGAAGCTGTACGACGAATTTGATGTAACCGTTTTAATATTCGAAGTAGTCGCCATTTGGGCTTCTATCGGAGCTGTAATATTCTTCTCAACCTCTTCTGGAGCAGCACCTACATCTGTAGTAATAATTAATGCATATGGAAGGTTCATATTAGGAAACAAATCCGCTGTCATTCTTGTAAGCGATACAATTCCCAATACTATTACAATAACCACTCCTACAAATACTGTATAAGGTTTTTTTACACTGAATTTTGGAATCATGATATATGTCCTCGCATAAATTTATAGTAAATCTTCAGAACCGACCGGTCGGTCGGCGAAATAAATATTACTCGTCTGACATTATTTTGTCAATAATATGTTATAATAAATTCAAGTTTTCACATTTTCTTCAAATATGAGGTAAATTTTATGGGAAAAGAAAAAGAAGTTAAAACAAACGTAATGCGAGTTCTCGAATCCAAAAAGATTGAATATAAAGGATATACCTACGACCCAGAAGTAGCCATCGCTGGTGATGAGGTCGCCAGGGTATTAAATGAGGACCCAAGAAGAGTTTTCAAAACACTGGTTACTGTTTCTGGAAAAGGTATCTATTATGTATTTATGGTACCTGTAAATAAAGAATTAAATCTAAAAGCAGCCGCTAAAGCTGTTGGCGAAAAAAGCATAGAAATGATTAAGTCCAAAGAATTATTACCTTTAACAGGATATATTCACGGAGGTTGCTCCCCTATAGGAATGAAAAAACTTTTCACAACCACTATCGACTCATCAGCTGCCGAATTCGACAAAATCTTCTTTAGTGGTGGAAAAGTTGGTTTTCAGGTAGAAGTTAAATTTGAAGATTTATTAAAAATCATTCCTGTTAAAACCGCAGATATTGCAGAATAAACTTTATACAAGTTCCCAGAAAGCAATGGCACTCGCCGCCGCAACATTAAGAGAATCTACTCCCTCTCTCATAGGGATTTTAACTATATAATCACACTTATCAAGTGTTTCTTCAGGAAGACCATCTCCTTCATTCCCAAGAATGATAGCGAGTTTGTCTTCTTTTTTTATTTCTTTATCTTCTATATTAATAGTATTCGATCTTAATGCCATGGCAACGGTCTTGAAACCAAGGCCTTTCAATATGTCCATATAATTCTCTGATTTATATACTGTCCATGGAATAATGAAAATATTACCCATGCTGACTCTTATTGATCTTCTAAACAAAGGATCTGAACATCCTCTGGCAAATATAACTGCATCTATTCCAATTGCTGCTGCTGAGCGAACAATCGCCCCCATATTTGTTGGATTTTCGACATTATCCATAACAGCAATTCTTCTTGCATTTTTGACTGTTTCTTCTATAGATATATATTCTGCTCTATTAAATATGCAAAGTGCACCTCTTGTAAGCTCATATCCTATCTTATCTCTAATCTCTTTTTTATCGCCTAGATAAATATTAATATCACTTACACTCTCAACCAATTCCCTAGCTTCACCCTCGAAATGCTTATACTCCATTAACATGGAAACTGGTTTAAAACCTGCCTCCATTGCTCGTTCAATAACCTTAACACTTTCTGCAATAAAATAACCTTTTTCAGGTTCATTACAATGTTTAAGATTAGTCTCTGAACAATCTATATAAAGATTTAATTCTTCCAAAGAAGCTTCCTTAATATCAATCAATTTATTCATAAATATTTCTTTCTTATATTAATGTTTGAATTTAATTTCTGTAGTAACGTTTAGATTTTACTTCTATATTATTTTAATGTTTGAATTTAACTTCTCTTAATACATATACATAAGCTGTTTTGCCATCAGACTTATATCCACAACTTTTATAGAAGTCATGAGTTCTATTATCATGCGATCCTGTTGTAAGCATTATCTTATAACAATCATTCTTAGAGGCAATAGCCTTGGCATATTCAAGGCACGCTCTCGCATATCCATTACCCTCATACTCTTTCTTAGTTACTACATTTTCAACTAAAGCATATGAAGATAAATTTCTGGTCAAATTAGGAACGATAATGCAAGTACACGAAGATACAATCTTACCATCAACTTCATTAACAATAATATTGTAATTATCATTTTCTACAATATATTTCCATACACTTCTTCTTTTATCAGAATCTTCTGGAACAGAATCTTCATGAAGGTCTAAATATAATTCAAGAATACTATCTAAATCCTTCTCTTTTGCTAATCTAACCATTTAACACCTCTATATCAATTATGAAATAAAAAAAGTCTTGAATGAATCAAGACTTTAGTCGTGCCCAGGACCGGAATCGAACCAGTGACACGAGGATTTTCAGTCCTCTGCTCTACCAACTGAG
>JAKSSD010000041.1 GCA_024403275.1 Lachnospiraceae bacterium
TAGACACAATTATGGTATATACCTACTTCTATCTGACCATTAGCAAAGCAAAGGGCGTATTTACATTAAATAGTTCTCAGGTTTATCAGGGACAAGAATTATCCATCAAAGAGATGAAGATAAATGATGCCAATATAGGTAATGCAGACATTCTAAAAGAAGGTGCATATAAGCTTATGTATAAAGTAAAAGGAGCAGCAGACAGTACCTATACAAATGAAATGCCAACAGAAGTCGGAACCTATATAGTTAAGCCTGAAATGGTTAACTCTGCTTCCTTCATTGTAGATGATTATTATGCAGTTAATTATGAATTTCCTGAAGTGGAATTTAAGGTAATTGAAAAAATAGAAGGAAATGCAAGTCTTTCGGCAGCTAATATTGTGTCAGGACAAAAGCCTAAGTTAACCATTAATTCTACTACATACGATTTAGATGAAATTGAAATCGTATACTATGATTCAAATGGAAATGAATTAAGTGGTGAGCCTGTAGCACCAGGAAAATACACAGTTAAAGTAATCTTTAATGAAACAGAAATGTATCGTACCATAACCAAAACAGCAGAATTTGAAGTTCTTTATAAGAGTGGTTCTGGTAATTTTACAGTAAGTGATACAGTTTATGGTCAAAAAATAAATAAGAGTCTTACTTCATCTACCAATGATGCAAGTCTGGCAACTTATTCTTATAAGATTAAAGGGGCAGCAGATTCAACATATACATCAGTAGAGCCCATTAAGCCAGGAACATATATAGCTAAGGCAAAATTGCCAAGGACTAACTATTATGAAAGTGTTGAATTAACTGATGAATTTACTATTGGTAAGGCTAATGGTATAGCTACAGTTAAGGTAGGAGATATTATTCAGGGTGAAACTCTTAAAGTAACTTACGATTCGCCAACTAATGGTACTAGTAATGTAAAGATTTATTACAAAGCAAAAAACGCAACAGATGATAAATACTCTACAAATGCGCCAATTGAAGCAGGAGAGTATATTGTTAAGGCTGTGTTTCCTGAAAATGAATACTACCTTGAGACTATAGTAACTGCGGAGTTTAAGATAAGCAAAGCGAATACTCCTCAGTATTCAATTACAGGTACAAAGGGAAAAAATAGTTTCTACATTTCTGATGTGACTATTAAAGCACCTTCAGGATATACAATTTCAACAGACAGAAAATATTTCACAGATTCCATAGTATTTACTGAATCAACTAATGGAGTTGGAATCTATTTTAAGAATAGTTCAACAGGAATTATCTCAGATAGAGTGGCAGTAGGAGATATTCTGATTGATAAGGAAAAACCTTTAATAGATGGAACAGATAATAAGACAATTATTTATGCTGATTCAGTAGAAATCAGTATAAGTGATGAGAATCTTGAGAAGGTTACTCTTAATGGGGTAAGAGTTAATTTTCAAAACGGAAAGACTAGTTTGTCTCTTGAGTCAAAGAATAGCAAAAAAGCCTATGAGATTATTGCTACTGATAAGGCAGGTCATGAAACAGTAGTGAAGGTTACTGTAGCTGCAAAGTGGCTTGAAAGCAAAGTTATTCCTGCAGGACAAACAATTATTCTCAATGCAGGTGAGGAATATGCTCTTCCTGATGGTAACTGGACTATTACAGGAGATGATACAGTCTATACAGGTGGAATGAAAATATATGTTGCAAAAGATACTGAGTTAGTATTTACCAGACAGTAACATTAAATGGGGGGAACATGGATAAATTAAGAAAAAGCGTGTTAATGGATATAGCAGAATCTGTAATTGTTTTTGTGCTGATATTTGTTATAAGTATAACCAATATTTTTTCAACATTTGATTATATTTTAAGAGACAAGCTCTATCAGATTCCAAGAGGTATTAGTGGTACTATTAAAATCATCGCTATCGATGATAAGACCTTGGAAGAATTAGGACCAATTGGAACCTGGTCAAGAAGCGTATATGCAGATCTAATAGAAGTACTTAATTCAAATGATGAGGCCAAGCCAGCAGTTATTGCCTTCGATATTCTTTTCTCAGGAAATGTCGATGAAGAAGGGGATAAAGCTTTAGCAGAGGCTGCGAAGAAAAGTGAAAATGTAGTAGTTGATCTTCATTTCTTATATGAAGAAAAGCCAGAGAAGGATGCTAACGGACTTAAGGTCTATCCTATTAAGGAGGTTTATTATCCATACGATGCTCTTAAGGAAGTTACGAGAATTGGATTCTCAAATATTTCTCAGGATTCAGATCAGACAGTAAGAAGAATTAAGTATGATGAGACTTATAATGGACAACATTTTGAAAGTTTTTCTAAGGTCGTTTTTGATACCTATAGTGAGAAGACAGGTTGTGTTAAACCAGAGATTCCAACAGATAAATATGGCAGGACACTTATTAATTATTCTGGAAAACCAGGGGATTATGAAGCCGTTTCTTTGGTTGATGTACTTAACGGAAAAATTGATTCAAGAGCATTTAAGGATAGCATTGTAATCGTAGGTGCTTATGCAAATGGAATGCAGGATTATTTTTATGTTCCAAATGGCCTTTCAAAGCAGATGTTTGGTGTGGAGATTCATGCCAATATAGTTCAGTCTTTTATGCAGGCAAGATTTTCTATAAATGGAAATCCGTATTTGTTTGGTGCTTTGTTTGCACTTCTTGGAGCACTTTTGCATTTCTTATATAAAAGAAGCAAGATTTATTTTGCAGCTATATTTATGGTGTTAGGAATTGCAGCGCAGATAAGTTCAGGCATTTTCTTAAATAACAAAGGAATAAGTATATGCCTTATTTATTTTCCTCTGATAACGATAATATCTTTCGTCTACAGTCTTGCAATAAGATACATTGGTGAACTGGTAAGAAAGAGACAGATTATCAATGCATTTAAAAAATATGTTGCGCCACAGGTAGTAGATGAGATTTCGAAAAGCGGAGAATTTAAGGTTAACCTAGGTGGTGAAGAAAGAGATATTTCAGTTCTGTTTGTAGATATCAGAGGATTTACAACAATGTCAGAATCGCTGCCTCCTACAGAGATTGTTAAAATCTTAAATGAGTATTTGGCACTTACAACCAAGTCGATATTTGACAATATGGGAACACTTGATAAATTCGTCGGGGATGCCACAATGGCGGTATTTAACTCTCCTTTCCCATTGGAAGATTACGAATATAAGTCAGTATGTGCTGCCATGGCTATAGCGGATGGAGGAAGAGAGCTTGCACCTGTTTTTGAGAAGAAATATGGAAGAAGTGTAGGCTTTGGTGTAGGAGTTAATTGCGGTAAGGCAGTTATTGGTAATGTAGGTTGTGATTTCAGAATGGATTTCACTGCTATTGGAGATACGGTTAATACTGCCGCCAGACTTGAAGCTAATGCTAAGGCGGGACAGGTTCTTATAAGTGAGGATTTGTACGAAAGACTTAAGGGAAGAATAGAAGTCACTGAGGTAGGTCCAATTGCTTTAAAGGGAAAGAGCAATACATTTAAAATATATCAGGTTGATAAATTGTTAGGTTAAAGGGTGAATTAAATGGATTTGACAAAGATTCATATCATTCCAGAAATGGATGAGTTAGATGAGTATATTGAACTGGCAAATAAATATGGACTTCATTTTGAATATAATGATTTCTATATGCCATGGATTCTGGATAATGAAGATAGAAAAACAGAAATAATTGATACATATTTGAAAAAGGCTGGGGAGCTACCTTCTGATAATTCTTTGCATGGTGCCTTCTTAGATGTAACTATATTTTCTATGGATGAAAAGATTAGAACCATCTCAGAATTCAGAATCAGACAGAGTATGGATATAGCCTCAAGAATTGGAGCTAAATCAGTAATCATTCATACGAACTATGTGCCAACATTCCTTGATGATGATTATGAGAATTCATGGGTGGATAAGAATTATAAGTTTTTAACAAAGCTTCTTAAAGATTATCCTGATATCAATATTTATATGGAAAATATGTTTGATATTACACCAGATATGTTGGCAAGACTAGCAGAGCGATTAAAGGATTATTCGAATTTTGGAGTATGCCTTGATTATGCTCACTTAAACGTATTTGGCAGTAAAGATATAAGTCCAAAGGAATGGGTAAATAAACTTGCTCCGTACATTAAGCATGTACATATAAATGATAATGATAAGTTAAAAGACAGGCACTGGGCTTTAGGAAAAGGCAGCATCGATTATGGTGAATTTTTAGATTATTATAATAAAAATTTCCCTGAAGCTACCGTCCTTATTGAAGTTAAAGGAATCGATAAAATCAGGGAATCTTTGAATTATCTTATTGAGAAGAGTAATTAATCATCAGTAAGTCTTGGAAGATGATATCTAGCTTCTTCAACATACCACTGTGCATTAGCAGTATTTTGCTTGATTTCTTCTTCTGTAAGAGGTCTGATAATCTGAGCAGGATTACCATAAACAAGACTTCCATCAGGGATTTCTTTGTTCTGAGTAATAAGTGTTCCTGCACCAACTATACAGTTATTACCAATTTTGGCACCATTTAAGATAATAGCGCCCATACCGATAACGGTGTTATTACCGATGGTACAGCCATGAAGAACTGCGCTGTGACCAACTGTTACATTGTCGCCAATGGTAGTCTTATAATTAACATCGACGTGTATTACAACATTGTCCTGGATATTAGTATTATCACCAATGGTGATTGATTCGATATCACCTCTGATGGTTGCATTGTACCAGATACTTACATTTTCGCCGCAATCCACATCGCCTTTGATAACGGATCCTTCGGCACGCCAGAAAGTATTCATTTTCATTCTCCTTTTACTTTTTAGTACTGAAAATATAATAACATGGAGAAAAATGGAATACAAATAATATAGTTAAAAGTATTGACATATAATAAAAAATAGTCTATTCTAATTCAGTGCTTTGAAGTGTAACACTTTAAAGCAGTAAAGCGATTTAAAAGAAAGAGGAACAAAAAATGGCAGAGAGACATGGTAGCTTAGTTTCATTTAGACCTGATATCAGGGTAGTGGACTGTACTTTAAGAGATGGTGGACTTGTAAATAACTTCAGATTTACAGATGAGTTCGTTAAAGATTTATATCTTGCAAATATTAAGGCAGGCGTTGATTATATGGAATTTGGCTATAAGGCTTCAAAAGAAATATTCAATCCTGATTCTTTTGGAAAGTGGAAATTCTGCGATGAGAAAGATATAAGAGCAATCGTTGGCGATAATAAGACAGATATGAAGATTTCTGTTATGGCTGACGTAGGAAGAACAGATTTCAAGAAAGATATCGTTCCTAGAAAAGATTCTGTTATTGATATGATTCGTGTTGCAACATATATCAATACAATTCCTGCAGCTATTGAAATGATTGAGGATGCTAAGCAGAAGGGCTATGAAGTTACAGTTAATATTATGGCTGTTTCAAAGGTTAGTGATGCAGAACTTGTATCAGGACTTGAACTTCTTGCTCAAAGCAGTGTAGATGTTATTTATCTTGTAGACAGCTTTGGTGTATTCTATCCAGAGCAGGTTGAGAAACTTGTAAATCAGTATATGGAAGTTGCTAACAAGTATGGTAAGAAGATTGGTATTCATGCTCATAACAATCAGCAGCTCGCTTTTGCTAATACAATTGAAGCAATTTCAAGAGGTGCAAGTTATCTTGATGCAACAGTAAGTGGTCTTGGAAGAGGTGCAGGAAACTGCTATATGGAAAGCCTTCTTTCATTCCTTAGAAATCCTAAGTACAACAAGATTGCAATTTTCAACTTCGTTGAGAAGCACATCCTTGCGCTTAAGGAAGAGGGAAATAAGTGGGGATTTGACATTCCATATCTTTTAACAGGAATTCTTAACAGCCACCCTTCAACAGCTATTCAGTTCATCAAAGATGGCAGAAGTGATTACTCAATTTTTTACCAGGAACTGATTGATAATGTATTATAAGTTATAATAGATTTTTACAATTTTAGAATGAATTATTTATGTACTCCGGTTAGCCTCGATGATAATATTATTATATTGGGACATCCGGAGTATTTTTGTATGGAGGGATAATATGAGAAAAATTAATTGGGGCGTACTTGGAACAGCAGGAATTGCATATGGACAGACAATTCCAGGAATGCAAAAAGCAGATAACTGTAATTTGTATGCTATTGCAGGAAGAAACATTGATAAGGCTAATGATTTCAAGAATACATTTGGATTCGAGAAAGCGTATGGTTCTTATGAAGAATTACTCGCTGATGAGAATGTTGAGGCAGTTTATATTCCTCTTCCAAATCATCTTCATGTAGAGTGGATTAAGAAAGCAGCTGAGGCAGGAAAGCATGTTCTTTGCGAAAAGCCAATGGCTATGAACAAAGAAGAATTAAAGGAAGCATTTGAAGCGGCTAAGAAAAATAATGTAATTCTTATGGAAGCATATGCATATCTTCATAATGATGCAATCTGCGCTATGGTTGATAAGATTAAAAATGGTGCTGTAGGCAAGGTTAGACTTATTGAATCTTGTTTTTTTACAGGAGCACCAAAGGATGGAGATATCAGATGGATTAAAGAGTGGGGCGGCGGTTCAGTATATGATCTTGGTTGCTATAGCATCAGTCTTGCTCAAAGAATACTTGGAGAAATGCCAGAATCCATCGATGCTATTTCACATTTTGCTCAGTCAGGTGTTGATGATTTCTGTCAGATGTTTTTCAAATATCCAAGTGGAGCGATGGCAACTCTTGGATGTGGATTTGTTGCCAGAGGACGTTCAGACAGAATGGTTATCCATGGAGATAAAGCAAGCTTATGGGCTGATATTGTATTTAATCAGGAAGGTATCTGTACATTTGATATTAACTCAGATGAAGCATGTGAACATTTCGAATATGATGTTAAAATCAACTATGCTCTCGAGGTAGAACAGCTTGGCAGATGTATAGCTGAGGGCGAGAAGCCACACGTATCAGAAGAGTTCTCATTGACAGTATGTGATATAATTGACAAGGTACTTGAAAAAATAAATTATTAAAGCAGTTTTGGTAAGTTAAAGACCCGTGCTGAATGTAAGAGAGGGAAGAATGAATAACGTTTACAAGCATACAGTTCAATATTACGAGACAGACAAAATGGGAATTACTCATCACTCTAACTATATAAGATGGATGGAAGAGGCCAGAGTATATTTCTTAGCAGAGATGGGTTGGCCATTTAAGAAGATTGAGGAGTTGGGTGTAGTATCTCCAGTTACTTCAATTGACTGTAAGTATAAATTGCCAACTACGTTTGAAGAGGTTGTTGATATTGAGGCTTCCTTAGTAGAGTGTAAAAGCTTTAAATTTGTGATTGAGTATATTATGAAAAATGCAGAAGGCAAGGTCGTATTCGAAGGCCATTCTGCTCACTGTTTCCTTGATATGGAAGGTAATATTGTAAGAGTTAATAAAGAATATCCTGAATTATATCAGGCATTTATGAACAAAATGAATGAGTAATATGAAGACAGTTCTAACTTCAAAACAGATGAAATTATTAGAGAAGGTAACTATTGAGCAGATAGGTATACCTTCTCTTGTTTTAATTGAGAAAGCTGCAGGGGCGGCATACAAATTAATAGAATGCATGAAGGTGAAAACAGTTCTTGTTTTTGCTGGCAACGGAAATAATGGTTCAGATGGATATTTTCTGGCAGATATGCTTAATAAATCAGGATATAAGGTTAAGCTTGTATTTACAGGAAATGAAGATAAGAGAACAAAAGAGAATGAAATACTAAGTAAAAGATTCATAGATAATGGTGGCATTCAGATAGAGAACTACTTAGAGGAAAAAGCAGATTTGTATGTGGATGCGATGCTAGGTATAGGAATCAGCAGAGATTTAGAGGGTAAATATTTAGAGGCAGTTAAATATATAAATGGCCTAAAAGGAAAGGTTTTAGCACTTGATATACCAACAGGTTTAAATAGTGATACTGGTAAGGTTCAAGGAGAGGCGATAAAGGCTGATTACACTATCTGTTTCGGTTCTTATAAGAAGGGGTTATTTCTTGGCGAAGGACCTGATTATACAGGCAGATTATTATTTGATTCAGCAGGAATTTTTCCACTTGAATATGTTGAAAATAATGGCTATACAGATATACCAGAGTGCGAGCTTAAGTGTATAGAAGAAGATGATATTGCCAGTCTTTTGTATGAAAGAAAAGTAACAGGTAATAAAGGCACATTTGGAAAGGTAATAATCATTGCAGGCTCTAAGGAAATGAAGGGAGCTGCGCTTCTTGCTTCAAGAGGCGCGATGGCAGTAGGTGCTGGAATGGTTAAAATTCTTACCGACAAAGAGTGCGAAAATGCATATTTATCAGTGGCTCCAGAACTTATGTGTGGAATCTATAATGATATAAGCGATGATAAATTAGACAGGGAATTTGACTGGTGCAATACTGTAGTTATAGGACCAGGGTTATCTCAAAGCGAGGAAGCATTTAGACTGGTGGAGTATACAGTTAATAATTGTCCAAAGACAGTTGTTGTGGATGCGGATGGATTAAATATTCTGGCTGACAATATGAAGTGGCTTCTTGAACGAAAGGAAAAGGGATATCAGACAATTATTACTCCACATCCAATGGAATTTACCAGATTATTTAATGTAAATATTAAGGATAGAAAGTATGAAGATGTTTCTTTCCTTAAAGAGATGGCCAGTAAATATGGTGTTATATTAGTGGCTAAGAATGCAAGAACCATCATTGCTTCAGATAGTGAATGTTTCATTAATAGGTATGGCAATTCTGGATTAGGAAGAGCAGGAAGTGGAGATATATTAAGTGGTGTAATTGGCGGTCTTTCATATCCTTGTCATGATAATATGAAGGCAGCAGTATTAGCTGTGGCGTTTCATGCACTTGGGGGAGACAGAGCAGCTAAAAAATATTCAGAATATACATTGACTTCAGATAGAATTATTGAGGGAATAATGGAAACAGTGGAAGCACTGGCTAAATAATCATTAAAGGCAATTGACTTTATATTAAGTTGATTGCTATAATGACAACGCAATCAAGGATTGCCGACAGTTCGTTTGTACCATCCTGTCGATAAACAAAACCAGGACTATATTAACAACTATATATTTATATTTGTTTGTATAGCTTTGCGTTTTGCGTAAGCTATTTTTTTTATTTTGGAGGACGTAAAATGAAAGAAGAACAAAAAGTATCAAAGTTGTTCATGGCAATAGGCATTATGTATGTAACATGTCTATTACTATCAAACATTATCGCAGGTAAGATGTGGGGATTGACAGAAAACATCGCGCTCCCAGCAGCAGTTATTCTATTTCCTATCACATATATCTTTGGTGATGTTTTCACAGAAGTGTATGGATTTAAGAAGGCAAGATTCCTTATCTGGCTTGGATTTGGATGTAGCTTTTTTGCAGTAGTTATTTACCTTATAACAATAGCACTTCCACACCCTTCATACTTTGCAAATCAGGAAGCGTATGCTATAGTAATGGGGACTACTCCACGTGTTGCAATAGCTTCATTTGCAGGTTATTTATTCGGTGAATTTTCTAACTCAATGATTCTTTCCAAGCTTAAGGTTGTAACAAAGGGTAAGAATTTATGGATTAGAACAATTCTTTCAACAATCGTTGGAGAAGGATTTGATTCAGTAATATTTATTACAATTTCATTCTGGGGCGTTATGGATAATTCAGTAGTTCTTAGAATGATTTTATTCCAGTATTTATTCAAGGTATGTTATGAAATTATTTTCACACCAGTTACCTATCTTGTAGTAAAATGGATTAAGAAGAAAGAAAATGTAGATACGTTCGATTATGACGTTAAATATAATGTAATTAAAGGATAAACAAATGAGAGAAAACGAGAATTTAACTAAGCTTGGCAGCAAAGAAACTAACTACAGTACAGATTATGATCCATCAGTGCTTGAAACATTTATGAACAAGCATCCAGAGAATGATTATTTTGTTAAATTTAACTGTCCTGAATTTACTAGTCTTTGCCCTATTACAGGTCAGCCAGACTTTGCAACTATTACAATTTCATATGTTCCAAACGAGCGTATGGTTGAAAGTAAGTCACTTAAACTCTATCTCTTCTCATTTAGACAGCATGGAGATTTCCATGAGGATGTAGTTAATGTTATTATGAAGGATCTTATTAAATTAATGGATCCTAAATATATAGAAGTGCTTGGTCGTTTCCTTCCAAGAGGCGGTATCTCAATTGACCCATATTGTAATTATGGTATGCCGGGAACTAAGTGGGAGCAGGTTGCCTGGGAGAGAATGGTTAAGCATGATATGTATCCAGAAATCGTAGACAACAGATAGTGAAAGGACTTTAAAAGAATGGAAGCAAGAATCTCAGGTCATACAGGACTTTTGGCACTTATTGGTTCACCAGTAGGTCATTCAGGATCACCAGCTATGTATAATTACAGCTTTGAGAAATTAGGTCTTGATTATGCATATGTAGCTTTTGATATTAAGGAAGATCAGGTTAAGGATTATATCCAGGCAATGAAGCTTCTTAATATGAAGGGTGGCAATGTAACAATGCCAGATAAGACAGAAGCAGCTAAATACATGGATGAATTATCTCCTGCTGCTCAGATTATCGGAGCCGTTAATACAATTGTTAATGATAATGGCAAGCTTGTGGGACATATTACTGATGGCGAGGGATTCGTTAATAATCTTAAGGATCATGGAATTGACATTAAGGGTAAAAAGATAACTATTGCTGGTGGCGGTGGAGCTGCTACAGCAATGCAGGTTCAGTGTGCTCTTGATGGTGCAAGAGAGATTACAATCTTCAACAAAAAGGATGCATTTTTTGAGCGTACTTTACAGACTGCAGAGAAGATTAAGGCAGCAGTTCCTGGAATAGTTGTAAATGTTTATGATATTGATGATATCGCTAAAATGACAGAAGAAATCAAGGATAGTGATATTTTTGCAAATGCTACTATCGTAGGTATGAAGCCAATGGAAGATTTAAGCGTAGTTAAGGATTTATCTGCTTTAAGACCAGGACTTGTTGTAGCCGATGCAGTTTATAATCCAATCGAAACTAAGCTTCTTAAGGATGCGAAGGCAGCAGGATGTACATGTGTTGGTGGTAAGGGAATGTTACTCTGGCAGGGCGTGTCAGCATTTAAGTTATTTACAGGACAGGATATGCCTGTTGCAGAAGTTAAAGAGAAATTTTATTCATAGTGAGGCCTAATATGACAAATTATTTCCTTATAGGATTCATGGGTGCTGGTAAGAGTACAATTGCTGCAGAGCTTGTGAAGAGAACAGGTAAGAAACTTGTAGAAATGGATGCTCAGATTGTTGAAGAACAGGGAATGAGTATCAATGATATATTCGCTCAGTTTGGAGAGCAAAAATTCAGGGATATCGAGAGTGATCTTGTTAAAAGAATTGCAAATGAAGGCAATACAATAGTTTCATGCGGTGGTGGAGTAGTTGTAAGAAGTGAGAATACAGAAACAATGAAAGCATCAGGCAAGATTATATTCCTGACAGCTACACCAGAAACTATCTATAACAGAGTTAAGGATGGAAATGACAGACCAATTCTTAATGGTCATATGAATGTTGAATATATTGCAGAACTTATGGAGAAGCGTCGTGCTCTTTATGAGGCAGCAGCAGATATCAGAATCGAAACTGATGGAAAAGATGTTGGCGAAATCTGTGATGAAATATTAGAAAAATGCTTATAAAAAAATGAGAGGTTTAAGACCTCTCATTTTTTGTTATTTGGAAAAATTCTCGTTATAAGTAACGAATTTATTGAAAAGCTTTTTGATACCAAGTGCCCAGCAGATAACCATACCGCCGACAGCACCAACTGTGCCTTGAAGTATTTCGAATGGAAGTTTAACTAAAGCAACTTCAAATGAATGGGCACCATAGAAGAATGTTCTTCCAATTGTATATCCGATTACTAAGATGATTACACCTACTGCAACGCCGATTCCAGAAGAAATCTTAGGATGCTTTTTCAAAGTGTAATGTGCTAAGACAGATATTGCTACGGCTTGCAGACCATGAGTTACAAGGGATACAAACATTGGAGCTGGATAGAAGAAAAAGTCTCCAAGGAAGGATCCGACACCGCCAACAACAAATGCTTCGAGTGGATTAAGAAGAATAGCTGCTGTACAGATAACCACGTCACAAAGATATAAATGTCCACCTGGAACAGGAATTCCGAAGGAACTAAATGCGATATTTAAAGCCATAAACAGAGCGGCTGTAGTAATTCTAATTGTAGTAATTTGTGCTTTCTTGTTCATATTCGTGTCTCCTTTACAAAACGTTGGGTTAAGATTACAATATAACTGGTACTATAAAAATGACCAGAAACGGAGTATTTAATATAACCAGATGAATTACACGATTACTAAAAACGATAATAAACCAGCCTATCTTGTTCTGTATAATTATCTCGTGAATGATATTGTAAATGGCGTTTATCCATATGGTAGTAAGCTTCCATCCAAAAGATTAATAGCTCAAGAAACAGGGGTGAGTGTCATTACGGTTCAGCATTCGATGGAATTGCTTTGTGATGAAGGTTACATAGAAGCAAGAGAGCGAAGTGGATTCTTTGTTATTTATAGAGCAAAGGATTTTCAGGGGGCTCCTAATCTGTTTTATACTACACATACTGAACCGGTTAAAAGAATTCTTGATGATACAGAATATACAATTCCTTATGGAGTTATTTCTAAAATAATGAGAAAAGTTATTCTTGATTATGATGACAGAATTTTGGACAGATGTCCTGCTAGTGGAGTGTTGGATCTACGCGAGGAAATATGTTTATATTTGGCGAGAAGTCGTGGAATCAAAGTGGATGTTTCTCAGGTTATTATAGGTTCAGGTGCGGAGTATTTGTATGGAATGATTGCTCAGTTTTTTGGAACGAAAGAAATATTTGCAATAGAAGATCCGTCTTACGAGAAGATTAGAAAAGTATATGAAATAATGGGGATAAAATGTGAAGGATTAAAACTTTACCCTGACGGAATAGCTGCGGATGATTTAAATAAAACAAACGCGAAGGTTTTGCATGTAACTCCCTTTAATTCATATCCGAGCGGAATAAGCATTGGAGTTTCAAAAAAGAACGAATATATTGAATGGGCAAGAAAAAAAGGCGGAGTAATAGTTGAAGATAATTATGATTCAGAACTGACAGTTTCAAGTAAACCAGAAGATTCCTTGTATTCTATGGCAGATGGTGAAAATGTTATTTATATGAATACATTTTCGAAGACTATTTATTCTTCTCTTCGTGTTGGATATATGGTAATTCCATTAAATATGGTCGATAAGTTTTCAGAGAAACTTGGATTTTATTCATGTACCGTTCCAATATTTGAACAGTACGTTCTGACAGAGTTCTTAAGAAGTGGAGAATATGAGAGACATATCAATAGAATTCGTCGAAAAAAGAGAAAATTGCATAATTAATTGAGTGTATTTTATAAGAAAGTGGCACCATTTAATAAATTTATAATTATATATGGAAAAATCGCTGAAAAGCATATAAAATAATGTACGTGGTGGTTATTGCGCCAATATAAATAAAAGGTTGAATAGGAGAAAGAAGAAAGATGAAAAACTGTGCAATCGTAGGTATTAACTGGGGTGATGAAGGAAAGGGCCGTATGGTTGACCTTCTCACAGAAGATTATGACGTAGTAGTACGTTTTCAGGGTGGTGGAAATGCAGGCCATACAGTAATTAATGAACGTGGTAAATTTGCACTTCACCTTTTACCTTCAGGTATCTTTAGAGAGAATGTTGTAAATATTCTTGGAAATGGTGTTGCAATGGACCCAGAGAATCTCTGGAAAGAAATGCAGGAGGTTATGTCTCAGGGCGTAGATCTTACACCAGATAACTTAAAGATTAGTGATCGTGCATCTTTACTTCTTCCTTGGCATCGTGATATGGACGAACTTGAAGAAATGCGTCTTGCAGATAAGAAGTTCGGTTCAACAAAGCAGGGTATCGCTCCTTTCTATTCAGATAAATATCAGAAAAAGACAATTCTTGCAGGAGAATTATTCTATCCAGAACATCTTAAAGCTCATTTAGCAGATTTAATGGAGTGGAAGAATCTTACACTCACTAAGGTTTATGGTGCTAAGCCATACACAATGGAAATGCTTGAAGCATGGATTGAGAATGCATGTGAAAAGATTAAGCCATACGTTGCTAATACAGGAGCTTTCTTAAAGAAGGCACAGGCTGAAGGAAAGAGCATTCTTTTCGAAGCACAGCTTGGTTCACTTCGTGACCTTGATTATGGTATTCACCCATATACAACATCATCAAATACAACAGCAGCTTATGCTCCTATCGGTTCAGGCTTCCCAGGTGCTAAGATTACAGACGTTGTAGGTGTAGTTAAAGCTTACTCAACATGTGTAGGTGAAGGACCTTTCGTATGCGAAATGTTCGGTGACGAAGCTGAAGAACTCCGTAAGAACGGATTTGAATATGGTGCTAAGACAGGTAGACCTCGTAGAGTAGGACCTATCGATATTGTTGCTACAAGATACGGTGTAGAAGTTCAGGCTGCTACAGAGATCGCTTTAACAAAGCTTGATATCTTAAGCTATATGGATAAGATTCCAGTATGTACACATTATGAAGTAGATGGAAAGCAGACAGATGAATTCCCATTCCCAGTTGCTCTTAACGATGCTAAGCCAGTAGTTGAGTACTTCGATGGTTGGAAGTGTGATATCACAGGCGTTCGTAAGTGGGAAGATCTTCCAAAGGCTGCTCAGGACTACGTATTATTTATTGAAAAAGAAATCGGTTGCCCTATCACATATGTATCAGTAGGCGCTGAAAGAGAAAGTATTATTATCAGAAAATAAGGAGAAGATTTAATAATGACTAATAAGTACGAATCACCATTATCATCACGTTACGCATCAGATTACATGTTAGGTCTTTTCTCATCAGATACAAGATACCAGACATGGAGAAAATTATGGGTAGCTCTTGCTAAGGCTGAAAGTAATCTTGGCCTTCCTGTAACAAAGGAACAGGTTGAAGAACTTCAGGCACATTTAACAGACATTGATTATGATGTAGTTGCTAAGAGAGAAAAAGAAGTACGTCATGATGTTATGGCTCATGTATATGCATATGGCCAGGTAGCTCCAAGCGCAGCAGGTATTATTCATCTTGGTGCAACAAGCTGTTACGTTACAGATAACGCAGACTTGGTTATCTATCGTGATGGTCTTAAATATCTTCGTGGTGAACTTCTTAAGGTTGTTGCAAACCTTGCAGATTTCGCAGATAAATATAAAGCATTACCAACACTTGGTTATACACATTATCAGCCTGCACAGCTCGTTACAGTAGGTAAGAGAGCAACACTTTGGATGCAGGATTTTATGTCAGATCTTGAAGAAATTGATTTCGCTATCGAGAATATCAAATTCCTTGGTTGCCGTGGTACAACAGGTACAGAAGCAAGCTTCATGGAATTATTCAAGGGTGATGAAGCAAAGATTATGGAAATGAACCGTATGATCGCAGCAGATTTCGATTTCGAAGAATGCTTCGATGTATGTGGTCAGACATATCCAAGAAAAGTAGATAGCAGAATTCTTAACGCACTTTCATCAGTTGCACAGAGCTGCTATAGAATGGCAAATGATATTCGTCTTCTTCAGCATGATCGTCAGCTTGAAGAGCCATTTGAGAAGAATCAGATTGGTTCATCAGCTATGGCATATAAGAGAAATCCTATGAGAAGTGAAAGAATTTGTTCACTTGCTCGTTATTTGATGGCAGATGCAATGAATGCACCTATGACAGCTTCAACACAGTGGCTTGAGAGAACACTTGATGATTCAGCTAACCGTCGTATCTCTCTTCCAGAAGGCTTCCTTTGTGCAGATGCAATTCTTAGACTTGCACAGAATGTTACAGATGGAATTCATGTAAATGAAGTTATCGTAGACAAGACTGTAAGAGAATATCTTCCATTCATCGCAACAGAGAACCTTATGATGGAAGCTACAAAGCGTGGCGGAAACCGTCAGGAACTTCATGAAATCATTCGTACTTGTTCAATGGAAGCTACAAAGAGAATGAAAGAGGGTAAGGATTGTAACCTTCTTGCTCTTCTTGCAGCAGAGAAATCATTTGGTCTTACAGAAGAAGAAATGAACGAATTACTTACACCTTCTCTCTACATCGGAAGATGCCCAGAGCAGGTTGCAGCATATGTAGCAAAGGTTAGAGCTATTCTTCCTGAAGTTAAGGGTGAATCAGCTGAGATTAATTTATAATTAGAGGATACATTCAATGGAAGAAATGATTATCGTTCTTGATTTTGGTGGCCAGTACAATCAGCTTGTTGCCAGAAGAGTAAGAGAGTGTAACGTTTATTGTGAGATTTATTCTTACAAAACAGATATTGAAAAGATTAAAGCAATGAATCCTAAGGGAATTATCCTTACAGGTGGTCCAAACAGCTGTTACGAGGAAGGTGCACCAACATATACTAAGGAATTATTTGAACTTGGTATTCCAGTACTTGGTCTTTGCTATGGTGCTCAGCTTATGAATCTTATCCTTGGTGGTAAGGTTGAGCATGCTCCAGTAAGAGAGTATGGTAAGATCGAGGTTACAGTTGATGGGTCTAAGGATAGACTCTTTAAGGATATTGATGAGAAGACTATCGTTTGGATGAGTCATAATGATTACATCAGCAAGCCAGCACCTGGATTTGAAATTATTGCTCACACTGCAGACTGTCCAGTGGCAGCAGCAGCTTGCGAAGAGAAGAAGTTATATGCAATCCAGTTCCACCCAGAGGTTCTTCATACTGTTCAGGGTAAGGAGATATTATTTAACTTTGTTAGAAATATCTGCCAGACAGCAGGTACATGGAAGATGGATTCATTCGTTGAGAATACAGTGAAGGCAGTACGCGAGAAGGTTGGAGATGGTAAGGTTCTCCTTGCTCTTTCAGGTGGTGTGGATTCATCAGTTCTTGCAGCATTACTTGCTAAAGCTATTGGAAAACAGCTTACATGTGTATTCGTAGATCATGGTCTTCTTCGTAAGAATGAGGGCGATGAAGTAGAAGCAATCTTTGGACCAAATGGTTCATTTGATATTAATTTTATTCGTGTAAATGCTCAGGAACGCTACTACGGTAAGCTTGCTGGTGTTGAAGAACCAGAAAGAAAACGTAAGATTATCGGTGAAGAGTTCATTAGAGTATTCGAGGAAGAAGCAAAGAAGATTGGTGCAGTTGATTTCCTTGCACAGGGAACTATCTATCCAGACGTAGTTGAGTCAGGTCTTGGCGGTGAGTCAGCTGTTATTAAGTCTCATCACAATGTTGGTGGACTTCCTGATTTCGTTGACTTCAAGGATATTGTTGAACCACTTAGAAATCTCTTCAAGGATGAGGTTCGTCAGGCTGGTCTTGAGCTTGGACTTCCTGAGTTCCTTGTATATCGTCAGCCATTCCCAGGTCCAGGACTTGGAATCCGTATCATTGGAGAGGTTACTGCAGATAAGGTAAGAATCGTTCAGGATGCTGATTATATTTACCGTGAAGAAGTTGATAAGGCAGCAAAGGCTTATAAAGAAGCCAATGGTGTTGAAGCACCATGGATGCCTAACCAGTATTTTGCTGCATTATCAAATATGCGTTCGGTAGGTGTTATGGGTGATGAGCGTACATATGACTACGCAGTAGTAGTCCGTGCAGTACGTACTATAGATTTCATGACAGCAGAGGCTGCAGAGATTCCATTTGAAGTACTTCAGACAGTTATGAGTCGTATCATCAATGAGGTTAAGGGCGTAAATAGAGTATTCTATGATTTAACAAGCAAACCTCCTGGAACAATAGAGATGGAATAAACTACTATTCCTTGTAAACCCCGTAAGTAGGGCATTTCAAAAATGCGTGGTCGCA
>JAKSSD010000042.1 GCA_024403275.1 Lachnospiraceae bacterium
ATGATAGCTAATAATAAACCTGTTGTAAGGCTTCTACCACCAACTACTTCCTTCTTACCTGCTAAGAAAGCGATTAACCAACCAATCCATCCACAGCAAATAATGTTTGATGCATACATAATAATTAATGCAGTCTTCTTATCCATTTTAGCAATTCCTCCTATTAATATTAATTGTGTTTAAAACAACTAAATATACTATAACTTGTATATATAATAATGTCAACAAATATTATTAAACTTTTTATTAACATTTTATACAAGTGGATTACCTTTTTTATCGGTATTAATTTTACCACATAAAATTAATATACCTTCTACCAGACCCCAAATTGTTGGAATAAAGCAAAGAGGCACAATAATGAACTCAATAATATAAAAAATAAATCCAATTCCAATAAAAGCAGTTAAAGTACCAAGGATAAACATACTCCAAACACCAATTTGAAGAATAAGTGTTGTAGCCAACTGTCCTATCGCTTTACCTATATAACCAAGATAAAAATTATGAACACCTAAACTTCCTAAAAATATACCAAGAAGACCAGCGCCAATTTTTGATTTTGAATTTTCCATAATTTACTCCTAAAATATCTAGCATAAAAATATAGAGTGTATAATAATATACACTCTATTAATGGTAATTATTAACTATTCAATTAATGGATTTCCATTACCATCTGTATTAATCTTTCCAGAAAGAATCATAATTCCTTCAACAAGGCCCCATACCCAAATTCCTAAAGGTACAAAAGCTAAAATCATACCAAGTGGAAGTAAAAGGAAACCAATAAAGATAACTGAAAGTAAACCACCAAGAAAGCTTAAAATTAATGATAAAATAAGACTACCAGCTGAACAAGCAACCTGAATAATAGCTTTCTTAGTATAACCTAAATAAAAATTATGAACACCGAATGTACCAAGAAAAATTCCAAGTAATCCAGCAGCCATCTTTGATTTATTACCTTCCATAATAAACTCCTCATTTTGTAATTATTCAATAATATCTCTCCTAATCATCTTAGAAGAGATATTAAATTTGTATTAGTTAATTAAATTAGAACTTACCAGCATCTGCAGCTTCCTGAACAGCAACTGCAACTGAAACTGTCATACCAACCATTGGGTTGTTACCAGCACCGATAAGACCCATCATTTCTACGTGTGCAGGAACTGATGAAGAACCAGCGAACTGAGCATCTGAATGCATACGACCCATTGTATCAGTCATACCATATGATGCAGGACCAGCTGCCATGTTATCTGGGTGAAGTGTACGTCCTGTACCACCACCTGAAGCTACTGAGAAGTATTTCTTACCCTGCTCGATACATTCTTTCTTGTATGTACCTGCAACTGGGTGCTGGAATCTTGTAGGGTTTGTTGAGTTACCTGTGATAGATACGTCAACAGCTTCCTTATGCATGATAGCAACACCTTCACAAACATCATTAGCACCGTAGCAGTTAACCTTTGCACGTAAGCCTTCTGAGTAAGCGATTCTCTTAACTTCTTTAACTGTATTTGTGTAAGGATCATATTCTGTCTCAACAAATGTAAATCCATTGATACGAGAAATAACCTGAGCAGCATCCTTTCCTAAACCGTTAAGGATAACACGAAGAGGTTTCTTACGAACCTTGTTAGCTTTCTCTGCGATACCGATAGCACCTTCAGCAGCTGCGAATGATTCATGACCAGCTAAGAAAGCGAAACATTCTGTCTCTTCCTCAAGTAACATCTTACCTAAGTTACCATGTCCTAAACCAACCTTACGTGTGTCAGCAACAGAACCAGGGATACAGAAAGCCTGTAAACCTTCACCGATAGCTGCAGCAGCGTCAGCGGCACGACGGCAACCCTTCTTAATAGCGATAGCAGCACCTACTGTGTAAGCCCACTTTGCATTTTCAAAACAAATTGGCTGAATGTTCTCAACCATGTGATATACGTCAAGACCAGCATCCTTAGTAATCTTTTCAGCTTCTTCAATAGAAGAAATTCCGTATGTCTTTAATACTGCCTCAATCTGAGGGATACGTCTTTCATAAGATTCAAATAAAGCCATTTCTAATTCCTCCTTATTCCTTTCTAGGGTCGATAATCTTAACAGCATCAGCTACACGGCCATACTGACCACAAGCCTTCTCATAAGCTGTTGCAGCATCGTCACCCTTTTTCATGAAGTCTGTCATCTTACCAAAGTTAACGAACTTATAACCGATAATCTGATCATCTTTATCAAGTGCAATACCTGTAACATAACCTTCAGCCATCTCAAGGTAACGAGGTCCTTTTGCAAGTGTTCCGTACATTGTACCAACCTGTGAACGAAGTCCCTTACCTAAATCTTCAAGTCCAGCACCGATTGCAAGACCATCTTCTGAGAATGCTGACTGTGTTCTACCATAAACGATCTGTAAGAATAATTCTCTCATAGCTGTGTTGATAGCATCACATACAAGGTCTGTATTCAAAGCTTCAAGAACTGTTCTACCTGGTAAAATTTCTGAAGCCATAGCTGCTGAGTGTGTCATACCTGAACATCCGATTGTCTCAACCAATGCTTCCTGAATGATACCCTCTTTTACGTTAAGTGTTAATTTGCATGCACCCTGCTGTGGAGCACACCAGCCGATACCATGTGTTAAGCCTGAAATATCTTTGATTTCTTTAGCCTTTACCCATTTTGCTTCTTCAGGGATTGGAGCACATCCGTGATTAACGCCCTGAGCAACGGTACACATCTTTTCAACTTCCTGTGAATAAATCATGTTGAAATCTCCTTTCAAGAAATTATTATTTTATAATCACAAGGTTTATTTTCTCACAATTAAGGGAAAAAATCTACCATTTGTTAACAATTTATCAAATTTTTCTCAATATATTTAAGCCTTTGATACTATCTCATCTTTATTCTTATAAATAGAGTTTTCTGGAATAACTCCTCTTACTGAACTTGTAGGATATACATTTGAGTTTCTTCCTATAACTGTTCCTGGATTAAGAACTGAATTACAGCCTACTTCAACAAAGTCTCCAAGCATAGCACCAAATTTTTTTAAGCCTGTCTCATAATTAGTTTCACCTTTAACTACAACAAGAGTTTTATCACTCTTTACATTACTTGTAATCGAGCCAGCGCCCATATGAGATTTATATCCAAGCACAGAATCTCCAACATAGTTATAATGAGGAACCTGAACATTATTAAACAAAATAACATTCTTAAGCTCTGTAGAATTTCCAACTACGCATTTCTTACCTACAAGTGCATTGCCTCTTATAAAAGCACCAGGTCTAACCTCTGTTTCAGCATCAATAATACATGGACCGTATATATTGGTATTTGGATAAATCTTAGCAGTTTTATGAATCCATACATTTTCACTAACTTCATCAAATTCATCCTTAGGTAATCCCTTACCTGTTTCAAGAATAAAATCTTTAATCAAAGGAAGAACTTCCCATGGATAAGTTTTTGTTTCCAAAAGACTCTTAGCCCTTGTTTCTTCAAGATTATACAATTCTTTAATTTCTACTTTTTTCATTTTCTACCTCTGTTATTTTTTATAAAACTGAGAAATATATCTACAGCGATTATTTATGGTATTTCTATAATCTGATGCTTTTACCTCATTCGTATGACTAGTAACATAATTAGTCAGCTTCTTAAAATACTCATCTTCCTTAACTTCACCATTTGCAACCATGGTAAGACCTTTTTCCCAACTAGCTGTAAGGTCCGGTTGCAAAAGCGAAGGAATAGATAAAAACACCACATCATTTATAATCTCTCCCAAACAAGTAGGAGTTATTATCTGCGTTTTCTTATGAAGATTAAGATATCCATTATTTATAAGCTTAGTAAGGATACCCGCTCTTGTTGCAGAAGTGCCAATACCTGAACCTTTAATCTGGGCCCTTAATTCCTCATCTTCAATAAGCTTTCCTGCATTTTCCATTGCAAGAATAATGCTACCTGAATTATATCTTGATGGTGGCTTAGTTTCCGCTTCTTTAATATTATAATTATTACAGGTTAAAATATCTCCCTTTTTTAGTTTAGAGAGTAATTCAATTACAGAAGCGTCGCATTTCACCTCTTCATTTTCACCATTTTCATTCTCTTTATCGCCTTGTTCCTTCTCATCCTTTTTCTTAATAAAAGAATAAGTTGTAGCAGATAAATATCCTGGATCTTTCAATACTTTGAAGTTCGCAAAGAAATTCTCATTATTTCTCTCTGTAACAAGTCCAACCTTTTCATACACAGCAGGAGGTAAAAATATAGCAAGAAATCTTCTGCAAATAACCTCGTATAAATGAAGACATGTATTATCTAAAGTTTTTAAATTCTCAAAGCCTTGTCCAGTAGGAATAATTGCATAGTGATCAGTAATTTGCTTATCATTAGTATATTTACTCTTACCTATTGTTTTATAAGAACCACTGGAGAAAATCTCTCCAACAATTTCATTATACAAAGGATGCTTAGCTAATCCCTTTAAGTTCTTATCGATCTCTTTAGCAACTGCTGAAGATAAAACTCTTGCATCAGTACGGGGATATGTAACTAATTTTTTCTCATATAATTCCTGAACATATTTCAAGGTCTCATCGGGATTAATCTTAAAATATTTAGAGCAATCGTTCTGAAGCTCTGCAAGATTGTAAAGAAGCGGTGGATTCTTTTTCTCAGTCTTCTTCTCTACCTTCTTAACCTTATGCTCATTTGTATCATCAAAGGATTTAATATAATCAATACATGCTAATGCATCTTCTTCTTTCTTAAATCCATTTTCCTTATAAAGAAGTGGTGATTCAAAATATTTAGAGCCTTCAACAGCTTTAAACTCCGCTTCGCATTTAAAATCATTCATTTCTACTTCTGCGACAATACGATAATAAGGAGTTTTTACAAAATCCCTTATTTCACGTTCCCTAAATACAACCATTCCAAGAACGCAAGTCATTACACGACCAACTGCCAGGGATAGCCTGTCCATTTTGAGATAATCCCTAATGCCGCTTGCATACTTCAAAGTCAAAGCTCTGGAAAAATTAATACCCATAAGATAATCTTCTTTAGCTCTTAAATAAGCAGCATCCGATAAATTATCATATTCAGAAAGATCCTTAGCTTCTTTAATACCTCTTAAAATTTCTTCTTCAGTCTGAGAATCAATCCAAACACGAAGTCTTTCTTTTCCCTGAACTCCAGCTTCCTGTTCAACCAGACGATAAATATATTCTCCTTCTCGTCCGGCATCGGTGCAAACATAGATTTTATCTACATCCGAACGCGTAAGAATGCCTTTAACAATTTTAAACTGTTTAGCAGCATTACTTATAACTTCATACTTGTATGTATCAGGAATAAAAGGAATAGTATCAAAAGACCATTTCTTCAAAGCTGGATCATATTTTTCAGGATATGACATAGAAACAAGGTGACCAACACACCATGTTACAATTGTATTGTCACCCTCCATATACCCATCATTATTTGTATATTTATCTTTAACAGCTTTAGCAAATTCCCTTGCAACAGAAGGTTTTTCTGCTATAAATACTGATTTACCCATTAAATCTCCTATAAATTATTAATATCAATCATTCTGATATTTGTGTTTTCTTTTTCTTTTTGGAATTCTTCATCAAATCCATTTTTAGAGAACAGATATATGTAATCCGCTCTAACTCTTGCTTCCTTAAGGCAATATTCAAACCATTCATATTCTGATAAATCCATAGGATCATCACCAAGATAGCAAAATGCAACAAGCATATTTCTCTTCTCATCTTTACCAATAAAATGAATAGTACCAGCCTTACCTACCCATTCTCCAGATTTAACAACCTTGATAGGAAGAGCTCTTTTATTATTTAAGATAGTAAGATACTCTTTGCAAACAAGCGGAAGTGATACATTAATGAAGTCTTCCATGCCATGCTCAATAAAAGTATCATAATATTTTTCTGCACTCATAATCTCAAGATAAGACTGATGAGGATAAATAAACTTATACCAGAACAAAACAATAGGATTTGAAATTCTGTATACACCCTTAACAGTGTTTTCAACTCCTGCAGTATCAAAGCTTGATACCTTCTCAACGATATCAAGTCCCATAAGATTCTTAAAATACACACTAATCTTAGCTCTTGAATAACCTGTGTGTTGATAAATATCATTTAACTTGTTATAACCATTAGCTAAACAGTAAAGAATTGTGCCGTATACATTAACTTCTCTCAAAGACTCAAGAATAAATGAATAACCTGCATTTGCAAAAGGGGCTCCTTTTACAAGAAAATTCTTAATAATATTCTCTTTTATCGATTTATTTATATCAAAATAATCATAGTAAGAAATATTTCCACCTGTTAATGCATATAATTCAATACATTTTCTTGTATCTTTTGAATTATAGTACATAAATAAATCCATAAAAGACATTGGATGTATCTTATAGAATCCATTAATCGACAAGGCATTTTTGCCAATCTGCTTAACAAAGGCATTCTCAACATATCTGATATCATGTGATACCAAAAGAATCATAAATCTGTTATCAGCCTTATTGATTTTAAGGTACGAAAAAATATCCTCAGCATATTCTGGCTGAGTTTTAAACAAATTCTCAAAATCATCAAGAACAAGAACAAACTTTTCAAGTTTATACTTATCAAGAATAGCGTTCAGTATTTCATTAAATTCAGGAAAATCGGATGTAAATTCGTAACCTTTAAGTTTTAAATCTAAAGAAATAAGGAAATTAGTCTGTCTTCCTGAAGATTTAGGACATTTGATATAGACAAATTTCTTATCTTTTACGAAATCACGCCATACAGATGTTGTTCCAACACCAGGTGCTCCATAAAGTGTAACAAGCGAAGCTGATGTTTGATCAAATATTTTTTTCAAATAATCAATTTCCGAACTGCGTCCAATAAGCATTACTGATAACCCCTTTGTTAAAAATCACCCTGCTTAAATGATAAGCAGGGTGAATAAACATTAATTATTTAGCCTGAATGTAACCCTGAGCTTTAAGAAGTTCTGCGCAAAGAACTGCACCACCAGCAGCGCCTCTAACAGTATTATGTGATAAACCAACAAACTTCCAATCATAAACAGAATCTTCTCTGATACGTCCAACAGATACACCCATTCCATGTTCAAAATCAACATCAAGGTTAACCTGTGGTCTGTTATCTTCTTCAAGATACTGAATGAACTGCTTTGGAGCTGATGGAAGTTCAAGTTCCTGTGGAACACCCTTGAATTCAACGAGCTTCTGAATAAGCTGTTCCTTTGTTGGCTGTTTCTTAAATTTAACAAATGCAGCAGCTGTATGTCCGTTTAATACAGGAACACGGATACACTGACTTGTAATCTTAATATTATCAGCTGGCTTAATAACGCCATCTTCAACCTTACCCCAGATTCTAAGTGGTTCTTTCTCAGACTTTTCTTCTTCGCCACCAATGTAAGGAATAATATTACCAACCATCTCTGGCCAATCCTTAAATGTCTTACCAGCACCTGAAATAGCCTGATATGTTGTAACGATTACTTCATATGGTTCAAACTCTTTCCAAGCTGTAAGAACTGGTGCATATGACTGAATTGAGCAGTTTGGCTTAACAGCGATGAATCCACGCTTTGTACCAAGTCTCTTCTTCTGATCATCAATAACCTTCATGTGCTCTGGATTGATTTCAGGAACTACCATTGGAACATCTGGTGTCCATCTGTGAGCTGAGTTGTTAGATACAACTGGTGTCTCAGCCTTAGCATAAGCTTCTTCGATAGCCTTAATCTCATCCTTAGTCATATCTACTGCTGAGAAGCAGAAATCTACTAATGAAGAAATTGTTTCAACTTCATTTACATCATAAACGATCATATCTTTAACTGCTTCTGGCATTGGAGTTGTCATTTTCCATCTATCGCCTACAGCGTCTTCATATCTCTTTCCTTTTGATCTTGGTGAAGCTGCAATAAGAACAACCTCAAACCATGGATGGTTCTCAAGAAGAGAAATAAATCTCTGTCCAACCATACCTGTTCCGCCTAAAATACCTACACGTAACTTGTCACTCATTTATATATCCTCCATTTAATTAATTACACTTTTATAATACTCTATTGCTTCAAGCATAGCGCCAGGAGCGCCTTTTGTTAATCTCTTGCTTACGCAGGTCTTAAGAGATATTGCATCATAAACATCTTCATCAAAGACGTCACAAATACTCTTAAGCTCTTCAAGACTTAAATCTTCAATAGAGCAATTCTTATCAATACATTTAAGTACTAACTGACCTATAATACCATGAGCATCTCTGAATGGAACACCCTTAACAACAAGATAATCAGCTGCATCAGTAGCATTTGTAAATCCATTCATAGCACTCTTTGCCATTACCTCCTTATTAAAGGTAATTGTATCAAGCATTCCAGTAAATAATTTAACACAATCATTAACTGTATCAAAGGCATCAAAGGCAACTTCCTTATCTTCCTGCATATCCTTATTATACGCAAGAGGAAGTCCTTTCATAGTGGTCATTATAGACATTGTAGCTCCATAAACTCGACCAGTCTTACCTCTTACAAGTTCAGCTATATCCGGATTCTTTTTCTGTGGCATAATTGATGAGCCAGTAGAAAATGCATCATCCATCTCAATGAATCTATATTCATTTGAATTCCAGATTATCATTTCTTCTGAAAATCTTGATAAATGCATCATAATAGTTGAGCACGCAGATAAAAGTTCAATTAAATAATCTCTATCTGAAACAGAATCCATACTATTTCTGGTTGCACCATCAAATGATAAAAGGCTTGCCACATATTCACGATCAAGCGGATATGTAGTTCCTGCAAGTGCTCCTGAGCCAAGTGGAGATAAATTCATTCTCTTTCTTATATCAGAAAGTCTATCTCTGTCTCTTAAAAACATCTCCATATAAGCACCCATATAATGAGCAAGATTAGATGGCTGTGCTTTTTGTAAATGAGTGAAGGAAGGAATATAAGTATCAACATTCTCTTCCATAATCCTTAAAATAACTTTAAGAAGGTCATTTACCAAAGAAGATAAAGTATCTATCTCATCTCTTGTATAGAGCTTCATATCAAGAGCTACCTGATCATTTCTACTACGACCAGTATGAAGACGCTTTCCTGCATCACCTATTCTATTAATAAGATTTGCTTCTACGAAGCTATGGATATCTTCACTTTTTGTATCAAACAAAAGAGTACCATTTTCAATATCAGTTAAAATACTCTTTAATCCATCAATAATAAGTTTGGTATCTTCATCACTGATAATCCCCTGCTTGCCAAGCATAGTTGCATGAGCTATGGAGCCAGTAATATCTGCTTTATAAAGTCTTTTATCAAAAGATAAAGATTCGTTAAAACTAAATACCGCATCATCTGTTTCTTTTGTGAATCTTCCACCCCAGAGTGTTGCCATAATCTACCTCTTTTAATATTTATTTCTACGAGTAAGTATGTAAGCTGGAAATCGGATTCGAACCGACGACCCCTTCATTACGAGTGAAGTGCTCTACCGACTGAGCTATTCCAGCAAATCATTTACACGTTATTATAAAATGAAGAAAGTGTTAAATCAAGACTTAATATTATCAGCTTTCTTTATGAACCACAAGTTGTGGATAAGGAATTTCTATACCATTTTCATCAAAAGCATACTTAACATTTTCAAGTACTCTGCACTTTGAAGTAAAGAAATTCTTATTTTCAACATAAAATTTACCACATAAACGAACTGAACTGGCTTCCCAGGAAATCATAGCAATAGTAACTGGCTTTTCCTTAAGAGTATCCACATCATTCATTATCACTTCATGTATAAGTTCTTTTGCTTTATTAACATCAGCATCATAAGCAATATCAAAACTTAAATCTACAAGTCTTACAGGAGTGTCAGTAACATTTACCAATGACGAATTGGCAAGTGAACCATTAGGAAGAATTACTGTTTTACTGTCAAGTGTAAGTAATTTAGTATAAATCAAACCTATCTCAATAACAGTACCTTCATTCTTTCCAGAGTTTTCAATAATATAATCTCCAACCTTAAAAGGCTTAAGAATCAGTATCAAAACTCCGCCTGCAATATTTGATAAGGATCCCTGAATAGCAAGACCAATAGTAACACCCGCTGAACCAAGTAAAGCAACTATACTTGCAGCATCAACACCAAGAGTCTGAGCTACAAAGAATATTGCAATAATCAATACACCAACAGAAACGCAGGATGCAAGGAAATTCGCAATTCCTTCTTCCATCTTAACTTTCTTAAATCCTTTTTTCAGATATTTCTTAATAATCTTAGATAATTGAAATATTAAAATAACTACTACAATTGCAATTATTACTTTCCAAAGTAATAAAGCATATTTAGAGTTAACAACCTGAGCAGAATAATCCTTTATGAAATTAATAACATTAGTGATCATATGGCTTTAATAACAACTCCAATTCCTTAATTTTTATTTGAGCCTGATTTTTTAATTCTTTAATATCTTCATCAAGTTTTTCTTTTATTTTTTTAGTTTCGCCATTAACATAATCGAAGGCTTTCTTTTTCTTTTTCTGATAGATTTCTTCTAATTCGACATCAGTATATTCTCTATAAGAGAAAGCAACAATGGATAGATTAGGAACCTTAATATCGAGTGTATAAATTCCATTCTCAATATCCTCTTCAGTAGATATAGCTTTCTTATTTAACAAATTGCTTCCACCATATTTTTTCTCATCAGAATTAAATACTTCCTTGTATACACCTTCATGGCTTACAGGAATTTTATATTCTTCATAAGAATCATTTGAGAAATTAAATACTAATACATAATGTTTTGAACCATCAAAATACTCTCTTGTAATAATCTGATTCTCAATACATTTATATTTAAACGGCTCACCATCAGTACTCTTAACAAGTTCCTTGGCATTTAAATAAATCTTTCTGAAATCTTCATAGAAATCTTCAAAAGCTTTTGCATTTTTATCATCAGTACCATTATAAGTATCCACCTCAGAATTAATAAGCTGGGAGCCCTTTAACAAATGCTTGAAAATAACTGCGATTTTCATATTAGCAAGCTTTTGAACGTCATCTCCTGGCATTCTTTGAAGCAATGAAGCATCATATTTTGTATTTTCTTTTCTTGAGAAAGGATAAATATATTTCTCCTGATCATTAACAAAATGTGTAAATACAAGGAATGAATCAAAATGATCTCTTCTATATGATGGAGCAAGACTTAAGAATTCAATTAATTCTTCAGTAGCACCAGAATTAATACAATAATCAAAACCAAGTGAATTCTTATCTTTACCGGTAACATTATTAAAGTAAGCATAAATGCTAGCTACACTGATTGCATTCTTATATGTAGTATGAATATATTTATTAATATCTTTAAGGAATGCAACAGAAGAAGAATTAATAGTATTTCCCCACTCTTCTGTAATATACTCACCTGGATTCTTATTATAATCGTGGTAAAGCATTAAACCTGCATTAGGAACTGTGATTCCATCAATGTAAAAGCTCTTGAAGAAGTAATCAACAGATGAATACAAATAAGACTTTGTAAATTCCTTATTATAATCAAATAACATCGCATTATATTTTTTGTGAGAATTAAGTCTGAAATCATCATTTTCAAACAAGTGTGAACCATCAAAAAATGCCAAACCACTTTCATTATCAGAAACATAAGCCAAAGGAAGCTCAACTAATACCTTGATTTTTTCCTTCGATAAATTCTCACAAATATAAGAAAAATTCTCATAATCAAGCCCAGTTTCATCATCAAAAGAGAATCCATTCATAATCTGATAAATATCATCATTGCTTGATTTAAGTACAGGAAGCAAAGAAACAGTATCATATTTGTTCTTTTTAACACTCTCAAGAATATAATCCAATACCTTTTTCTTATCATCATATTTCTTTAATAAATCAAATAAAGATACTTCAAGAATCTGTAAATCATCATCTTTTAAAGACAATGTCTTTTTCTTCTTTGAAACTTTAACATCTTTACATACAGAGTTTTTATCAAAGATTCCTTTTGCAAAAGGATCATTTTTATATCCCTTAAAGCCTTTACCCTTAATAACATATTTGTATTGTGAATTATCTGCTAAATCAGGAATAAAGATTGAATAAAAGCCAAGCTTATCCATTTTCATAAGATTTGCATTTTCATTCCAGTTATTAAAATCACCAATAACTGAAACACTTAATGCGTTAGGCGCATAAACTATGAATTCATAACCACTAACACCTTCATATGTTTTCTTATGTGAGCCAAGATATTCATAAGCGTTCTTAGATTCACCCTTTAAAATATTCTTTTCAAAGTTTAAATCAGTCTTTACTTCATATTCATATGGGTCATGACATTTAACAGTTTTATCATCATATTTGATTTCTAATATATAAGATGAATATTCAAAATCAAAAAACTCAGCAAAAAAGCCTTCATCATCAACCTTTTCAAGCTTAAGCTTCTTATTTTTTCCATCAACGTTAAATTCTGCAGTAATACTTTCTGCTCCTGGATAGAAACACTGAAGTAATTTGTTTTTACCCTTTTTCTTAACGCCAAGAATTTCATATGGATCTTTACAATCGCCATAAACAACTGCTTCAATCTCTTCCCAATTCATCATATCGTAATTCTTTTTATTCATTATTTATCCCCCAATTATTTAATACTATGAATAAAGATTCCACTTCTAAGTTTTGGTTCAAACCATGTACTTTTTGGCGGCATTAAAAGATTAGCATCTGCAACAGAAAAAAGCTCACCTATTGAAGTTGGATACATTGCAAAAGCAAGTACACAATCCTCACTGCATCTTTTTTCAAGTTCCTTTAATCCTCTTATACCACCTACAAAATCTATTCTTTTATCTGTTTTAGGATCATTAATACCAAGAACAGGATTTAGAAACGCATCCTGTAGAATCGATACATCAAGTCCTTTTACTGGATCATTTGATAAAAATTTATCCTTAAATTTAAGAAGAGTCCATTTGTTATCATAATACATTGAAACATAGCCCTTTAAATCAGGTTTGATTGCTGTATTACTTTCCTTAACCTTGTCAAAGACTTCATCGACTTTAGTTAAAAACTCATCCCTATTTAATCCATTTAAATCCTTAACAACTCTGTTATAATCCATAATCATTAGTTGATCATCAGGGAATAAAACAGAAAGGAAATAATTAAATTCAGCATTTTTGTCATATGAAGGATTCGCTTCTCTTTTCTTAATTCCTACTTTACATGCAGAAGCACATCTGTGATGGCCATCTGCTATATAAATCGAATTCATATTAGAAAATGCATTCATTATTATTTCAATGTCTGACTTCTCATCAATAATCCAAACTCTATGTCTAATAAGGTCTTCTGAAACAAAATCATATAATGCTTTAGAATTCTTCTTATTATTGACAATATCATTTATAGAATCATTACTTCTATAAGCTAGAAATATTGGGCCTGTCTGAGCTTCGCAAGTCTCAACATGACGAATTCTGTCTATTTCCTTATCTGCCCTTGTATTTTCATGCTTCTTAATCACATTGTTAAGATAATCATCAATACTTGCGCAAGCTACAATACCAGTCTGGCTTCTTCCATCCATGGTAAGCTCATAAATATAATAAACTTCTTTGGAGTCTGAAACAAAATCACCTTTAGCTATTCTATCCCATAACATTTCCTTAGCTTTGTCATATACTCTTGAATCATAAGTATCTACATCATCAGGAAATGAAGTTTCAGCCCTGTCAATCGCAAGGAAAGAGTCAGGATTACTTTCAACTATAGCCTTTGCTTCTTTTCTGTTATAAACATCATAAGGAAGTGCTGCAATCTTAGAACACATATCAACAGATGGTCTTATTCCCTTAAATGGTTTAATTACTGCCATTTATTAGCCTCCTCTTCGATATATTTAATATCATTTGTTTCAAGTACCTGATATTCTTCCAAGTCATCAAGATCATAATCATCAAAGAAATCCTTTAATTTAGCTTTAGTATTTTGCATCCATAGCTTTCTTTGTTCTTTCTTTAATTCACGAATAACTTTACGTTCTTCTTTTCTGGTTAATTTTAAATCACTCTTATATTTATTATAATTCTCAGCATTAAAAAGCTCGCAAAGTTCATCAAAACGTTTACTGTATTCATTTGAGAATATAAATCTTGTATCCTTCTTTACTCCACCCTTTTCATTATGGGTAGCTGTAAATAATTCAATAAATCTAAATTCCTTCTTAAGATACAATGTCTTTTTATCTGTTGTCTCAAGTACATATTTATTCCATTTATTTCTAAATTTCTTCTTTGTGAAAGCATAAAGTGATCTGCCATCAGAAACAAGCCAGAATCGATTCATGTACTTAATATTAAACTCTTCTGCCTCTTTTGATTTATAAGCATAAGACATAACAGCAGTCTTAATTTCCATACCTTCAGCTTCAAGATTCTTACGAAGCTTCTTAGGTAATCTTCTAGAAACAAGTGGATAGGTATCACTAAATCCTCTAATTCGCTTAAAGAATGGTCTTATATAAATAATTCTTAAGAAATTAGCAATATTAATACAGAATCTTAAGAAGAAGCAACATATTATAAATACAAGTATATTAATCGCAACACCAATCCATGGGAACAATACATTAATTGTAATTACAACTATAACAAATACTGATTTGAATATTTCTACAACTAATCCAGCGCATGGAATTGGAATAAGTGACTGAAGTGCATCAAGTCCAAAAAATACTGTTTTTATAACTATATATACTACTACTGAAACCATTGCCATAAATACAGATATAATCGCTGAGAAAATACCTACTATAATACTTGAATTAGTTGCTGCCTCACCGACCGCCGCCGCAACCTTATTAGTTACAAAATAGTCTGTAACTCCAACAACATTCATTACACCTAATATAAGAATAAAAGCTAAACCTAAATATTTCTCTAATTCACCAAGAGTACAGGTACCAAATAATTTAGTAGCTTCATTAGCTTTCATAAGCTTACTTGCAACAAAGAATATTGAAACTAATAACAAAACAATTGGATTACCTGCAGGAGTAGAAATAATATTCAACGGGCTACCACATAATCTATTAATATTTTCTATAAGACCAAGATACAAAAGTGCTGTAAATGGTTCAGCAGATACACCAACTACAGAAGCATAAGAACCTGCTATGTTTTTGAGAGCAGAACCTGTAAACATAGTAGTAAGTGTCCATATAGTCTCTCCAGCTGACACAGTCTCTGTATCTGAAGCATGAACATTAATTAAATCAGATGTTCCAAAAATCGGAGAAGCCAAAACAGCAACAACCATACATATAGAAACATATATTAAAATCAGCTTTCTATATTTATATAATTCATCTTTTAAAGTTTTAATCATACTTATCACCTCGATTTCAATCACAATATTTTATCATAAGTAAACAATAATTACTACAAATTTATGTTTTTGTTTGTATTATACACAATATCTTGTTATTATAATCTTTGAAATTATATATCGTACAGGTGAATTATGATACTTAGTGTTACAGACATAAATTTGTCTTTTGTAGAAAATGAAATATTAAAAAATATATCTTTTCTTATTAATGAAGGTGAAAAAGTAGCTCTTATTGGAGACAATGGAAGCGGCAAATCTACTCTTTTAAAAGTTATTGTAGGAGAATATACACCGGATTCTGGCTCTGTAATCTTCAAAAAAGATTCAAAATTTGGTTACGTTGCTCAAAATCAGAACTTTTCATCGACTCTTACAGTCTATGAAGAAATCTTACAGAGCAAAAAATCTTTAATTGAAGCCGAAAACGCTCTTCGTAGAATGGAAGAAAATATGGTAAATGTTCCTGAAAACGAAATGGACAATTACATGAACAAATACCACTCTGCTACAGAAGCCTTTGACAAGAATGGCGGATATACATATAAATCAGAAATTAATGCTATTTTAAAGGGCTTGATGTTTACTGAGGACACTTATAATAAATCCTCTTCCCTGTTATCAGGTGGCGAAAGAACCAGACTTATGCTTGGCAAAATCCTACTTGAAAAGCCTGAGCTTATTATTCTTGATGAGCCAACAAACTATTTGGATATCAAATCAGTTGAATGGTTAGAGAATTATTTATCTTCTATTTCCAGCGCAGTTTTATTAGTATCTCACGATAGATATTTTATCAATAAAGTTGCAACAAGAGTTATGGAGATCACAAACGGTCATTTACTTGATTTTCAGGGTAATTACGATGAATTCCAGGTTAAAAAGGAACAGATTATCGAAGCACAGATAGCCGCTTATGAGAATCAGCAAAGAGAAATCGCTCATCAGATGGAAGTAATTCGCAAACTTCGTTCTTTCAACAGAGAAAAATCTATCAAAAGAGCTGAATCAAGAGTTAAAATGCTTGATAAAATAGAAAGAATCGAAAAGCCCGTTGAAGAAGACAACGAAATGCAGCTTTTCTTATCGCCTGATATTGAAAGTGGTAATGATGTTTTGTATTGCGAAAATCTTTCAAAATCTTACGAAGGAAGAAATCTTTTTAAGGATGTTAAATTAGATATAAAAAAAGGTGAACATGTTGCAATTATCGGACCTAACGGTTCAGGTAAAACAACCATCTTAAAAATAATCAACGATATAATAGAATCTGATACTAATCCAATAATTAAATTCGGAAGTAATGTTACAATTGGATACTTTGACCAGCAATCTACAGTTATCGATGATAAAAAAACCTTATTTGATGAAATCTCTGATTCTTATCCTAATATGACACAGACTGAAATAAGAAATGTACTTGGTGCATTCCTCTTCTCTAATGATGATGTATTTAAGAAAATCGGAGTATTAAGTGGTGGCGAGAAATGCAGAGTCGTCTTAGCTAAGATAATGTTATCAAAAGCAAACTTCCTTATTCTCGATGAGCCTACAAACCATCTTGATATGACATCAAAAGCAATCCTTGAAGAAGCAATTAAAGGCTATGAGGGAACCTGCTTATATGTATCTCATGATCGTTATTTTATCAATCAGACAGCGACAAGAATATTATCTTTAAACAATAATAATTTCACTAATTATATTGGTAATTACGATTATTATCTTGAGAAATGTGAAATATTAGAAGCAAAAGATAAAGAAGATACTTCTCCTAAAGAAGTTAAGGCTGAGACTGAAGCAAAGCTTGACTGGAAAGAACAAAAACAGGCTAATGCCGAGAAGCGTAAGCTTGAAGCTAAAATCAATAGAATAGAAGCAGAAATTGAAAAGTTAGAAAATAAATTAGCTGAACTTGAACAAGAAATGTCCAATCCTAATGTATCTTCTAACTCCGCTAAATTAAATGAGATTTGTTCAAAACAGGCTGAAATAAACGAAAAACTTAATTCCTTATATGAAGAATGGGAATCATTAAATGAATAAGTGCTAACTGGCATTAAAAAAACTGGTTCATTCGAACCAGTTTTTTTTAATTACATCATTTTATCAAGTGTTTCAGCGATTGCCTTGATGAAGCCTTCTGAGTTA
>JAKSSD010000043.1 GCA_024403275.1 Lachnospiraceae bacterium
CAAGGCGGTGGTGATCAAGGCCAGCAGGGTGGTCAGCAAGGAGGCCAGCAAGGAGGTCAGCAAAGCGGCGGTCAGGGCGGTAGTGATTCCTGGTACAATGGTTCCAAGGTTGGCAAAGAAAGCCCTTATGTAGATAATGGTAAAGAACAGATAATGGTTGATGAGTATATGGATCCTAACCAGAATCTTACAGGTCAGGCTAACAAGGAGGGTTCAAGTACTATGACTCAGGCAGGACAGGGATATGCATGGTCAGGCCAGAAGAAAGATTACAATCAGGTTATTGGTAATTATAAGAATCATGCATATGACAGAATGAATAAGAGTCAGATACCAGATTCTATGAAGGATATGGTTAAAGATTATTTTACAGATCTAGATTAATTTGGAAGGATATAAAAATGAGTATTAATGAACAGGATTTAAAGGCAATGGTCGCTAAAATGGGTGCGGCTGAACAGGAGATAGGTAAAGCTATCATTGGACAGAAAGATGTAATCAGACAGGTTTTATTATCACTTGTTGCAGGTGGTAATGTTCTTCTTGAAGGTGTTCCTGGTTTAGGTAAAACTCAGCTTGTAAAAGCATTATCTCAGGTATGTGATCTTGATTTCTCAAGAATTCAGTTTACACCAGACCTTATGCCAGCTGACGTAACAGGTACTGATATTATTGTTAAGAAGGAAGGAAAGAATGAGTTCGAATTCCAGGCAGGTCCTGTATTTGCTAACCTTTTGCTTGCGGATGAAATTAACCGTGCTACTCCTAAGACACAGTCAGCTTTACTTGAGGCCATGCAGGAGCATACAGTAACAGTTGGTAACAATACATATGCATTACCTGAACCATTCATGGTACTTGCTACTCAAAACCCAATTGAAAATGAAGGTACATATCCACTACCAGAAGCTCAGTTAGACCGTTTCTTATTCAAGATTCAGGTAGATTTCCCTACATTTATTGAGCTTAAGAAAATCATGGCTATTACTGTAACAAATCAGAAGACAGAGTTACAGCCAGTGCTTACAGGCGATGATATTTTAGCAATTCGTAAATTCATTAATGAAGTTCCTATGGCTGAGGAAGTAGAAGCATTTGCTCTAAGATTAGTTATTGGTACACATCCTGAAGTTCCAGGAGCAAATGAGATTGCTAAGAACTATATTTCATGTGGAGCATCTCCTAGAGCTGCTCAGGCTATATTTAAGACAGCTAAGGCAAAGGCATTACTTGAAGGAAGATACAATGTTTCATTTGATGATGTTGAAAGTGTTGCACTTCCAGCTCTTCGTCACAGAATTACATTATCATTCGAGGCTCTTGCTGAAGGTATTACAACAGATCAGATTGTTAAGAAGATTATTGCAAGTATTCCAAAGGAATAATTAATTTATGGAACAGGTTTTTAATAGTGAATTCTATCAAAAATTGCATACATTAAGAATGAATATCGCACTTACAATTGCCAGTGGACAGGCAGGTGGAAGAAAGAGTAATTCAAAGGGTAACAGCGTTGAATTCTCAGATTTCAGAGAATATATGATAGGTGATGATATCAGAAGAATCGACTGGAATGCTTACGGTAGATTTGACAGACTTTTCGTTAAGCTCTTTATGGAGGAAAAAGAAGGTGTTTTCCAGATATTTATGGACTGCAGTGAGTCTATGAAGTTTGGTGATAATTCTAAGGAAGTCTGTGCCAAAAGAATTGCAGGTGCTTTAAGCTATATTGTCCTTGAAAATGGTGACAGATTATATATTAATGCCATGAAGGATAATCATAATGTTACTGCAGGAAGCTTCTCAGGAATGCAGGCATTCATAAGATGTATTAAATTCTTAGAGGAAGCACCATTTGGCGGTTCAAATGATTTGCTTAAGTGCATTAAGGAAAAGGAATTTAAAAATAGAGGATTGTCTTTCCTTATTACTGACGGATATACAGATGATCTTGATGATGCAATTAAATATTTAAAATATAAGAAACAGGACGTTGTTTTGATTCATGTTTTAGCACCAGAAGAAACAGATCCAAGATATGAGGGAACTCTGAAACTTGTTGACTCTGAAACTGGTGGTGATATGAGAGTGACATTCTCTGCTTCAGCAATTAAAACATATAGAGAGTCACTTAAGTCATTCCTTGAACAGACTGAAAGTATGTGTAAGAAATACGGAGTAACCTACATTAGGGTAAGCTCTGCAGATTCTTGTGATAGTTTGTTCTTTGCATCACTTTCAAAACTCGCTAAAAAGGTTTAGGAAATAAAATGAAATTTACACAATTTTGGCCTTTGGCATTTCTGATTCTTATTCCTGTTATCATCATTATGTATTTGATGAAACAGAAAGCTAAGGATCAGACTGTATCATCTCTTTATTTATGGTCAGAGATGGTAAAAAACACCAAAGCTAACACACCATGGGAAAAATTGAAAAGAGACTGGCTTCTCATTCTTCAGATAATTACTACTATAGTACTTATTGTTGCTTTGATGAGCCCTTTTGTTATGTCTAATCTTGCTGCTTCAGATAAGGCTTGTATCGTTATTGATACATCAGCAAGTATGAATTTCATGTATGATGATGAAATGACAAGACTTGATAAAGCCAAAGAAGAGGCAATTGCTTATGTAAGAACACTTAAGAATGGTGGAGAAATCTCACTTATTACATCTGATCGTTCTGCAATGCTTCTTTCAAGTAAGATTCAAAGTAAGAGTGAGATTATTGATCAGATTAAGTCTATTGAACCATCTAATTACGCTGGAGATACTACAGAAGGTGTTAAGATGGCAAATGCTTTAGCGACAGACAGCAAAGATCTTGAAGTAATGATTTTTACAGATTCAAGTATCGAGGTACAGGGCATTAATGCTACAGTTCTTGATGTTTATTCAGAAAGACCTAATGTAGGTATCGATTATGTAAGTCATGGCACAGACTCAAAAGGAAAACTTACAATTCTTATTAAAGTTACTAATTATTCAGATAGTGATGTAACAAGAGATGTTTCTTTGTATTGTGATGACGAATTAATCACATTTAAGGAAGTTGAGATTAAAGCTGGTAGCAGTGATGTAGTATATTTTGAAAATCCTGCTTTAACTTCAGATATTTATTCAGCTCAGTTATCTGTTAAGGATGCGTGCTTAGAAGATAATGTTGTCTATGATATCTTAGAGGAAGAGAACGAAAGTAAGATTCTTCTTATGACAAGAGCTAATATTTATCTTGAGAAGGCACTTAATCTTATTCCTAACGTTACAGTTACCAAATCAGCAGAAATAGAGCATATGGAAGATTTGGAAAAGTTAAATTATGACTTGTATATATTTGATAGTATGCTTCCTGATAAATTACCAGCTGAAGGTAATATTATGATTTTCGGTATGCCTGTAGATGACATTGCCAGAAGAGAATCTGTTTATACAGAAGGAAGATATATTACAGGGGTTGATTCAAAGGTTACCAAATACTTAGAGGGCTTATCCTTCGGTGTTGGTGAGACTTATACCTATAACATAGAAGACAATAAGAATGCTGAAGCTTTCCTTGTAACAAGCACTGATGGTGGTGAAGAGGAAGTAGTTGCATTTATGGAAGAAAAGAATGGTAGAAATTATTGTGTCGTAGGCTTTGACCTTCATAATTCAGAATTACCTCTTTACATGGAATATCCTATTCTTATGTACAATATTGTTGCTAGTTGTGTTGAAAGCGGAAGCCTTTCAAATTATGTATACAATGGTGGAGATATGGTTAATATTTCTGCAAATGTTGAAGGTGAGCTCCCAGTAGTTGTTAAGCCAGATGGAACTGAAGTTGAAACTTCAGATTTCATTACAAACTTCTCATCAACTAACCAGTATGGTGCTTATACTCTTAAACAAAAGGTTAAGGATACAGAGAATAATTATAGCTTTGTAGTAAACTACCCAGCAGCAGAAAGTAAGATTACAATGCATCCGACACTTACTGCTACAGAAAATGACAATATAGTTACTGAGGTTAAGGGAATTCTTAATCTTAGAAATTTGATTATAATTATTGCAATGCTTCTACTTACAGTAGAGTGGATAGCAGGATTAAAACGATAAATTGAGGTTAAATTAATGCCACATATTTCATTTGACAATCCATGGTATCTTTTATTGATTCCAGTGGTTGTAATATTTTTAGCAATTACACAGTTCTTTATGTTTACCAGAGAGAAGGGTACGAAATTAGGACAGCTTCTAATTCGTGCTTTACTTTTCCTTACGCTTATATTGGCACTTGCCGGATTTACAGTTAAATTCACAGGAAAAAGTACTACAACAATTTATCTCTTGGATGCTTCTGATTCTGTAAGAAACAACAAAAATGAGATAGTTACTTTCGTAAATGAATCTGTTAAGGATAAGAAAAAACATGATCAGGTTGGTGTTATAGCCTTTGGTGAAGATTCAAAGGTTGAACAGTTCATATCTGAAAATATTGCATTTAATAAGTTCCAGACAGAAGTAGATGCGGGAGCAACTAACCTTGAAGAGGCAGTTTCGATGGCTCTTGCACAGCTTCCAGAGGATTCTGCAGGAAGAATTGTTCTTATTACGGATGGTAATGAAAATGAGGGCTCTTTAAAAAGTATTGCTTCAGAAGTTATTGCCAGCGGATGTGCATTTGAAATTAAGAAGCTTGAAGAGGATATGTCTGATGAAGTTTATGTTGCAGATATGTCAATTCCTAACCAGTCTAATATTGGTGAGAATTTCAATATTGAAGTAGAGGTAGAAAGTAATGTAGCTTGTGAGGCTACTGTAAAGCTTTATGCAGGACGTACTTTGAAGGGTGAGCAGAAGATTAACCTTCAAAAAGGTACTAATCAGTTAATCTTTACAGATACTCAGAGTGATGAAGGTCTTAAGACTTACAAGGTAGTTGTAGAAGCAGACAAGGATACATTAACAGTAAATAATGAATACTCTGCATATACAAATATTCATATCCAGATGCCTCTTCTTATTGTAGAAGGTAAGGATGGTAATTCTTATAACTATAGAAAAATGCTTGAAGCGATGGGAATTGAGTTCTCAGTAGTTTCTCCAGGAACTGTTCCTACAGATATGCCTTCGCTTATGCAATATTCATCTGTTGTATTTGTAGATGTTTTTGAAGGTGATTTAAGAGAAGGATTTACAGATCTTTTAAATGATTTTGTTAAGAATAATGGTGGCGGTTTCATTATTACAGGTGGTTCTAACTCATATGCGATGGGTGGATACAAGGGAACTGTAATTGAAGATATGGCGCCTGTTTATATGGATCTTAACCCTGAAAATGAAGTGCCTGATATGGCTATGTGTATGGTTATCGACCACTCGGGTTCTATGTCTACATCAGTATCAATGGTTCAGGATAGACTTGATCTTGCTAAGGAATCAGCGGCAGCTTCAATTGATTATTTAAGACCAACAGATTCAGTTGAGGTTATCGTATTCGATGATACATATTCTCGAGCTGTTCCTTTTACTAAGGTTGAGGATCCTCAGGATATCAAGAGTAGAATTGCAAAAATTCCAGAAGGTGGTGGTACTAGTATTTATCCAGCACTTGAGGCTGCTGTTAAGGATATTAACGGTCAGGATGCAATGATTAAACATATCATTCTTCTTACTGACGGTGAAGATTACAATGAAGACTATGATGACCTTATTGATATTATTCAAAAAGCAGGTATTACATTATCTTGTGTAGCCGTTGGTGATAGTACTAACAGCGCGCTTCTTGAAAGACTTGCTCAAGAGGGTGGCGGACGTATTTTCTATTCAGATGATACAACAGACCTTCCTAGAATTTTCGCGCAGGAAGTATTCCTTGCATCTAATACTTATATCGTAAATGAAGTGTTTGTGCCTACTGTAACAAGTAATGACCAGATTATTCGTGGTGTGTATGAAGATGGTATGCCAAATCTTTATGGATATGTAGCTACTACTAAGAAAGAGAGATCAATTGAGGTTCTTGAATCTTATCAGGCAGATCCTATTCTTGCTTACTGGCAGTATGGTCTCGGAAGAACAGTAGCCTGGACATCGGATGTTTCAGGAGAGTGGACTGCTGAATATTCTAACTGGGATAATTACATGGTATTGTGGAATAACATTATCAAACTGGTATCAGAAGATAATGGTATGGAAGGTACATCAGTTAGGGTTGAGCAAAATGGTAATAAAGCTACAGTCAAGTATTATACAGATGAATATAGTGCTAATACCAGTGTAGTTGGTTACGTATATGACGCTGAAGGTAATGTTAAGGAAGTAACCTTAGATCCTAAAAAACCAGGTGAATATGAGACTGTAATTGATACAAAGGATACAGGTATCTATACAATTAATGTTCAGCAAAAAGAAAGTGACAATGTATTCAGTTCAATTAATACAGCTGCTATTATGCAGTATTCACTTGAATATAGATTCTATCCAAATAACACACTTCTTGAAGATTTTGCTTCAAGCACAGGTGCTATATTTGTAGAGAAACCTGAGGAAGTATTTGCTCATATTCCAGAATTTGTAAAAGCAAGATTTAACCTTTGGATTCCATTACTTATTCTTGCAGCATTACTCTTTATAATGGATATTGCCTTTAGAAGATTCCATTTCTCATTCTCATTTGTAGATAAAACTGCAAAGAGGTTTGAAGAGAATAAGGTTGTCAGAGAAGAAAAGAAGAAGAAAGATGCTGCTGATAAGATAAAGAAGGAAACAGAAGTAGTTGAGGAAGTTAAAAAGCCTAAGGCTCAATCAGAGATTGTTAAGAATGCTAAGAATAAGCCTGTAGCTAATAATGTTAATGCTTCGACTAAGACAGAAACCCAAACGCCTTCTAAGGTGTATGAGAAGCCTAAGACATTTACACAGCCTGTTAAAGAAAAAACTCCTGACAGAGTATTTGAGAAGAAGACTGCACCTCAAACTAATACATCTGCACCTTCTTCAACTGGTAAAACTAATAGTACAAAGACTAATACTAATGCTAATACAAATTCAGGTTCAACCGGTTCAGTTGTTGGATCTGGAAGTAAAACAAGAGTTTGGGTAAGAGAAGATAAATAGGAAGGTAACACTTTATGGTATTACTTGATAATATAAAAACAGAGATTCTTGGACTTAAAGGCACTCTTTCTGAAGTGAGAGCTTCTCTCGATCTTGAGGGTAAGTCCGAAAGAGTTATTGAATTAGAAAGAGAAATGCAAGAGCCTACATTCTGGAATGATGTAGACCGAGCTAACAAATTAAGCTATGAATGTAAAATGTACAAGCAGACTATAGCTGATGTTGAAGGCCTTGAAACTCAGTATAATGACATTCTTGATTTAATTGAAATGGCAGATGAGGATGAAAGCATTGCTGAGGATATAGTTGAAGAGTCTGAAAGCTTTAAATCCAAACTTGAAGAAATGAGAATTTCAACACTTCTTTCAGGAGAACATGATGCCAATAATGCTATATTAAGACTAAATGCAGGAGCAGGCGGTACTGAAAGCTGTGACTGGGTAAGTATTCTTTATAGAATGTATACAAGATGGGCGGAGAAGAGAGGATTTCAGGTTGAAGTTCTTGACTACCTTGATGGTGATGAAGCGGGTATTAAATCAGTAACCTGGCAGGTTAATGGACTTAATGCCTATGGATATATGAAGGGTGAGAAGGGTGTACATAGACTTGTACGTATTTCTCCATTCAATGCTCAGGGTAAGAGACAGACTTCATTTGCATCATTAGATGTAATGCCAGAAATCAATGATGACAAGGAAGTTGAAATCAATCCTGATGATTTGAGAATTGATACATATCGTTCATCAGGTGCTGGTGGTCAGCATATTAATAAGACTTCTTCAGCTGTTCGTATTACTCACATTCCAACAGGAGTTGTTGTTCAGTGTCAGAATGAAAGAAGCCAGTTCCAAAACAAGGATAAGGCTATGCAGATGTTGAAAGCAAAGCTCCTTATTCTTATGGAAGAATCAAATGCCGCAAAGCTTGATGAAATCCGTGGAGAGGTACTCGAGAATGGTTTCGGTAGTCAGATTAGATCTTATGTGCTTCAACCATATACAATGGTTAAAGATTTAAGAACTAATGAAGAATCAAGTAATGCTTCAGCAGTTCTTGATGGTGATTTGGATACATTTATTAATGCTTATCTCAAATGGAAAAGTCTTGGTAATTAATATTTGATTAACCTATTGGACAGTGATATTTACTCCCCTTTACTGGAACTAAATCTGGCAAAGGGGTTTTCTTATAAGGAGAAATAATGGAATTATTTACTAAAAGCAAAGATCCTTCCTGGGAACGAGTGGTTGAATTATACGTTGACAAATGCGAAGGAATATCAGAAAGTATAGGAAATTTAGATAGATATAAAATTTTGGTAGTAGATGAAGGGTCTTTAAGTATTGAATATAATGATACTAAAAGAGTAGTTTCTGCTCCTGCTTTGATTTTATTAACAGATGAAGAAGTGAGTTTTAGTGCAGGAAAAGGTCTTGTTACATCTACGGTATATTTTAGTTCAACAGAGATTCGTGATGAATTTACCAAAGAAAGAATTGCTTCAGGAGAATTTGAAAATCAATATGGAAAAACAATTTACCAGGATTATCTATTAATAAAGAGCTTTGAAAAGATTAATTGTTTGGTTAATGTTTTGCCTCTTAGTATTTCATCTTATTCTAAATTATCTAAGATAGTTAATTCTATTTCAATTGAACTGGATATTCAGGGAGATGGATTCTGGCCATGTAGAAGTCGCTCCTACCTTTTAGAACTATTATCATTTATTTGCTACGTATGTAAAGAAGCAAGTACAAATACGATAAATGATGTAGTTAATGACGATTTGGTAAATAAAGTCATTCTGTATTTTAGTGAGCATATAGGGGACAAAATTGCACTTGTGGATGTTATTAAGGAATTTGGTGTAAATAGAAACAAATTAAATCAGAATTTCATAAAAGAAACATCTATGACTTGTTTTAATTATCTGACAATGATGAGAATTAATCTTGCACAGATAATGTTAGCAGAAACTGAACTTCCTATTGTTGAAATCGCAGATCGTGTAGGTTATGGAGATTCTAATTATTTTGTAAAAGTGTTCAAGAAAAGCACTGGAATAACACCTTCTAGCTACAGAGATAATTTTCAAAAGTAATTTGTGCATATATTACTATTTTTGATGAATATATTTCTTAAACCTTTAAAGTATTAAATGATATTCTGTTTTTGATGAAAATAATCAAAAGAAATCAAAAATACGAGGAAGGGATTAAGAATATGAAAAATAAGTATTTTAAATTGATTATGCCAATTGCTACTTTACTTTTGCCTATGAGCATTATGCTGACAGGCTGTGGTGAGACTATGAATGCAGTTGAGCCTGCAGATGAGGAAATAATAGTAGCAGAAGAAATAAACTATGAGTATGTAAGTGAAATAGAAGAAGTTGAGGCAAAGGATGTACTTGGATTACTACCACAAACTGTGGAAAAGAAAGTTGATTATAGATTAAATCCAAATACAGGAGAAAGGGAAATAGTTTCACAAAAATGCAATAACTGGAAGGTTAAAAATCAGAAATTAGGTGGAACCTGCTGGAAGAAGTCTACTCCGGAAGGAGATATTTATATTAGATTAAGAGATACTATTGAATTCTTCCATACATCTGAGCAAAGCGTAGATTCAGATGTGACAAAGGTAGAATATGCTACTACAATTCTAGGTGCTTTATACGTTGATTCTGATGAGGTTGAATTTAAAAGAATTCATATTATGTCAGGAACAATAACCGTAGATGGTGAAATGACAATATGCGGTGTTAGGGTAGAAGATAATAGTGAGATAGAATTTAATCTTAATGAGTTTGAAAAAATCACCAAAGAAGATTTACCATTTACTGAAGAGGAGTTTAGAGAAATCTCTGATCAGCTTGGATAAAACTAATAAGGAATATTATTCTGCTTCAGTTTCGTTTGTTTCTGAAGCAGAATTTTTTTGCATTAATTTCTGAGCTTCGCTAATGATATTTTCACACATACTTTCATAGAAGAATGCGTAAGAACAATAAGCGTAAGGGATAACCCATAAAAGACCTATTCCGAAGGACATAAACCCAAGGAAATAGAATGGGAGAAGTGATATCTGTAAAAATAAATACTGAAAATATGTAAATGTATTCATAAATGAGAAATTGAGAATGAATACAAAAGGTGTTCTTATATTGTCATAATCACAGATAATAAAATAAATTGGTGCAAATAATATTGATGCAAGGTAGGAAAATAAAGAGCCTAAAAAATATAAGCCAAGAGTAATTAATGCACCGATATAGCTATTGCCTGCAAAAAAGAATCCATAGATAAAATATGGAGATAAGCATAATAAATCTACTAAAGTTAAAATAAATGAAACACTTAAAATTGTATTAGTAGAGTGTGTGAAGGCTCCAAAGACTTCAGAGGCCTTAGCAGAACCCTTGCTTGTAATAAATGCAAGAAAGTATCTGTTGATTCCATATTTAATCATACCAAAAACAGTATTAAGCAATATAAACAAAGCTATGTAAAAAATGAAAGCAGGTACACCCTTTCCAACTATTCCGTAGGAAGCACAGAAGTTGAACAGATTTTTTACGCAGAAAATAAAAAATGTAACAAGAGCAGGAACGGTCATATTGCCAATTAAACTTTCTCTTGCATAAGCTCTGATTTCTTTGTTTGTTAAGTTGTTATATTTGTTAGCTGTTGACATCGAAATTATCACCTTTTCCCGCATCTTCCAACATAGCCTTAAGCTGCTTCTGATAAGGCTGATCTTCATTGGAATATTTAATCTTTGTATTTGTTACACCACCACTGACATAAGCTCTGCCACATTCAGGACAGATTGCAGTTTTTAATGTAACGCTTGCCTGAAGTACTTTACCATTTCCTTTTGTGGCTTTGGCATAAGCATTATTTACATGTTCCATTTCATGGGCACGAACCATGCTACCTGCTGCAGTAGGACTGATATGGGCAGAAGATTTGAAGGATACCATTTCATTGGAACCATCCTGATACTTACGATTCTTACAAGTCTGACATTCCTTGCTACCATCAAGTTTTTCACTTTCACCAATCTCTTTTGAAGGCGAAATAGGATTGACAGGTTCTGCGTAAGGGACTGCCTCGTTTGTAATAGGATTATTTTGAACCGGATTAATCAATATTCTTCCATCCATGCAAACACCTCCTGCTTATTGTTCAGGTAAGAGAATAGAAATACCCATATCTTTAAGTAACTGATCAGTATATTCTTCAACATTCATTCCATATAACTGTCTGAATGTTTGGTTAACATAACTTTTAACTCTTGAATCTGTATTAAATCTGTAAACGCTCCAGCCAATAATTACACAATTTAAGAAGAGAGCAAATATAGCGATCATAGTAGCGGCCTGAGCAGCTATATGCTTATTTTTTAATCTCCCTTTAGAAATGTGTGAAAGAATTATCGCTATTGGAGAGAGTATAAATGGTACAAATACTGTGCAGACAAGTGCTGAAACGAGTGAAACTACTGATAATGTTAATGCTCTTCCTGCAAGCTTTGTATGTTTACTTTCTGGTGTAATGTAGTTCAAGTAAGTTCTCCTTTGAATTTAATTTACAGGGAAAGTGATATTAAGATCAACATCACCTTCGATTCCATCCACGCGACCTTTATCGGTATACTGCCACATGGATATTTCATATGGATAATAAATATCGTCGCCGTAGTAAGCGAACCATTTATCGTAATCACCTAATTTGTTAACATCAACAAGTTTAGTGAATGTATTTAAGTTGCCATAAATAGAAGTTTTATAGCCAGCTCTCTTCATACATTCCATAAAAGTAATAGCGCACTGAGTACGTGATTCCTTGGACTGTCCATAACTTCTGGCTTTATCATTGTATAAATCTTCAACGTCAATAGATACAGGGTATGTAATCTGATATGGTTCAAGAGCGGCGCATACGAATTCAGCTTCTTCTCTTGCCTCGGCATCTGTAATTGCCTGAGTGAAGAAATATACACCAACCTCAAGACCTGCGTCTAAGGCACCCTGAATATTTGTTTCAAAATTCTCATCAAGAACAAGTTTGCCTGTTTCATATCCACGAAGACCAAGTCTTAACATTACATAATCAACACCTGATTCTTTAACCTTAACCCAGTCAACATCGCCCTGATACTTGGAAACATCGATACCCTTTACAGATAAAACCTGACCATCCTTGTGATATTCGATAAATCCCTGATTAGCCACAAGATTATCAAGAGTGTAGTTAGCCTGTGGAAGAGATTCATCTATTTCAACAAATACATAATGATTTGAATCATAATATACGAAATATTCCGGATAGAGTTTACGAAGCATTGTTACAATACCATTATTGTTTTCTGCAGTATCTTTAAGTTCATCCTTGAATCTTGCTTCAGTTATCATCTGGCTTTCTAATCTGGCTTCTTCAAGCATTCTGTCAAGCTGTTCCTGTGTGTATGTAACCTGCTTGGAAGCTTCGATTTGTTCATCCCTAATTGAATTGTACATTTTTAATGAATAAAAAGTTATATACAAAGAAGCAAGAAGAGTAAGGCAAAGCACAATAATAACGATAACAAAACCGAGGCTTGCATCAGATTTTTTCTTGCGTTTTTTCTGTTTTGGATCTATAGGTTCAAATTCTTTCATTTGTACACTCCTAAATATCAATAGTCATTATAATTATACTAAAAATTCACATATATATCAAATGAATAAGATGTGAAATAGTCTTTATAAATCAGCCTTTATATGCTAAAATATTTACGATTAAAATTTCGGAGGAAATAATGATGGATAGTTACAAGAAGGAATTTATTGAATTTATGGTAGACAGTAAGGTTCTCAAGTTCGGAGACTTTACATTAAAGAGTGGAAGAAAATCTCCATTTTTCATGAATGCTGGAGCATATGTTACAGGAGCTCAGTTAAAGAAACTTGGTGAGTATTATGCACAGGCTATTCACAATACATATGGTGATGATTTCGATGTATTATTTGGACCTGCTTATAAGGGAATTCCTCTTACAGTAGCTACTACAATTGCATACAGTGAGCTTTATGGAAAAGAAATCAGATACTGCTCAAATCGTAAGGAAGTTAAGGACCATGGCGATGTAGGAATTCTTCTTGGTTCTAAATTACAGGATGGTGACAAGGTAGTAATTATTGAAGATGTTACAACAAGTGGTAAATCAATAGAAGAGACTTTCCCAATTATCAAGGCTCAGGCAGATGTTGAAATCGTAGGACTTATGGTAAGCCTTAACAGAATGGAAAAAGGTCTTAACACAGATAAGACTGCTCTTGATGAGATATCAGAAACTTATGGTTTCAAGACAGGTGCTATTGTATCAATGGCAGATGTTACAGAAGCTTTATACAATAAAGAAATCAATGGTCAGGTTATTATTGATGACACAATTAAGGCTGCCATTGACAAGTACTATGAAGAGTATGGTGCTAAATAAGGTTTAAAATATGAATATATTTCAGCAGGCAAATTATAAATTTACAGACAAAAAAATAGATCCGTCATCAGTTATGAGTATTGTGCTTTCGGTTATTTCTACAATTGCCAATATTGCACAGGTTATTATCTCATTTCATCTTGCAGGAGATGTTGCAATGAAATCAGGACTGACATCAATTATGTGCCTGGTATTTTGTTTTGTTGCATTAGGTCTTGGAGTAAGTACTTATTTCAGAAAGAATGTATTTTATATTTTTGCACACGTTGGGATAGTTATCAGTTCTGTAAATTTGTTATTCTTGATGTATATTTACGGAGTTGGAATAATGGCTAATTAATTTTAGTGGAGTGTTTTAATGAAAGAAAGATACGATTTATCAAAAGAAAGAATTAAAGAAATCGTTGGAGAAACAGAGGGGCTGGGCAAATACGGCTCCTTTTTTCTAAAATGTGCCGAGTATATCAATGGCCTTTTGGATATTTATGAAGATATTCAGGTGAATGGTCCAGTAGGAAGTCATACGTTAGAAGAACTTAGAGAACGTAATTCATTTATGTATGATGATATATCGCCTGAAAACTACAAACATAGTTATGTAAACCCAAATTTCGCGGTAGAAGAATTAGGAGAGACAGGTAAATATCTTTGCGTCTTACAGGCTGAAATAAGAGGAATGATTCCATTTATATTTGAGAATTGCCTGGATGAAATTGTAATAAGACTTGAATTGTTCCTTGAGATATATGGAATGATAAAGGCAGCTTTGGAAGCAGGAGATGAGGTCAATAAAGACGATATCCATGATAGCTTCTATTATTATGTTTTTGACTATACTGAAGATGAATCAGTTCGAAAGATTAAGGAGCAGCTTAAGTATACAGAAGATTACGCTACTACAATATTAAGAAACAGCGACTGGAATGATATTAGAAATCTCTATGCTTTTGGTGAGTATGTATCAGAAACTGAAGAGAAAACTTTTAATGCAATTAATAATCTTGAAGAGAAAACAATTGCTCTTATGAGTGCTACTTATACAGAAGGCTTCAAGCGTGGTTTTGATGTATCAAAAAAGGATATGTCAAAAAAGAATACGGTTAACATAAGATATCGACTTGGATTTGAAAAGGTTGTTGTCAAAGCTATAGAAGAATTTGAAGCTATGGGACTTAAACCTATTATTTACAGAGCAGGTTATGATATTTTTTCAAGATTTGGAATATTTAAACCTGGTTACTATGGTGGACTTATCAATCCTCAATATGATGAAGATCATAAAGAAGATATGGCTTTAGTTCTTGATGGACAGCTTGTAACAAGAAGAATTGAAGGCCTTACTGCTGCATATGAAGAATATAAGAAAGAGGCACTTGACTGGGCAGGCCCTGCATGTATGGAAATATTTGGTGAAGAGTCTTTTGTTCCTGCAGACAGCCCTAATGCAATCAGATATGGAAAAGAAAAGCAGGCACTTATTCAGGACTACAGAATTAAAGCTTCAGAGACAATGAATAAGTACATCAAAAGAGAAGAGAGGTCATTTACAATTATTGCCTGGCCAACACCAGCAATAGGTGAGGATTATGATGATATTTTAAAAGATATTATTACCATTAATACCTTACCAGTTGATGAATACGAAAAGATTCAGACAAGCATTATTGATACTCTTGATTCGGGTGAATACGCTTATGTTAAAGGAATGAATGGCAATAAGACAGATTTGAAAATTAGTCTATATAAGATTGATAATCCAGAAAAGGAAACTTCTTTTGAAAACTGTCTTGCAGATGTAAATATTCCATTAGGTGAAGTATTTACTTCTCCAATAATGAAGGGGACAGAAGGTATTCTTCATGTTAAAGAAGTTTTCTTAAATGATTTAAAATTTAAAGATATTATGTTAACCATTAAGGATGGTAAGATTTCTGATTATGAATGCAAGAATTTTGAGACAGAAGCAAAGAATAAAGCATTTATAGAAGAGAATCTTTTATTCCATCACAAGACCTTGCCTATGGGTGAGTTTGCAATTGGAACTAACACCTTCGCATATGCTTCAGCAAAGAAATTTGATATCTTTAACAAAATGCCAATACTTATAGCAGAGAAGATGGGACCTCATTTTGCATTTGGTGATACCTGCTATTCAAACGAAGAGAGTGTAAGAGTTTTTAATCCTAATGGAAAGGAAATGATGGCTAAGGCTAATGGTGAAGAATATACATATTGTCACACCGATGTTACTATTCCTTATGATGAACTTGGTGAATTAGGAGTTGTTACATATTCAGGTGAGAAGAAATGTATTATCAAGGATGGAAGATTCGTTCTTGAAGGAACAGAAAAATTAAACGAAGCACTATATATGGTAAGGATATAAATCAATGCCTGGTTATATTATTTATGATACTAATAGTTCGTTCCTTTTTGTAAATTTGGGGTTATTTATTTCAATTGTTTAACCGATTGAATTATTGGTATGTGTTATGAAGCTTAATAAAATGATAATTAAGTGATTTTTCATATATTGAAGGAGGTAAAATATGGTTTTTATTTCATGTATTTTATTTGCATTATTTTTTCCAATGATTGTTGTTATTGGAGGATTAAAAATAATATTTATGTTGCTTGAAAAAATTATAGATTTTCTCTTGGAAAAAACACTGGATATCCCAAGAATTCTTTTAAGCAATATTACTGGCAAGAAAATTGGTAAGAATACTAAGAAAGCCAAAAAGAAAACAGTAAAAAAAGTTTCTAAGAAGAAATAGTATCAAAGATTTATTCTTTGTTATTATAAAAATTTATGGAGGTGCGATATGAAAAAATATATTGCAGAATTTATTGGAACTTGTGTTCTCGTAGTACTTGGTTGTGGTACAGCAATGCTTACAGGATGTGAACACTGGGGAGGCTATATGTTAACAGCTTTCGCTTTCGGTCTTGTAATTGTAGGTATGGCTTACTGTGTTGGTAATATTTCAGGTTGTCACATCAACCCAGCAGTTTCACTTGGTGTACTCATTAGTGGTGGAATGAATGTTAAAGATTTCTGTTGCTATGTTGTAGCTCAGTGTCTTGGTGCTCTTTGTGGTACAGGTATTCTTGCAGCAATCTTTGGTCTTGGTGGAATCGAAGATGCTACAGGTGGATTTGGTTCAAACGGTCTTGCAGGAGTTAATGGTTCAATTTTTGCAGGTCTTTTAGTAGAAGTTGTTTTAACATTTATCTTCGTATTGGTTATTCTTGGAGTTACATCTAAGAAAGCTAATCATGGTTCATTTGCTGGTATCGTAATTGGTTTCACACTTGTACTTGTTCATATTCTTGGTATTGGTCTTACAGGAACTTCTGTAAACCCAGCTAGAAGCTTTGGTCCAGCTCTTATCGCTGCTTTTACTGGTAATGTTACACCTATCATTCAGTTATGGGTATTCATCGTTGGACCACTTGTTGGTGCAGCTATCGCAGCTTTAACATACAAGGCTCTTGAGAAATAATATATTAAATTATTAAGATTTAATAAGAAGTATTAATAAAATAACGCGACACCATTTCTTGGTGTCGCGTACATTTTCTTTGCTAATTCGGCATATTTTTCGTATAAAAATTTAATTTAATAAAAAGTAGTATTTAAAACATGCAAGAATGGACTTGCGGGCGGATAAGAGAAA
>JAKSSD010000044.1 GCA_024403275.1 Lachnospiraceae bacterium
GATGCTGGAATTGGCAGACAGGCTAGACTAAGGATCTAGTGTTGGCAACGACGTGAGGGTTCAAGTCCCTTTTCCCGCATTGGTGAGAGCTCTTGAGATTCAAGAGCTTTTTTTTTACCCATAATCCCAATTTTATTCTTTTTATGTCATTTTGGCGGACGCTTAATGTCGATTTATAAAATTTTAAAAAATTTTCAAATAAATTAAAGGAATTCCATATATTTAAAAGAATAATAGATGTAGAGAGGCAATTTTGGAGGCAATATGACAATCAGGGAGAGAATTGAACTTCAGGAAAAAGAATATTTGAGCCCTTATGCATGTCTTTCCATGAATTCAAGGGGAAGAGACAGAGAAGAGGAACAGTGCGACATACGACCTGTTTTTCAGCGTGACAGAGATCGAATCTTACATTCTAAATCTTTTAGAAGATTGAAGGATAAAACACAGGTTTTCCTTTTGCCAGAAGGAGACCATTACAGAACTCGTATGACTCATACGCTTGAAGTATCTCAGAATGCGAGAACTATTGCCAAGGCTTTAAGATTAAATGAGGATCTTGTAGAAGCTATTTCTCTTGGCCATGATATTGGACATACACCTTTTGGACATTCAGGTGAGAGAATTCTTAATGAAATAAGTCCATTTGGTTTTAAACATAATGAACAGAGTGTAAGAACAGTTGAACTTCTTGAGAAGGAAGGTCAGGGACTTAATCTTACTTATGAAGTCAGAGATGGAATTTTAAATCATCAGACTTCTGATATGCCTTGTACTTTGGAAGGTAAGATTGTAAGACTTTCAGATAAAATTGCATATTTCCACCATGATATGGATGATGCAATAAGAGGTGGTATTTTAACAGAGGATAATGTACCTGATTCTATTTCTTCAGTTCTGGGTAGAACTACAGGTGAGAGACTAGATACATTTATCCATGATATAGTTATTAATTCTCTTGGTAAGGACGATATCATAATGTCAGAACCGGTAGCTCAGGCAATGAAAGAGCTTAGAATGTTTATGTACGATGCAGTATATAAGAATCCTATTGCTAAGAGAGAAGAAGAGAGAGCTAAGTTACTTATCAGTAATCTTTATGATTATTATCTTGTGCATGTTGAAAGACTTCCTCAGGAATTTATCAATCTTATAGAGAATGGTGAACCTGAAGAGAAGGTTGTTTGTGATCATATTGCAGCAATGACTGACAGATATGCAGTAAATAAGTTTGAAGAGATTTATATACCTAAGGTTTGGAATGGGTGAGTGAAGAATGTATCTTGAACAGGATATTATAGATCAGATTCAACAGAATAACGATATAGTAGATGTAATTAATGAATATATACCACTTACTAAGAAGGGTGCGAATTATGTATGTATCTGTCCTTTTCATTCAGATACCAATCCTTCATTGACGGTAAGCCGTTCCAAGCAGTTGTTTAAATGCTTTGCCTGTGGAGAAGGTGGCAATGTAGTTTCTTTTGTAAGAAAATATGATGGCCTGAGTTTCCAGGAAGCTTTAAAGGTATTAGCTGACAGGAGCGGAATTGCACTTCCTGAAAATTATTCAAGTGAGTTTTCTAAAGAAAAAAGAGACTACAAGGAAAGACTTATAGCCTGTAATACTGAGGCTGCAAGATATTACTATGCATCCTTAAGAAGTCCTCGTGGTGAGAAAGGTCTTGAATATTTCAAGAAAAGAAAGCTTTCTGATGAGACTATGAGACAGTTTGGCTTAGGCTATGCAAGTATAGATGGTGCAGAATGTATTAATTATCTTAAGAGTCAGGGTTTTACAGATAAGGAAATCATTGATTCAGGACTTGGCGTATACGATGAGAAAAAAGGCTTAAGATCTAAATTCTGGAATAGAGTAATGTTTCCGATTAAGAATTTAGGTGGCAAGGTTATCGCCTTTGGTGGACGTGTTCTAGGTGATGGAGAGCCTAAGTATCTTAATTCCCAGGAAACGCAGGTTTTTAATAAGAGTAATAATCTCTATGCCTTTGATATAGTAAGAAATTGTAGAAAAGATCATTTCATCCTCTGTGAAGGCTATATGGATGTTATTGCTTTACATCAGGCGGGATTTAATAATGCGACAGCTTCACTTGGAACTGCCTTTACTCCAGGTCAGGCTAATATTATCAAAAGATATGTTAAAGATGTTTATCTATCATATGATTCCGATGGACCAGGTGTGAAAGCGGCGATAAGAGCAGCAAAGATTTGTCGAGAATTTGGTTTGTCATGTAAGGTCATTGATATGAATCCCTATAAGGACCCGGATGAATTTATTAAGAATCTTGGGGCTGCTGAGTATAAAAAGAGGATAGATGAAGCTAAGAATGCTTTTATTTTTGAAATCGGTACAATAAGAAAGCAATATGATTTAAATGATCCAGATGCTAATACAAGGTATGCAGAAGAAGTTGCAATGCTTTTGTCAGATTTCAAGGATGAAGTGACCAGAACTAATTATATAAGGGCCTGTGCTAAGGAAATGGGAGTATCAGAGGATGCACTAAGCAAATTAGTATCGCAGGCAGCAAGTTCAGGTCGTAAATATAATGTATCAACAGAACCTAAATCAGGTATTCATAGTGATGATAAAAAGGAAGATGGTAAGACCAGGGTTGAACAGATTATGTTAACCTATTTGTCTGAATATCCAGCTCTTTATCCTCAGATAAAAAATATCCTGTCGCCAGAGGATTTTGTTGATGAAACAAATCGTGCAATAGCAGAGAAGCTATTCATGGATATGGATAATGGTATCGTTAATCCAGCAAGCATAGTTAATATGTTTGAAGATGCAGAGAGACAAAGTAAGGTTACTGATTCATTTACAACCTATATAAATGGTTTAAGTGATAATTCCGATGTCGAGACTGCGGTGGTTGACATAATATATCAAATTAAAAACAATGCAATGGAAAATATGAAAAATAGTGGGAAGCCAATTAATCCAACTGCATTTATGAAAATGAAAAAAGAATTGATGGAAATCAAAAAAATCAAAATCAAATTGCCTAAGTAAGGAGAGTAAAATGGGACGTAAAAAGAAAATTGACCTTGAAAACGCAGAAGTAGTTGAAGTTACAGAAGATGAAGTAACTGAAAATTCTGGAGAAGGTAAGGTAAACGAGTTATTCGAGGAAAGACTTAAAACTTTATTAAAATTAGCTAAGAAAAAGAAAAATGTGTTAGATCCTGATGAAGTCTCCAAACATTTTGAAGGCGTAAATATGGGTGAAGAAGAATATGAAAGACTTCAGGAATTCATGGATGCTAACGGAATCGATACATTTAGAGCAATGGATGATGATCTTGATTCTATTTCAGATGATGAACTTGGTCTTATGATGGATGAGGCTAGTGAAGTTGAAGCTGAAATCGATATGGACATTGACAAAATCGATTTAAGTGGTGAGCTTGGTATCGAAACAGATGACCCTGTAAGAATGTATCTTAAGGAAATTGGTAAGGTTCCACTTCTTTCAGCTGAGGAAGAAATCGATCTCGCTAAGCGTATGGAAATCGGCGATGAGGAAGCTAAGAAGCGACTTGCTGAAGCTAACTTACGTCTTGTTGTTTCTATTGCTAAGAGATATGTTGGTAGAGGCTTGCTATTCCTTGATCTTATTCAGGAAGGTAACCTTGGTCTTATCAAAGCCGTAGAAAAATTCGATTATAGAAAAGGTTATAAGTTTTCAACATATGCAACATGGTGGATTAGACAGGCTATTACAAGAGCTATTGCTGATCAGGCAAGAACTATCAGAATTCCTGTTCATATGGTAGAAACTATTAATAAACTTATAAGAGTAAGCCGTCAGTTACTTCAGGAATATGGTCGTGAACCGACTCCAGAAGAGATTGCTGATTATATGAAGATGGATGTTGCCAGAGTTAGAGAAATCCTTAAGATTTCACAGGAGCCAGTATCTCTTGAAACTCCTATTGGTGAAGAGGAAGATTCACATCTTGGTGATTTTATCCCTGATGAAAATGTACCAATCCCAGTAGAAGCAGCTACACAAACACTTCTTAAAGAACAGTTAAATGAAGTACTTGGAACTCTTACAGAAAGAGAAGAAAGAGTATTGAGACTTCGTTTTGGTATGGATGATGGTAAAGCCAGAACTCTTGAAGAAGTAGGTAAGGAATTCAACGTAACAAGAGAGCGTATCAGACAGATTGAAGCTAAGGCTTTAAGAAAGCTTCGTCAGAGATCACGTTCTGGAAAACTTCGTGATTACATTGAAGACTAATTTGATTGAATGCATAAGGACCGGGGTTGAGGCTCCGGTCCATACTTTATTTAGAAGATTAATAGGTACGATAAGAAGGACATATGAATAAATATTCTCTATCCAAAAGATTAGGTATGGTTGCCGATATGATTGAAGTATCTGACTGTCATGCAGATATTGGTTGTGATCATGGCTTTATGGCTCTTTACCTTATGAACAACAATAGAATAAATAAAGCTATATGTACTGACATTAATGCTGGCCCTTTAGAAAGAGCTAAAGAACATATCGAGAAGGATGGATATTCAGACAAAATTAAGACTATCCTTACAGATGGTTTACATAATATTGATGAAAGCTTTCCTCATATTACATCAGCTACGATCTGTGGAATGGGCGGCTTGATGGGAGTGAAGATTCTTTTTGATAGAGAAGATTTGTTTAAAAAGATGGAGCATTTTTACCTTCAGCTTCAGTCTGATTTAAATCTTGTCAGAATGTACCTTGAAATCGCTGGATACGATATTGAAGAAGAAAACGTTACCAAAGAAGAAGGAAAATATTATACAGCTATGAAGGTTAAGCCGTATAAAGAAGGATTAAAATTTACTTCTCTTGATGAACTTGTAGAGTATTTAAAGAAAGAAGTAAATATTCTTTCAATAGATGAGGCTGTTAAGTATTATTATCCATTTTATGAGTCAATGGATAAGGAAGCTTACGAAGATTTTCTTAACTTTATGATTGATAAATATGAGAAGGTTATTGGACAGATGAAAGAAAATTCTAATAATTATTCTGAAGTTTACAGGGAACTTGAAATAATGAAAAAGGCACGTGGGATTTTTGAGGGAAAAGCATGTTAGTTATTGCCTTGTCATTTATTTATATCATGAGTTTGGCATATATTTATGGCAATACAGTTTCAGTGATAGTAAATAAGACTACAGCATATAAAATTAAATATTTTACATCCTTCATATGGGCTGGCGTGCTTATATTCTCAGTATATGCGCAAGTTTTTTCTTTGTTTGCAGGAGTCGGTCTAACTGCATTTCTTATTTTAACATTAACAGGAATTGTGTTAGCTTTTGTTTGCAGGAAAGAGTTGATTAAGAATCTAAAAACACAGCTTAATGTGAAACAATTAGTTGCATATAGTATTCTGTTGATTTTATTTTCTTACGGAACTTCAAGAGGCTATAGTCATTACGATACAGGGCTATATCATGCTCAGGCTATAAGGTGGGTGGAAGAGTATGGTGTTGTTAAAGGATTAGCTTTATTACACTGTCGATTCGGTTATAATTCTGCGGCATTTCCCTTGTCTGCATTATTTAGCTTTAGATTCTTTGGAATGTTTGAGTCTATGCATGAAATGGCGGGCTTTTTTACATTTGTTTTGTCTTTAGAATTAGTTGATTTTGGTCATATTATAAGAGATAAAAAGATTAAGCTGTCAGACATTATAAGAACAGGAATTTTTTATTATCTGACTTTGGTATTTAATGAAATAGTTAGTCCAGCATCTGACTATTTTGTAATGTCCTTGATATTTTATATAATCCTTATTTGGGTTAAGCTTATTGAAGAAGATGAGAAGCTATCTGCTCCGTATTCTTTAGTATGTGTATTATCCGTATTTGCGTGCTCAATCAAATTCTCAGCTTGCTTTATAATACTGCTTACAATATATCCTGTAATTCTTATGATAAAAGAGAAAAAGGCGATAAGAATACCTGTATATTTGGGCCTTGGATTTATAACAATACTTCCATTTTTTATTAGAAATGTAATAATTTCAGGAAGATTATTATATCCATCAACAATGCTTGACTTCTTTAATGTGGACTGGAAGATATCAGCTAAAATGGCCAATTATGACAGAATGGGTATTACCGCCTGGGCAAGAGGAGTTTATTCAACAAGCGGATATTATATGTCTTTAAAAGAATGGTTCCCAGCATATTTTGCTAGCCAGTCTGCAATGACTAAACTTATGTTTATAGCCAACGTTTTGGCATTTATTGTGTTTATCATTGCATTAATCATTATTCTTTGTAAGAAGAATAAAAAGCATTATCCCTGGATATTAACAGTAATTGTTATTTATATTAATTTCCTTGTTTGGTTTGTTACAGCACCAATGGTCAGATATGGATATGTATATCTTATATGTCCATCCCTGCTTGTTATAGGATATTTGTTAGTTGATAAAAAATGGGGAAGGGTTGTTTTAATTGCTGTTTGCTCTTTATTTATATTGTGGAAGGGCACAGCGTTAGTTAAATATGTATATGAAGTAAGAAATTATCCTTACTATATTACTCAACAACCTTATGAAAAATTTGAAGTTACTCCGTATCAAATGGAAAATGAGATAGTATATTTACCAGTAAATGATGATAGAACAGGATATGAATATTTTCCATCAGTTCCATCGGCTGGTTGTAAATTAAGAGGTGAATCTTTTAAGGATGGATTTACCTATTAAATGTTATGTAAACTAATATTTGAGGTGATTATTATGAAAGTTAGAGAGATTATGTCGTTGTTAGATAGTATTGCTCCTTTTGCTAATCAGGCAGAATGGGATAATTCAGGTCTTATTGTAGGAGATATGAATGCGGATGTTAAAAAGATTGTAGTATCACTTGATGCAACTGATGAGGTAGTTGAACAGGCTATTCAGGCTAAGGCTGATCTTTTGATTACACATCATCCTTTAGTCTTTGCTCCTGTTTTAAAAGTGAATTCAGAGAATTTTATTACTAACAGAATGTTAAAGCTTGCGCAGAATAAGGTTAACTATATTGCAATGCATACAAATATTGATAAAACAGCACTTGCTGATGTTGCAGACGAGCTTTTAAATATAAATAAAGAAAGAGCAATAGAGGTTGACATAAATTCGGAAGATAAGAAGTCGGGATTTGGAAGTATTGGTAAATTCATGAATGCAAACAAAGAATTAGTTAACATAACTTTGAGGGATGCAGTTATAAGAACTAAAAATGCATTTCAAAGAGAAGTTGTTAATGTATATGGTGATTTAGACACTGTAGTTACTAAGGTTGCTGTTTGCACTGGTTCTGGAAAGTCAATGATAGAAGAGTGTATAAAAGAAAAATGTGACCTACTGATTACTGGCGATATTACATATCATGCAGCTCTTGATGCTTTAGCTCAAGGTCTATCAATAATCGATGCGTCACATTTTGGTACTGAAATCGTATTTGCGGATCTTGTTATAACATTCCTTGAATACAATTTAACTGATGTTAAATTAATCAGGGGAATGCAATCAGAAATAGGAATGTTTATGTAATTATTCCTCTGCAGACTGCTCTTTGTTAGCTTCCTTCATATTATGTTTGATAATTTCGGCCTGATTCATTGTTTCATTCATTTCTTTGCTTCTGAATGTAGCAATGTTATCTTTACCAGTTACAGTACTGATAATCCAAAGAATAATCCATAACATAATTGGAAGAATGACGCAGCCGGCTGCTAGAATTCCAAATATTAAAGATTTACCTGGGAAAGGAAGGAAAGCGACAACTACAGTTGCTAATACCCAGACAAATATTAATACAAGACCAATAATTGCAAAAATTCTTTTTATCATTTAATCACCTATAATCTTTCTTGCTTTGAACTAACAAATAGATTATATAATTTACATTTAGTTCAAGTCAAATATCTAATAAATACATATATAAATGATATAAAAAGATTTTTCTTCCATTTTATGATATATTGTTTTATACTTGAAAAAGATTTGATTAATAATTTTTATAAAGGATGGTTATTTTATGAAATTACTTGATATCTGGCGTAGCAAAGCATACGACGAAAGAGCAGACAGATCAACATTACAGCCTATTTGGAATGAATATTTCCTTAAAGAGAAAGGTTTCTATGAGAAGCTTCTTCCAGAGAAGGAAGTTGTTAAGGGTACTGTTAAAGAGCTTTGTGAAAGATTCTCAATTGATACATTTAACATGACAGGTATTCTTGATGGTATCAATGATTCACTTGTTACTCCAAATCCAATCGAAGAGATGGATGAGAATACAATGATTTCACTTGAATATGATAAAGAATTACTTTACAAGAACATGGTAGCTGCTGATGCAGACTGGTTATACAATCTTCCACAGTGGGATGAGTATTTCACAGAAGATCAGAAGAAGGCTCTTTACAAAGAACAGAAGGCTTCTACTACAATTGTTAAGGAAGATAAGGTATATCCTAACGATCCATGTCCATGCGGAAGTGGTAAGAAATATAAAAAGTGTTGTGGAAAGAATGCATAATTCACTTTACAATTTGTAAAATTTGCAATAGAATTAATTTGCTAAGATGTTTCTATATAATTAACACGTTGAAGAGAAGAGTAAATTGTGAAAAGTATCAGAGAGGAGTACGTTTGGTGTGAGAGATTCCTACTGGAAACAATTGAAAACTAACTCTGAGTGACCCCAATCCGGTCCGTTGATTACGTTATAATCAATAAGAGGCTTATGTAAGTCGTGATGGCGCATTAAGCAAGCAGGGTGGAACCGCGTTAATTACGTCCCATGCATTACGAAAGTAGTGTATGGGATTTTTTTTTAATTATTAATTTAAGGAGGATTAAGTATGAAGATTACTTTGAAGGACGGAAGTTCAAAAGAGTATTCTGAAGCCAAAAGCGTAATTGATATTGCTTTTGATATTTCAGAAGGTCTTGCAAGAAATGCTTGCGCAGGTGAAGTGAATGGCGAGGTTGTTGATTTAAGAACCGTTATTGATAAAGATTGTGAGTTGAATATTATTACTGGAGATGATCCAAGAGGATTGAGAGTTGTAAGACATACAGCTTCTCATGTAATGGCTGAAGCAGTTAAAAGATTATTCCCAGAGGCTAAGATTACAATAGGTCCAGCTATCGAAGATGGCTTTTATTATGATTTTGACGTAGCTAATCCTTTCTCAAGAGAAGATCTTGATAAGATTGAAGCTGAAATGAAGAAGATTATCAAAGAAGGCAACAAGCTTGAAAGATTTGAACTTCCTAGAGAAGAAGCGATCAAGTTTATGGAAGAGAAGGGTGAACCATTCAAGGTTGAACTTATTAAGGATCTTCCAGAAGATTCAGTAATCAGTTTCTATAGCCAGGGAGATGGATTTACAGATCTTTGTGCAGGACCACATCTTATGAGTACTAAGGGAATCAAAGCATTTAAGCTTACAAGTTCTTCAATGGCTTACTGGAGAGGTGATTCTAATAAGGCCAGACTTCAGCGAATTTATGGTTCAGCATTCACAAATAAGGATGATTTAGCTGCTTACCTTGAGCATCTTGAAGATATTAAGATGAGAGACCATAACAAACTTGGTCGTGATATGAAGATTTTCCTTACAGCGGATGTAATTGGTCAGGGACTTCCATTATTTACACCTAAGGGAACAAAGATGATTATGAAACTCCAGAGATGGATTGAAGACCTTGAGGATAATGAGTGGGGCTATGTTCGTACAAGAACACCACTTATGGCTAAGTCAGATCTTTATAAGATTTCAGGCCACTGGGATCATTATATGGATGGCATGTTCATTCTTAATAAGGATTCAGAAGACAAAGAACTTATGGCACTTCGTCCTATGACATGTCCATTCCAGTACTATGTATATATGAATGAGCAGCGTTCTTATAGAGATCTTCCATACAGAATGTCTGAGACATCAACACTTTTTAGAAATGAAGATTCAGGTGAAATGCATGGTCTTACAAGAGTTCGTCAGTTCACAATTACAGAAGGTCATATTGTACTTCGTCCAGATCAGGCAGAAGAGGAATTGACAAGATGTGTTGAACTCGCAAACTATGTAATGAAGACACTTGGCGTTGACCAAGAGGTAACATACAGACTTTCTAAATGGGATCCAGTTAATAACGAAAAGTACCTTGGTGATGAGGAATACTGGAATAATTCACAGCAGTATCTTCGTGATGTTATGGATAAGAATGGTATCAGATATACAGAGGCTGAAGGTGAAGCCGCATTCTATGGCCCTAAGATTGATATTCAGGCTAAGAATGTTTATGGTAAAGAAGATACTATGGTAACAATCCAGCTTGACTGCGCTGCTGCAGAGAAGTTTGGAATGTATTACATTGATGAAAATGGTGATAAGGCTACTCCATGGATTATTCATAGAACATCTATGGGTTGCTTCGAAAGAACACTTGCTTGGCTTATTGAGCATTATGCTGGTAAGTTCCCAACATGGTTATGTCCAGAGCAGGTAAGAGTACTTCCTATTTCTGAGAAGTATGGTGATTACGCTGAAGAAGTTCTTGCTAAATTAAAGAAGAACGGAATCGATGCAACAGTTGATAATCGTTCAGAAAAGATTGGTAAGAAGATTCGTGAAACAAGAAATGACAGAATTCCATACTGGGTAGTAGTAGGTGAGCAGGAAGAAGCAGAGAAGCTTGTTGCTGTATCATCAAGATGGAATAATAATGAAGGTCAGATGTCAATCGATGATTTCATTAATCAGATTTCAAAAGAAATCAGAGAGAAAACAATTAGAACAGAATAGTATATATTAATATTATTTGTGATTATGTGGGTTTGGAAGGTGTTACTCTTTCCAAACCCCTAAAAATATGTGTAGAAGGATATAAATATGGATAATTTTACTAATTTAAATGAAACTATTGAAACCCAAAATCCTATGACAGATCCTGTAGTAGAGATGAATGAAACTGTAGAAGAAATAAAAGAACCCGTAGCAGAGATAAAAGAACCTGTTGTTACAGAAAAAGATAAACTTAAAGAAATGCGTAAATACTATGCAAATCCATTGTGGAAGCTTCTTATTTGTCTTGTGACTATTGATGTAATTCAGGTAATTTTAATTGTTTCATTTATTATTGTTTTAGCTATTGTTCAGGTTCTTATTTTGAAACAACCATTCAATTTTGTACCATATCAGGGACATTTTACTTATATTGCATTAGCAATTTCTGATTTGATCGGTATGGTTGTATTTATCTTACTTACTCTTAAGAACGATAAGACAAAGATTCATGAATACAAGCGTTTATCATTTGGTAAATGGCTATGGATGCTTTTATGTTCATATGGTGTACTTGGCATCGGTATGATTATCGGCTCTATCACTACTAAAATCGTATACCTTCCATTTAATGTACTTGAAATATTGATAAATGGTCAGATTGCAAATGCTACATTACCATTTAAAGGATTATTTGCAGCTGGTGGCAATTCAATTGGCGAACTTATGACTATGAATAGATCCTGGTCATTTGTATTCCTTGGAGTTTTAGTTGTAGGTATTCTTGCTCCAATCGTTGAAGAGATTATATTTAGAAAGCTCCTTATTGATAATATGAGCAAGTACGGAATAGTTGCTTCAGTTACAATTTCAGCTTTCTTATTTGGTTTATTCCATGGTAATCTTGCACAGTTTTTCTATGCTTGGGCACTTGGTATTGTTTTCGGTTTTGTATATGTGTACACAGGCAAGATTATATATACAATATTACTTCATATGTCAGTAAATCTTGTTTCATCAGGAATTATTGTAGTTGTATATAATATGGTTAATGTTGAAAATACATCTAAAATTGCAGATGTATTTAGGTTATTTACAGATGGTTCAATTTCAATGGAAGCATATACACACAAAGTTTGGTCAATAATGTCCGCTGATATTTTTGGATCAATGATTGCTCCACTTTTATATTTAATTATAATATGTGCATATTATGGATTTATGTTCATTGGATTTATATTCCTTATTGTGTTTATCATTAAGCACGTTAAGAATAGAAATCAGCTTGTTAAGGGCGTTAAGAAATCCGGACTTGCAGCATTTACAAACTGGGCAGGAATTCTTGTTATGGTATTCTGTGGATCTATGTTTGTACTTACCTTCTTAGCAAATGCAATTGGAAGTCTTACGGCTTTGTTAAGTTAATTAAAGGGGATTTTTATGGAAGATAAAAAAGAAATGAAAAAATATTATGCGGGCACTCTTTGGAGACTCGTAGTTGCAGGTTTAACAATTAATGTTATCGAATTAATTGTTGGACAGATTTTAAGTATTGTTTTGACAGTTAATCCGGATTTTCCATATTTGATGCCAATTCAGTATATTTTGATAGTAGTAGCTGATGCGGCAGGTATAGGAGTATTTATCCTTCTTAATCGTAAGAGAGAGAAGAGTGTTCCAAAAGAAGGCAAGCTTGGCTTTGGCTGGTGGATAGTTATTTTATTTGTATGCTTTGGCGTAATGTTTGTTGGCAATATTATTGGACTTATAGTTTCAGGACTTATCCTTTTCCCATTTGGCTATAATTTGTCAAATATCAATGCTGCAACAAACTTGCTAACAGGTGATTTAAGCTGGTTATCAGTAATATTAGGTGCTATTAGTGCCGGTATTATTGCACCAATTCTTGAAGAGTTATTATTTAGAAAGCTTTTCATTGATTACTTTGGTAAATATGGTAAAGGCGCAGCAATATTAATGTCTGGTTTATTGTTTGGTCTTTTCCATGGTAACTTTTCTCAGTTTTTCTATGCATTTGCAATGGGTATAATTCTTGCTTATGTATATTCATATACTGGAAAAATCAAATATACTATCGCTGTTCATATAACAATTAACTTTATCGCATCAGGTGTAATGATGTTCTTTTTAAAGATTGCAGATATGAATATGGGAATCAGTATTTTGGAAGTAGTAGAAAAGTATGGCCAGGGACTTATAGATATGGATGCATATGTTGAACAGTTCACTGAGCTTGTTTCAGCAAATCCAATTGGATTCATAGGACTTATGGCATATGGACTATTCATTATGTTCTATTATCTTTTAATGTTTACAGGAATTATTATGTGTCTTGTATTCCTTTATAAATTTATCAAATTTAGAAAGGGACAGGATATGGGTGCTAAGGGATCAAAGCTTGCAGCTATGTTCAACTGGGCATCATATGTATTTTATGCAATGGCATTGTTCTTATTCTTGTATTATTATTTGAATATGATTTTACCTGTGATTATGAAATTTCTAAAATAAACTATTGACTTTTGGTTCGATATAGTTTAAATTATTAAAGGTTACTAAAACAAAGCAGAGTTTCCACTCTCACCCAGTGATAATTGAGTTGCTGGTGTTAATATTAGAAGATAGCAATTAATCTTTATATATTAGAGTGGATATTTTGTGTCCACTCTATTTTTATTCATGGAGGAATATGAAAAATAACGATTATTTAATTAATGATCAAATTCGCGATCCAGAGGTTCGTGTTATTGGTGAAGATGGTACAATGCTTGGTGTTATGCCTACAGCAGAAGCACTTGATAAGGCAGATGAGGCTGGTCTTGATTTAATCATGATTTCACCAAATGCTGCTCCACCTGTTTGTAGAATTGAAGATTTCGGTAAATTCCGTTATGAGCAGGTTCGTAAGGAGAAAGAGAACAAAAAGAAACAGAAAGTAACAGAGGTTAAGGAGATTCGTTTCTCACCTAACATCGATACGAACGATTTTAATACTAAAGTCAACACAGCAAGAAAGTTCCTTACTAAAGGCGAAAAGGTTAAAGTAACTATTCGTTTCAGAGGACGTGAGATGACTCATGGTATTCCAACAGCTAAGCAGCTTCTTGATGATTTCGCTTCAAATCTTTCAGATGTAGCTACACTTGAAAAGGAAGCTAAGGTTGAAGGTCGTTCAATGGCTATGGTTTTGGCTGAAAAGAAGTAAGCAGTTAAAATACAAATTAAAGGGATTATATTTACGAGGAGGATTTAGTTATGCCTAAAATGAAGACATCTAGAGCAGCTGCAAAGCGCTTTAAATTAACAGGAACTGGTAAGTTAAAAAGAGCAAAGGCTTATAAGAGACATATCTTAACAAAGAAGTCTACAAAGACTAAGAGAAACTTAAGACAGGCTGCAATTACAGACGCAACTAATGTTAAGAACATGAAGAAGATTTTACCTTATATCTAAGGAAAGAGAGGAAGTAAAAAATGGCAAGAATTAAAGGTGGCTTAAATGCCAAGAAAAGACATAATAGAACATTAAAGCTTGCAAAGGGATACAGAGGAGCTAGATCAAAGCAGTATCGTGTAGCAAAGCAGTCAGTTATGAGAGCTCTTACTTCTTCATACGCTGGACGTAAGGAGAACAAGAGACAGTTCAGACGTTTATGGATTGCACGTATCAACGCTGCAGCTAGAATGAATGGTTTATCATACAGCAAGTTTATGTATGGTTTAAAGCTTGCAAACATCGATATCAACAGAAAGATGCTTGCTGAGTTAGCAGTTAATGATGCTGAAGGTTTCAAGGCTTTAGCTGAAATCGCTAAGAGCAAAATTGCTTAATTTGATTTGTTTTTATAAGCCGGATAGAGATATCCGGCTTTATTTTTTTGTTAACATATATGGTATATTGTGTTATTATATCTTTATATGCGAGATTATATCATTCGCTTGGATGATCTATATAAATCGGCATTTATTTGAAGAAAGAAGGAAAATGATTATGACTAAAATTGATATTATTTCTGGTTTCCTTGGAGCTGGAAAAACAACATTTATTCAGAAAATGCTTAAAGATGTTCTCAATCAGGAAAAGGTAGTTCTTATTGAAAATGAGTTTGGCGAGATCGGTATCGATGGTGGTTTCCTTAAAGATGCAGGTATTGAGATTAAGGAAATGAATCAGGGCTGTATTTGCTGTTCACTTGTTGGTGATTTTGGAACATCACTTAAAGAAGTTATTGATAAATATCATCCAGAGAGAATTCTTATCGAGCCTTCAGGTGTTGGTAAACTTTCTGATGTTATTAAGGCTGTTGCAGATCTTGAACAGAAGGAAAATATGGATGATGTTACTCTTAATGCTGCAATTGCAGTTGTTGATGTATCTAAATGTAAAATGTACATCAAGAACTTTGGTGAATTCTTTATTAATCAGGTAGAAGCTGCTGGTACTATTGTATTATCAAGAACACAGAATGTATCAGAAGAGAAGCTTAATGAAGCAGTAGCACTTCTTAGAGAACACAATGCTAAGGCTACAATTATTACAACTCCTTGGGATCAGATTACAGGTAAACAGATTCTTGAAGCTTACGAAGGTGGCAAGTCTCTTGAAGAAGAATTACTTGAAGAAATGAAGAAGGAAATGGAACACGAGCACCATCATCATGAGCATGATGAGAATTGTACATGTGGTTGTCATGATCATGACCATGACCATGAGCATCATCACGAGCACGAGCATGAACATGAACACCATCATGATCATGAGCACGAACATCATCACGAACATGACGAGCATTGTACATGCGGTTGCCATGACCACGACCATGAGCATGAGCATCATCACGAGCACGAACATGAACATCACCATGAGCATGACGAGAATTGTACATGTGGTTGTCATGACCATGACCACGAGCATCATCACCATCATCACGCAGATGAGGTATTCTCAAGCGTTGGTTTTGAAACAGCTAAGAAATATACTAAGGAGCAGATTACAGAGATCCTTAACAAACTCGATAATCAGGAAGAATATGGTATCATTCTTAGATCAAAAGGTATGGTATATGATAAAGATGGTGGATTCATTTATTTTGACTATGTACCTGAAGAGAAGAATGTACGTACAGGAACTCCTGAAGTTACAGGTAAGATTGTTGTAATCGGTTCAAAGATTAACGAAGAAAAGATTAAAGGTTTATTCTAATTATGAAAAATGTTTTTGTTATAAACGGCTTCCTTGAAGCAGGAAAAACAGAGTTTATAAAGTTTACTATTTCTCAGGATTATTTCCAGTCAAATAAAACTACTTTGCTTATCCTTTGTGAAGAGGGTGAAGTTGAAATTGAAAAAGAACTTCTTGATAGAACTCATACAGTTATTGAAGTTATTGATGATAAGGATATGATGACTAGCTCAAATCTTCTTGAACTTGAGAAGAAGCATAAGCCAGAAAGAATTCTTATTGAATATAATGGAATGTGGCCAATGTCTGACCTTAAGATGCCATGGCATTGGAAATTAGCTCAACAGATTACATGTATTAATGCTTCAACATTTAATATGTATTTTGCTAATATGAGATCACTTGTTTCAGATATGGTTAAGAAATCAGAGCTTATTATCTTTAATAGATGTGATGGCTTAAATGCTGAATTACCTACATATAAGAGAAATATGATGGCTCTTAATAGAAATGCAGAGATTGTATTTGAAGATGCTAATGGTGAAGTATCAACAATTCTTGATGAGGAATTACCATTTGATGTTAATGCCCCAGTTATTGAACTGATTGATGAGAATTATGGTATATGGTTCTTTGACGCGCTTGATACTCCAGACAGATATGATGGTAAGACAGTTAAATTCTTAGCTTGTGTTGTTAAACCGGATGGATTTAAGAAGGGGTATCTGGTACCAGGTCGTTCGGCTATGACCTGCTGCGCTGATGATATTGCTTTCCTTGGTTTTGTTTGTCGAACAGATGACGCTGATAAATATAAGAAGGGTGACTGGATTACAGTTACTGCTGAAATCAAGATAGAATATTGGGAAGACTATAATGGAGAAGGACCTGTTCTTTATGCGAAGGAAATTACTCCAGCAAAGGCTCCTAAAGAAGAGATTATTAATTTAGTTTAAGGTAGATGAAATTGAAAGACAAACTATGGTGAAAACTATTGTTTGTCTTTTATAGTTTGCGCGCCATGGGCGCGCTCTAACGGATGAAAGTTCCGAACACGCC
>JAKSSD010000045.1 GCA_024403275.1 Lachnospiraceae bacterium
TTAAACAAGTTGTACGGAGATTTTGGCTTTTCATCAATTTCCTCCGTACCAGCACCTCCCTGGCACCCACCACGTACGGAGGAATATAGTATTTCCGGATTCTCTCCGTACGCCACTACCTACATTAAACAAGTTGTACGGAGATTTTGGCTTTTCATCAATTTCCTCCGTACCTGCACCTCACTGGCACTCACAACGTACGGAGGAATATAGTATTTCCGGATTCTCTCCGTACTCCACCACCTTTTCCAAACAAGTTGTACGGAGATTTTGGCTTTTCATCAATTTCCTCCGTACCAACACATCCCCGACCCCCACTACGTACGGAGGAATATCTCTTTTTCCGAATCTCTCCGTACTGCCTAGTTTCCAGCAATACAAAACCCGTTTGAATTAATTGATATGTACACAGAACACTGGACATCTCTCAAATCAAACGGGTTTTCAAAAATACTATTTATGTATTACATATATTACATCTTGTCAGGAGCATCAAAACCAAGACATTCCATACAATCTTCTGCAATTCCAAGTGTAAGTTTAAGAACTGCAATATAATTCTTCTTCATTTCTTCATCTTCTTCAGCAAGAATCTTTGTCTCATGATAGAAAGAATTAAATGCATTAGCAAGATCATAAAGGAATGCACAGATTTTGTGTGGTGCAAGTTCTTCAAATGCATTTTCCATAGTTACATTATAACTAATGAGATTCATAAGAAGATTCTTATGATATGAATTAGCTATTGCATCAGTAATGATACAATCTTCAAGCTTTCCGCCATTCTCAATGAATTTATTTAAAATTGACTTAATACGAACTACAGTGTAGAGAATATATGGACCTGTATCTCCTTCAAAAGAAGTAAATCTGTCAACATCGAAGATATAATCTTTAGCTGCCTGGTTAGACAAATCACCATATTTAATTGCAGCTAATGCAACCTTCTTTGATACTTCTTTAGCTTCTTCTTCGCTCATATCACGGCCAGTACTAATCTTTTCATACATCTGATCGTTAATATCTCTGATAAGATATTCAAGACGCATTACTCCACCATCTCTTGTCTTAAATGGCTTACCATCTTTACCATTAACCGTACCAAAACCGATATGAACAAGTTTAGTATTATCATTTACAAGCTTAGTCTTTCTTGCACATCTGAATACCTGCTCGAAGTATAATTCCTGACGCTTATCTGTCAAATAAACAATCATATCAGGATTGTATTCTTTCATTCTTTCCTGAATAGTTGCCAAGTCAGTAGTATTATAAAGTGAAGCACCATCTGATTTAAGAATCATACATGGTGGAACTTCTTTAACATCTGTTTCTTCCTTAACATCTACAACAAGAGCGCCATCACTGATATATGCATATCCGCCCTCTTTCATGTATTCAACCATTCCTGGAATAACATCATGTACTGTAGACTCACCATTCCAAAGTTCGAAATTAACATTTAAATTATCATAGTTTTTCTTAAGATCTGATACTGATACATTACAGATTTGCTGCCATAATGCTCTATATCCTCTTACGCCTGACTGAAGCTTAAATGTAGCAGCCATAGCCTCATCCTTAAATTCTGGATCCTGTTTAGACTTAGCACTAGCAAATGGATAAATTTCCTCAAGGTCAGCTACTGTAAATGGAGCTTCGCTTGGATATTCTCCTTCATATGAATCATCAAAATAGATTAATTCAGGCTGACGAACTTTAAGTTCAGCAATTACAAGACCCATCTGAAGACCCCAGTCTCCAAGATGAATATCACCTATTACATCGTGACCCATATATTTAATAATACGTTTTACACTTTCACCAATTACTGCACTTCTTAAATGTCCAACATGAAGTGGCTTAGCAACATTTGGTCCGCCGTAATCGATAATATAACTCTTTTTCACTTCTGGAAGTGTAAGACCATACTTTTCAGATTTACTCATTCTCTGAACATAACCAGCAAGGAATGTGTCACTAACATTTAAGTTAATGAATCCTGGAGGTACAACCTCAACCTTAGAAAAAGCCTTACTATCAGCTAATCTTGCAGCAACATCATTGGCTATCATAATTGGAGCCTTCTTATAAAGCTTTGCTCCTGCCATAGCACCATTACACTGATACTCACAAAGATCAGGTCTGTTAGAAACTGTTACCTTACCAAGATTTTCATCATAGCCCGCTTCCTTAAAAGCAGCAGCAAGTTCATTTCCAAGTTCAATTAAATACTTTTCCATTAATTAGTTACTCCTACATTTTATATAAAGTCATAGTCTCTCCTCATCTATGCTATCGGTATGACTATGCTATTTTGAGTATTTATAAATAATATACTTAATTTTTAGAAAATACACATCCACAGTAATCCTGCCTGTATAGATTGTATTTTTTTGATAATTCTATGGACTCTTTATATCCATTCTTTTTCTTGAAATCAGTTGGAAGATATTCAATACCAACTTCCTTTGATATCTTCTCTCCTATTGCATTAATAATATGCGCATTTTTCAAAGGACTCAAAGTCAAGGTTGTAGCAAACAAATCATATCCAAGTTCTTTTGCTTTTAATGCAGTTTCTCTAAGTCTTAAATCAAAGCAAATGCTGCATCTATCCCCTCTTTCAGGGCAATCCTCATAACCTTTAACTGATTCTAAAAACAAATCTGGTTCGTAGGAAGCATCAAGTAAATCAATTTGGTTAACATAACATTCATGCTCGAAATTAATCTGTTGACTGCCTTTATCCAATTTAAATTCCAAATCAGTGTTAAATTCATTTATAAGACGTTTTTGTTCTTCATATCTTAAATCATATTCAGCTGGATCTGTAATATTGGGATTATAATAATAAACAGTTATATTACTGACTTCTCTTAATGTCAATAAACAGAAACTGCTGCATGGAGCGCAGCAGGACTGTAAAAGTATCTTTGGATTGCTTCTATCTTTAAGAATTTCATTCATCTGAAGCACATAATTCAAATTCATTTATGATTATTCCTCATTTGTGTATAACAAAATTTATTATGATTATCCATCAACCAGGATTAGTATATTTCACTTAATAAATTAAAACATGATTCTTACTTATTATCTGCATGACAGTATTTATCTATAAATTCATCCATAGGCATTGGCTTACCGTAATAGTATCCCTGTACTGAACGACAGCCAAATCCTTTAAGCATTTCAACCTGTTCGCTAGTTTCAACACCTTCGCAGATAACATCAATATCAAGCGCTGAAGCCATTTCAAGAATCTTTTGAAGAATAACCTTACTAGCATCAGAAAGAATTGATTCATCAAAGAAAGCTTTATCAATCTTAAGTACATCAAAAGGAATATCCTTAAGAATGTTAAGAGATGAATATCCTGAACCGAAATCATCCATAGCCATTTCGAGACCTAACTCCTTAAGTGCACTAACGACTTTAATCATCTTATCTCTTTCATCAAAGAATACGTTTTCTGTAATCTCAAGCTGAATACATTTAACATCAGCTTCAAATCGCTTTAAAGTTTTCTCTACATTTCTTACATAATCAGGGTTACTAATTAAGATTCTTGACTGATTAACACTTATTGGGAAGAATCTGTAACCGCCCTCTTTACGTAAATCCTTCATCTTGATACAAAGCTGCTCAAGCATATAGAAATCAAGATTTTCAATAAATCCATTTGATTCAAAAACAGGAATGAAATCATTAGGATAAATAATGGTTCCATCGTCTTTAATCCATCTAACCAAAGCTTCGCCACCGATAATCTTATCATTTACGATATCCCATTTAGGCTGAATAAATACTCTAAATTCACCCTTAACAAGTGATTTCTCCATATCGGATTCAATACTATCGACCTTACGAATTTTGTTAATGATCTTATCTGAGTAAATCTCAAGCAGCAGGTTCTGTGTTATGTCAACCGACTTTCTTGCTACATTTGCACGGTCAATCATAACCTCTATATCATTATCTTCTTTTCTAATCTGATAAATACCCATTCTAAGTCTGACTGGATATTTAACACCAACTTCCTTGGCTGAATCTGCTACTTCTCTAATATATTGTTCGTATTTATCTTCGAAATCATAATTATTTTTAGCGAGTGCAACATATTGGTCAGAGTTAATTCTTACACAGATCTCATTATCTGACTCAAAGATGCTATCATACTTAGAAACAATTTTATCTAAAACCTGATCCGCTTTATCATGGCCGTAGGATTCATTTATATATCGGAAATTAAGTACGTCGAATCTTATAACAAAATATGGTGTTTCCTTTGCTGAAATAAGAATTCTTGGCGCACTCATTTTAAAATAATTATAGTTATAGCCACTAGTTACATCATCCATATAAGCAAGTTTCACCATAGTATTCTTTGATGAGTTCATGGTAAACCAGATGTACATAATAAGACCGATCATAATCAAAATCATGAACATACAGATTATGTAGCTTCTTACTGCACCATCTTTGATACCTTCATCCAAAACACCTGGATTAAAATAAACCATATAACCCATATTCTTGGCTTGTGGAAATGAACCTAAATATACCATTGATGTCTTAGCATCCTTAGCCTTTAAATCCATACTTCCCTCTTCATACTGATAAGCACTTCTTTTTAAATTCAGAACTTTCTTGCTTGAAACAGGTGATAAATTAGTTAAAGAAAGTAAATCATCAAATATGTCTGAACTTGCTTCGATGTTAAGTTTATAATTATCTGTTGTACAAATTACTTTTCCTTTTGAATCAAAAATTGAAACAAATCCAATATCATTAATCTGAGAAAAGATTTCATTTTCAAACAATGAGTCAACATTTGACTTGGCAATAAAATAATAATGCTTGCCATCTATACTATTTAATCTTCTATAAATAACAGCTACAGATTCATTCCCAATATCATTAGGTAAATAATCTGAGGCATTAATAAATACGTAATTATTAGAGAATCTGTATGATTCTATGCTTTCAAATGTATTGTATAAATTTGGATAATAGATAACTGAATCTTCTGATACCATAATAGATTCAGGAGTTATATAGTAGAATTCAGTTTCACCATTGGCAGTTCTGTTACTAATAATTCTCTTAACATCATCCATTCTAAGAGTTTGTTTCGGATCAGAAGTTGCAACATTATTTCTCTCTACAATTCTTTCATAATCGTTAACCATGTAACTTAATGAAGACATCATTGACTCAAATTTGTTGTCAACTGTCGCCTTAACTAAATCAACATTACTTCTGAAACCTGCTTCAGTCTTATTTCGGTAAACATTTCTAATGTCGTGGACATGAAAAAAAGTCGCTCCAATACATACAATAAGTACCCCCAGAGCAATCCTCAAAATAATGGCTATGTTTTTGTCCTCAAACATTCTTTTATTCATACAATACCTCTTTTTAAAATATATCACATATTTATATTTCATTCAAATAGTATTGATAAATACATAGGCATTTAATAAAATATAGTATATTTATTATATATATTAATAAGAGGTGCTTATGGGAATTGAGTTAGACAATATTGAAATTATGAAAAACACAATCAGACAGGCTATCCATGGTAAGGACGATGTTATCGACAATGTTCTTTGTGCTGTATTCGCAGGAGGTCACATTCTTCTCGAAGATATTCCAGGTGTAGGTAAAACTACTCTTGTAACTGCAGTTTCCAAGGTGCTTAATCTTGATTACCGCAGAATGCAGTTCACTCCTGATGTTCTTCCAAGTGATGTTACAGGTTTTACCATGTTTGATAAGAACAAGAATGAATTCACTTTTAAGGAAGGTGCTATTTATACTAACCTCTTCCTTGCCGACGAAATCAATAGAACTTCACCTAAAACACAGTCTGCTCTTCTTGAAGTTATGGAAGAAGGACATGCTACTGTAGATGGCGTAACAAGAGCTTTACCTAAGCCTTTCATAGTTATTGCCACACAAAACCCTGTTGGTGCTTCAGGTACACAGAAGTTACCTGAATCTCAGTTAGACAGATTTATGGTTCGTCTCTCAATGGGATATCCATCTCATCAGTCAGCAGTTGAGATTCTTAAAGGTGATTCTCACGAAATTATCTCAAGAATGGAATCTGCTATGACTAAGGAAGAAATTATCAGTTACCAGAAAGAAGCCTTAAACGTTAAGGTTAATGATAAATTATATGATTACGCAGTATCACTCACAGAATCTACACGAAATCCTGATACATTTTCATTAGGATTATCTCCAAGAGGAAGTATTGCCTTGATTAAAATGGCCAAATCTCACGCATTCTTAAACGCTAGAGATTATGTCATTCCAGAAGATTTCAAAGCTGTATTTCTTCCTGTTGCTAACCACAGAGTAATTCTTTCAACTAAGTCTAAGGCTTGCGGCTTAACTGTTGAAGATGCACTCAATATTGCTTTCGACTCAATAAAGGTACCTTAAATGAAAATACTGATACAGACCGTATTCTTATACTTAATAATTCTTGTTGCTTTTATAGCACTCAGCATTATATACAATCAGCCCGCGCTCCTGATTTTTATTTTTGCGTTCATTTTATTAATTCCTGTATCAGTTATTATTTTCTCTAAAATCTGTAATTCATTTGAATTTCATTTATCTTCAACTGCTCCATCCGTTGAAACAGATAATGATGTAAATTTCTTATTTTCCTATGAAAACAAATCTGTATTGCCTCTTTTTACAGCAAATGTGATTTTCCACGCAGAGAACAGATATTTTCCTAATAATGCCAAGCAGACTCTCTCAATCCCTCTTTCCTCCAGAAAGAATCAATTCAGAATACCAATTACTACATCTGAAATTGGCCTTGTGACATTAAAGATTGAAAAAATCATTATTCATGATTATATGTGCATAGTTAAAAAAGAATATTTTCCACACCTGGAATTATCAGTTCCTGTTATACCACCCAAAGGTATAGAAAGAGATATCCCCGCTATCACACCTCAGGATGGTCTTGACGAATTCGAAGAATCTGAATACAAGGGCAATGTCTCCAGTGATGTGAAAGAAATCCGTGAATACAGACCAGGTGATCGTCTCCAAAGAGTTCATTGGAAGCTATCCGCAAAGCTTGATGATTTATTTGTAAAGGAAATGGCACATACCTCTTCCCTTTCAATAGTTATCCTTCCTGAACTTGATAAGGAAAATATTAACAATACTATTAAAACACTTATCTCATGCATAGATACCTTAAATCAAAGAGAAGACAGATTTGAGCTTTGTGCATTTAACAATAATACTTTTGAATTCACTTATTTTTCTATAAATGGTGAAGATACACTTATAGAGGCCCTTACCTTTCTTTACTGTCAGCCTCTTTATGAAGGTAAAGACATTGCTTTATCAACCTATGAAGCAAGTGTAAATAAGCCTACAACAATTATTCATATAGTTGGTAACAGAATCTCTCTGGGAGAAACATCAATATGATTTGGTTATTAGAAAAGTTTTTATTTAAAAAGAATCTTGAGACTAATCATATTCTCATTAATGAGATAACTAACGAGAATAAAAGTAGTCGTATTGTTTTAATCCTGTTAAAGGCAGGACTTATTTTTATTGCGGCTTATTGTACTGTTGCTGGTTTACTTGATACCTTCAAAGTACCTTACAGCCGTATGGTAATAATTATCGCTTTTATAATCGGCTCCATTTATTTTGGTATGGTATATGCTCATAAAATTGTATTCTACAGTGGTTACATTATCTTCTCTTTTGTATTCCTCTTATCCATTGTCAGATATTACATGGAAGCGAACTCTGGTTTCCAGGCTGTTATCAATACCATTTATAAAAGCTATTCAGACTATTTCAACCTCGCTTCTATCCGTGAAGGTCAGGAATTTTTTGAAAACAGATATTATACAGTTACTGTAGCTGCCATTTTCTTTGGCATCTTTTTAATAATGCTTTTAAATATCACTATTTCTGGTTACATGAATGTACTTGAGACTATACTCATTACTTTCCCATTCATTGAAATAGCTTTATTTATAAATAAAATCCCATCAATATTATATTTGATCGGACTTTGTTTCGTTTATATGTCTGTTGCCATATTGCAGTTTTCGAAGCACTCAAGACTGCAGGTCAAGGGCAAGCACACTCATGAATTTACCCGTTATTCAAGGAAGAATAATTTCTATTATTTCTATCAGGCAGATACCAAAATATTCCTTTTCACTTTTATTATGGCTGCTGTTATTTCAGTTCCGCTTTGTTTTTCTCTTATTAGCGTTAGCAATAAGGAAACTTCAAAGATACCTAGAAATGCAATTCATAAACAGACGAATGAATATGTTAAGGTCTATATTCAGAGCGGTTTCACAGGCTTTTTAAATGGTTATTCTTCTACTGGTGGTCTTGCAAGAGGCAAACTTGGTGGAGTTAGTCAGGTACGTCCTGATTTCGAAACAGATATTACTGTAACCTACGCTCCTAACAATTATGAAACTATATATTTAAAAGGATTTACCGGTAATCAGTACAATAATAATCTATGGACTGAAGATTTCATTGTAAATGATAATGGTACTAATCTTGGCGTATATATGAAGGATATCGAGGCAATCGAGAATACCAGAGAATATCCATTTGGAAATGACGCCAAAATGATACTTGAAAATGTTGGAGCAAGCACAGATTTTACCTATGCTCCATATTTTGTGAATAGAGATGAAATCCTTTTAGATCATTTAAATGATGATAATAAACCTGTATATACCATTTCTTATCATCCAATGACTTCAAGAACTGAATTCGAACCAATCTATGAGGATAAGCTTCTTGAGGATGAATTTTATAACAAATACGTAAATGAATATTGTCTTCAGTCTCCTGACAATATAACTGAAACCTTAGAGTCTACTCTTGATTTAATTGGTCTTGAGAAATCAGATTCTTACACTAACGAAGAACGTTTAGAGTGTGCAAGAAAAATTTACGAATACTATTTTAACAATTTTGATTATACTATGGCTCCTGGAAGTACTCCAAGAAACAGAGACTTCATAGGTTATTTCCTGTCTGAACAGCATCGCGGCTTCTGTGCTCACTTTGCTTCAGCAGAAGTTATTCTTTTAAGAGAGCTTGGAATTCCTGCTAGATACTGTGAAGGATATGTAATTCCTCTTTCCCTAGTTGATCAAAACGGTGCCATTACCGAAGATAAATACGAAGATTTCTATTCAGGTTCTTCAATAGTTGATACCAACGCAGTTATTACTGTTGATATTAACGACTCTTATGCTCACGCATGGGTTGAAATCTATCTCGAAGGCTATGGATTTGTTCCTTTTGAAGCTACTATTCCATCATCTGAAGATGATAATTTTAACCTTGCAATGTTTAATTTTGCCTCTCTATTTTCTGGCATTATTAATAACAACCAGGATATTGACGATCTTGAAACACCTACTACAGATGCTACTGGATTATTAGGTACTTTTGCTTTCTTAAATAACATTACAGCTTATACAGGCTCTGTATCAAAGATTGTAATAATCTTTATATCATTATTAATCTTTGCTATATTGATGTATTTATTTGTTAAATTCTTAATACTTAGAATTAAGCTAATGATATATAAGAAAAACAATGATGAATATCATCTTGTGAAATACGAATATGACAAATTAACTGCCAAAATGAGAAGAAAAAGATATCTTACCAAAGAAAATCCTCTTCCTGAAGATGTTAAAAAAGCCTATAATCAGTACATAAATGATTATAATATTAAACATAAAAAGCCTATAAACGTTAATACTGAAGAACTTTTCAGATATTACGAAAAGGTTATGTATTCATAAATGGAGTTAATATGAAAAAATCCAATAAATCATCAATTATATTTATAGTAATAGTAGCAGTAATCTTTCTACTAGCTATAGCATTTCTTATCATTTCAAAGACAGCAAAAGCTGTCCCAGATAACCCACCAGGAACAATTGGTAATACTCCTGGTAATATTTATAACTCTGGATATTTTTGTGAGGATGACAAGCATGTATACTTTGCGAATTCCTATGATGAGAATTCATTATATGTAATGAATCCAGACGAAACAGAAATGAAGAAGCTTATAACAGCAAATGTTAAATATATTAATACAGGTGGCAAATATTTATATTATTATATGAGCGATTCTGGAAGTTCAACAGGACTTGGTTTCGTTAGACGTGTAATGGGTATTTATAGATCTAACAAAAAGGGTAAGCAGGTAACAACAATCAGTCGTGATCCATCCCTTGATATGATTCTTATAAATAACGACCTTTACTATCAGCATTATGATAATAAGAATGCTGTAACCCTTTACAAATGCGATACAGAAGGCAAGAAAGAAACTATGGTTTCAAAAGAAATCATCTCTCCTGCCGGAGTTTATGAAGATAAAATCTATTTCACTAATCAAAAGGATAATTTATTCTTAATGGTTCTTGATACCAAAGATGATTCAATCTCAGAATTCAAGAACTATAAAATGTGGGATCCTATTAGAGTTGATGATTATATTTACTTTTTAGATATTTCTAATGATTTAAAATTATGCAGATATTCTATAAGCAATGACTCTATCGATATTCTTACAAATGACAGAGTTGACTGTTATAATCTCAACTCTCAATACATTTACTATCAGTCAAACAGCACTGAGAACCCAGCACTTAAGAGAATTTCAATCGATGGTGCCGTTGAAGAAATAGTTGCTGAAGGTAATTACACAGCTATAAATATTACATCAGAATACGTTTATTTCAGACCTTTCGGAAATGAATATGTAACTTACAAAACCCCTGCTTACGGCAGTATCCGTGTACAGGAATTCGATGCAGCAAGAGATATTCTCATGCAGTAAGGAGTTAATCATGGACAGAATATATATCAAAGAACTTGAAGTCTTCGCACATCATGGAGTATATGATAACGAAAAAGAAAAAGGACAGCGATTCATTATAAACGCTAAGATTTATTTAAATACAATTAAAGCGGGAATTACTGATAATCTTGATGATACACTCGACTATGGCCGAGTATGTGAATTTATGAAGAATTATATGGTTGTTAATCAGATTAATCTTCTTGAGACTCTTACAAATGATTTATCCAGAAAATTATTATTAAATTTCCCAATGATTGATCATTTATCATTAGAAATCTGTAAGCCTGAAGCTCCTATTCCAATGAAGTTCGATATTGTTTCAATTAAGGTTCAAAGAGGACGTCATACTGCGTATATAGCTGTAGGTTCAAACATTGGTGACAAAGAAGCATATATTAGAGATGCTATTGATAATCTTGCTTCTGATGATTGCATTACACTTATTAAGGAATCTGATTTAATAGAAACTAAACCTTATGGTTATGAAGAACAGGATGATTTCTTAAATGGTGTATTCAAAATTAAAACACTCTACTCTCCTGAGGAATTATTAGAGAGACTTCATGAAGAGGAAGATAACGCATCCAGAGAAAGAATTATTCACTGGGGTCCAAGAACTCTTGATTTAGACATTATTCTCTATGATGACTTAGTTATGTCAACCGACAATCTGGTTATTCCACATCCAGATATGACCAACAGAACCTTTGTTATGGAGCCTCTTTGCCAGATAGATCCTTATGTTGTTCATCCAAGATACGGATTAAACGCAAAAGAGATTTTATGTAAACTCAAACAATCTATGAATTTAATATAGCCTCTGTCATCTTAATAGCTCTGATATTGGCTTTAACATTATGAACTCTTACGAAGTTGATGCCCTTCATTACTGCCATTACTGTTGTAGCAAGCGTACCCTCTTCTCTTTCAGTAACTGGCAAATCAAGGGTAAGACCGATAACTGATTTTCTACTGCTTCCTAGAAGCACTGGATATCCTAATTCATTGATTTTGTCCATATGATTCATAATCTGTAAATTATGTTCATAAGTCTTACCAAATCCAACACCAGGATCAAGAATGATTCTCTCCTTCTTGATTCCTGTTTCTAATGCATAATCCGCAATATCTTTTAAATCCTTAATAACATCTTCAACAAGATTATTATATACTGCTTCATTCTTATTATGCATTAAACAGCAGGCTACATCGTAATCAGCGATAACTTTAGCCATGCCCTGGCTCTTTTTTAAGCCCCATATATCATTTACAAGGTCGCAACCTGAAATAATAGCTGCTTTAGCTACTTGCGCATCATATGTATCTACAGAAACTGCAACATCAAATTCCTTCTTAATAGCTTCAAGTACAGGGATTACTCTCTTAATCTGATCTTCTGCACTGACAGCAATATATCCTGGTCTTGTAGACTCTCCACCTATATCAATTATGTCTGCACCTTCAGATATCATCAATTCAGCCTGTCTTAATGCAGCATCTCTCTCAATATATTTACCACCATCAGAAAATGAGTCTGGTGTAATATTAAGAATTCCCATCACATAAGTTTTATTCTTTAAATCAAATATTCTATTACCTATTCTAATATTATCCATTTTATATCCCTTTTAAGCCAATTAATATTTTAAATACTTATTTTTGTCTACATCATCCCAGTAGCATTCATTTATACAGGCACACTCATAACATTTTCTACTTAATCGGTCTGCTTTTGAAATAATCTCTGCCAGCAGATTCTTATCACTAGTATCATTATGTCTATGATGTAAAATAGCATCCTTAATCAAATCGATATCAATCTGACTAAAAGATGCTTCTTTTAAAATTACTTCTGCCAAATCTGCTGATTTTTCATTATGATTCTCATAGCCTCTACCTATATCATGTAAAAGAGCCGTTGCATAAATTATATCCTTATCTATCTCATCGCCCTTCTCCAGATTAAGAATATAGGCAATTCTTGCAACATCAATAAAATGTTCCATATCATGGCCACAAAATTGTCTGTCTTTTTCAGCTTCCTTGATCTCTTTCAGACGATTGATAAATAATTCATTTGACATTATTAATTTAATTCTTTGGTTATCTATCATAAATTAAGCATTTGGAAGAATCTATTCTTCATTTCTTCCTTATCAAATTCTCCTCTAGTAGCAATTGTAACAGTTTTACTTCCTGGCTTTTTAATGCCTCTCATACTCATACACATATGTTCTGCTTCAAGCAAAACCATAACGCCCTTAGCATTTAATTCTTCCATAATACTATCAGCAACCTGTGAAGTAAGCTGTTCCTGAATCTGAAGTCTCTTAGCATAAACCTCTACTGTTCTGGCAAGCTTAGAAATACCAACAACCTCGCCATTTGGAATATACGCAATATGAGCCTTGCCATAAAATGGCATAAGATGATGTTCGCAAGTTGAGTAGAAAACAATATCCTTCTCAAGAACAATATCATCATTATCTACATGAAATCTCTTAGAAAGATGATTAGCTGCACTCTCCTCATAACCAGCGTAAATCTCAGTATACATTCTAGCTATTCTATCTGGAGTATCAATCAAGCCTTCTCTATTAATATCTTCGCCAATGCCTTCAAGAAGAAGTTTGACTCCTTCCTTTATCTTTTCCTGATCTATCATTTTGTTCTCTCTTCTATTTCTTTAATATAAGTTCTCTCATTTCTCCTAAAAAGGATAACGAACCAAAAATAAGAATAATATCATTTTTATCTGCTAATAAATTAGCAATCTCCAAAGCTTCTGTATAGGAATCCGCCGCCGTAACATTAGGATTGTATTCACTAAATGTCTTACCTAATTCAAATGCTTCGACACATCGTTTTCGGTCTCTTGCAGATACTGTAACAATGGCTTTACCCTTAGGAGCAACAAATTTAACTACATCACGATAATCCTTATCCTTGTACATTCCCATTATATATATGAGTCTTCTGTTTGTAAAATATAAACTCATATTCTCAAACAATCTTTCAACAGCATCCATATTATGAGCACCATCTAGTATATACAAATGATTAGTTTTAAGTATTTCAAATCTGCCTGGCCAAACAGCTTGCAGGAAAGCCTTACGAATTTTATCTTCTTTTAACTTATATCCTTCATTTATAAGGACATCAACCACTTCTAATGCTGTAATAGCATTCTCTGTCTGATATATTCCAGCTAAAGATAGTTGTAAGTTTACATAATTCTTATAATTCAATATTTGAACTACTCTTTCATCTACCTTAACAAATGTTGAATTCAATTTATCTTTTTCTGCCTTAACTACATTAATACCCTTAAATTCAGGATTTTTTATATAAATATCAAAATATTCATAAACTTCTTTTATTTGATGAGCTAAAACTACATTCTTTGATAAAGATGAAATAATTCCAAATTTATGTAAACTAATTTCTTCAAGTGTATCACCTAAAAAGTTCCTATGATCAACACTTAATGAAGTAATAACATCCACTAAGCTTTTATTTATTACATTAGTAGCATCTAGCCTTCCGCCCATTCCACACTCTAGAATCACTAACTGACATTTTTTGTCAATAAAAATCAATAAAGAGAGAACAAACTCAATTTCAAAAGCAGTAGCTTTTAAATTATTAGCTTCAACCAATTCGATAATGTCAGATAATTTCTCAGCCCATATTGTCTTATAAACCATCTTTCCATTAACAAGTATTATTTCTCTCTCATCAATAACTGCAGGCGAAAGGAATCTGCCGGTTCTTATATTATTATTTACAAGAACCGATTCTATTAAATATCCTGTTGTTCCTTTACCATTAGTACCTGCAATATGAATAAATGTTAATTGTTCATCCGGTCTTCCAAGCAACCCTAAAAGTTCATTAACTGCATCTAAACCAGGTACTGAACCAATAGTAAGTCTTCTGTTTTCAAGCCATTCACGGCATTCTTCATAATTCATGTATAATCTTCCTATTTATCATTAAAAAAAGCAGTTTTAAGCTGCTTTTATTTAATCTATATCTGTAATATCATCAGCACTAATATTAAGTGTGTTAATAGTTCTTCTCTTAAGTCTGGCTTCTTCTGAATACTTAAGAATGAACTCTTTAACCTCTCTTGAATTCTTAATGTTATGTATTCTTAAAGTAGGATGAGTTGTATCACCTGTATAACAAACTACACATCCAAGACCTGCAAGTCTCTGAAAAAAGTTTCTCTGAAGCTCAACATCCTGTACCTTATACATATAACAATCATCTTCTACTTTTTTTAAGAATCCTGCATCAATTGTAATAACGTCTTTCTTAATATAATATTTGGTAAATGTCCATGGCAATCCAAATAATATTATGCGTTTGTTTTCAACAATTTCATCCACTGAATTAATATCAATTGTATTACTCATAAATATTCCTCCAACCACTAAATATACCAAAATTATTACCTATTTTAGTTTACTACAAATATATCTTGTTTTCAATTTTTTTGTATGTTATCATATGAAAAATACCTAAAAGGAGAATTGTTATGCGACATCTAATGAGTCCTTTGGACTTTACTACAGAAGAGCTTGAACAATTATTTGACCTTGCCAACGACATAGAGAAAAACATGAAAAAATACTCTCATGCTTGTGATGGTAAGAAGCTCGCAACCTGCTTTTATGAGCCAAGTACACGTACAAGATTAAGTTTTGAATCCGCAATGCTTTCACTCGGCGGAAATGTTTTAGGCTTTTCAGATGCTAACTCATCTTCAGCCGCAAAAGGAGAAAGCGTATCAGATACAATCAGAATGATATCCTGCTATGCAGATATCTGCGCAATGCGTCATCCTAAGGAAGGTGCTCCAATGGTAGCAGCTACCAAGAGTTCTATTCCAGTTATTAATGCAGGTGACGGTGGTCATCAGCATCCTACTCAGACTTTAACAGATTTACTCACTATTCGTTCACTCAAAGGAAGACTTAATAATTTTACTATTGGTCTTTGTGGTGATCTTAAGTTCGGACGTACAGTTCATTCACTTATTAATGCTTTATCAAGATATGATAATATTACTTTTGTTTTCGTATCTCCAGAAGAATTAAAAATCCCTGAATACATAACAGATATGTTAAAAGAAAAAAATATTTCTTACGAAGAAGTAATTTCTCTTGAAGAAGTAATTGGTAAATTAGATTTACTCTATATGACAAGAGTTCAAAGAGAACGTTTCTTCAACGAAGAAGATTATGTAAGACTCAAAGATTTCTATATTCTTAACAAAGAGAAAATGGATATGGCTAAACCTGATATGCTTGTACTCCACCCTCTTCCAAGAGTTAATGAAATCTCTGTTGAAGTTGACGATGATGAAAGAGCCGTTTACTTCAAGCAGGTTCAGTATGGTGTATATGTGAGAATGGCACTTATTCTTACACTTCTTGAAATCGATACAGATAATTTATAAGGAGAATTAAAATGCTTAACGTAGGTAAAATCGAAGAAGGCTTCGTACTTGACCATATCAAAGCAGGTAAGAGCCTTTCAATATATCATCATTTACAGCTTGATAAAAAAGACTGTACTGTAGCAATGATTATGAATGCCAAGAGTGACAAAATGGGTCACAAAGATATACTAAAGGTTGAATGTGATATCGAAGAAATGGATATGGATGTTCTTGCAGTAATTGATCACAATATTACAGTTAATGTAATTAAGGGTGGTACAATCATTGCCAAGAAAGAACTCACACTTCCAAAAGAAATAAAGAATATTTACAAGTGTAAGAATCCTAGATGTATTTCAAGCATCGAACAGGAACTTCCTCATATCTTCGTTCTTGACGAAAAGAAAGAAGTTTACAGATGTAAATACTGTGAAGAAAGAACTAGACAAGAGTTGTAAACAGGTGGGCCCCGAAGCGGTGGACCTTGTTTACCTACTCAAATCCAATTAATATTCATAACAATAGTTAAAGGCCTCGTTTGAGGCCTTTTTCATTTAACAAAATATTTATGTATCTCACCTCTATATGTGAGTTATAAAAATCTAATTCGTCATTAATAGAATCTCAATAATATAAATATATATATTCATTCGGAATATTACGTTTCATATTCTGAACA
>JAKSSD010000046.1 GCA_024403275.1 Lachnospiraceae bacterium
CTCCGTACTCCACTACCTAATCCAAACAAGTTGTACGGAGATTTTGGCTTTTCATCAGTTTCCTCCGTACCAGAACCTTCCTGACACACTCTACGTACGGAGATATATTTGCTTCCACGGATTCTCTCCGTACCTGATTCTGACTAGCGCCTACTACGTACGGAGGAATTTACATTTTTTTAGGAATCTCCGTATACGCCACTATAAAACTATACAATTACGCATTGACACTACATTTCATCAATTTGTTAAATCTTGATTTAATCAAAGAAAAATACTTCTTCGAACTTTTTATCAAGGGCAATGCAGATAATTAATGCCAATTTTGCAGTCGGGCTAAACTGTCCAGTTTCTATTGAGCTAATTGTGTTTCTTGAGACACCTACCATGTTGGCTAACTCATCCTGAGACAACTTTTGCTTTTTTCTAATTTCCTTTAAATTGTTCTTAAGTACAAGTTCTTCTTTCATATGTCCCCCCCATTTATTAAAGAATTGTTGAAGTATTTACAAGATTCATTACAAAGTTGATTGATAACATGATAGCTAATATTACCCAAATAACTCCTGCAGCAATGTATGTCTTTTTCTTAAGTAAGATTCCATTGTAAAGGAATGCTGTTGCTGTTGATGCTGCTGTTATTGCGAAGAATCCCCAGTTTCTCTGTCCCTGAAGGATAATTCCTAAGCTAAAGAAAATACCACTCATTACTATTGATACTACTGCTGACCATGTTCCTGCTTAAATTGATGCTTCCTTGCTTACAAGATCCTTATTGTTGTTCTCTTCTCTGCTCTTTGCTAAAATTTCTTCTCTGTTCATAATTATTATCTCCTTTTTCTTTCAATTCAATCATTAATTTGTTTTTTATTTGCAAAGTATACTTTTCATTTCTTGCCAAGTTCACTTGACATGTTTAATATATCACTGCCAAGTATACTTGTCAACACTTTTGCAAAGTTTTCTTGGAATTTTTTGAAAAGTTTTCTTGGCAGCTTCTGACAAGTATTCTTGGCAAGCAAAAAATCCCTTTATTTCGGGCTTTTCCGTATATAAAGGGATTTCAATAGTTTTATAAAAAGTTTCAAAATAACTGCATAATCCTAGAAAAGATAGAATCCACAGCACTCTAAAGTGTAAGACTTAACCTTATTTCCAAACAAATCGATCATCTCATAAGAAGCTTCTTCATTTCTAACCTTCTTCCAAGCTTCCTTTACCAATGAAGCATAGTTAGCAGCAAGCTTATATTCATCATGTGATGCGTAAATTACATCATATTCATTCTTTAACGCAATTAATTTATCCAATGACGCTTCATACTTATCAGGCTCTCTATTAGGTCCAAACATAAATATATGTCCCATTTGAACGGAATCTCCTGCAAACAAAGCACGATTCTTACAATCAAGTATTGCAAGGCTGCCTGCAGTATGGCCAGGAATGTGAATCATCTGAAGTTTTCGATTTCCTAGGTCGATTACTTGTCCATCCATTATTTCAATAAGCTTAGTCTGTGGATACTTAGTTGCCATATTGCAATTTTTATAATCTGATGCGTGCATATGGATTTCTTCAAATGCCGCTGTGCCAGAAGTGTGATCTCCATCGCCATGTGTATTTAATAGCATTACTGGCTTATCTGTTAATGATTTTGCAAGCTCTAGAGCATTTGGACAATTTACACCACTATCTATTAACATTGCCTGTTCATCGCCTTCTAAAAGAAAGAATCGAACAAATCCATCTTCAATTCTCCAAGTATTCTCGTTGATTTGTATTATTTCTGCCATATAACTCTCCTTTAATTCTGACTTTCCACCTTTGCCCCATTTACGGTTTTATCAAGCTTATTTACAACATAGAAAAATGCTGGAACTAGGAAGCAGTCCGCAAGCAGCCATGCAAAAGGTGATGCCACACATGCTCCAACGAAGCCAAATAGTGGGATAAATACAACACCTGCTACAGTTCTTGCAATCATTTCAAGCACACCTGCAATAATCGCAAAATTCGAGAAGCCAACGCCTTGAATCATGAAACGAAGTACATTTACGAATACAAGAAGGCTAAGGCAACCGATTGTAATAATAACCTGAAGGGCTGCCATATCTATCATTTCAGGAACCGGCTTGTCGACAAACAATGTAATAAGTGGACGTCTTACAAAAATAACCGCCACAAAAGCCATCACGCAATAAGATATTCCGATTATTACCGCTGCAAGCGTACCTTTCCTTAGTCTGTCTATCTTACCAGCACCAAGATTTTGGCCACCATATGTTGCCATTGCAGCACCTAAAGCATCGATAATGCAGATAAATAACATATTTACCTTGCTCGCTGCAGTTGTTGCTGCCACCGCAATCGGTCCTAAAGCATTTACGCTACTTTGAAGAATAACTGAACCGATACCAGTGATAGAATACTGAAGTCCCATTGGAAGGCCCATTTTGCAAAGATTTCCAATGTAATGCGTATCCGCTTTCCACTCATTGCCTTTAACATGAAGAATGTCATATCTTCTTATAATAAGCACAAGACACATGATTGCCGAGATAATCTGCGCAATAACAGTCGCTAGCGCTGCGCCAAAAACTCCCATATCAAGGCCTGCAATAAACAAATAATCGAGGCCAACATTTATAAACGTAGAAATAATCAGGAAAATAAGAGGTGACTTCGAGTCGCCAATCGATCTTATAACACCTGCCAAAACATTGTAGATGAATGTAATAGGAATTCCTAGGAAAATCGTGCAAATGTAAACATATGAATAATCAATAACTTCCGCTGGCGTACGCATCCATACAAGAATCTGTCTGCATAAAAGCGCAACTATAACTGTAATCGCTACCGAGCACCAAAGTGAAAGATGATATGCATTAGCTACATATTTACGAAGTGCTACATAATCCTTAGCTCCGTACATCTGTGCTACAGGAATTGCAAATCCCGCACACATTCCCATGCAAAAGCCCAAAATAAGGAAGTTAATACTTCCTGTTGCGCCAACGCCCGCAAGTGCGTCAACTCCAAGGAAATGACCTACAATCATGGTATCCACAAAGTTATATAACTGCTGAAACAGATTGCCGAGAATCATCGGTATCGAAAATGCTATTAATAATGAAAACGGAGATCCTTCTGTAAGATTTAATTCTCCTGATTTACTTCTTGCCATATACACTCCTACATGCTATGGGGACGCTTCTTTTGCCAATTTTCTACCCTATATTTCTTTACGATAAATATCGAATAAATAACCATTATCATAATAGTTTCAAGCATTGCTCCGACAATTGAAATTACTACAAATGGCGTATTTTGTCCATATAATAAAGGTATTCCCAATAATACAAATACAATGCCATAAGCAATAAACAATATTCCTGTTGCTCGATTGTATCCTTTTACATCCTCAACCTTCGTAGTCTCAGCATTTGCCCAAAATCCTACTGGCTTTTTTGCAAACAAATCCTTTATACCTATAGCAACTATTATTGCTCCAATCAATGCCCAAATAATAAATCCAACCATATTCAACCACTTATCCTTGTGCCACTATTCTACTTCCACTACACCATTTTCTTTAACTGTGATTGTCATGCCATCCTTAACATACTCTAAGAATTCTTCTCCGAGTGAATCGATTACTGGCATAGTAACATCATCAATCCAGATATCTGCTAAGATTGCTCCAGCTGCAGCTAATGAATCAATTGGCTCTGAAAATAACATACAAGCTGGCTGACGCTTCAGTGAGCAAGCTCCATAGAGAACCAATCCGCCTGTTGTTGACCCGATTGTTCTTGGAAGACATAAAGCCTTACCAGCCATTGCCTTGCCATAGAGGTCAGGGTTGTTCTGATCTCCACATGTTGCTTTTTTATCGCCAAACTGTAAAGCCTTCTGAAAAGAAGCCAATGTATTAAGTCCACCCTTTGAAACTACTGCAGGTGCTGTAATTGTACCTTCTGCTACGATTCTTCCTGTAAATGTTCTCATTACTTTGCACCTCCTGTAATCTGTTCAAGAATTTCATCATCTGTATAATATCTTGCACTTGTATATGTTCTTAATTTATTACTTGATGTAATAACTGGCATCTTTGTACTCAAAGGATTATTCATATACATAAGTGGACAAATATAAGAAACTATAACGCCTGTTGCCTTAAGTCTCTCAGCATATTCTGTCTCTTTGAATTTCTCAAGTACGCCAGGAGCTGCTGTAAATACTGTAGGAATAACAACCTTCTTCTGATTGTTCTTTTTCAATCCCTCCTCAACCTTTACTGTCCAGCTTGTAAGTTGCTCAATACTCATATGAGGGCATCCCATGAAACAAAGCTTAGGCTTAGCATCCTTATTCTTCCAGATTACTGGATAGCTCTTATATACTCTTTCAAGCTCAGCATCATCGATTACGTAAGTTTTAACATCCTCTGCCAAAAGCTCTCTTCCAAGCTCAACTGCTTCAGGAGTAATGCCTTCAACATGATAAAGTCCAACTGCACCATTTGAAGCTGTAGCTGCACCAAAATCTTTTAAATAAGTTTTAGCAGCATCATCAAGTGTTCCTAACCATTTATCAAGTCCAACGATATAAGGAACATCTTCCATTACTTTCATACCAATTGCTGAACCAAGAAGCTGTGCTTCTGGTTTCTTGCTTGTCTTAATTTCAACAATCCATTTAGCCTTACGTCCTTCATCTGTAAGCAGTCCGAAATATGGGACATATCCAACAATTGAACCCATAATATCGATTACACCTGAGTTACGGTTACATCTTGCGCCGAGTACTGAGTTAGCATATACAACTGCTGAAGACTCTGACCATGAAAGAATGTCTCCCTTCTTAGGTGTATTACCTACTTCATCCATATAACATGCACAAGTAAATGCATTCTCATTCATAAGGCCTAACTGCTTAAGCTGTTTCTCATATTCTTCCTGCCTTGTATACATGAAATTCTTAAATACAAAATTCTGTAAGAAATTAGAAGGAACATTTGGATCAAGTGGTCTTGGGTCCATTGAGAACTGCTGTTTTGAAATAGCTCCTGCTTCAATAAGCTGATCAAACAATTCATAAACCGCACTAAGTGCTTTAAGACCAAATGAAGTTACAAGATGATTATATTCACTTGTAATCTCTACCATTGAATCAGCACCAAATACTTCACCATAGCGAACCATAGTCTTCATTACTTTGGCAAGTGTTTCACCTTCGCTACCATTCAAAATGGCTTGCTGTTTTTCTGTTAAATTCATTTACCTGTCTCCTTTATTTGAGTATACAATCATGTCCATTTTTTATTGGATTAAATCTTCATAGCCACTTCATAAGCACGCCAGATTACTGTACGAAGATTACCAACCTGCTTACAATCGCCTACTAAATGAACTTTGCCACCTTCATTTGCAAGAGGTTTTGGAATATATCCAGCAGAGCTGATAACTGAATCGCATTTAACTTCAAATTCCTCGCCTTCTTTATTCTTACAAATAATAGCTCCGTCTTTAACTTCCTTAAGACTTGTTTCAAGGTATACTGGAACTTCTTTCCATGCAAACCACTCTCTTAAATATGAGCTGTTCGCAAGACATACACCCGTCTGAGCAATAAGGTCATTTTTCATTTCAACAATAAGTGGTTTCTTGCCCTGAAGTGCTAATTCGTACGCAATTTCGCAACCTGTTAATCCACCACCAACAACTGCTACAGTCTCGCCTACTTCCTTAGTTCCTGTAAGGAATTCGCAAGCCTCTACCATTTTCTCATAGCCTGGAACCATCTTAAGTTCTCTTGCTGAAGAACCAGTTGCAACGATTATATCCTGTCCCTTAAATTGGTCAGTATTTTCGATATTTGTATTGAGGTGAATTTCAATATTCATCTCTTCCATTTTTCTTCTATACCAAGCGAGAAGTTCTCTTAATTTACCCTTATAAGATTCTGCTGCCGCTGCGATAAATGTTCCACCAAGTTCAGAATTTTTCTCATAAATAACTGGATTGTGTCCACGAAGTTTAAGAACTCTGGCAGCTTCCATACCACCAATACCACCACCGATAATGATTACTGTCTTAGGATTATTAGTCTTTTCAATATGGTGTTTATTCCACTGCATCATTTCAGCATTTACAGCACAACGTGATAAATGTAAGCTGTCTGATAATTCCTGATCATTTGGAACGCCCTTGTAATGACACATGTTGAAACATCCACTATGACAAAGAATACATGGACGAATATCTTCTTCATTATCATTTATAAGCTTAGTTACCCATTCTGGATCTGCAAGGAATCTACGGGCAAATCCTGCACCATCAAGCTTACCCTCTGAAATAGAAGCTGCTGCAGCTTCTGGAGTAAGTCTTCCTGCACATACAACAGGAATGTCTACGAACTGTCTAATATGTTCAACATCTGCGAGGTTACAGTTTTCTGGCATATAGATTGGTGGATGAGCCCAGTACCATGCATCATATGTACCATTGTCACAGTTGAGCATGTCATAGCCTGCATCCTGAAGAATCTTTACTGCCTTTTCTGACTCTTCCATATCACGTCCAACTTCTGTAAATTCTTCGCCTGGGAGAGCACCCTCTCTTAAGCCCTTAGTCATTGAACGTACGCTATATCTCAATGAAACTGGGAAATCATCACCACATTCTTTCTTAATTGCTTTAACGATTTCTACTGCAAATCTTAATCTGTTATCAAGACTTCCACCATATTCATCTGTTCTCTTATTTACATATTTAAGTGCGAACTGATCGAGAAGATATCCTTCATGTACAGCATGGATTTCTACACCATCAACTCCTGCTTCCTTAAGCATTTTTGAAACCTTTGCAAATGCTTCGATATACTCTTCAATCTCTGCAACTGTAAGTTCTCTTGAAGGCATTTTATCTGACCATCTGTTAGGTGCAGGGCTTGCTGTTGCGAGTATCTTATCGAAGTTAAGTACAGGTTTTGAAAGTCCTCTAAGCACTGGATTTGTATATAAAGTTTCCATTACTGAGCTTACTGTGAATGAACGACCAAAACCAGCTGTTAACTGAATAAATAACTTAGCTCCTGTCTTATGGAATTCTGGCATCCATTCAGCCAAGTCTTTGTACATTTTCTTATTTTTATATAACCACTGACCAAACATTGGATTATATACTGGCTGGCATCCTGGAAGAACCAAACCTGCATTGTTTTTGGCAACCTCCATAATAAATCTTGCACCATCTTTGTCGAAATGGTTTTTCTCCATCCAACCAAACAAATCAGTACCGCCCATAGATGTAAGTACAATTCTGTTTTTGATTTCACAGTTGCCGATTTTCCATGGTGTAAATAAACTTTCTAGCTCTTTTCTCATATTTTTCCTTTCTGCCACATATATCCCTACCAGTCAGATCCCCAATCAGTTGATCCTGAATCCCATGAATCATTGCTACCCCAATCGTAGCTTGAACTATCATAGTTATCATAACTGCTGTCTGAATAACTGCTTGTTGAATAATTTGCACGATACTCTTCCAATTCATCTGAAAAATCTGAATACTGAGACTCCGGACTCCAGGTTGAAGTATCATAGAAATTCGAACTCTGGTTGCTTCTTAAATCCTTAGGAACCTCATATCTGCTAACTTTGTCCCAATCATCATCGTCATCATTATATATATACCAATGATCTGAATTTCCGTATGAATCATGATAGTAAGTAGTATTATTATACTGATAATAACCATCCTTAATATCTACATGTGTTTTGGCATAAATAATCCCAAAAACACCAGCAAGTATCAGATATCCGCCATAAATAACAACTAAAGTTGTCAGGATTCTTCGAAGTATTTTACGTCTTGCTTTTACCGCCTTTGCATGGATTTCTTCCTTACTTTCCACTTCAGTCACACTAGAGGCTGAAGCCTTAGATACCTGAAGAGCTTTCTGTTCTACAATCTCCTGCTTAAGTCTTTGGAACAACTCATTTACCGCATACGCTTCATCTGTTCCTTCGTATCTTACTGCACGTGAACCATTGTCCTTATTCTTATATACGATGAATTTGTCTCCATCTTTATAGATACCAAAAGCTCTTGGCTTCTTATAATCAATACCTATAAAAAATCTTGTTGTTTCGTATGGTGGAAGGCCTCTGTCTGCATACCATTTAGCCAGTTCTTCTATAGTTGTTGGCTGATCAGCTGTACTTCTGCGCACATTCTTATTTACACCACCGCAATTGGGGCAGTGAGTCAGCGTATCATCAAATAGTCCACCACAAAATTCGCAAGTAATCTTCATTCCTCTTCTCCTTTTTTGAGTTCTTTAAATTCCTATCTAATTGTATATCATTATCAGAATCTTTTAAATATTAATATATAAATCCTAAGCATATGTTACTCATTTTCAAATCCATTAAACCAGGCTCTCATTTCAAAAGGCTTCTTTCTTGGCAATACCGCTTCTTCCTCAGCTATTCCAATTGGAAGAACACATACCATATCATATTCCTTCTTTCGTTATCACGACTATTTTATTGTAGCATTTTTTACATGCCCATACTACACCCTCGTTCCTTTGACATTCGATATTTTCAACATTCATTCCTTGTCAAATTTAAGGATTTCTTATCCGTATGCGATGAATTTTTACACAAAACATTTTACACGCATAAATATATTTGTTAGGATAAATTTACAGGGGGATTTTATATGAAAAACAAACGTATTTACAGACTATTTAGTATTGTGCTTTCACTGCTTCTTTTCGTTAGCATTTTACCACTCAATCCAATCAAATCAGAAGCTGCAAGTGGCGTTGATGATTTCGTCAAACGCTGTTATAAAGTTGCGCTTCAAAGAGAACCTGACAAACAAGGTTTTAACTTCTGGAAAGGAAAAGTCACCAACAAAGAACTCGTCGGTTCTTCCGTTGTTTACAATTTCATTTTCAGCGACGAATATACCAATCAGCATAAATCCGACAAAGAATTTGTAAATGATTTATACACCATGTTTATGGGACGTGCTGCTGACAAAGAAGGCTATAAATTCTGGTGTGACAAGTTATCCAAAGGCGCAAGCAGGCAGGACGTATTTGCAGGATTTGCAAACTCTGAAGAATTCTATAAATTATGTTGCGATTACGGAATAACAGCAGGTTATTTCACTAATGAATATGATTTCCAACAGGTAAATAATGTAAATCTATTCGTCGAAAGGTTATACATTATTTGTCTTAATCGAATCGGCGACAAATCCGGTCAGCAATACTGGGTTGATGGTATGCTTAAAGGCGATTTAACAGGAATCTCCTGTGCAGCAAATTATATCAAGAGCCCTGAATATATTTCCCTCAAATTAACAAATGAAAAATATGTTGAAAATCTTTACTTAGCTTTTATGGGCAGATCTTTTGATGTCCCTGGAAAAGCTTACTGGTTTGGTCCTTTAAATGAAGGACTTACTTCAAGAGATCAGGTTTTCGAAGGCTTTGCTAATTCTCCAGAATTCAAGAAAATCTGCGAAAGTTACGGCATTAATCCGGGAAGCTACACAGCAACTGATTTTACTAAGAGTCCTAAAGACCCAGTTAAAAATCCTTCTGATGATAAAGGTGACAATGGTGGTTCAAATAATGGTGGTTCGGACAATGGTGGTTCGGACAATGGTAGTTCGGACAATGGCGGTTCGGACAATGGTAGTTCGGACAATGGCGGAAATTCTGGCAATGGTAGCGATAATGGAGGAACCGACAACGGTGGCAATAACGGAGGATCTACTAATGGTGGATCAACTGATCCTGGTTCTAATCCAGGAACCGATCCTGGTTCTAATCCTGGAACTGACCCTGGTTCAAATCCGGGAACAAATCCTGGAACTGATCCTGGAACTGACCCTGGCACAAACGAAGATCCAGCTAACAAAATCATAGAATATACTCCTAGATTTGAAGGTGATATGGGCGGATATATGAATAGTAAATATCCTGACAAAATGCCTCAGGTAGTCATCATTTATCCATCTAATCCTACTATCGAAGAAGTATCTTGTTCTTATGTGCTTCAAACTTATATTTCCGCGGAGGATGGATATTTACCTGAGATTTATAAAGATGAAATACCTAAAGGAAGCAAAGGCTTTGAGATTTCAGTAGGTAATACCAACAGACCACACGGCAGTGCAAAATACTCATCTCAGGATAGCTATTCAATCAAGTCTTATGACAATGGTATAAGTATCACTGGTGTCGGGGATATTGGACTTGTTAGTGGTTCATTTAGATTCTTGGAAGCCTGCGGTGGATATTTCTTCCTCTCTTGGAATGATGGATATTGCACTAACCAGAAGCAGTTTCAGATTGATAAAACTAACGGTGTAAATATAGATTACGAGCGTGCATTTTTCTATACAGATTCAGATGTCTGCTATCAATATTCAGGAAAAACAGAATATCGACTTTATTCAATGGCGTTTGGCTACAATGGATTTATGGCAGATTCTTTCTGTGTAGATGTTGGAGAGCCAGCACGATCTTCTTGGTATCTGTCAACACTACCTCGTAATCATAACTATGGTTTCTACGATGGTGCTCATGGTGGCGTTCCTATAGGTTTGGTCCACACTCTTCTTACAGAATTTATACCTGAAGATCAGGCCGATATTTATTTCAAAACTCACCCTGAGTGGTTTTGTGCATCTGACTGGGAACATAAAGGCGCAACTACTGGACGTACTCGTACCAAAGACCAGCTTTGCCTTTACCAGGCTACTCATAACGAAGAATTATATAATATCATCCTTAATCATTGCTACGATATTATAAATACAAGTTATGATCCTAATGCTGACACACAGATTATTTCAATATCTATGTCAGATATTAGTACCAATCCATGTACCTGTGCAGATTGTGTGAAGCATAGAAAATCTTATGGAGATTCATCACAACTCAAGCAGTCTTATGAATTGCTTGAGCTTTGTAACAAACTCTCTGCTGATTTACACAAAGATAATAAATATCAAAATCTTTATATTGATACTCTTGCCTACTCTTGTAACTGGACTTTAAATGCACCAGTAGGTATGAAGGCTGATGATCATGTTATTGTAAGATTTGCACCAATTCAACGTTGCTATGGTCATTACCTTGATTCACCAGCAAGCGATGATTATTTTAATTCCGTTTATTATCCGGAACTTAAAAAATGGTGCCAGATATCAAATCATGTATGGATTTGGGATTACTCTATTAACTTTAGAACAAGCTTTGCTCCTTATCCTAATGTAGACGTTATGCAGCATGATATCAAATTATATAAGAGTCTTGGTATTGAAGGCATTTACCTGCAAGGAAACGATATTCATCTCGATTCTAATGCTGAATTTGGTGATATTCGAAATTTCATCCTTGGTCGTATGACACAGGATCCAACTCGTAATTACGAAGAGGAATTAGCCTTCTATACTGATGTTTACTATGGTGAAAGTGGTAAATATGTACGTGAATATATGAAGCATCTGGAGAAGCAGTTTGCTAATCATCAAGCAGGTCCTGAATACGCTGATGCGGTAACAAATGATTGCTTTAGAACTCTTAATTCTTCATATGCCGATAGTGATGGTCCGAATCACTCCCATAGAATGTCCACTGCAGAGATTAATGCATGTGAAGATTTATGGAATAAAATCCATGCACTCGAAGTCAATGCGACACCTGAAGAACAATTACGATTAAAGAAATTAGAATTTAGCTGGAGAGTTATTAAATCAACCTTGAAGGTAAACGAATTTAGTAACAGTACTACTTACGCAAAAGAAAATGCCAAACTCATTAAAGACTTACAGGATGCTGGCATAAGCAAATACGGAATCCTTGGTTCTAAGAAAATGAGTTCTTGCACCAAGACAAGTTCTATTCCAGACTACTGGCAATAGTGGTAGTGGGGACGCTTCTTTTGCCACGATAACAACAGTGGGGACGCTTCTTTTGTCACAAGAAGCGTCCCCTTTAATTTTCTACACAATATCCGTTATTGCCGCAATCATATCTATAATATTAAGCAATTCAGCTATTGATATTGAACCTTTTATAATATAATCTCTTTTCTTTAAATTGATCATACGCAAGTTATCGCACTGAGCATATCCTTTTATAGATTGGCTGTTAATTGGAAACGATAATACTGACATGTTCTTTTTAACAATAGGACATACTAACGCAGAACCTGATTTATTATAAATGTTATTACTTACTACAACAAAAGGAAATTCTATTCCATCACATTTAACAATGTCACCTTGATTTACCATATTTCGCCCTCCAGACGTTCTCCCCAGTCAAGCTCTTCTGAAGCTATTTTCTTACCTGAAGTGGCCTCTTTTATATAGTCTTCGAGTTTCTTATGTTTAATTCGTACTCCTGATTTAAGCAATATTTTTACCTGTTCCTCAGACAGTCTATTAATAATATCTAAATCTACTTCTTGCATTCTCATTGTATACGCCATAATTCGCTCCTTAGAATACTCTTTTGCAGTGTCTATATCAAAAAAGAAATCTCCTACCGAAACCCCAAAATAATCAGATACCTTTTCCAATGATTCAATCCTTGGATAAGCTTTCGCATTTACCCAATCGCAAAAGGTGGTATATTTTATATCCAACTCTTTACATACGTCTTTACGATTTTTGTGATTTATTTCCATCAATTTTAATAAATTGTCAGCTATTACTATTTTGGTATCCTTATATTCACTTTGATTGATATTCATTTTCCCTCCGAGTTATTACGTTTGTTACGTATAATATAATACGGTTATTCCGTATTGTCAAGAAGCGTTTATGAATTTATTTATTTAATTATTTCCCTCTTTATTTATAATTTTACCAACAATGCCTTTTTGCTTAGAAAGTATCCACATTTATTTCAAATCTATGGACAATATTTCTCTTGTTGGCCAAAATGCGCAAAGATGCAATTTGACAATTTTTCCGTAAAACGGAACAAAGGATTTAGCCAAAATAGGAAGCGCTGCGCCCACTCTCTCCGGCTCATCAATTATAAAAGTCGAATGTGGCGTCCAAATAAATTCCTCTATATTTCCTTCCGAATTCAACAGACATTTCTTATGCATGTCAAATAACTCATCACTCATATCCGGAGCGCCAAACAACACTCTGCCGCCCGGAAATACTCCTATATGACTGATATAAACTGGAATCTCTGATAAATCCTTAGTCACATTTTGAATGTGTTCTATAACCTCTTTTTCTTTATCCGTGTTATATGAAGCTAAGCTAATATGAAATGGGAGTCCATGAGTTTGCACACCATCAAAGCCTTCCTTTTGAAGTTCACTATATAGTCCAGACATAATCGCCTGTGAGTTGTCATCAAGATCTGCCATTAAAGTCAAGAATTGTTCTGCCATTTGTAACTTCTCCTCTCTTCAAAATGAACCGCGAACCCCGTCCCCAAGGGACCACCCGCAAGCCAAAATTCCAAGTGTTTATTTTCCAACCGCAATGAACGGAATTGTTAATTCTTCCTTTGTATATCCCGCATGAACTCCCTTGAATTCATTTGCCTCTTTATAAGTATTAAATATAGTCAAATCCGTTTTCGCTATTGCAACATAATCGCCAAGCATTCCATCGGCATTTATATGCTTATTGCCATCACCAAACAGATTGCTATCGTACACTTCCTGTTTTGTTAGTAGCATAAAATCTGCACCAAATTCCTTATTAAATAAATCCGCAAATACCGCCTTTTTATCTTCTTTTACAAATAAATTCAACGCTCTTGGCTCAATAGAAGGTAATCTCTTAAGACACTCCAGAATATGTGGATAATCTAATATACATACATTTCTACCATCCACATGTCCATGGTCAGCCGTAATAATAAGTAATGTATCTTCAAGTTCCTCACACATTCGCTGTAAACGATTTTCAATTCTCTTTAATATTTTCTTAGTTTCTTTACTATAGCAACCATATTTATGCATAGTTGTATCCGGCTCATTCCAGTATGCATAAATATATTTTCTTCCATCCTCTTTGCATAGCTCCACAACATGATTGCATATCTCATCTAAATTACTTGGAAATGGTGCAACGAATGGCGTAGAACAGCCAGCATTTTTACCTGCATCTTTTAGCCTTTTATATAATGATTTATAATCACAATATTTTCTTGATACATTATATTCAGCCGCCTGATTTTTAGTGCCCTGTTCTGTATTCAAGAACACTGTAACATTCTTATCTATCTGTGGATAGTAGCAATCCCATCCAAACCAAGCATGCTCTACAGGTTGCAATCCGCTTTCTATTGATGTAGTAGCCGCTACAGTAGTTGGTGGAAAAACGGTATTATAAGATTCCACAAAATGACTTCTTAAAAATCCATCCTTATCTAGATTCTTTTCCAAAATATAAGTTCCCATTCCATCAAGAAGAAGCACTACTATATTCTTATAATCCGTCTCAAGACATTTATCTGCAACCTCTAAAGTCTCCCCAACCGTCTGAACTCCAAACTTTTTCAAAATAGAGTTCGGAAGATTTGCTATACAATTATTATAATTAAGTAAATCTAAATTCAAAATTTCTTCTCCGATCACAAATCATTTATAAATGCTAGTGTTATATTCTTGGCTATCTCCGACGCCGTTTTGCTTATTTTCTAAGCCTCCAAAATGCACTATCATGAGGTATCTTCATCACGCCTTCTGATAATTTATTTTCAATACATTTACTAATCTTAGATTGATTAACCTCTAAAAAGCTTGCATGATTCTTAAGACACGGTGTTAAATCTTTCAAAACATCCTCTACGTTATCAAATGTAAATGGACTTGGTAGAACCACCTCTTCGATACTAGTAAAATATTTCTTTAATATTTCAACGCTTCTATCCTTTGTTTCTTCGTATGACTTTAGCTCTTCCTTAAGTGGATTTGAATTAATTTCAAACTCTTCAAAGGCATCTATCCAATATTGTAAATGAGCTTTAGGAACAGTTCCAAACGCATTCAATGACATAACGCCATCATTAGCTAATACAGAAGCAGCCTTTGAAATAAATTCTTCTGAATCTCCAAGCATATCTGCAACATAATGTGCGATTATCATTGTATAATCCCTATCTGCCTCAATGTGCTTCCAGGTTTCAGTCTTGTCCAAATCTTCAAAATTTACCTCTATAGAAGTGCCATCTGATAGTTTGTCACTATTATCCTTTACAAACTGTGCAAAATCATCCGCCCAGCTTCCTGCCAAATCATAGCCATATACCTTTACATTTTCAGGAATATCATCCCAGCTGTTTCTCCACACCTTAGCATAACCACACCCAAGGTCAAGCACCTTCTCTCCTGGCTTAACATTTAGGGATTCATAAATCTTAACATACCAGTCAGTTTCTCCCTTGGTATGTTCTAGCGAAAAGAAATGAATATCATCTCGATTCTGATCCTGCTGCATACTCTTTAATACTTCTGCCACATCATCCCAATCAGGCTCTCCATTACTTCTTGCAATTACAGCCTTCATTCTTGTAATTGCCTTCTCTAGCTCATATTTCTTAGCTTCCATCATGTTGATTTGTTCTTGAAGCGTATCCAGAATGTTGGTATTTTTACTTCCTACAAGATTATCTCTTATTTCCTCTAAAGAAAATCCAATCTGCTTCAGGGCTATAATCTTCTCAAGTACAAGTAATGACTCATTGTCATATAATCTATAATTTCCTTCTGAATAATCTGATGGCTTTAATAATCCTTTTTCATCATATAGACGAATTGCTTTTTGTGAAATGCCTGCTTTCTTTGCGATTTCTCCTGATGTCATTTTATCATTCATACTACAAGTCTCCTTTACCTTAACATACTTACTAGAACGTTCATGTAATTAACTTAAAGGATGCCCTAAGGGAAGAGTCAAGAACTTTTTTCATTCTCTTTAAATAATTCATCTCGTTATTTCCATCTCTATATCTTTCCATTGTTCGCCAAGAATTTCCATTGTTATTTCCTTGCCCATTTCCTTAAATCCTGCTGCCTTGTAGCAGTAATAAGCTCCTGGATTATTATCAAATACTCGTGAACTACATCGGCAATTGAATTGCCGAGCATCTGATTTACGAGGCTTCGCCT
>JAKSSD010000047.1 GCA_024403275.1 Lachnospiraceae bacterium
CGCATTAACTATTCTATTACTAATCGCCATTACCAAAACAACAACTAATGTTAATGCAATAATATATACACTTTTTTTGCTTATCTTTTTACTCATCTTATTCCACCTTCAAAAACTCGCTTGATTCCGCTACTACAATTTCTCTTACAACTTTACATTCAGCCTTTTGCAATTCTTCATCTGCACTGAGTAATGTTGTTCCCTCATCCTCTTCTACAAGAATTGTTGTATCATCATTATCATTATCGCTACTCATACCAAGAACCGTGGTTCCTTCTTCCCTTTCAGTATCGTTAATGACATCATTTAGGAGTACTGTGCCTCCAGTATCTTCATCACTATTATCATTTGTCTGGGCGATTAACATTTCTGTTATTCGTTTCTTGGCCTCTTCCTTGCTACTAGTTACATTTGGCTTACTTTCATTATCACCAAAAATCTCCGGTACATAGCCTCTGCTTTTCGTTGCCGTATTTTCTTTTCGAATCTCAGCAACCTGCTTTCTGGCTCTTCTACCCGATAATTCTTCTATAACCATTCTAATTCTAAGCTTAAAAAATAGTATTATAGCAACGATTAAGAATATACCGCTCAAGGAAAATGCCACAGCCATCATTATTGTATAAAATGTCGCACTCATTTTCTATTTACCTAATATACCTTCTCTAATACTTCCCTTACACTGCCTTTTCTGGCTAATATATCATCCTTCATTTTTTCAGTAATCTCTGATGTTGTAACCATTTCTTCTGTTTGTGCAATTATAGTTTCAAACATCTCTTTGATACTGTCGTATTCCACTCCATCCGAGTTGAATTTATATGCATATGTTTCTATTGAATTCAAACATAAACCATATACTTCTAGTCTGAGCATTTCACTTTGCTCATTACTCATACTTTTAAGCAATTCAGACAGATTACCAAAATAATCAGAATACATTCCTTTATCAGAGGCTTCATTTACGCTAAGTGTAATATCCTTGTAGAATTTACCAATCTGTTCATAAATATTGGCCAATTCATAAATATCACTATCTGGATTACCATATCTATATGCATCATGAAACCACTGAATCGAACTCTTCATTCGGGTTATCTGATTATCTTCTTCCTCTGTCTTACCATACTCATAGTAGTACCAGTAAGTTTTTCCTATTTCAAATGCCAGCTCATCATATCCAGCACTTTCACGAAGTGTCGCCAGATTAGGATTCATGATTCTCTTTAAGTTATTTTCTTCTTCAATTGTAAATGAAGCATCGCCCTTAAATGTTTCAACAATACCTAAATATGGTTCTACTGCACTATTTTTGATAGCAATAGCATTTTCATAATTTGCAATTATCTCTTCTTCCGCAACAGCAGTCTGTGCCTCAATCATGTACAAATCATAATTGTTATTATTTGTTTTGTTTTTCATATAATTGAAGCCAACGCCAAGTCCTGCACAAGCCGCAGAAGCTACTAACATACCTGCAAATAATCCAACTTTTCTCTTCTGTTTTTTTCTGTATCCATCATCTGATTCTTCCAAATGTCTGATAGCATACAAAAGCTCCGCACAGGAATCAAATCTGTCTTCTGGATTAAGCTGAGTACACTTCAAAATAATATTCTCAAGACCTGCAGAAAGATTAGGATTCCAATGTCTGATTGGATATATTTCATAAGGTGGATCACAAGGATTATGTCCTGTAAGCAAATGATAAAGCGTTACACCAAGGCAATAAATATCAGTTCTTCTGTCTGTCTGACCTTTACCACCAAACTGTTCTGGTGCAGCATAACCTTTTGTACCAAGACAAACTGTATCTTCAAGATTCTCTTCCTTGTATTCTCTGGCAATACCAAAATCAATAAGTTTAACATTGCCATTTGGCTGAAGCATAACATTTGCTGGCTTCATATCTCTATAAATAATCGGTGGTGTCTGGTTATGAAGATAATCCAACACACCGCATAAGCTTTCTGCCCATTCAAGAACTATTTCCTGTGGCTGTGCTCCATACTGCTGAAGAACACGGCTAAGTGGCTCGCCTTCGATATAGTCCATAACAACGTAAATCACATTGTCATGATTAATAATATCGACGATTCTTGGAAGGCATGGATGATCCAGTCTTTTCATCATGTTCGCTTCCGCGATAGCACTTTGAACAACTACTTCATTGTTCTTATTTCTTGCTTCCTTCTGGATTTCCTTAATAGCCCACTGCTTGTTAAGATTATTATCCATCGCAAGATATACTCTGGACATTCCGCCCTTGCCTATTAACTTAAGTATTTCGTACTTGCCTTCTACAACAGTACCTATCTCTGCCATTTATATACTCCCATACTCTCAATTAGAGTGTCTGTTTGCTAAGTTTTAATAATATAGAGCTGATATTATCTTTCTCGCCCTTTTCCATGTTCTCTTCTGTAATACGTTTCAGTCTTTCATCCCATTCATTTTCATCCTGACTGTCACAAACATCATAAAACAAATTGTATAAATCTATATCCGATAGAAAATGTCTGAAACCATCTGAACAAGCAATAAATAATTCATCTACTAAAGCTTTGCCCCTGTAGAACAAAACTTCAACTCCTTCATTTACACCAATACACTGTGTGAGGACGTTTTTATATTTGCTTTCCTTGGCTTCCTCTACACTCATTCGATTGTTCTTAATCTCGCGTGCAACAAATGTCTGATCCTCTGTAATCTGAATTGCATTTTCTCTATTAATCAAATACACACGAGAATCCCCTACGTTTGCAATGAGGTATAATCCATCATCTCGAATAATCAATGCAGAAAGAGTAGTTCCAAGCTGAAGTCCTTCTCTTTGCCCGTAATCATGAAGAGCTTTATTGCATTTATTTATCTTTACTTCAAGTTCTTTTTGAATCATCGCATAATTGAAATTATCATCAATACCTGGCAATACTTCTTCAAACCACTTAAGCAAATTATTAACAACGGTTGCACTCGCCATCTCACCTTTTTGAAGGCCGCCCATACCATCACAAACAACCATCATTGCACAACAATGACCACCGAATTCAATCTCCTTGAAACCGATGGCGTCCTGATTTACTTTTTTAGTTTTACCAATATTACTGTGATAAGCTATCTGAAATTTCATGATAATTCCCTTTTTACAAACTTTTACTCCATTAGCATATCATAACATCCTGCATAACGCCATAAAAAAAAGCTCTTTCGAGCTTTTTTTATAAAAATAATTTCTGTAGTTTTTTTAAGTTTTTTAGTCTCAACTATATCATAATACATTTCCATCATTAGCACATTATTATCAGTCAGATTTAGCCTAGTAATCTTCAACTTTATTCATAGTATATTAATTCATCTCCATATGGTAATGTATAAATCTCTAAATCTGGATACTTAGTTCGTATCGTCTCATATCCTGCATCTTTCGAATCATAATCCCAATCCGTAACTATAAGCAGCTTCCTTAAATTCGGATACAAGTCTATTAAATCAATCCAATAATCACCAATATGATCATTTAGACCTCCATTAGACCTTACGCATTCAACTACTAAGACCTCGACTTCTTCTCTGCATTTGCATTCTTTTTTATAAAACTGATAATAAGCCCAGGTTAAATCCGTATAAGAATACTTTAAATGATTATTTTCTGTAATTCCTAATACTGATATATCGCAATCAATCCATGGTATTGACTGACCTTTATTACAATATCCAACGCCTAATCTTCCGCCATCATTCTTTTCAATTCTAATAGCAAAGTTTTCAGGAAAATATTCAATATTATTTTTTACAAAAGTATTGTGCTCTTCCAATAAATCTGCAAACACCTCATCAAAAACAACATTTTTATTTGTCATAGGATCACTTACAGATAAATATATGCCATTTGTGTCTTCACTAAATGCATCAACCTTACAATCATCAAGCATGCCTTGTAGCGAATCAAAATATTGTTCATTTACAGTATTTAAGTGATTTGTATTTTTGCCACATCCAACTACGAATGACAATAACAAAATAAGTATAGTCAGTTTAGCAAATTTAGTATTCATCTTCATTATTATCATCCTTTTTATTGAACTATTGTTTATTTGTATAATAAATGGCATTATCTGCTAATCCATCTAATGATCCAACACCTCCAAGGGCATCTCCTAATAGTTCTCCTTCATACTTATCTTCACCTACACCAGCAGCCACCATAAGCAAGTCTTTAAATGCTGTAACAGTGTCCTTATTAATCTCAACACTTCCATTTTCGAAATCAATATTATCATAGATGGTCTTTAGGCTTTCCATAGATAATTCGCCAGAACTAATTGCAGAAAGAACCTTTCCTAAAGATTCACCATCATGCACTTCCGCACCCATATTAATAAGCGCCATAGCAATATCCTTCAAACTAGACATATCTGCCTCGCCAAACATTGCATCCCAACCCACTTGGCCAATAGTTGTCACTTCTGATGCAATAGTTATTGCACCAATACCTGGGCAAAGGAAACTAGCAAATTTCAACAGGTTAGCTACACTCTCCGAAACTTCTTTTCCGCTTTGATAAACTCCATCCACAACTCTCATTCTTCCATCCTGGAATCTTTCAATCATTCCATTCGCAAGAAGAATTTCTTCTGTAGAAATAATAAGCTGATTCAATTCATCTGCAGGAAGACTAGCAAGTTGGTCTTCTGTAAATCCACCAGTTTGGCATAAAATTGCAACTGCATCTTTGTACAGTTCATCCCTAGCATAGTCAGACATATAGAAACCACCTTCAACCTGCTTAACAGCTACTTCAGCAGCTACATTTCTAAACTCCTGTAATGTAATATACTTTTTGCCAAAAGCATCAATCGCAGTATCAAATGTGAAAGCTAATTCCTGCCTTGGGTATGTATTACCGTAGATATCTTCACCGCCTTTAAATGTGATATATAATGTATTTCCCTCTATCCTGTAACTTCTCTCTCCAGTACCCTCTAATTCATGTTCAAGAAGATTTGCCAGCGAATCCATAGACATAAAATCTGGGCAGCCATAATCGCTTGCTGAAGTCGAATCATATTCAATCATAAACAATAATATTTCTTCTTCAGTATAGTCAGTAATAGATTTAATATTTCCATTTGCTACATCTTCATTGAGATAAATTAAAAGCTGTTTTTCTCTATTAACTTTACTTCCTATTAGCCCTTCATAGTACTTATCTGTTCTACCTGATTGAGCAATATAAGCTTCTATGCTAAACAGATACATAGTATCTACTTCATTTGTATTAGCATGATAATAATCCTGTGTAGAATAATCTGCAAATGGGAAAATATACTTTTCAAATGCATATTTTGTCGCTCTAACAGAAGGCTCATTTAAAACAAAATCAATCATTCCACCATAAGTATAAGTATACCAGCCTAAAAATGCATCTGTTGCACGACCTTCAGAAATTGATATGCGTCCTCCATCTGCATCAGGCTGACCTGACATCAATTCTACAATATAGAATCCATCGCCGTACCAATTTTGTAAATCGCTAGAACTTGCCATATTGGTACAATTTTCCTCTGTAATCTGTAAATTATCTGGTAATACCAAATGCTCCTGACACCATTCTGGTGGCATTTCTTTACCTGTAATATCTCCACCATCCACAGTCTCCCAATAGAGAACAATTGCAGCAAGTTCCGCCATACTATAATCGCCACTTTGCATCATATAATCATATGCCGCTTTAAATTCTTCTGAATGTTCCGCATTTGCGAGAGAATTATCACAATAATTCTTGAGATTTCCCTCTATAATAGCAATCTGTTCTTTATAGTATCCTGAATTAGGGCCATTAGGATCTTGCGCAACAATAGCTTCTAATACTTCAAGTTTTTCTATTAAAGCTTCTGTCTGACTCATTCCACCTGTGTATACAAATGAAGTAATATATCCAGCACCCGTTAAAAGAGACATAAACGCTCTTGTTGTAGCATTATCATCTCCTGAAAAGTTTACATAGAGATCCCACGCTGCAGGATTTGATTCGAGAAGTTGAGCCTGCAATTCCTCTAATCTGGCCTGTCCTGCTGGAGGCAAACTTCCTGCTGGAGCATGCTGAAGAGCTATTAATTCAAGGATATCTTCCATGCTCATATTGCTATATTTCTGAAGTTCCTCAATTGTCTTTCCATCCAATTCATTTTTGCCAATTTTATATGGACCAAATTTAGATACATCAAAAGTACCCGATGGAAAGCTGTCTTTATATGCATCTAACACATTAGCTGTCTGAGCTCTTAATTCACTCGAAGTCTGGAACAACGCAGCCGAAGCAGCATTTATTTCATCATATTTCTTTTCTTTTTGATAATAGAAATCATATGTTTCCCAAGCTGTTGATGCAATGCTTCTATAATTTGATGCCTGACCTTTCCAATATTCCTTGGAACTCTGATCTGTAGCATTTATTGCATTCCATTCGCAACTAGAAGCATTACTATTATTGTCTTTCCATTTATTGTAATATATAGGCATTTGAGATTTAATTACAGTACCATCATATGTCTCATCGCCTACCAAATCCATCAATGTATTAGCATCTGTAATATCACTACTATTTGCACTTATTAAAATATCAATAGCTGTTACAACAACCCCTATTTTTTCATCCATTGCATCCTTAATATCGCCTTCAATAGCACATTTTTCTCGGAAACTATTAAGTGCCTCCTTTAATCCCTCATAAGCCGAATTCTCATTAGTTAAATAAGTTATATAATCTCTACAAGTCTCTTTTACAGAGCTTGAGCTCAAATATGAATTGTATTCCATTTTTAATCCCCTTTGATTCCGTTTTACTATCCCTCAATTGCATTAGTATCTACTGCATCCATAGCTTCTATCACCATAGACAAAGCTACCGCTATTGCATTCGAAGCACCCATTGCTCCAGATCTTTTACCTTTTGCTGCTGAATAAGCTTGATTTAGATTATTATAGCCTTTTATATCCACCTTATAATCTGTATCCACTCTATCAGCCTGAAACGCTCCTAATGCTGTTTGAATTTCATCAATCTGACTTTGAACTTCCGAACTCGTTATTTTGATTGTTGTTAGACCCATTCGTCATTCCTCCTTCTTATCTTCTTCCTCTTTTACTTTATTATTTTCTGCCTCTTCACGTTCTCTTTCGCGTTCTATTTCTCGATTAATCTCCTCAATATCCTCTTCCCTACGTTCGATATCTTTTTTGAACTCTTGCTCAAAGAAATAATAATGACTCTCTTCCCTATCTCTCATCTTCATTACTTTGAATTGCTGTTCTTCAAGGAAATCTCTTTCTTGATTCGTCCAATAATCCTGTTCCAAGGCTCTATCATAATTGATAATGCTATCTTCATAAACATAGCCTATCATTTTATGCGATTCTTTAATACTGGCAAGATTAGAACTAATCTCGTCTATTTCTTTTTTGATTTTATCTATATCTTTATCACGATTCATTCTTCACCTAAACATCTCTCAGATTTATTTTTCAAATCTGATTATAGTTCCATTATGTAAGTTAAAATCTTTAAGCATTGTATTTCCTTTAATCAAAGCTATTGGATTTTCTGTACATAAGTAGCACTGAGTTGAATCTTCCAAATTCAATCCTAATTTCAATCCAGTATTTAACCCATTCAACAACTCGTTAGCAGTTATGTCTAATGGAACTTCAATATCGATTTTTTCTTTAGTTTTGGCACGTTCAAATACCATGATAATAGTATCATCCATTGTCTATCCCGCCTCCGTTTATTCTGTACAGAATACTAACTCTACATCTGCTAACTTAATAACATCTTCGTTCTTTATAGCAACTTCTTCCTGTGGATTGAGTTTAACATCATTCACATAAGAACCATTTAGTGAACTCATATCCATAGCAAAGAATTGGCCATTACGATGAATAATTGAAAGATGTGCACGGCTGACTGATTTGCTCTCAATTGCATAATCCGCTTTTTGATCACTCTTTCCAAGAACAAAAGTCTCTTTTGTAACATCAATTCTCTTGTCACTATTCTTAATCATCAAATGTGCATAGATTGTATTACTTGCAACTGGTGTCTCTTCTGCTATAGCAGAAAGAACTGTAGTATCTTCTTCATTGAAGTTAATAGACTTACTTGATGGAGCAAATCCTTCAAGCTGAGCTAGTTTCTCACTCTTTGCATTAACATTGCCTGATGGCTCACTAATTCTTCCAGAATCAGCATTGATTTTCACTCTTGTGAGATACTCTGACTTGCCACTAATTTCTTCCTTTTCTTTCTTCTTTTTATTGCTTGAAGGAACATAAGGGCCATTACTTACTGGAGCTCTCTTGGCGTCTAATATTGCCTTTTCCTGCTCTTTCTTTTTCTTTCTCTTCTTGATAATAATCATAACAATAATAAATATTATGATACCAAGAACCAAAACTCCTGATACGATTATGAACACAATTGTAATTGTATCTAATTTCTCATCTACCACCAAAGCATCCTGTGCTGCAGTAAGTGTTTCATAGGCAAGATCTACTTCTTCCTGTGTAACATCATCTCTAATAATTACACTTCTTGCATTCTGAATCTGCTCTGACATTGCTGTAGCAGTTTCTTCTGTATACATAGTCAAATCAAGCTTATCAGCCATATCTGTTGCTGTAATAAGAATCTGCTTATCTATTGGCTTAATAGTATGATCTGCGACGTCTATATTAACGCCCAGAGTCTTAAGAACCACAACTATTTCCTTTGAACTAAGAGCATTTTTGTGGATTCCATCTACGCTGTCTTGAACCATTCCGACGAACTCTTCATTTTCATTAAAGAGTGCCTGACCTTTTTGTTCTGAATCCAAGGCCGAATCAAACTGAATATATTTGATTCCGTTAATCATAGACTCATTAACTGCATATACCACATGGTAGTTAGATTCTGTATCAAGAACATATAATTCCTGCGCAGGTTTGATATTTTCTTCATCAATATCCACTAAAACACTATTGTGATTGAATACTGTCTCAGAAAGATTCAACACAGCAAGATTCATCGAATTGCTAACATTGTTAATTGTTGCCTCGATTTTGATATCCTTTTCTACTATAACTTTAACAGTAGTCCCAACACGGTCTCTTCTGTCCTCTTCAATCTCATACTCATCGTATGCAATCTGATACTCTTCAGCTGTGGCCTGAACATCATTGGCATTTACAATCATATTCTTTGCCCCACCATCATTATCAAGGCCTACAAGGACACCATAGCTGGATCTGAGATATTTCTCATTTCCATCATATGTAATATACAATTCAAAAGGAACTATACACTTGTCATCCTTAAACTTTGTATCATCTGCTTTGGCAGCTATAGGCAATATAAATACTGTCAACATTACTACCAAAAATCCTACTATGCGCTTTTTCAAGTTAATCCTCCTTTTCGAAGTAATTAGTTAATCACTAATTCTCACCCTCAAAAATAGTCTTAATTCTATGAATATCCGTTCCATCAGCCATGAATGCATCACCAAACAATGGCTTTTTGTTGTTATCTCTTACAAACTGTATACTCATATCAATAACCTTCTGTTCTGAAGCACTTTCAAATACGAATAATACTTTGTCTTCCTTCAGAGATTTAATAACCTGTGTCATACCGAAATTAACCGATACATTATCAAGGTCTGCAATAACAATATTAACCTTAAGATTCTTATATTTCTTAACAATGTCTCCATAGAATCCATAGGCTTTTCTATCATTATCAATTATATCATGAACTTCCTTTGAATTGATAAATAATATAAGCATTGGTTCTTTTTCAAGAGCCTCTGTATCTCCCTGAACCATATACTCATATCTTGTCTTAAGTATCTCTGTTATTTCTTCAAGGTAGTTCTTGATTTCATCAGCCACACAGGTATACTTAACATTTGCTTTATCCTTTGACAAATCTTCTAACTGTCTGTCAACCTTGTCTATCATAAAAATCTGACAAGCTTCATTCGCTGCCATTTCAACGAAATTCTTAACAAGATATCTAACAAATGCTCCCTTACCAATTTCATCCCTACCAGAAATACCAATTTTAGGAACCTTATTTAAGGCCAATCTAACGCTAGTTACGTCTGCATACTTAATACCAACTGGAATATCATATTTACCATATGGCTTGCCATCAATAGACTTAACATAGTCTACATTTACCACATCTGGCACCTCTGGAATAATTCCAGAATTTCTATATTCAGCATACTTCTCATTCATATCTTTGATAAATGAGCGCATCATTTCTATCTTCTCAAATTCCTTCTCTGCGTCAAATGGAAGATACATCTGACATTCAAAGAACGCTTTGTTAATCTCAACAATTGCTCTACCAGGTACTTCTCTAGGTGTAGTTCTACATCTGTCAAAAATACTTGAGTAATCTGAAGAATTGTTACATGTAAATGCCATTCTTGTTGAGAAGTTAGCAAGATACTTGAAACCAATACCATTTGTCTGTGCATTAGCAACAACAACTGTAATACCAAGAGACAAACCATCTCTGCATATTGTCAGGAATGTATCATCAAGCTTCTCATTTAACTCTCTGAAAGCAGTAAGGTTATCAAGAATTAACACTATCTGTGGAATCTCTGTATAACCAGCTTCTTTATAAGATGCGAATGAAGTAACACCTAACTTGGCAAATGTCTCTCGTCTCATTGCCATAGTTTCAACCATCATCTTGATGAAATTCTTAATCTTCTCATCATCAAAAGCAGTAATTACGCCACCTACATGCTTAAGATTAGAAAAGTTTCTTAAGAACATTGATGCATAGTCTAAGATGTAAATACATACCTCTGCTGGAGTATAATGAGTCGCAATCTGCTTAATCATTGTCTGAAGAAGAGTTGTCTTACCATACTGTGATGATCCGAGCATAAATATATTGCCCTGAGTAAAATCAATACTGTATTCTTTCTGAAGCTGTCTTGAAGGATCATCATAGAAACCAATAGGAATGCTAATTCCTTTGCCCTTTTCAATCTCAACACCCTCAGGAATGCCGATTCGTTCTTCAAGAGGTGGAAGACAAATATTTGGAAGTCTTTCAATTCCCTTTTTCTCGCAATAATCCTTTACGAAATCAACTACTGCATCAAGCTGTGTACTTGCAGCATCGAGGCTTTGGGGTTTCTGTTCAAAGAATACTTCTCTTCTACCATAGAGATTAACCTTTGAAAGTTTGAATTTCTTAACATTACCAAGTGTATCAAACTGTGATGGCGCACCACTATAAGCAGACTGGAACAACTGGAATATTTCGTTATTACCAACCTGTAAATATGCACGACCAGGTTCTCTAATTTCCGCAGCAAGTGGGGATTTAAGAACTTCATTACTATCTTCCTTTGTCTGAACCTTAAGACAAAGTTTAAATTTAGAGTTTGACCAAATCTGATCGTTAACTACACCAGATGGTTTCTGTGTAGCAAGAATAAGATGAACACCAAGGCTTCGACCAATACGAGCTGCACTGATAAGCTCTTTCATGAATTCTGGCTGGTCACTCTTAAGTTCAGCAAACTCATCGACAATCAATATCAAATGAGGAAGTGCTACATCTGTTTCTCCCTTCTTAAACATTTTGATATAATCATCAATCTTATTTACATTATATTTAGCAAACAATTCCTGTCTCTTAAGAAGTTCTGCCTTAATTGACAAGAGAGATCTGTCAATTTCACGTCCATCAATATTAGTAATTGCACCATTAAGATGTGGAAGGTCTCTAAACTGATTAACCATACCACCACCCTTAAAGTCGATAATGATAAATCCAACTTCATATGGATGGAATAATGTTGCCATTGAACAAATGTATGTCTGTAAAATCTCACTCTTACCAGAACCAGTAGTACCAGCTACAAGACCATGAGGTCCATGGAATTTCTCATGAAGATCAAGGTAAACCTTTTCATTACCTGTCTTAACGCCAAGAGGAGCTGCCATGCTCTCGTAGATTCTTGATGTATTCCATCTTCTCTCTAACTCCAGGTCATTAATATTCATAATTCCAAGCAATTCGAATAATGTAATATTCTTGGTGAGTGAACCTGCCAAACTTGCTTCATCAACATATACGCAACCAAGCTTTAAAGCGGCCTGTGCAGCAATATCTCCAGGGATGTGTTCATACTCAAATCTCTGAGTTATTTCACCATCCTCTACATTTCTAATGAGACCTTCGTTGCAGTCTTCTTCAAGGAATACAAGCTTAGTACAACAGTCATTTACAAGTTCTTCATACTCTTCAAAGAACAAGAATGTAAATCCAAGCTTACCCGCCTTATCATAGAATTTCTTGATTGGGTGAGATGTTATTCTATCTGATCTATATGCAAACACTATGAAATGAGGTAAGTCCGCAATATCCTCATCCTTTAACTCATCTCTTCTTGACATTTCTGCATACAAATATTCAAGCATAACCTTAGAGCTATCGTCATCAAACATAAAGTTTCTCAATGCCCCTGAAGGTGATGTTGTATTATGAAGCCATCTTGCCCAATCGAATAATCTCTGTTCTTCCTCGTTCATTACAAAAAGCATCTGAACATCCTGATAGAAATGCTCAATAGCAATAGTAAGCGCGATGTTTTTAACCATCTGATAAAGTTTAGTTCTAGGACCAACAAAACCAATGGCATTACTGTTTTTAAGATCTAATAAAACAGGCATATCCTGAATATACTCATATTTGTATTTGATACTCTTAGGATAATCCATAAGGAAATCATCTGTATCAACATAATCATGAGTATTATATTTTACTGGATTATTTGTCTTTACAATACCAGTTCCTATTCTTACTGTAAGGAAATCATCATGTTCCTTCTTACGAGAGAATAATTTAGAATCAAAGTCTGCAACATACTGAATATCCTCTTCCAAAGAAGGACTCTTCTGGCATGACACTGTATATTCCTTTTCTCTCATTTGGACTATATATTCTTCTCTTTCCTTGATATAGTCCATATAATCCTTTTCTCTTTTTGCTTCATCTTTTTTGGCCTTTTTCCCAGAAGAAACAAACGAGAATATAGTTGTGGCAATACCGGCAATCATCATACCAGCACTCATGATAACCATTCTCTTGCCACTACCAACCATTGTTCTCATGAGCATCATAATACCAGTGGACATAAGAGTAGGAAGTAATGAAACAACAACGTTTTGCTTCTCTGGTTCCTTACTTGGCTTAGGGTCTAAAACTTCTATTTCCCCTTCTGGAACAATATATTGTTGTCTGACATTCTTAATATACTTAGGATATTCAAAATGATTTTGTTGATAAATAACCTTTGAATTAGGAAGATTAGTTGTTACTGAACCATCACTGGTTGTAAATAACTCATTGTTGTATAGATAGAACTGATAGCCAAGAATCGAGAAAAAGCTACCATTTCTTACAACCGACTTGTCGTTTCGTACTGGTGAACCATTAATAGTCACCATATTTCTTACCATAGAGGAATCTAATAATAATCCTCCATCCTGCTTAGTCAGGATAAGGCTATTAGTTCCTATGTTATCATCTGCAATAAAAATATCACAATTTGTCTTACCTATTCTTATTGTGTTATCAAGGGCAAGACTAATCTTTAAATCATAATCTATATTTTTTAAGCCGTAATCAACAAAGAAATCAATTGTAAACAATTCTTTCTTTGTTTCGACTGAATATACACATATCTTGTCTCCAGGTTTTGCTAATATTTCACTGGATTCTTTTTCTTCTAACATAAAAATAACACCCGAAGAAGCAATAAACTTCCAGGCATTATTCTCAGCTCTCATATCTACTTGAAATTCTTCACCTATACGTCTTGTATCAAAACGTATGATACATCCCTTCGATGTTCCTATTGAATACGCTGTCTCTTTTTCCTTAAGTTCAAACTCCTGAAGAAATCCGACTCCGCATAATACAATCTTGTAATTCATATAAACCCCTTGTTACCTTTTATCTTTATAACTAAAGATAAGGTCCCGCCCCATTTTGAAGCGGAACCCTAATAGTCATTATATATTACTTAAATCAGTTTAGTTTCCTGAATAAGCATTAGCTGTGTTATTATCTAAGTTCTCGATAGTCTCAGCTACAGAAGTGAGTTCCTGGCTCATTGCCTCGCAAAGCTGACTCATCATATTAATTGTATCAACTCCATCTCCAAGTAAAATGCTTACATAAGCATCACTAGCAGCGCCTTCCCATCCAGCCTGAATCTGTCGTGATATTCCCTTTATATCAGTAACCACATCTCCAAGATCAGATGCTGCAGTTGTACAAACGCCTGCTTCATCACGAAGGTCTTGTGGATTGAGTGATAAAATGCTTTCACTTGCCATTATTTTTCCTCCTACAAATATTACACTAACAAATTAGTCATTATTAAAGCATGCTACGAATACTCTGAGCAATCTGAGCATCAGCCTCTTCGAAGTTCTTAGCAGTCTGTCTGATTGCCTCAATAAAACTATTGATATAATCGATTGTCTTCTCAAGTTTAAATCTGATTTTCTGGTACTGCTCTGCATATCCATCGTATGCTTCACCAGTCCACTCCTCTGCTAATCTATCCATACAATCATCAAGATTAGAAAGAATCTGCTCCAGATTTTCTTTTACAAGTCCTAACTTCACTGCATAATCTCGCATCTCTGCAGGAGAAACGTTAATTCTGTTTGCTGCCATTTTTTATCCCCTTTTCTAAATATTTCTTCGCATTACACTAACGAAGATATTAAAATTGTATAATATTCGGTACATATCGTCAACAATTTCTATTGATTTTTTCCATAAACGCAAACAATGGTTTTTTGTTTATATAAATCTTTACTTTTCTTTAACCTATCAATGCCAATCAATTGTGCAAATCTTCCATCATTTTTAACTAAGAATGAATTTCGCTACCTCAATTGCCACACATTCAAATAGGGACCAGATACCATATCCATTCACTCTATACGCATGGAATCTATCCTTACAACGTTGTTTACACTTCTTAAATGTCTTCGCATTACTTGCTCCACCTGTCAAGAAATTTGCAAGTACCTTACTTACAATTCTTATCTTTGCATTCTTTTTTCTTGCTCTTAACAAGAACTCGAAATCATCATGAATCCCTTCGCATTTATAAGTTCCTATTTCTTCATAATAAGCTCGCTTTACTACCATAGTCGGATGATTCCAGTGACGACTCGTAGGCAGCTTATCCATCTTACTATGCTTAACTATAACAGTTCCATTTTCTTTAATAAGATTAATATCTGCATAAAAAATATCAAATGGTTCTTTCTCATATTCTGATACCGCAGTTTCTATCATTTCCGGCTCATAATAATCACCAGAATTAATAATGCCAACTAGTTCTCCTGTGGCATTTCTAATACCTTTATTCATAGCATCATAAATACCCTCATCCGGTTCTGATATCACTTTGTATTCAATACCTTTTGCTTCAAGCACTCCCCTGTAAGACTCAGCAATTTCTACTGTCTTATCTTTACTTGCACCATCTACAATTAAATATTCAATCTCTGTATAAGTCTGATTCAAAACTGATTCAATTGTCTTAGCTATCACTGTTTCACTATTAAAACAGATTGTTATAACACTAACTTTCATTTTTCTTTGACTTTCACTTTATATGAGATATAATATAGAAAAGGCATTACCGATAGACGGTTTGCCTAATATCTTATCGTTATATAAATAACCGATCAGATGCTAGCTGGGCGGTTATTTTTTTGTCCACTTATATACTTCAAAAAGAAGCATAAGTAGAGCTATTATAAGGCCTTGACATTAATCTACTTTTCTGTATCCATAATACTTTCCGCAAGGCTTTTCAATCTATAATCCACCTTATACTCAGTAATTTCAGAATCGTATGTAAAATTTCCAAACGCTTTGTTTACCAGGCCTGTGACGTGACTTAGCATCTTAAGCACCCAGGTGAATCCACTAATTAGGCGAACCTTCTTACCATTCGCTTCGCCAATCATCTTAACCATTTCTGATGTATTGGTTA
>JAKSSD010000048.1 GCA_024403275.1 Lachnospiraceae bacterium
TCATATGGGCAGTCCCTTAACACTATTCTCCACACACCAACAGGATCAACTCCAGCTTTTTTGAATACAGCCTGTGAAGCTTCATTTGAAATATAATAACCACCTCTGCTTGAATCATAATAAACTGCCTGACCACTTATACCAAGTTCTGATGCTGTCCATAACTGGCCTGCAACACCAGATGAAGATAAATCTATTGAAACAGTAGCACTGCTCTCTTCGCCAGCGGCTATTCTTGCTGCCTGAGCACGAACTGTATCATATATAACTCTGTTAGCACCGCTAAGTTTATTTCCGTTATAACCCTTTGAATAAATTGTAGCGCCTGCTGGCTGGTCATAATAGAAATATCCCTCAATGAGGTCCATTTCATCAATTACCTGACCATTAGCTGCCATATCTGATGCTTCAAGCTCAAACTCTAAAAGTTCACCGTCTTCTACTAAAAATTCTACTAAATCAGCATCCTCTATCTGAATATCTTCGAGCACGATATAGTCGTCATCTGAATCCTTTTCCTGTACATCCTCAGGATTTAAATCATCCTCCATTAAATCTTCAGGTTTTACATATTCTTCATCAGAATTAACAAGTTCCTCATATTCATTATGAAATTCTACAAACTCTTCAAATTCATCCTGAGGAAGTTCTTCTGCTCTAACAGTAAGATTTAACGAACTAACAGCTAACAAAACAGCACTTAGTCCTGCTATCGCTCTACCTGCAAATCTCTTCATTCCCTCTCTCCTTTTATAATCCAAAACTCTTAACTATGTCCTGAAACTCTGGACAGCCCGCAAAGCTTTCCAAAACAGTTTCTCTAGTGTCACCATTATATAGTCTTTGTAACCAGTAATTCAAGCCTTCTTTATCAAATTCACGACCCATAAAGGTTCTATAGAGTACTTTAACATATTCCTCATCATTTAAATTCTTGGCTTCAAATTCTTTTGAAATAATGAAAAACTTCGCTACAGCAACTGGATCCCATTCCTCATTGGCAATCTGTTCGCTCCAATACTTGATACCTTCAGGATCACTTCCTCTATTCAAAGCTTTGTCATATATTCTCTCAACATAGTCGGTTATTGATTTAGTTACAACACCCGTTGTTGCCTTGCGATCTGCAATTCCTTTTACCGTATATGTTCCTTTTACTATGCCAGAATCCGAACAGATTTTAATATACTCATTTGAATCAACAAATCCTTTGAATACCTCTTCTCTGCTCATTCCCTTCATCATTTCATTCTTCCAGTATTTAAGTCCTGCTTCATCAGCTTCACGGCCCATAAATACCTTATAGAGCATCTTGATATATTCTGTCTTGGTAGTTTCCTTAGACATATATTCTTCGCTGAAGACAAATCCTGCACCAATTGAAGCACCATCAATAGTTTTGTTGCAAAGCTGTTCTTTCCATGCCTTCAATCCAGCCTCTTCTGCCTCTCTTCCAAGACAATCCTTATATAATCTCCTGACGAATTTCTCTGCTTCACCTTCGTCTACTGGCTTATCTAAAATCAATCTGTTTAGTCTGGCACCCTTTTCATCATTGGTTGCCCAGTACACTGAATTGTTCAAATAAACCAAATCCTGATCTGCTACCAGTCTTACATCATCTAATCTCTTAACTGGTGTGACAACCTTGCCGTCCGAACTCAAAACAGTATAGAAAACTACAACACTTTCTTCGTCATAATAAGAAGTACTATAGCTTCTCTCCTCCCACATAACCAGCACTTGATCTTTGTCAATTGTCAGAATCTTAGGATTCGCAGCATAATGATTTGAATCATAATCAGTAAGCCATATTACACCATAATTAACATATGCTTCCTTGGCGTCAATCAGTCTGTATTCCTGATCTCTGCTTCTTCCTTCATATGTACCAGTTGCTACTCTTGTCTCTCCCTGAACTGTGTAGCTACTCTTAGCAAATCCACCATAGTTATCAAGCGTAAAATCTTTATTTATAAACTGAACAAACAGATTTCTCGCTTCATTATGTCCCATGTAGCTAGTACTTGGAGCCTTATCAAATGATAATGTTTTCTCTGAGCTTCCACAGAATACGTAAGATTTGCTTGTTTCTGTGATACCTCCTAATTGAGCAAAAGTCTCATTATATCCATAGCTTCTGCTTGCTCCTTCTCTAAAATAGAAATGATATCCATTTTTACTTCTGAAGTTATCACTAGTATTAACCTTCCATAAGCAAAAACCTCTATCAATAGCATCACCATGTCCCGACAAAAGGAAATTACCATCTGATGTAGGAATTACTCTCTGATCAAAGCTATGTGACATATATGGAACACTATATCTGTTAACATCCACTCTTTTCATAGTAGAAGCATCTACGTATATTACATGATTTGACTGATGTCCACTAAACATCTTTCTTCCGTAATTAAGACACAAATAGCCTTTGTTATAAGCTATCTGGCAATTACCTGCATGAAATGGATACTGAGTTCCCCAGTAATCATCATAACTTGCACTCATACCTGTATCCATACTCTTAACATCACATGCGCTTATAAAGTTACCACTATAATCATATTTAGCTATATTAATAACCGAAACATTAGCAACTGTTTCATCGTCCTGACCTGTTACTACATAGTAATTACCTTTATCATCACAAGTGATATTTCCAAACTTAGGAAGCTTCTTGTTTATACTGATCTGGCTTTCATAATCCCCATTAGTATTGTATTTTTTGATAACAACCTTATCCCCTGTAGAATACGCTACATTAATCCAGTTATGGTAATCCACTATAGTAACCATATTAGGAGTTGATGCTGAATACGAACCTGAAGGTCTTCTATTCGTTTTTAGAACATCTGATTCTACACTGATATTATAAGATTTAACAATTCCCGCTGAAGCTTCGCTTGTGCTTCCTATATCGATAGTTGCTTTCGCCTCTGCTTTAATATTAGCAAATTGAAAACTTCCTATAGCCAAGCTTACCGCAAGAGCTGTTGCCACTAATTTTTTTAAAAGTTTCTTACTCTTCATAACTTACTCCTGTTTATACTTATTGCATTGACCAGCCAGCTTCGCTTCTTACAAAACGTATCTGAGGTAATTGACGACCTTCAAAGGATAACCACTTATCTCCTTCTCTGACCATATCTATTTGAATAATCAAATCATCAATCTCAAACCTATTCTCATTCTGAAGTTCTTCATCGTTTTGAATTTCTTCATCTTGAGTCTCTTCTGCTTGATTTTCAACATCCAGGTAATAATTTTCCAGATTAAATTTAATCTCAACTTCATTCTCAACAAGCATTCCTATAGGATATCTCGCATTGTCAAATACAAGCATTTCATTATCAGCTGCTGCCATCAAATGATAAGAAATATAACTTAATCCGTCATTTAAATATAAACCATCATCTGGAAGTATTCCTGAAGCTTTAATGATTACATCGCCATCTTCTTCACAAGAAACTTCTTCTATACAAACGTCTGACTCCTCAATCCTATAATCCTTAGTTTCTTTCAAAAGATCTGTCAGATATACTACTGATACATTATATTTATTCTCATCAAATGTAGTAGGAAGGTTAAGAATTGGAACTCTTCTCTCAAGTGTATCTTCAATTCCTATTACCTCTGCAAAATAAATTGTGTCATCATATTCTGAATAATCATTTTCGGCTATATAATAAATCTTTCTGTCTGGATCAGTTTCCATCATTTCATGGATATACTGCATATCAACGAAATAAATATTGGCATCTGAACAAGCTCTGATTGGGAAATACAAATAGTAAAACATGTTTGGATCCATGAAGACATCTGTATTCTCATCAAAATCTTCCTTGGCTATCTCCATAACATCTTCAATAACCCTCCATTCCATTCTGCTATCATCCTTATTAGTGTGAATGAAATACTGGAAAGGGGCAAAAAACATAAGTGCTGCCGTTAGAAGTACAAGTGATAATTTCTTATAATCCACAAATACAATTCCAAACATAATCGCTATAAGTGGAATAAATGGAGCTAAATATCTTGAATAATAATAGTAATATTTGATTGCCTGCTGCATTATAGCTGAATAGAATAATATGCACCATGAAAATGCAGTAATCATTGCCAGTGAATATATACTCAATTTATATTTACCGCTTAATATCACAACAATAAGAGCTGGAATAACTACAATTCCACTAAGTACTGCATATACCATCAATGTCGGCATTCTTCCATTTGCCTTTGCAATAGCCTTGATTGTGCTTACAAGATCTAATAACAACAAAGCACTTAAAGCTACGACTACCATTCTTTTGAATAGCAATTCTTTATTTTTTAAATTCTTTACTCTATCAAGTATTTTTTTATTAACTAATTTCCAAACAACGGCCACTATAATACTAAGAATAATACCTGTTATCGTTACCGCTAAAACGAATATAGTTGGAGCTATATAATCTTCAATATACTTAGTTGCTGGTCCGTAATTTTTAATAACATATCTTGCATTCATTTTTAGCATAAATAGATAGCCAAGCCAGAATACAACCAATACTGTCAGTGAATAAATAATATATTTGATTTGATTTCTTGCAATATAAAATCCCCAGAAAAATAGTATAAACAAAGGCATCATTGTATATATAGTTACGTGATACACTGAGAATGTTATTACTGCTATAACACTCATAATCTGCTTCTTTTCTTTTTCGCAAACCAGGAAATAGTAGAAGAAGGATGTGAGAATAAGTGTAATTCCTGCCTCCGTAAGCGTAGACATATTTACCCATACTACCTCTGGACTAAGGCCAATCAACAGGAGACATAGATTCCTTAATTTCCAATCTGCCTTGAAGAAAAACAGTATCTCATTAGCAAATAGTAGCGTACATATAAGCAATAACACATTGCCCCAGGCCATATGACTAATTCCAAAAATCTGAGTACACAATGCCAGGAAAGAAGGGTATGTAGGGATTCCATGGAAATATCCTGCGAAAGAATCTTCCCTTGCAATATCAATATCTATAAAAGGATATGGATCAATTTCATCCATCGGCTCATAATTATTTTTATATGGATCAAATCCAAGCAGATACCAGTCTGCATATATATTGTAATTAGGATCTCTATCTGCTATTTCAGTAGACCATTCTTTTAAAGACTGTTTCCATTCTGGTTTTCCATACAAAATATTAATAGCCTCATTTTGATAAACGCCTTCATCCTGTCCCATACCAAAAGACTCGTAATTACTAACTGACAATCCTGCACAGACTATAATCACGCCTATTGTGGCAATTATTTCTTTAGACCATTTTATTTTTTCTATTTTGATTTTCTTTCTGAAGCAAACTACAGATACTCCACATATTATGAGAGCGCAGATAACTGTTAATATTTCAACAGTCAAAAGAGTGTATTTATTAAGACTATAGAGAATAGCAGTAAGGATAATATACAACATGAAAAAGGCTGAAGTTGCCTCAGCCATTATCATGTGAATTTTCTTATTATTTCCTATACAATAGACGGGATAGGCCATTAAAGCTATCCCGGCTATCATTGTCATAATCCCTGTCATTTTTTACCTCATTCAAGAGTATTTTTGACTCTTTCAATAAGTGCTTTTGCTATAACCTTCCAATCAAAAGTATTCTCAGCTATTTCTCTTGCCTTAACGATTTGAGCATCCATTTTCTTTAAATCAAATTCATTAATAGCTTTAGCCAGAGTATCTTTCTCAGCGATAATAAATGTTGATTTATCTTCAATTCCTCTTGTACCAAATTCTGATGTGATAACAGGAATTCCTGCAGACATATAATCAAACATTTTAAGGTTTGTTCCTGAGCCTGAATACATAGGATTAAGTGCAAAATCAACTGTTGAGAATATTCTGCTCTTCTCCTCTTCTGAAACAAGTCCGAGCAGACCTACATTTTCAGGAAGCTCTCTTGATTTAAAATATGAGCACATGCTTCCCATCATAAGAAGCTTAGTATCTGGACATTCCTGAGCAATCTCAATCATAATCTCTCCTGCTTCGAGATTTGGAACATGCCAGCTTCCCATGAAGATACCCATTTTCTCATTCTCAAGGCCTAAGAAACTCTTGTTACTAAGTCTCTCTGAAACAGATGTATAAGCAGTTTCATCTACATCTACACCATTGGCAACAACAAATACCTTATCAGGATTCAAATTGTATAATTCAACAATTGTTTCTTTGTCTTCTTCTGAACAGGTGAAAATAAACTCACTCTTTTCACAACATTCTTTCTCTACTTCATACAGAGTATCAAGTAATTTCTTAATCTCTTCATTTTGTGCACAATCCTTAAACATTTCAGATTTAATCTTATATTCAATGTCCTGTGCTTCGTATGCAAATGGCTTATTATTTCCATTTTTCTTATACTGCAAATATGTAAATGGATGACAAATAATAACCATATCCGCATCCTTGGTTACTTTGTTAAGCTCTTCACCAAACGCTGGAGTCATATCGCCAATTACAGGAATAACTATATCTGTAACAGGCTTACCAGCTATAGACTGAACTCTGTATTCTTCCTGAGCATGCTCTTGAGTAATTGGAATTACGTTCTCAATTAATCCACCTGGTAAAAGTCTTCTCTGTCTCTTAGCCGCTGGGTTTGAGTATGCAACAATTTCCACTTCATATTCCTTAGCAAGAGCCTTGTAAAGATTATATATTCTTGCCTGTCCACCACCTGTTGGAGGATAGATTGAGAATGTGTTAGTAATAACAATCTTTTTCTTGTTGTTATCCCTTTTTATCTCACTTTCATCATTATCAAGAAGCTCGTTAACAACTGATTCCCAATTGATGTCCTTAACTGTTTCGTAAGCCTTTTCACCCATCTTCTTAGCTTCATCTCTATGCTCACACAACCAGTCAATCTTATCTGCAATCTGCTGCTCATTGAAATCAGTTATAAATCCATTTATACCATTCTTAACGAATTCATTTGGTCCACCAGAATCCCTGGTTGTTACAACTGGTTTTTTATGAAGCATAGCCTCAATTGTGATATATCCATAATCTTCATCATATGGGAAATAAGGTACGCAAATTGCATTTGCATAATAGTTTTCTACATCTTCATCTGAAACGAATCCCAGGAACTCAATACGAGAATCGCCCTCAGCTAACTTTTCAAGCTTTTCCCTCTCTGGTCCTGTACCTGCAATGTATAATTTCACATCACTCTTCACTAACTTCATCGCCTTAACGAGCATATCAATTCTTTTAGGTGCATCAAGTCGGCTACAGAAGAAAATATGATTGTACTCTCCGTATTTAACATCCTTCATAATAGTTGGAGGATAAATAACTTCTACATCTGCATAATCAGGGAAATAATCCTCACGATTTTTAACTGTACTTGAAATAGCTGCCCATTTTTTCATTCCTGGCTGAGAAAGAGCGCAAAAATCCATATAATGCACAATCTTACGAATAAATGGTCCAGGAAATGCAAATAATGAATCCTCAATAAAACGTTCTTCCTTGAGTGCATATAATCTTTCAAAGAAAATCTTCAAATCCTTATATGTTCTATGAGTATCCATATAATAAATAAGTTCTTTGACTCTGATATTATTAGACTCAACTTCCATTGGAAGCTTCATCAAATGATATGTATCATATAAACCTCTTAAGGTATGAAGCATATATACAGTATTGTTTTTATGTCTGATCATCCAGGCAGGATACTTTGTTGAAATAACCATATCAAAATGGCTTAAATCAAGCTTATAAAAAGCATAATATGTATCTATTAACCCCCAGAAGGAGTGTTCCTTTGAAGGTAACTTAATAAGTTCTGCCTGATTGTTAGTATATTTATTAATAGACTCGCATAATCCCCATGCAAGATTTTCTGCCCCACCAATTGTAAAAGGTACTGGACTTGGGCTTACTACTGCTATTTTCATTCTCTTCTCCCAATCTTTTATTTTGTAGCTATAAGAGCATAATCCTGACTTCCATAAATCAGATTAGTCAACTTGTTCATACTTTCATTAAACTCATCCATATTTTCACCTGAAATAGCTGGGATAGTTTCTGGTACCCTGCTAAACTTTGTGTAATATGTTTCTCTCTTAGTGAATCCAGCTTCATTAGCATAATAATGTAACGCCTGTGGATGAACTGGTTTCTCATGTGTAGAATCAATATAGAATGAATTTGTATATATTGATAAGCATGTTGGGTTAGGTGTTTCAAGAATTAAAACGCCACCTCTCGTAAGCTTTCTGTATGCGATTTTACAAAACTCAACCAATCGGGCTGTACTGATATGTTCAATAACCTGAAATGCTGTAATAGCGTCTAATGACTCATCATCAAAGCTTTCAAGATAAGCGATTCCATCATCTTCAACAACATCGAACCCTTTTTGAACGCATCTCTCAACAAATCCTGAATACATATCAACGCCAATAGCATCGATACCATTTTCTCTCATCAATTCGAGGAACTCTCCACGTCCACATCCTATATCTAATAGTGTTTTAACGTTTTTAAGATATGGAAGATACTCTTTTTGTCTGTTCTTTATATCTTCTTCAACTCCTCTGAAATTATGTTCAAATTTCTCATAATCTAGAACCTTGTAAACATCTTCTTCAGCCTTTTCGGCTTCTTTGTTGTTAAGAAGATAGATTTCGTTAACGAGATTTTGAATTACTCTCTCCTGTGCTGTATTTGTAGCCTGCATTTCATTTAATATCTGAACATTAATAGAATTAAATCTAGTCTGCTCGTAAACGATAGCATGCATAACTGGTCTGATTAATTTTCTTACGGCCCTTATATATACACTTTTGATTTTGCCCTTAACTCCTGGTAAAGCCACATTTCTATTAAACTGAATATTCCACATTTCTGGTCGGTTAATAGTTTCGAGTTTGGCCTTTGCATTATGAAGTGCTGTATTCTTTTCGAACTTACTATTATCGTTATTAGTCTGAGCACTATGACCGAGTAATTGTTCGATAACGTCGTCCACACTTTTCTTTTTGTTGTTTCCAACGCTCATCTTTTTTCCTTCTATATTCTGAATAGTTTCCTGAACTTGTTTTAAGCTTTCTTTCATCTATTTTGTCAACTCCTTAACTACATAATCCCAATTAATATTCATTTCATCAATTCTTGTTTTACCGGCGATTCCATACTCAATTGACATCTTCTGACTCTTAGCCACTTTGTCTATTGCCTCTGCTACACTTTCTGGTGTTGGATCACATATGAATCCAGTCTTGTCATCTTCAACGAACTCTAACGGTCCTCCACTGTCCTTAGCTGTAATTACAGGCTTACTTGATGCCATTGCTTCAAGTGTAATATATCCATAATCTTCATCTACTGGAACGAATAATACTGCTCTTGCATTAGCATATAATTTGAACTTCTCTTCCTGTGATACGAAATCGAAAAACTTAACTCTGTTTTCAATCTTCATCTCACTTATATACTTTTTCAAATCCTCCATTACCACTGGATTATCTGCACGTCCTACAAGGTATAATTTGATATCGCTTTTTGTCTTAGCCAAAGCTTCAACAGCAAGTTTTTGTCTCTTAGTATCATTTATTCTACTTGGCATAAGAACATAATCTTCACTTTCTCCACAGTAGAATTTCTCCATATCTGGACATGGATGATAAAGAGGAGTTGAATCAATATTATTATACTTCTTCATTCTTGCAGCTACATTGTATGAGTTGGCATATACTCTTTTTGCTTCTCTAATATACTTATTGTCAGCGTTAGTTACTATCTTCTTTAATTCTCTTCCTCTGACATCATTTTTTATTGAGCTATACTGTGTATCGAATAAATCATACACCTGTCTATGCTGATGTAATGCCCAGATAACCTTGTTAGGATGAGGCATAAAATACGCTGGGAACTTCATTCCGATACAAAGATCATGCACTCCTCCCCATGAAGATCTTACATCCATAAGTCTTGAAGCTATAATGTAATTCTCCAGCATATAATCAGGATTATCATTAAAAGGCATTGTAATAATTTCTGCCTCATGACCATTTCGAATTAATGCATTTCTTAAATTCTGTGCATGATACTCCGCACCACCTGATACAAAAGGTATCTGAACTGTTGTAATCGCTATTTTCATAATCTATCCTTTTCCATTAAATCTTCAGAATATCTGAAGCTTTATCCCCTTATAAATCTTTCAAATCTATCTTTGATATTTTCTTTACTATAATTATCTGCAACGTACTTTTTAGCCTTCTCGCCAAAATACTTATTGTTATCTGGAATTAATAACTCCTTAAGTCCGTTTGCAAAGCTTTCATAATCATTATAGTATTTACCACCATCGCTCTTTTCAATATGGCCTTTTAGTACCTCGCACCTGCCATTTACTAAGGCTGGAACTTCACATCCCATTCCTTCAAGTAGTGATATTGAGAAGCTTTCATACTGTGATGGAAGACAAACTACACTAGCTCCCGAAATCACTTCAAACTTCTCTTCTTCAGATAAGAATCCAAGATACTTAATATTCTCATCTTCTGGTATTTCTAATTCTTTATTTCCAAACATAAGAAGTTTAACTGCTTTGTCTGAATTCTCGTTATATTTTTGAACATATTCAATCAATTCTTTACAACCTTTGTTTTCCTGAATACGTCCACCATATACCAAATAATCACCTGTAATATCATTCTTAAGCTTATATGCGTATGAATCAAGTTGTTTTGGAATATCAATATTCATTCCAATAACTTCACTTGGTACACTCTCGTTATTAAACAATCCATTAACCAATCTCTTCTCTTCTTCAGTCAGATAAACAATGCCTTTAACATTGTTAAAGAGTTCCTTGTAAATATTCATATGGATTGGTTCTTCTTCGTGAGCCGTTGGTATGAAGTACGATTTATCGTACACCTCCTTAGCTCCAAAATACGTTTGATAATACATATATGTAACAAAGATAAATGCATCATAGGAATCTTTGTTTTCTCTTATGTATTCAATAAGACCTGGTGCATAAGGTCCTCTGGCTTTCAGTCTATTCTCTTCAAGATTTTTGGTATGAATATTCATGTTATGCATCAGAATCTGTGCACCACGCTGAACGACTCTGTTTCTTTTCTTAGTAACCTCAAATCTTCTTACTGTTACGCCATTGATAGTCTCTATATTTTTGTCGTAATAATTCTCCCATGTGACGAAATCTTTAGCTTTGGTAGTAAGTACCTCCACCTCAAAATCTTCATCCTCAGCAATAAGTTCAGCCATTTTTCTTGTGTAGGTTTCTGATCCTCCTACAACTTCCTCGCCATATCGCTGATTCACGAAAGCTATTTTTTTCTTAGCCATCATTTATCCTTTAAAATCTCAGCCATCCTCAAAGCGGTATCATCCCACTTTGGAGGTTCGTATCCTTCGATTAATTTCTTAAGTTCTGCCTGTTTATCAGTTTCTTTAAGTAAACTATTAATTGTATCTTTTAATTCTTCTGCAGCATCCTGTTTGAAATAAACGGCCCTGTCACCACCTATTTCCATATTAATTGCTGTATCCGCTGCAATTACCATAACACCTCTTGCAAACGACTCTATAATAGGCAAGCCAAATCCTTCAATATAGCTTGGATATGTAAGTGCAAAACAATGTCTGTACAGGTAATCAATATCTGCATCTGATGCATTGCCAAGATGCCAGACCTTTTCGTTATTTTCCTTATAATTCTCTATGCGCTTAGTAAGCTCATCCATGCCCTGTCCGATAAATCCTGCAAATACTACCTGCATTCCTTCATCGAGTCCAAGATCATATGCATCTAGAATTAATCTATGATTTTTTCTTGGTTCAATTGTTCCTACCATAAGAACATATTTACCATTAGCTACAATCTTTTTTACTTCATCGCTTACACTATTTTCATCATAAATCTTCTTAGTGAAATCACCACCCAGAGGGACTACCTTTATCTCCTTCGATTCATGATTAATAGTTTGACAAACATCATCAATTGCATCCTTTGTTGCCTTACTATTTACAACAATCTCATCTGCATAATCAAGTGTTGCTCCAAAGTAATCTACGAAATTAAGAATCTCATCCTTCGCACAAAACTGCGGATGCGAAACAGGAATAATATCATAAATATGAGTTATAATTTTAACTCCATTTTTTTTCAGGATAGGATATAAGAAGCTTCTTCTAACTCTTGTTTTCCATACTGTATCAATATCAAAGAAAACACTATCCTTCTCTATTTCTTCAAATGCAAGAATCCTTCCTGTACGCATTTTTCTTCTTTGATCTTTTCCATGATTACAGAATTCTATGAATTTATCCTTGTCGATTATTTCAAATGCATCTTTAGAAAGATTATATTCAACAAAAACCAATTCTAAATCATCAGCCTTGGCAATCCTTTTCACAAGCTCCATAACTACTCTGGGGATTCCTGTGAACTTAGTACCAATCATTATCATTGAAATATCAATATATACTTTTCTCAACCGAACAACCCCCTTATCTTATTCTGGATACCAGAGGGCATCTTCTTCGCTAATTTTCTTAATGCAATGGAATTCTTAATACCATTTAAACATTTGTAAATATTTGCTTTTAATTTATTTCTTTTGATTTGATATGGGCAGTTAATAACTTTTAAATCTCTTATGTAAAAGGCTGCCATATTACATACTTTTTTTACTATTTCTTCATCTGAAAACTTGTTAGTTTCTACAATTTCATTTTCAGATGGAAGCTTTTGAAAAGCTGCATAATAAAGAGCAATATACAATGAAGTTCCATTAATATTTTCAAAGCATTTATAATCTATTTCTTTTGCCTTACTGGCAGTAGATACAAGTATCGCATGATTATAATCTGCCTTCTCGACATCCGACATATTCAGTTTATTTGCAGTTATTTCAAACAACTTATTGTATGTACTCATTAATTCAAATCACCACTAAAATCTAAAGTATAAGAATGGACTATAACCACTACCTACCATAAAGCTGATTGCTATAAGAAAGACAACCATTAACACTACATCTCTAACAATCTTCAAAGCATTTTTCTCTTCAATCTTTGTTTTAATCCATGGATATGGTATGGCGAAAATAATACCAACAACAATCCAGAATATAATCGATGGAGAGATTTCAATTGCAAAATTCCTAAAGTCATCTCCGTGAAGAACAAACATATCCTTAATGTAAATCAAGGCATTTTTCAAACCTTCTGCTCTAAACAAAATCCAGCCAAACATTACAACGATTACCGAGTATATATGTCGAAACGCTTTAGGAAGCTTATTTAAAACCTTTGAGAAGCCTAATCTTTCAATTACAAGGAAGAATGCGTAATATAATCCCCACGCAATGAAATTAAAGCTTGCTCCATGCCAGAAGCCTGTCAGCATAAATACTATAATCAGATTAATGTATGTTCTTACTTTACCTTTTCTATTTCCACCTAATGGAATATAGAGATAATCTCTAAACCATGAGCCCAGGGATATATGCCATCTTCTCCAGAATTCCTGAATAGTTTCAGAAATATATGGGAAGGAGAAGTTCTCAAGGAAATCAAATCCAAGCATTTTACCAAGGCCAATAGCCATATCTGAATAGCCACTGAAATCATAATAAATCTGTAGTGTATAGGCTATTATTCCTACCCACTTAATTAGAATCGAATTTCTTGATCCTTCAAATGCTACTCCAACAAAAGAAGATAACTGGTCAGCAATCAGAACCTTCTTGGAGAAGCCAATCATAAATCTTATTATTCCGTTATATACTCCAGATACATTTACAATTCTGTTATTAATCTGTTTCTCAATGTCAACGTATCTGACAATTGGTCCTGCAATCAACTGAGGGAATAATGCAATATACAAAGCTAATTTAACTATGTTTCTCTGTGCTTTAACATTGCCTCTGTATACATCAATTACATAGGACATAATCTGGAATGTATAGAAAGATATACCTATTGGAAGTGCAATATCTTTTAATGTAACATTCACCCTTGCTATCCTTGAGAATGTATCCAGAGCAAAGTTTGTATATTTGAAATAGAATAATAAACCAAGGTTTACTACTACCGCCATTACTAAGAATAGCTTCTTTAATTTCCATTCTTTTTCTACCAGGAAGCCCAATGCGTAATTGATTACTATCGAAAACAACATTAGAAATATGTATTTAGGTTCTCCCCATGAATAGAACAATAGGGATGCAATCAGTAAGATTACATTTCTGCATTTATTATTAGCAATGTAATATAAGCAGAACAAAATCGGTAGAAAAATAAAGATAAATATTGAAGACGAAAATACCATTATTGTTCTCCTATATACATAAGCTGTATTCCAAGTTCTCTTGAATCCTCTGACATACCTAAATCCAATGGACAAAATGTCTTGCTGCACTCGCCGTAAACAGTTACTTTTCCATCTGTAGTTTGTTTAATATCAGAAGCTGCTACAGATATATTCTCTGTTTCCTTTGAAGAATATATCTTATCTAATACTTTTTCGCCATTTACATATACTGTAATACGATTATTATCTGCATTTATTTCTGGAACATTGAAACTAATATTTAATCCATTATTAAATATTTCTTCATTGCTTAACGTTACTTCAAAGGATCCTGAAGTCCAAGCGTAACCTTCTTCCTGGCCGTATAAGCCATATATGTTCTCTCTGTCCCACTCATTTATCATATCAAGATTATTAACGCAATAATCCTTTTCTTCATAACCATTATTAATATAATCTATCAGGTAATCTACAAAACCATAGGAATAATTCTTAAGCTCTGCATCAACAAATTCAAGCACCACTAAGTCAGAATTTGTTAAGCATTTTTCAACATCGAGATTATTGTAATCTCTTTTTAATCCAATAAATATTTCATGAGAATCATAGTAGTAATCATTTCTATTTACGTAATAAATCGCCTCATTAGGATAATGCTCAAGAATATCCTTTCTCAATCCCAAAGCAAATGAATCTCCGTAAATAAACATTCTGATTTTATCTGTTTTTTCAACATCTCTTGAAGCAGTTGTATACTGATAATATTCACAACCTGATGGGTCCCAGGTGTTAATCATTTCATAGAGATCATTATCTCTATAATAATCTTCTTTAGAGTTTTCAACTCCTGTGATATCGAATTGTCTGTAATTCTTACCTGTGATTTTTGACATTTCATCAATAATCACCTGACTTGAATACTGCTCATAAGGTCTTGACCAGTGAATTCCAGTCGAATAGTACAAAGGATATTCAATCTCGTTTGTATAGTCTGCGCAATAGATATAATCTACGTTTCTTTTTCCAATCTCATCTAAGAAGATATCTGAAGCGTTTTTCTTATTATCATCCTTAAATAAACTATAAGCATATGGAATCCTGTCTGCTTCAAGCTTAGCCTTACTTGGAACCACATACACAAGTAACTCTTTATCGTTTTCTTCCAACAATTTACTTAATGTTTCTATCTTATCAACAAAAGAAATCATTTCATTTTGTTTTTCAGCCGATGTATAATCATCTTCCTCTTCAATCGCAAGTTCAGAGCTTAGATAATTATCATCATAAATATAACCATTCTTTCCAATAGGATTATTAGTCTCTGAGAAAAGATGGTATTTCAAAGTACCATAATTACGAACCCAGAAGCCTTTCAATGGCATATTACCTTCGTACCATTTCACATAGTCCTTCTGGAACTCTCCAGCAAAAAAGTTTTCAAATCCAAACTGAGGCTTTTCTATATTATCAGAGAAGCCTTTGAGTTCGATGTTAACAGCATTTTTTGCACCCAAATTATACACCCCTACTATCATAGGCG
>JAKSSD010000049.1 GCA_024403275.1 Lachnospiraceae bacterium
AAGTATCTGATGATGATTTGCAGCTAATAGAAGCTGTAGGCGATACTTTGAAAGAGTTAGCAGATCAGTTAGGAGTATCGCAAAGACATGTAATGAGCAATCTGCAAAATACAAGTCGTGGAATTGGCAAAGGCTTATTTATGAAGATAGAATTTGATGATACAGAAGAATGATGTACCCCTATTATATATTTACAGAAGGAAGTGATTTCTAAAAAATGGGAACAGAAATTGATTCATTAATGGATTGAAAAGCAATTAAGAGCAGAGAAATCTGTTCTTTTTTGTTGCAGAAAACATACCCCCCTATCTGCCTACAGAAAGAAGGCATTTTCCAAAATTAAGGCATATCCCTGGAATAACCTTGCCCCATACTTACCCCAAACTTGCCCCATAATTTACCCATAAAAATTTCTGCACATTTATTAAAAATACTTATATAAAATACGTAAAATATCGACTGAAATTGTATAAATCTATCCTCAGAAGTGGATATAATTTGCAGAAAATTCTTGAAGCATAGAAGGGCATAGAAGGGTAAATATTTGAACAGAAGCCGGGAAAAATCTTTACAGAATTTCTGTTACAAATCACTTAATATTTTATTTTTTGAAAAAATTTTTGAAAATTCCTTAGGGAACATTAGAAAGAGCTTTAGAAAATTTTTCAGCAGGGTTTTCGCACTTTAAACCGCTAAATTCTGCACACCTTAAATTCATCACATTAGCACGTTGAAGCATGGCGGCAGTAGCTATTGACTAAGCAAGTCAAAACAGCGGACCGGCGGCAGCAGTCCCGGCGGCAGTCTCTCCGGGTTGATCCGGGCCAGTGCTGGCAGTTTTCAAGATACTTTTCAAGCTGTTTTTGCTGGATTGCTTGCGGGCTGCTGGCGTGCTGCTGCTTAGAATACCCTTTAAACGCAAAATTTGCCGCCTATATGGCTTCAAAATGCTTTTAAGGTGTATTTTATCATTAAAACAAAATAAGCGCCATTTTGAGCCTTTAAACGCTCCGGAGCTTCTCAGAGTTTACCAGTGGCAGCGATCCGACTTGATCCAGTCGGAGCCGGTCCACGCTTGCGGAGCTTATCCAGAATTTAAGGCAATAAAAAAGCAGCCCTTAAAAGCTGCTAATTTAATTTTATTTTATAACCATATAGCCGCCAGCACTCCACGCCTTACAAGATTCTTGTATAAGTTGATCCGGCGTTAGTGATATTTCAAACTTTTGCGGCTGCATATACTCCGGAGAGTTTACAATACAAAAGCCATATTTAGGAAGCGTCTCAGCTCCGGCGGCGTTTATAATTTGCCTTGATTCAATCGCTGAGGTTGTTCTTAGGGCTACTCTATTTGTCAAATTTAATGTGATACTATTCTTTAATATGCTTCTTGCGGGTTGCTGAGTAGCAACGATAAATTTAATATTTGCGGCGCGGCACTTCTGGAGCATTACTATCAATAGATTTTCAAACTTTTTAGATTTTTTATCATAGCCCGTCAAAAGGTCCGCTAATTCATCAATTACAACTATTATTTTTTTATCGCTGGAGAAGCGCTCGCCGGCTTTTATCATTTTATTATAGCGGGCCTCCATTGTATTTCTTAATTGCTCCATAGTATATAAAATGTCGTTTATTTCTGTGCAAAACTTCAGACAATAGCGCGTATTTTTATATTGTATTAATTCAATCTTTTTAGGATCAAAAAATACGAATTGAACGCTTGCCGGCGTATTATTATTCATTTCATAAATGATAGAGCTATTTAACAAAACACTTTTACCGCTGCCAGTGGCGCCAGCAATTAAAGTATGATAATTATTGTCCATGATTAGATCGTATAATTTAATATACTTCTTAACCGGTATTTTATATTGATATTTCATTTTATATATCCTCCGTTAGTTATAATAAAAGCAGCTTTTGCAGCTGCCTATATTATTTTAATTTATTATTATACAACTTCTGTTATACTTACGCTATCAATAAAATTATTAATTTTTTGAGCTCCGGCGGCGTCGGTTAGTATTTCAAAATGATAGTATCGGTCCGCTTTTGATAATTCATAATAAATATTATTATCTTTTAAATAGCTTCTTAATTCGTCGCGCAAGCTTATATACATAGTTTCAAAATTATAGTATTTCTTCATGTGGTCCACCTCCATTAATTTTCAATCTTAACACGCTTTTTGATGATTCTATGTGGCGTCGCTGGATCGTTTTCGTTGTAGTCTCTTAACATCTGGCGCGCTTCTTTTAAAGTGCTATCAATTGTTAGATCCTCCCATATTCCAAAATATAAACCCTGCGTTATATATATATCTTCTGTTATTCTTTTATACATTTTTAGTCCCTCCATAATTTAGATGTATTCTTCTTTAAAATTTAATAATAAAAGTGTTTTTTCTATCGCGAATAATTCGCTTTTTGTTACTATTAAATGTGCGTCACATCTACCGCCGCAAGTGCTATAAAATACACTTTTTGAGCTATCAATTTTTAGTATATATATATTGCCGCTTTTATCCGGCTTGCTTTTTATAATTATCATGTTTTAAACCTCCACCAGCAGCGGCAGCCATGCCGGCCGCCTTAGCTGCTTTTATTTCTGTTATTAATCTAAATAATAAAGCTTATAATTCCAGTCTACTCCGACACACTCCGCGCCGGCTTTTATTGCTTCAATTTTCTTTTCATATTCTTTTCTTGCTTCGTGGATAGCTTCACGCGCTGCAATGTATTTATCAAATTGATCCGCAAGTTCACCGGCTGCAATATGCTTATATTCTCCGGCGCGTCGCTCCAGGATCGAAAAGTCCATGTAATACTCAGACTTATAATTTTTATCAAATTCATGGCGGGCCGGGTTTAGATACTCAATAAGCTTCATATCATTGAATCCGTTCTTGTCTTTTGTGTAGGCTGTTATATATCCATCATGTGAAATGCGGATATTATAAAGTCCCTTGAGTGCTTCTATACCGCTTACCGCGTTCTGTACTGCCTTATATCTTACCGGCTGGCCATCTATTTTCTTATTCTTCAATAACTCTGTACAAATCACTTGCTGCAATTCTTTTGAATACTGAGCTTTAACAGCTTTTGTATAAGCTGCCGCTTTTTCGTGCTGCTTCTTAGCTTCTGTTAAGTTATCCGATAATATCGTTATGTGATCCGCCTCCGCTTTTCTTCTGGTGATTCTCTCCGCAAATGTTGCGCCGGCTTCTGTAAGTCCAGCAATAAAGCTATCATAATTCGCTTTTGCTGTTTCTTCTTTTCTTGCTGCCATGTATTCAAGCTCCGCTGCTTTTGCGTATTCCTCCGCGATCTGTAAAAGTGTATTTGCCTCTACTGCTGGCGCTGCTTCTGTTTCTACTGCTTCGCAAGTAATAACCGGCTTGTTTTTCTTCTCAGCTTCTCTAATATCGCTATCGCTGGCCTCTGTTATAGTTACTTCGCTGTACTTGCTATAATGTGCTTCTACTGCTTCGATAGTCTCAGCTTTTGCAATATTGCTACAATATGTGCTGCCTTCTTCGCTCCATTTAAAAGATACATTGTAATACTTCATTGTTTGATCCTCCATCTATTTTCTTTTGTTCGCTGCTTCTCCGGATCGCTCCGGCTGCTTAACTGGTGTTAAGTTTGCCTTAACCATTTATTAAGCATAACTTAATTATACATATAGTATGCATAATGTCAATACAAATTGCATACTTTTTAAAAATATTTTGATTTTAGCAATAATTGTAAACTTGCAGCAATAATTGTAAACCAAAAATAGTGAAGTATGCTGGCAAAATTCCGGCCAGATCTGGTGCGGCTGGCTTCATTTTACTAAATTTTTTGTGCAATTTTACATATACATTTTGTCATCACATACTGCACATGATCGCCTTGAAATGCCTATAAATAGGGCTTTTCCGGGCTTCTGACAGCTGGCGCCGCTGGTCCCCTCCGGGGAATAAGGGCCCCTGGCTCCGCCGCCGCCTAACCCCTCCTTCCAGATCCGAAAAATAAAAAGCCTCCAAGCTGAAAATTTTACAAAAATTGCTGCCTGGTGTGCATTGACAACTGACATTTTGCATAGTAATATATTGCTGTAAAGTACGAAAAAGCAGCGAATCAGAGTTGTGAAATTTTGGCCGATATTTTCAAGGTTGACAGCCTGGAAATTTAAGTCAAACTTAGCAGATCAAAAGGGAGGAAAAATAAATGAAGATTCAAAACGGAGCAGTTGCAAAGCATAGTTCTGCAAAGATTGTTGAGAAGTACGATTTTAAACCAGTCTGGGGCTATGTAAGAGTAAGTACAGAAGGGCAGAGCAGAGAAGATAAGTACGGGCTTGCAGCGCAGAAGAAAGCGATCGCAGACTACTGTTTGGAAAGACGTATGGCGGTAGTGAAATGGTTTATTGATGTAGAAAGCGGAGTAAAAGAGAATCGCCCGGCCATGAATGAAATGTTGTTTATGGATAATGGAGATATAGATACAGTAGTAATCTTCAAGAGTGATAGACTTAGTAGAGATACAAAGATGTACTTTTACTTCATGTACGCTTTAGAGAAGAAGGGCCTGCACTTAGACTGTATAACAGAAGAATTTGATACTGAGAGCGAGTTTGCAAACCTATATAGAAGCATGATGTTGTTTGTAGCAGAGCAGGAGAGAAAGAATATTCTGTATAGGACCAGCAGAGGTAAGGAAGTAAAGAAAAGTGAAGGTGGGTTTGCAGGAGGCCGCTATCCTTATGGATATACTGGAAACGGAAGGAAAGAGGTTATACCTGAGCCGGAAGAAGCCTGGATAGTTCTGTATAGCTTTTATAGATGTGAGCATGGAGCCGGGTATTTAAAGATAGCAAATGAATTGAATGACAGAGGCTATAGAACGAGAAAAGGCACCAAGTTCGGAAGTAGCAGCATACGAAGCATATTAAATCACAGAAGATTTTATCAAGGCTTTGTAACTCAGCCAGATGGAACAGAGGTACGAGGCAAGCATGAAAATCTGTTACTCAATATAGACATTAAGAATTACCCAGAGGATCTTAAACCTGGGGAGAGCTTGCTTAGCAGACGTACATCTGAATTTTTAGACCATAGACTTACAAAAGATGTAACAGAATCTGAGAGAGCATTAAGGAAGTCGTTAAGAGATAGTAGCTATTTCAATAAGCACTTTGGTAGAGATAAAGACCTTGATCCTATGATACCAGTTACCGGACCTACAGAAGAATATTATGCCAAGTTAAGAGAAGAAGTAGCTATCAGACGTGCAGAGAAGGAAAAGAGAAAAGCAGAAGCGAAGAAAGCTGCTGAGTTTGAAGCAATTTACAACGGAATGTTAGGAGGTGACGACGATATTGAATAGAGAATTATTTGAGGCCTATAAAGCTTACATTTCTGTCAAGAATTATGATAAGGCCTGGGAGTGTTTGTATCACATGTATAAAGAGGATCGCAAAAGCACATACCCGATTATATGTAATTTCAGAGATTCACTTAACAGAAATTCAAGCCTTGTTGCGAGAGAAATTTTAAAAAGGGCCTATGATTTGACTGGCAGAGACTATTTTGATGATTTTATGATTGCTTTGGAATGGAACAGACCGCTTGATAAGAAGTTCTGGTTGCCAAGACGAAGCAAATTAATGTTAGCATGTAACAAATTGCAGGAGCTTGAAGAAGATAAATTAGACGAATTATTTTTAAGTATGCCTCCGCGTGTTGGCAAGACAACTATTGTAATGATGTTCATGTTGTGGGTAATGTTGAGGGATAGTGAGCGCAGTAATTTGTATTCCAGCTTTTCTGATACAGTAGCCAGTACATTTTACACTGGTCTGTTAGAATTACTTACCGATTCAGAAACATATCGTTGGAAGCAGATATTTCCTGAGTGTTCGTTAGCCAGTACAAATGCCAGGGATAATTTGATTAATATTGACAGAAAAAAGAAGTACGCAAGTTTCACTTCTCGAAGCTTGTATGGCACCTTGAATGGCGCTGTAGATTGTAACGGTTACATGGCTTGTGACGACCTAATAAGCGGAATTGAAGAAGCCATGAATAAAGATAGACTAAATTCTGCATGGGCCAAAGTAGACAATAATTTGCTGCCAAGAGGTAAGCAAGGAACAAAGAAATTATGGATAGGTACCAGATGGAGTATGATAGATCCTATAGCCCGAAGAATCGACTTGTTGGAGAACGATCCCAGATGTTCAGGTATAAGATATTCTGTTATCAATTTCCCTGCATTAGATAAAGACGACGAATCAAATTTTGAATACGCATGTGAAGTAGGTTTTAATACAGACTATTTCCATCAGAGAAGGGCGTCGTTTGAAAGAAACGGAGATATAGCTTCATGGTTAGCTCAGTACATGGGCGAGCCAGTTGAACGTGATGGAAGCGTGTTCTCGCCTGATGAAATGCAGTATTACAATGGCGAATTACCTACTGGAATCGATCCTGATAGAGTGTTTATTGCGGTCGATCCGGCATGGGGAGGCGGAGACTATGTAGCAGCACCGGTCTGTTATCAATATAATGACACAATTTACATACATGATGTAATTTTTGACAATTCAGACAAGCGAGTAACAATACCTAAGATAATTTCTGCTGCAATCGAAAACGAGGCCTCAGCAATCTTTGTCGAAGCTACTAAAATGACAAGTGGATATACAGAAGAAATAAACACCGGATTGCGAGAAAAAAACAAAAAGCTCAATGTGCAGAGTACGACAAAGCACTGGACCGGCAAAGGAAAAGAGCAGAGAATCTTCGACCTGGCACCAAACATTCGAGAGACTATGGTGTTCAGACAGAGTGGTTGTAGAAGTAAAGAATATGAGCAATTTATGCAGAATGTATTTTCATTTACGATTACTGGAAAAGCAAAACATGACGACGCACCAGATAGTTTGTGTATAGCTCTTTCAATGGCGTTATTTTCTGCAACAAAGATAGAGATTAAAAGTCGTCGCTTCTGATTAAGTTTAACTTAAACATTACAATACCCTTGTAAGTTAAAATTTAGGGCCTTAGAGGCTCGAAAATACTTGCAAGGGTAATTTTATCGACGAAGCTATTAAATTGCAATTTAGAGGCAAATACGAATGAGCGCAGTCGCCCTCCCCTATGGGGCGACAAGCGGACCTATAAACTTAAACAATTCTGCTCAAATAATCAATATCTAAATCAGTGTAGAAATAATGCTTAGCAGATCCTGGTCTTATGTTAGCAGAATAATATCCTGACAAGTTCCAGTCTCTAAGAGTTCTCTCAGGTATATCTAAAATCTTAGATACTTCTGCAACAGAATAAAAATCTATAATATCTTGCACTCGGTTTACATTTACTTCGTTAAGTTTACAATTATGCAAATAACGATACACAGAATTATAAGGGTAGTATCTGTAGCCAGATTCAGTCCTTGCGGCTTTGAAATATCCAAGATTGTCGATCTTCTGTAAATACCTAACTGATAATTTAAGTTTATCTGCAAATTGTTTAACAGAATAACTTTCAAGCATGACATGATTCTTTTTAACATTTTTGTATAATTCAATATCTGATTCCAGGTAATACCTTCTTCCGGTTTCTGTTCTATGTGCTGGTAGTAAGTTCTGAATATCGTATCGCTGCAAAGTTGCAACAGAACATTTACAAAGTGCTGCCATTGTTCCTACAGAATATCTTGTTTCTTTTTTCATTTTTCATCACCTCCAAACTGATTATAACACAAAAAATAGTCAAAAACAACAAATATGATAGTTTGGCATATAATTTTACACACAGAGGTTTCGCACCTTCGGCACCAAAAAGCCTCGCGCGCGTATAATATATAATAATATATATAAATATATAATAATAATTATTATTACTGTTATAACAGCTGTATTACTACTGTAATAATACTGTTATATAGCTGATATATAGCTGTATATTACTGTATATTCTTTCTTTAATCTTTTCTTTTTCTCCCTTTTTCTTTTCTTTTTCTTTCTTAAATTTTTCAAATATAAACTTTTTCTCCGTTTAAGTTTAACTTAACATTTGGTATAATATACTCAGGTGCAGATGTTTTCTGGCATTTAGTAAAAATACCCCCGTTAGTGCTGAGAGCAGGATCGTTTTCGCAAGGCTGTCCTGCTCGAAGTGAAAATAAGCAGAAGGAAATTCTGATGAATATAGATTTAAGACAGTACCCGGAATCAATCGAGACAATAAACTCAATCATTTCAAAAAATTCAATAGCAGAAATTAAGACTGAGCATGGCGGAGAAAAAATAGTCGTTGTTGAGATTGACAGAACATTAAAGCACAGCGAGCGTGCAGGAGTGAAAGAAGAATGAGTGAAGAAGAATTAATCTTGTCACCTAAACGAATGTTTGGTAGACGAATGATTTACACAAATGAGAAATACATTAACAGAAATAACATAGCTGCTGTTATGCAGGCTGCTGATATGACATGGCAGCTTAACAAGGGCGATATTGAATATCTGTATGAATATTACAAAGGCAATCAGCCATCTTTATACAGAGTGAAAGAGATTAGACCAGAAATCTGTAATCAGATCGTAGAGAACAGAGCAAAAGAAATTGTAGATTTCAAAACTGGTTATCTTTGCGGCAGCCCTATTCAGTATGTTAGCAGAAGCTCAGATGTTAGTATTGCAGAAATGGTAGATAAGCTTAACGCACTTATGCAGAGCGAAGGAAAATCTACAAACGACAAAGAGCTTATCGAATGGCAAATGATATGTGGCACATCTTACAGAATGGCATTGCCTGATAAAGACGCTTACACAGACGATTGTCCTTTTGAATTATATGTGCTTGATCCTCGAAAGACTTTTGTAATCTATTCAAACGATTATTTGAAGAAGCCTATGTGTGCAGTATTCTACACAAACGAGGAAAGATATGTCGGTGATGGCAATGTAAGTATTGTCCCAAGATACTCAGTCTACACAGAAACAGAACATATCGAATTAGTGGGCGATAAGGTTGAATCAGTTGAGCCTCACGCTTTAGGAATGATACCTATTATCGAGTACCCAGCTAATCAGGCAAGAATGGGAGCTTTCGAGCCAGTAATCAGTTTGCTTGACGCCTTATCAGATTTAGACTGCAACAGACTTGATGGCGTAGGACAGTTTATACAGAGCTTAATGATTCTTTATAACTGCCAGCTCGAAGAAGATCAGAGCGCCAACACAATTAGACAGAAGGGCCTTATCGAATTGAAGTCCGTTGGTGAGAACAAGGCAGATGTGAAGATTTTATCAGAGCAGCTTAATCAGTCCGAAACTCAGACCTTAAAGGTTGACTTGCTTACAGCTATTAGAGAAATTTCAGGAATACCTGCTCAGAGTGATGGTAGCACAAGTAGTTCTTCAAACAATATAGCAATGTTATCACAGAATGGCTGGCAGCATTGCGAAGCACATGCAAAGACTACAGAGCTTATGTTTAAGAAATCTGAACAGCAGTTCTTGAAGTTAGTATTGGGAATATGCAGAACACTTACAAGAGACATTAAGTTAAAAGTAAGCGACATTGATCCTCACTTCACAAGAACACAGTATGACAACATTCTCTCTAAGAGCCAGGTGCTTACAACATTGCTTGCTACTAACAAGGTGGCTCCTTCGGTAGCCTTCCAGGTATGCGGATTGTTCGTTGATCCAGAAGAAGCTCAGTTGTTGTCACAGAAGTATGTTGAGGACTTAGAGGCTAAGCAGGCAGCAACGATTGAAGCTCAGCCAGACGAGCAGGAAGGTGCTGAGAATGAACAAGATACCGATAGACGAGCTGAACAATCTAACGAATAAGATAACAGAGATAGTCGGTGATAGTCCTTCTTCTGAGGAACAACAGAAAGAAATAATTGATACCGTTGAAGAATTGTTGATAATGGCCTTCGTTTTTGGTACAGACAGCGCAGCCGAAGATTTAGGAATTGAATCAAATGTTGATGAAAACAAAATAGGCGCAATCATATACGAGAAAATAGAGGGCAAGACCTGGGAAGAAAGAATCACCGATTATCTACGTTTAGGCAATAAGGCCAGCGAGATTGTTAGAGTAATTGATACAGAAACCATGAGAGTATATAACGAGGCGAAATATCTTGCGGCAGAAGATAGCGGCTTAGCGGTTATGAAAACATGGGTAACAGTTGGTGATGAAAGAGTAAGAGATTCACACTGGATATTAGAGGGCGTGACAATACCTCTTAATGATAAATTCTACACGTTAGATGGAGACAGCGCTTTAAGACCTTATGGGTTTGAGAAAGCTGACAATAATATAAATTGCAGATGTGCATTGGAGTTTAGTAAATAAAGCATAGGTAGGAGATATGAATGAAAGAGATTGGTAGGAAAATTTCACTTGTAGTAACACATTATGACGAAGCATGGGCGGTATGCAAACCATTTTTTGATTCGTTATCAATACAGACAGATTTTGATTTAGAGACATTAGAGGTAATCATTGTTAATGATGGAATTGACAACAGATTGCCTTTTGCTGAGCTTACAGTTTATCCATACTGCATTAGACAGATTTCTATTGAAAAGGCTGGCGTATCTGCTGCAAGAAATAGAGGACTTGATGAAGCTAAGGGCGAATATGTAATGTTCTGCGATATAGACGACATGTTCTGTAGCATGTTTAGTTTGCAGATTTACGATAAGGCTATCAACGAAGGCAAAGGCCATTATGATATGATTCGCGGCAGCTTTATTGAAGATCAGTTTGTTGATGGTGAATGGAAGCTTATCCGACATGACAACGATATTACTTTCATTCATGGCAAGATGTTTAGAACAGAATTTCTTAGAGAGAATAATATCCGCTTTAACGAAAAGCTTACAATCCATGAAGAAGCAGTAGTAGTTACTCTTAGCAATATTATTACAAGAAATATCAGGGAAACTCAGGTAGCTACATACCTTTGGAAATACAGAGACGATAGCATTGTAAGACGCGATCCTGAAATGTATATCTTTAAAACATATTCAAACTTAATGGCGTCAAGAAGGGCCTTATGTGAAGAATTATTAAAGAGAGAGTGTTATACAGAATATCGTCAGGCAGTAGTTAAGACAGTTGTTGATTCATATTATGATTTCCAGAAGCATGACTGTTTAAAGCCTGAAAATGCAGAATTAGTTTTGAAAGCTAAGAAAGCATTTAAGAAATTCTATAACAGATTTAAAGACGAGTACAAAGAGACTAATGTAAACGATATTGCAGCTATGATGAATCTACTTAGACCTAACGCTGTAGCAAATGGTTTGAAGGTTGAGCAACAGACAATAAATGAGTTCTTGACTGAGATAGTCAATTTGTAGTATAATTAAGTTAAACTTAAAAGGTTATATGGCAAGACTTACTTGTTTATATCAACAGAGAAGTTGTAAAAACGCAGTGTATAAAATCAGAGAAGATTTCAAAAAACGCATTAGAAGGAGTTTAGTATGAAGATTGATGTATCAAAAATTGAAGGCTATGCAGAAATGACACCTGAGCAGAAATTAGCAGCTCTGGAATCTTACGAATATGAAGCGGATAATACGGAGACTTTAAAGCTTAAAGAAGCACTTAATAAAGCTTCACATGACGTCGCTGAGTATAAGAGACAGATTAAAGAAAAAATGTCAGAGCAGGAAAGATTAGAAGCTGAGAGGCAGGAAAAAGACGCGGAAAAGGAAGCTCTACTTAAATCACTTTTGAAAGAGAAAGATGTATCTAAGTATCAAGCAGAATTTCTTAAAAATGGTTTTAATTCTGATTTAGCTTTGAAATCTGCTGAGGCTTTAGCTGATGGTGATTATACAACAGTTTTCGCTAATCTCAAAACTTACACAGAAGAATTAGATCAGAAGATTAGAGCAGATGTATTGAGAAATACTCCTGGCCCTAAAGGTGGAAATGAGAATAATGCTTCTGTCACATTGGATCAATTCAAAAAAATGGGCTATACAGAGAGATTAGAATTTAGACAGAAATATCCTGAATTGTATAGCGAGTACACAAAGAGATAAGGAGAAAAATTATGGCAGTTACTATGTTAGCAAATTTAGTTGATGTTGAAGTAATGGCAGACCTTGTAGAAGCTAAGCTTACAGATAACATTGTTTTTGGCGCTATCGCAGACATTGATACAACACTTGTTGGAACACCTGGATCAACACTTTTGTTCCCAGTATATTCATATATCGGAGCAGCTACAGTAGTAGGTGAAGGCTCAACAATTTCAGTATCAACACTTACAGCTTCAACAGCTTCTGTAACAATCAAGAAGTGGGCTAAGGGTGTTACTCTTACAGACGAAGCAGTTTTAAGTGGTGTAGGTCAGCCTCTTAACCAGGCAGCAGCACAGATCGCGCTTTCACTTGACGACGCTATTGATGGAGATATTCTCAATACTCTTTCAACAGACATTGGCTCAACAATGACATTCGAGACAACAGCTTCAACAGTTATGCCAAAGGCAGCAGACATTGTAGACGCGCTCGAATTATATGGCGAGGACATTGACGGTGTTAAGGTAGCTTATGTTCAGCCTAAGGTTTATACAGAAATGAGAAAGGCAGGCCTTAACGGTGGTTTCCTTCCAGCTTCTGAAATCGCTGCAAATGTTGCTGTTAAAGGTACACTTGGCGAGTTCCAGGGTTGCCAGATTATCGTTACAAACAGACTTAAAACTTCTCAGGACATGTATATTGCTAAGCCAGGTGCTGTAAAGGTTGTATTAAAGCGTGGTGTAAACATTGAATCAGACAGAGACATTCTCACAAAAGAGACTGTTATCACTGGTGATGTTCATGGTGCTACATACCTTTATGACGCAAGCAAGGCAATTAAGGTTACAAAGAAGTCTGCATAGGTATAACTAATGGGTATGCTTATTCACGATACTCTTGAAAGATTAAGTAAGCAGAATGGGGCAGATAAACAGTCTGTCCCTACTGCTAAAGATAAGAGTATTGCAGAAACAAATAGTACGGATAAACCAAAGAAAAAGTCAAAAGCTAAATAGGAGTGAGATATGGCAATGACAGAAGCAGAGAAAAGAGAATACATTAAGACAATGTTAGACGATTCAACAATAGCTGATAGTCTTGCCGATATGGCGCTTTTAGAAGCTAAAGAAAATATTTTTATGCGTATGTACCCTACTGGAAATAAGCCAGCAGACGTTACAGAAGTTCCTGAAAGATATGCAATATTGCAGTGCAAGTTAGCTTGTAGATATATTGTTCGTATCGGTGCAGAAGGTGAGATTGCTCACAATGAAAATGGTATTAACAGAACATATCATTCAACAGACGATAGAGACTTATTGGCAGATGTTATGCAGGTGATTAGAATATGAAAACATTAAAGCGAAATAAAGTAAAAATTTATTATGCAAATTATTCTAATCAGGTAGAATTGAAAGATTCTAACGGACTTTACACTGGTGAATATGGCATAGGCTATACAGATCCGGTTGAAGTGTTTGTGAATGTATCAGCTGCCAGAGGCGAAGCTAAGAATGAAATGTTTGGTACAGACCTTAATTATAGTAAGAAGATTGTATCTGAAACTGATTTAGGCTGGAATGAAAATACTGTTTTATGGATAGACAGAGATACTACAGAAACTCACAACTACGTTGTAGTAAGTGTAGCAAAATCTATCAATTCTGTTACTTATGCGATTAAGGAAGTGAGTGTAAGTTGAATGTAAAAATGGAGTTAAGTCCAGAGGGCGTAAAGCAAGTTCAAAGAATGTTCAACCGCTTGAATAGTAAGATTGAATTGAAGCTACCACAAATAGCTTTAAGGTTAGCAGAAATCGGAGTACCTATAGTCTTTGTTCATTACATGAACGGTATAGACGAAGGCAACGAAGATTATGATGTTGTAATCGAGCCTACAGAAAAGGGCTGCAAACTTGTAGCAAAGGGTGAAGATGTATGCTTCCTCGAATTTGGCGCAGGTGTGTCAACAAAAAGTTGGCAAGGCGAAGGACAAGAAGGTTTACCACCTATATATCCGGGATCTTGGTCTGAGACAGAAGGCAGCGGACAATTTGCTAACAAAGGTTACTGGTTTTACAACGGTGAAATGAGAACGGGCTTAGAGCCTAAAAAGGGTATGTATTATGCAAGTAAGGAAATGCAGCAAAGAGCAACAGAAATAGTTAGGAGAGAGTTATTTAATGATTGATGTTGAGAATCTTGTAATAACTAAAATTAGAGAACAAGTTAAAACTATATATCCTGACGTAGCCATCACTTCTAAGATTACAGATGTTCCTTCCTCGTTTCCTTGTATAAGTATTCAAGAGGAAGATAATTCTATCTACGCTAAGTCGCAAGACGCTACTGGTGCTGAGTATCATGCGAAAGTTATGTATTCTGTAAATGTTTATTCAAACAAAGAGCAGGGTAATAAGGCAGAAGCTAAGGACCTAATGAGCGTAGTAGATAATGCTTTTAGGAATATAGGTTTTAACAGAACAATGAAAAGCCCGGTACCTAACAGAGACGTAAGTATTTATCGAATTACAGCGAGGTATGAAGCTATTGTAGCAGAATCTCAGGAAATCGGTGATGATACAGTCTACCAGGTTTACGGGAGATAACCTTTAATAATTTGTGGGACAGAGAGTTGCAAATCTTTTTCGTACCGATTTACGAATTACCACATTTTATATATTAAATCTAATCGGAGATAAATTATGAAAAAGAATAAATACGGTCTTTCAAGCGAAGAATATGCAAGAATTTACAATGTTTGGAAAAACATAAATGAAAGATGTAATAACCCTAAAAGTAAATCTTATAAGAGTTATGGTGGAAGGGAAATTACAAATGAGTTTGTTGAATTTGAAGATTTTATTGAGTGGGCATTAGAGAATGGGTATGACAACGATTTGTCTATTGAAAGAGTTGATGTGAATGGCAATTATTCAAAAGCAAATTGTAAATGGATCCCTATAAAAGAACAATGCTACAACACTCAAAAGACGAATTGGATAACTTATAAAGGCAAAACTCAAAGTCTTTCTAAATGGGCAGAAGAATTAGGTTTCAACAAACATACATTGCAGACAAGATATAATCGTGGAGAAAGAAATGTTGATGTTCTGTTTAGTAATTTATCAAGAGATGTAACTAAATATGACAAAGTAATTCAGTACGATTTACAAGGTAATATTATTAAAATTTACGATAGTGTACGAGAAGCTAATCTGCAAACTGGAATCGCTTGTTGCAATATATCGAGAGTATGTAAAGGCAAGAGAAAAAGTGCAGGTGGCTATATGTGGAAGTACACAGAAAGGAAGTAACAATGTTAGAATTTTCAAGTGCAGGAATTACAGTTAAGTACGCAGTAGAAACTACAGCAGGCAGCATGCCTACAACTGGTTTTGTAACACTTCCAAACATTAAGTCAACACCAGATTTCAACGCTGAGCCTTCTAATCTTGACGTCACTGATCTTAGTGATCGTATTTGGAAGCGCAGCATTTCCGGGCTTAAAGACGTCGGAGGTGCATTATCATTCACAGCTAACCTTACAGCTTCATTTAAGACAGCTTGGAACAGTTGTGTAAGCGCAGCTACAGCAGGCTTTGCAGATCAGAAATCAACATGGTTTGAGATTGCAATTCCAAACTTCGATTCATTCTACTTTGCAGGTA
>JAKSSD010000005.1 GCA_024403275.1 Lachnospiraceae bacterium
GTTTGCATTACGAATTCTTGTAAGCATATCTGCAATAGGATCGCTCATTGTCATTGTTTTGCCTCCTTAAATTATTCCTTTATCTTACCAGCTTGCTTTCTTTACGCCTGGAATTTCGCCCTTGTATGCTAACTCTCTGAAGCAAATACGGCAAATACCATATTTTCTTAAGTATGCATGAGGACGTCCGCAAATACGGCAACGGTTGTATTCTCTAACGCCAAACTTCTGCTGACGTGACTGTTTAACCTTCATTGCTGTTTTAGCCATGAATATACCTCCTTAAATAAAAGACAACTAAATTACTTAGCGAATGGCATGTTGAAGAGTCTTAATAACTCTCTTGCTTCTTCGTCAGTCTTTGCAGTTGTTACGAAGATAACATCCATACCTCTTACTTTATCTACCTTATCATACTCAATTTCAGGGAAGATAAGCTGTTCCTTAATACCTAATGCATAGTTACCTCTGCCATCAAATGCGTTAGGATTAACGCCTCTAAAGTCACGTACACGAGGTAATGCAAGATTTACAAGACGATCAAGGAATTCATACATCTTGTCTCCACGAAGAGTTACTTTACATCCAATGCTCTGTCCCTCTCTGATTTTGAAGTTAGCAACTGAATTCTTAGCTTTTGTAAGAACTGCCTTCTGGCCAGAAATAATTTCCATATCTCTAACTGCAGACTCTAAAGCTTTTGCGTTTTCTTTTGCTTCGCCTACACCCATGTTGATAACGATCTTATCAAGCTTTGGAACTTCCATAATATTCTTGTAGCCGAACTTCTTCTGCATAGCATCTATAATTTCATTATTATATTGATCTTTCAGTCTACTCACGAATTAGACCTCCTTCCATTGATTATTTCTTAATAACTTTTCCTGTCTTCTTAGCGACACGTACTTTTTTACCGTCTTCAACTTTGAATCCGACTCTAGTAGCCTTGCCATCGCTAACAAGCATTACGTTTGAAATATCGATGGGAGCTTCTTTTGTTACGATACCACCATTTGGGTTTGATGCTGATGGCTTCTCATGCTTTGTAATTACATTAACGCCTTCAACTGTAACCTTGTTATTCTTAGCATCAACACTAATAACCTTAGCTTCTTTGCCCTTTGAGCTTCCGGCGATAACTTTAACACTATCACCCTTCTTAATCTTCATCATATTCGGGCACCTCCTTATAATACTTCTGGAGCTAAAGAAACAATCTTCATGTACTGTTTCTCACGAAGCTCTCTAGCTACAGGTCCAAAAATACGAGTTCCTTTTGGAGTCTTGTCATCTTTGATAATAACTGCAGCATTCTCGTCAAATCTAATGTAAGAACCATCTTTACGTCTAGCACCTTTTACAGTACGAACAACAACGGCCTTAACAACATCGCCCTTTTTAACAACGCCGCCAGGAGTAGCATCCTTAACGCTGGCAATGATTACGTCACCAATGTTGGCATATCTTCTTGTTGAACCACCTACTACACGGATGCAAAGAAGCTCTTTAGCACCTGTGTTGTCAGCAACTTTCAACCTTGTTTCCTGTTGAACCATGCTTTTATCTCCTTTATTTAACCTTTTCTACAATCTCAACAAGTCTCCATCTCTTATCCTTAGAGAGAGGTCTTGTCTCTACAACTTTTACTGTATCGCCAATCTGGCACTCATTATTTTCATCATGAGCTTTTAACTTATATGTTCTCTTAACGATCTTGCCGTAAAGAGGGTGCTTAACATGGTTTTCTACAGCTACAACGATAGTCTTGTCCATCTTGTTGCTGATTACTTTACCTACACGCACTTTTCTTAAATTTCTTTCCACAGCGATTCTCCTTTCTCAATTTAATCCCTATGCATTAACTTCGTTCTTCTTAGCAGTAATAACAGTCTGAATTCTAGCGATGTTCTTACGAACTTCTGTAATTCTAGCTGTGTTGTCTAACTGATTTGTTGCATTCTGGAATTTTAAATTGAAAAGTTCTTTCTTTGCTTCAACTAAAGCCTGATCTAATTCTGCTGGGGTTTTCTTCATTAAATCATTAACATATTCACTAGTCTTTTTCATTAGTTTACCCCTCCTTCTAAGTCTGCTTTAGAAACAATCTTGCACTTACAAGGGAGCTTATGTGTTGCAAGACGAAGAGCTTCTCTAGCTACGTCTTCTGATACACCAGAGATTTCGAACATTACTCTACCTGGCTTAACAACAGCTACCCAATATTCCAATGTACCTTTACCTGAACCCATACGAGTTTCAGCTGGCTTTGCTGTAACTGGCTTATCAGGGAAGATCTTAATCCATACCTGACCACCACGCTTAATATGACGTGTCATAGCGATACGGGCTGCTTCGATCTGGTTTGACTTGATCCAGCATGGCTCCATTGCTACGATACCGAATTCACCGTAAGTAATCTGGTTGCCCGAAAGAGCTTTACCCTTCATACTTCCACGGAACTGCTTACGATGTTTAACTCTCTTTGGTAATAACATTATTTTGCACTCCCTTCTTTATTTTCTTTTACGGGGAGAACTTCGCCCTTGTAGATCCAAACCTTAACGCCTACTTTACCGTAAGTTGTATCTGCCTCTGCGAAACCGTAATCAATATCAGCACGTAATGTCTGAAGTGGAATAGTACCATCACTAATCATTTCTGAACGTGCCATATCTGCACCGCCTAAACGGCCTGATAACTGAACTTTGATACCAAGAACACCTGACTTCATTGTTCTTGTGATAGCTGACTTCATTGCTCTTCTGTATGTAACACGATCTTCAAGCTGCTTAGCGATGTTTTCAGCAACAAGCTGTGATTCCTTTTCAGGTCTCTTAACTTCTTTAATATCTACATTTACAGTCTTACCTGTAAGTTTCTTTAATTCCTTCTTTGTAGCTTCGATATCAGCGCCACCCTTACCAATTACTAAACCTGGCTTAGATGTGAATACTGTAACCTTAACTTTATTAGAAGCTCTTTCAATCTCAATCTTGCTTACGCCTGATGTGTAAAGTTTCTTCTTTAAGAACTTTCTGATGTTGTAATCTTCAACAAGGCAATCAGCAAAATCAGCATCCGCATACCACATAGAGTCCCAGTCTTTGATAACGCCTACTCTAATTCCATGAGGATTAACTTTCTGTCCCATACTCTTCCTCCTATCTTTCGTCGAGCACGATTGTAATATGGCTCATTCTCTTCTCGATTCTATAAGCTCTACCCTGTGCTCTAGGTCTAATTCTTTTCATTGTAGGTCCCTTGTTAGCATAACACTCAGCAATGTAAAGCTTATCAAAGCTTAAATTGTTGTTGTTCTCAGCATTAGCAATTGCGCTTAATAAAAGCTTCTTGATAATGCTTGATGCATATCTTGGACTATACTCTAAGATAGCTAAAGCTGTCTGAACATCTTTGCCTCTAATAGCATCTAATACGAAGCAAGCCTTCTGTACAGATACTCTTGCGTAAGATAACTTAGCTGAAGGTCTTGTCTCCTTGTTGTTCTTATTACGCTCTCTCTTATATTGTGATCTGCTCTTAATTTCTTCCATGGATTAAAACCTCCTTCCTTATCGTCTTGATTTCTTTTCGTCTTTACCATGACCCTTATAAGTTCTGGTTGCTACGAATTCACCTAACTTGTGTCCTACCATATCTTCTGTTACGTATACAGGAATATGCTTTCTTCCATCATGTACTGCGAAGGTATGTCCTACAAAACTAGGGAAGATTGTAGAACGACGTGACCAAGTTTTAATTACTTGTTTATTACCTGATGCGTTCATTGCGTCAACCTTCTTTAAAAGGCTTGCGTCAGCAAAAGGTCCCTTTTTTAATGATCTTGCCATTATTTTTCCTCCTTATCAAACTGCGCTTATTTAATTGCGCGTCCATCTCTTCTTCTTACGATGAGCTTGTTAGACTGCTTGTTCTTCTTTCTTGTCTTCAAGCCTAAAGCTGGCTTACCCCAAGGTGTACAAGGACCAGGACGACCGATACTTGTTCTACCTTCACCACCACCATGTGGATGGTCGTTAGGGTTCATAACAGAACCACGAACTGTTGGGCGGATACCCATGTGACGCTTACGTCCAGCTTTACCAATATTGATAAGGTTATGATCTACGTTTCCGACAACACCAATTGTTGCTCTACACATAATTGGTACCATTCTCATTTCGCCTGAAGGAAGACGAAGTGTTGCATACTTTCCTTCTTTAGCCATGAGCTGTGCGCTGTTACCAGCTGAACGAACCATCTGTGCACCCTTTCCAGGGAAGAGCTCTACGTTGTGAACCTGAGTACCTACAGGAATCTTCTCTAAAGGTAAGCAGTTACCTACTCTGATTTCGGCTGTTGGTCCATTCATTACCTTCATGCCGTCCTTTAATCCTTCTGGAGCGATGATGTAGCTCTTTTCACCGTCTGCGTAGCAGATTAATGCGATGTTAGCTGTTCTGTTAGGATCGTACTCGATACCGATAACTGTTGCTGGAACACCGTCCTTTAATCTCTTGAAATCTACGATTCTATATTTCTTCTTAGCGCCGCCGCCGTGATGTCTTACTGTGATTTTACCCTGATTGTTACGTCCTGCTGTCTTCTCCATTGCGACACATAATGATTTCTCAGGTGTCTTCTTTGTGATTTCAGAGAAGTCAGAGCCAGTCATATTTCTTCTGGAAGGTGTATAGGGATTATATGTTTTAATTCCCATTTTCTTATTCTCCTTTGCTTTTTATTTATTATCATGCTTCATTGCATATAGACGAGACAATTAGATACCTGCGAAGATTTCGATATCCTTGCTTGCACTTGTAAGCTTTACGATTGCTTTCTTTGTCTCAGCTGTTTTTCCATACACTGTACCACGTCTCTTGTTCTTACCGTTTGTTCTAAGTGTATTAACGCTTTCTACTTCAGTTCCAGGAAACATCTTTTCAACTGCATCCTTAATCTGATTCTTTGTTGCGTCTGGGTTAACTAAGAATGTGTACTTCTTATCGCCCATGCCTGACATACTCTTCTCAGTAACTACAGGCTTTAAAATAACGTCATAGTACTTAATATCAGCCATTATGCGTACACCTCCTGAATCTTTTCAGCAGCATCCTTAGCAAGTACAAGTGTTCCTGCGTTCATAACATCATATACGTTGATGTTCTCTGCAACCGTTGTCATTGCATCAGGAATGTTTCTTGCTGATAATACTGTATTCTTATCATTCTCCTTGATAACAACTAATGCCTTGTTAGCATTGATGTTCTTTAAGAAGTTTGCAAAATTCTTTGTCTTGATCTCGTCGAACTTGATTTCGTCGATAACCATTAACTTGCCCTCAGCAACCTTATTTGTTAAAGCTGACTTAAGAGCGATTCTCTTTTCTTTCTTATTTAACTTGAAAGAATAATCTCTTGGTACTGGAGCGAATACGATACCACCATGTCTCCACTGTGGTGATCTTGTTGAACCCTGTCTTGCATGACCGGTTCCTTTCTGTCTCCAAGGTTTTGCACCACCACCTGAAACCTCTGAACGAGTCTTTGCTTTCTGTGTGCCCTGGCGCATATTTGCAAGGTGCTGAACTACAGCCATGTGTACTAAATGCTCATTTACTTCGATACCGAATACTGTATCAAGTAAATCCATCTTTCCAACTTCCTTACCTTCCATATTGTAAACAGATACTTGAGCCATCTGTGTGTTCCTCCTTTCGTCCTATTATGCTTCTGCCTTAGTTGTTTCTTTAATTGTAACCATGGCTTTCTTAGGTCCTGGTACTGCACCCTTAACTAAAAGTAAGTTCTTTTCAGCGTCAACTCTGACAACTTCAAGATTCTTAACTGTAGCCTTCTTGCATCCCATGTGACCAGGCATTCCTTTGCCCTTAAATACACGGCTAGGTGATGAACAAGCACCATTTGAACCCTGATGTCTGTGGAACTTAGAACCATGCATCATAGGTCCTCTGTGCTGACCAAGTCTCTTGATAGCACCCTGGAAACCTTTACCTTTTGTAATTGCTGTTGCGTCGATCTTGTCGCCTTCAGCAAAGATATCAGCTTTGATTTCCTGAGCTAATGTGTATTCTGAAGCATTCTCGAACTTGAATTCTCTAACGTAACGTTTGCTTGTTGTACCAGCCTTCTTGAAATGTCCCTGCATAGCCTTTGTTGTACCATTAGCATGAACGATTTCCTTCTTGCCGGAAGCATCCTTGTTAATTACTTTGTCTTTCTTGTCTACGAAACCAACCTGAACTGCTTCGTATCCGTCGTTCTCAACTGTCTTAACCTGTGTTACTACACAAGGGCCAGCCTGAAGAACTGTTACTGGAATGAGTGTTCCGTCTTCAGCGAAGATCTGAGTCATTCCAACTTTTGTTGCTAAAATCGCTTTTTTCATTTTGACCTCCATTAATTTCCACTACAGCGGTATCCAATCGGATGCATACTAGTCTGTAGAAGGTGTTTTTAAAATGTTACTTTTTAGATGAATTAGATCATCTTAATATTGATATACACACCAGCAGGCATCTCTAATTTCTGCATAGCGTCTATAACTTTCTGGTTTGGCTCATGAACATCGATTAATCTCTTGTGAGTTCTCTGTTCAAACTGCTCTCTGGAGTCTTTGTACTTGTGTACGGCACGGATAATTGTAACAACTTCCTTCTTAGTAGGAAGAGGTACTGGTCCGCTTACCTTTGCTCCATTCTTTTTGCAAGTTTCGATAATCTTCTTTGCACTTGCATCAACTGTCTGATGCTCGTATGCCTTAAGTGTGATTCTCATTACTTGATTTGCCATAAAAAAAGTCTCCTCTCATTTTTTGTACTTATAGATCCAAGTACAACAAGGGCGACTGTACACTCTCCCGTGTGTGTCGCGTCATTTCCTAAAAAATAAACGACCACACGTCGTTTCTGCTTGAAGCAGACTATTAATGTTTGTACAGTGACTTGTCGTCAGTATCTAGACTAGACATTCGCTCCATGTAAAAACCCGTTATTTTAACCGGCAACCTTACACTTCTCAGCTATCAATGCCACAGCAAGTGTTATATTAACAAAATAATCTATTTATTTCAAGCATATTTTCACAATTTTTTTAACTTTTTTTCTACTTTTTCACTAAAACACTATTTTAATAGAAAAGACCACTATATTTAGTGGTCTATTTTTTTAATTATCTCTCCATCTTTTGAACTTTCTAAGTTCCTTATCTAATATGATTAAGCATATAGTTAAAACGATAGCATCATCTATATATCCAACTATAGGAAGTATATCTGGTAAAAGATCTGTAAATAAAAGGAAATAAAACAATGCAATCATAGCTATTATAACGAATCCCTTTGGTACATCTCTATAGCTTCCACTTAAATAATGTCTTACCATATCAACCATTACTGGAACCTTAGCCAAGCCTTTTCCGATAACAGGAACATTCTCTATTTTCTTCTCAACTCTTTTAAGCATTATGCCAGTGGAGTCTCTTTCGTTATTTTGTTCATAATCTACATATGTTTTTTTCCAGTTATCAGTAGTTGACTTTTTAACTCTCTTTCTCATAGTTTACTCCATAAGCATTTTCTCAAGATGTTCCCTTAGTGACTTTTCATCAAGATATACATTATCTTTCATTTTATCAATATACTTTTCTATCTCTTCCTTATATTCATCTCTTTTCATATCTGCAATCATAAAAGGAAGTAAAAGATTTACGCCTGGCATTGCCATTAAAAATGCCAACCCAAATCTTTCATTTAATATTTCGACCTTTTCCATAGAATACTTAAGCATTTCTTCATTACCATTGAACCTGCTTTCTGCATTCTGCTCATTCTGTGCAAAAAATCTGTTATAAATTTTCAAATAGAAATCTATAGCCTCATTAATTTTATTTTCGTAATTCTGTCGAATTCTATCATTACAATCTACAAGAATCTGATTACACTTTTCATTAAGTTCTTCAAATATCTTATTTGAGTGCACATTTCTTAATTTGATAGTTTTATCTACTTTCTCATAACAAAGATTCTTGCCTTCATCTATTATAGCAAGTGCCTGACTTCTAAGGTCCTTAGGCAATTTCTCGATAATCTTATCCCATAGACCTTTTTTAATCTTTTCCCAGACTTTTTCTTTACCAAATCTCTCAGTCTGCTTTCCACCGATTAATTTTTTAGCTTCATTACTTACTTCTATAATATTGTTGCTCGCAACGCCTTTCGAATTAAGTTCTCTCTTAATACCATCAATAGTATTCTTTGTTCTTCCGACATCGCAATGAGTAAGTACTACTGTTACATTATTTCCTTCTTTCAAAAGCATCGAAATAAAATCAGTCTCAAATGGCTCGATTCTGTCCGAATTAGCATTAAGGCAATATATTATTGTATGAAACCAATCCTTAATAGATTGACCATCATGCTTTCTGATTTCATTTCTTACAAGTTCCTGCCACTCATCAGCTTTATCTGCTTCCAGTCCCCAGGTATCATATACCCTGACTTTTGTTTCAGAATCAAGCTCGTAATCATGTGGAAATATTCCCTTCTCTGTAATCGGAGCACCAACACCTGTTTTCTCAAGCTTCTGATCAAAGAGATAGTTAAGTAAAGAACTTTTACCAGCACCAGACTTTCCTATTATAAGTACATTAGTTGTTAAAATATCTGCATTATTTGGTTGCTGCATTAATCTTTTCCTTTACAACTTCTTTTACAATGTCATCAATTTTGAATTCCTCTCCATGGCCTTTAACATACTTAAGGGCATCCTTAAGTCTGTCGGCTGTGAAGAATTCCATAAATCCCATCTTTTGTCCACCTGCTTTGTCAACGCATGTTTTCAGATACTGCTCGCAAACTATAGAAATAGCTGCGCCAAGTACCGCCGTTACCATTGTTGCAACACTAACATTGACTGTTGATTTAGCCACATTTCCAATAAATGGAATAATACCAATAATCTGAGTTGCAAGTGTTCTTCCGAGATATGAAACAAGGCTAGTTGATAATACATCACCTATTACCTTTCCTGCATCTGCCTTGATTCCATATGTACTGATGATGCTAAATGCCATCTTTAACTGTAAAGGCATAAGTACCGCTGAATCTGTAAATGGAACATTTACAAATGAAGTTCCTACAACAAGAGCTCCTGCAGTACCCGCATACATTGGAACCACTTTCTTCATTATATATTTACGTTTATCACTAATTCCTCTCTTAACCGCTGGAAGGAATCCAGAAAGAAGAGATTCATCCAGATTATCTATAGCCCATTCTGTAATCTTATCTACCTGAACGTATTCCTTGTAAACATCTTTGTAATCTTCATCATCAGGAATTGTAGTTGAATATGTGAAAATGCTAAGCTTTGGGAAATTCCTCTTAATTTCTCTCTTAAGACCATCTAATTCCTCTTCTTCAACCTCATCAACCTTAGTAATAAGGACCATAACTGGAACACTTCTGTCCATAATCTCTCTGATTAAATCTCTATCAACATCAAAGAATCTCTTATTACCTGCTGAAACGCAATACCAAACCTCGTGAATTCTTGCTTCGAGATGTGTAGGGTCCTCTTTTATTTTCTCATCTATAAATCCAAGAATCTCTTTTCTATAATATTCCTGTCTGATTGTACCAACTTCGTAACCTTCACTGTCATATAGATTAATTGAAGAATCCTCTGAAGTGTATAACTCTACACCCCTTGTTCTTGGACGTCCATCATCTCCAACCTCTGCCTTATTATTTACAGACAAATTAAGAAGATCATTAACTAAACTACTCTTTCCAACTCCAGTAGCTCCGCACACAAGAATGTTTGGTTTCTTTATTCCGCTTCTTACTTCCTTGAAGCAAGATTCAAAATCAAAATGCTCATAATCAAATTCAGTCTTTTTTACTTCATTCTTAGCTTCTTCCATATCCGTCTCCTTTGCCCCATATATTTTTATTTTACCACAATAATTCACATATCAATATATATTTTCAAAAAGTATCTTTCTATTTAATTGCAAAGATTTCTTCTATATTATAATATTAAGGAATGAAATAAACGGAGGCTTTTATATGTGGATTGCCGATAACTGGAAAGATTACGAAGTACTCGCTACTTCAAACGGAGAAAAACTTGAACGCTGGGGTGAATATACTCTTGTTAGACCAGATCCTCAGGTTATATGGAATACACCTCATTCTAATAAGGGATGGAAGAATTTCAATGGTCACTATCATAGAAGCAGTAAGGGTGGTGGCGAATGGGAATTTAGGAATCTCCCAGAAGAATGGACTATCAATTATAAGGAACTTACTTTTAACTTAAAGCCATTTGCTTTTAAGCACACAGGAATATTTCCTGAGCAGGCAGTTAACTGGGATTGGTTTTCTTCTATTATAAATAAGAAGAAAGCAGAGAATCCCGACAAACCATTTAAGGTATTAAACCTTTTTGCCTACACAGGTGGTGCAACTCTTTCAGCAGCCAAGGCTGGTGCCCAGGTTACTCACGTTGACGCAGCAAAAGGAATGGTTCAATGGGCAAAAGAAAACGCCTACGCTTCAGGACTTGAAGATGCTCCAATTCGCTGGCTCGTAGACGATTGTGTTAAATTCGTTGAAAGAGAAATCCGTCGCGGCAACACTTATGACGGAATTATCATGGATCCACCTTCTTATGGTCGTGGACCTAAGGGTGAGATTTGGAAAATCGAAGAAAGTATCTTCCCATTCATCGAGTTAACAGCTCAGATTCTTGACAAGGATGCTTCTTTCTTCCTTATTAATTCATATACCACTGGCCTTCAGCCTGCAGTTCTTTCATATATGATTAATACTGCAATCGTTCCTAAATTCGGTGGTCACGTTGAATCAGAGGAAATCGGTCTTCCTGTAAGAGATGACGGATTATATCTTCCTTGCGGCGCAAGCGGCAGATGGACTAGATAATTATCTTCTTTCGTAAATAGCAATATTATCTATTTTCTCTACCAGAATATAATTATTGTTTACCATATACTCCGATAATGCACATTCCTTTTTAGTCGCAGTTTCGGATAAATCAAATATATCTTCACACACATTTTCATTTATAAAAATAACAGGTGTGTCAGTAAGATTATCTAAATCAGTTTCAAATTCTTCAAATGAGAAAGAACCAAGATTTGGCCATGTGTGAGAAATTGCACATGGCATTTTTAATATGTACTCAAGTGCTGGTAAATCCCCGTAGAATACAGCCTTTTTCTCCGAGTAATTATTTTCTTTGGCATACTCTGTAAGTTCTTCTATTACCAAAGCTCTCTCTTCATTTGTATGCATTCCAGCAAGTACTTCATTTCCATCAATAGAATAATGATTCTTATAAGGGAATCCTGCATCTCTGAATATAAACACAAATCCAAATATCAAGCTTTGAATAGTGATACATAACATAAGCAATGCAACCATAATTCTGAAAGCAATCATGGAATTCTTAGTTTCCATATCCATAAGCTCATAGAAGTTTCTACCCTTAAAAAATTCTCTCCATATCATGTAAATTGTAGCTGGAGCGACAATAAAAAGATTATTATATGCAGGGAACAAACCATTATTACTTCCAAGAGGTGTTATCCAGATAACTATAAGTGAAGCCATTGCAATCATTTTTTCTGTATCGCTTGTATTCTTTCTCAGAATAGTAACTATCGAGAAAATATTACATAGCATCAATATTATAATTCCCCAAAAATAAACAGAACTATAATCCTCATAATTAAGAGTAAATACTTTGTTTCTTATTGCCCATACTACAAAAAGAACATATAGGCCTGCCTGAACAACACAAGCTAAAATCTTTAACCAATGCTTTCTTGAAATAACTCCAAGCACAAATGCAACAGTTAAAATACCAATCATAAATATATAGCTTTTTCTGTATGTATAGTAGCTGGTGAACATCTTAAATACCATAGCCTTTGGAGTATAGCCAGCTTCCTCTCCTGTCATAGAGAAAAGTGACTGTACCATAGCAGGTATAGATGATACACCATACTGAATACCAATAATTAATACATTTATAGCTATTCCAAGTATAAATCCACCTATACAAACAAGCGTTGTAAGAATAACTTTGGATATTTTCTTCTTTTTAACGAAACCATCCAGCCAAACCACCAGAATAAGACTGACTTCTGTAATATTTGGAAATCTTACAAATACATTAAACGCAAGAATTATACCAGCTATCAAAAGTCCAATATAAGAATCCTTCTCCAAAGACTTAATAAGCACAACTATTGCAAGAAGGAAAAGAAAATATGTCAGATAATTATATAGAATTGTTGTTGGGCACCAGCAGAGACATAATGTAATAATCTCGCCAACAAACACGATTCCTTTTGGTATGTATTTCTTCAAGAAAACATATGAAATAATTGCTCCTGCTGCCGGAATCAGTGTAGTATAAAACTTCATACCAATCCAAGTATGTCCTAATGGCAGCATAGTAAAGAATTTACCTACGATATTTGCCCAGAAAGTTGCAATAGTCCAGGTAATGTTCATATTTTCAAGATTTTCAAAATTACCAAGACTATATCCTGTATCTGTAAAATCCACACCAAACGCAAGATGAATAAATGGAAACACAAATAAAACTGCAATAAATATGCAATCAAGCCATATTTTATTATTCTTTTTTACTGCTGTTTTTTGATCCATTTTAAAAATCCATCCCTATCGGATAATTTATTTTTCTTTATCGTTTGCAAGGATTTCTCTGATTACATACTGAGGAGAATTATTCATACAAATATATATTCTTCCCACATACTCACCAATAAGTCCAAGCATAAGCATTATCATACCGCCTACAAATACCAAAACTGACATAAGTGCTGAGAAACCTGCCTGAACATCTACTAATACTAATTTCTTAATGATTGTATAGATTCCGTACAAAAATCCCGTTCCCGCACACATACATCCGATAAATGTAGCAATTCTTAGCGGTTTGATTGAGAATGCAGTAAATCCGTTAAACCAAAGGGCAAATAATTTCTTTAATGTATATCCGCTTGTTCCTTCAGTTCTTGCTCTATGCTTTACCTCTACATTCGTTACATTTTTAGTAGCTCTAAGTACAAGTCCTATTACGTATGCATAAGACTGCTCATATCTAAGCATGTCATCAACAACAAATCTCTTAACTGCGAAATAGCTTGATACGTATAATTCCTTTGGCTTTCCAAGCATAACTCTGGTCATAAGTTCATTTATCTTACTTCCAAAATTTCTAAATCCTGAATGCTGTTTTTTGCCATAGCTTGCATAACAAACATCGAAACCTTCATCCAGCTTGTTAAGAAGCTTGCCCACCTCATCCGCAGGAGTCTGTCCATCATCATCAAGGCAAACAACTACATCACCTGAAGTCTGTCTCATACCTGCCATGAGTGCACAGTGTTGTCCAAAGTTTTTAGCCAAATCTATTCCTGTTACATTTTCATTTGCTTTAACCAATTCTCTGATTACTGAAAATGTATCATCTGGCGAACTGTCATTTACTAACACAATCTCATATTCGTGGCCTATTGTAGCCATTGTATTTTTAATTTCATCTACTACCCCTGCAATAGTATTTGCAGATCTATAGCAGGGAATAACAAAACTGACTTTCATTTTATCCTCCATGAAATCATCTATTATTTCATTGCATAAAGAATGTCATGCCTTTGGTAAGTCCAATATAAAAGTATAACCCACAGAATGTATGATACCCCAGCATCACTGTTCCTAAAACAATATATATCCACTTTATTAATTTTGAATTAAGTATTCTTTCTTTTTCTCTTATATTTCTTATGAAATACAAAATACTGATTATAAATATAATAAATAAGCAGAAATCATAACCCCAGGCAAAATTATCATCCAATTCCCTGTTGCCAGTTTCTCTTAATAATAATAGTTCTACAAAACCTGCAAACCACATAGTCCAGCCAAACAGGAACTCTCGATGTTTAAGCGATTTTTTGTTCTTGAAATCCTCTATGGTATCCTTTAACACAGGTATTATATTAATCAGGAATACAAATACTGGAAATGCCGCAGACAAAATCATTGTAAAATATGGTCTTTCAGCTCTTAAATATACAGAGTATAAAGGATCAATTACAATACCATTTCCCGTCTCTTCTCCGAATAAAACCAATCTTTGAAATAGAATCACTCCAATTGTTGGAACAATAGTCATTGCAGCCAAAAGCAATCTCTTAAAAGATACTCCCAAAATCTTATCAATAATAAGAAATAACAGTGCACCAGGTGCAAAAGCTATTACAAAATTAGTTTTAACTGCTGTAGTTAGTGCTAACAAAACAGCAAAAACTATAATATCGGAAGCCTTCATCTCCTCTTTATATTTTCTTGAAATCTGAATATAAAGAATGATACACATTAATGCTAGAAGCTTCATTACAATGTATGTTGAGTTATGCCAGATAGAAGGCGATTGATAACCAATATATCTATAAGGCTGAATAGCTCTTATAAATGCAGGCATAACAAAACCTGACAAGCCAGTCAGTATAACTGCTTCCCAGTTTTTTAATTCCAATTTCTTAGACCATATAAATGTGATAGCCAAGGTTGCTATTTCGCAAGCGCCCAAAAATACTGCTATTCCCATATGGAATATGGTTTCGTTAGGAATAAGAGCTAATAGTCTGAATATTACTGCCAAAATACTATAGCCCCATCCATCGAGAGCCATCTCTATATGAGCATATAAATCCGATTCGAACATGCCTGTCTGCGAATACATAGTCTGATTAAAATGCAATACAATCAGACTCCATGCATATACAGTAAGCAGGACTGCTGCCAGAGAAATAACTATTATATTGATAATTTTTCTATCTTTACTATCCTTCAAAGTCTTCTTTCTCCAAACTCATAAAGATAACTTCCTGCAAATGATCACCTATTTGTACATTCTCTATCTGACCATTTCTTTTGAAGCCAGCCTTCTCATAGCTTTTAATAGCTCCCGGATTATCTGCAAATACTCTTAGGAAAATATGTTCAAGCCCTGCTTCTTCAAAAGCATACTTCAATATAAGTCTGGCACTTTCCGTACCAACACCTTTCCCGCGAGCATTTTCCTCTCCAATAAATATGCCATACTCGGCACTTTTTTCTTCCTTATCTATATCACGAAGATATACGCTTCCTACTGCTTCATTATCCAAAAGAATAATGAATTGCGCTACCTTCCCTGTTTCTACCATATTCTTCATCCAGTTCTCATGGCTTTCTTTTGTAAAAAGCGCCTGATAAATAAAGTGGCATCTAACATAATCCGAATTTCTCCACTTTATTATATTCTCAGTATCGCCATAATTAATTGGACGTATAGATACGCTATGCATTATAAAATTCCTTTACCTTATCAGAAATGTAATCTACTTCCTTCTGCGTTAATTTATAGTAAAGAGGAAGTCTTACAAGTCTGTCACTCTCAGCTGTTGTATATTTATCTTCTCCATTAAAACGACCATATTTAATACCAGCTGGCGCTGTGTGAAGAGGTACATAATGGAATACTGCCAAAATATCATTATCTCCAAGGAACTTAATAAGCTTTGTTCTCTCCTCAAGGTCCTTACATTTAAGATAGAACATATGCGCATTATGAGTACAACCTTCTGGAATTACAGGTCTTTGAACCTTACCTGCTTTTTCAAGTTCCTCGAAATTAGCATAATATCTTTCCCAACTTCTCATTCTGTCTGCAGTAATCTCATCTGCCATTTCAAGCTGAGCATATAAATATGCTGCATTCATATCACTTGGAAGATATGATGATCCTGCATCCATCCATCTGTATTTATCTACCATTCCTCGGAAAAACTGTGCTCTGTTTGTTCCCTTCTCACGAATAATTTCAGCCTGTTCAAAATCCTTATCATCTCTGATAAGAATTGCTCCACCTTCACCCATTGAAAAGTTCTTAGTTTCATGGAATGAAAAGCAACCGAAATTACCAAATGTTCCCAATGCCTGTCCTTTATATGTAGACATGATTCCCTGTGCGGCATCTTCAATAACATAGAGATTATATTTCTTTGCAATCTCCATAATCTTATCCATTTCGCAAGAAACACCTGCATAATGAACTGGAACAATTGCTTTTGTTTTATCTGTTATAGCTGCTTCAATAAGATTCTCATCAATATTCATAGTATCAGGTCTTATATCCACAAATACAGCAGTTGCGCCTCTTAATACAAATGCATCAGCAGTTGATACAAATGTATAGCTTGGCATAATAACTTCATCTCCTGGCTTAATGTCGCAAAGAATTGCAGCCATTTCTGTAGCATGCGTACATGATGTTGTAAGAAGTGCCTTATTGCTGCCAGTCTTATTTACAATCCACTCATTACACTTTTTTGTAAATGGACCATCTCCACAGATTTTCTGATTATCGACACATTCTTTTATATAATCCATTTCCTTTCCTGTGAAAGGAGGGACATTAAACTTAATCATTTTTCTTACCTCCGATTTTCATAAAAAGGCTCACAATAAGTCTTCTTATATAATCAATACAAATACCCACGATAAATACACATACTACTGAAACAATCATATTCAGCAAAAACAAAGGAGTATCTGCGTACTTTGCAGTATTAAATAATTTAGGCCACTCATATCTAATGAGCTGATGTTCATGAAGCAGATATACGCCAAAACATCCTGCTGAAGCCCACAATATAACTTTTCCAATCCACTTAGGCATATTGAAGGATGACTTCATAAAGAATATAAATAATGCCACACTTCCTATTAATGTAAACAAAGAATTATATGGATAGAAATTCTCAGCAAATCCACCAAGCTTTCCAACTACCATATCAGCTAAAAGCAATCCTTTTCCTAATGAATAAATCAAAACAGAGCATAAAACATATATTGCAAGTGACAACCATTTATTAAGCTTAATTTCATTTCCATATTTTCTTAAGTAAGCTGCTATCAGATAAAGGATTGCAAACCAGCAAATATCCATTCCATCTTTATCCGTCACTGGAATAGTCATTGGTAAAAATGTATTCCAGGCAGAGAAAATCAACACTCCAACAATTATCGCTGTCCTATGCTTCTTTTTATCCATGGCCTTAATAGCCTTATTCATAAATGGGAAGCAAGCGTACATCAGTACATAAATTGTTGCAAACCAGTAATGGCTTCCTGTTACAGGCAAAACAAGAGGTATCAAATCGTATATCCCCTTATCCTTAATGACTTGTCCGCCGGCTATTGCAACTATACCTGTAATAATCCATGAATATAGGATTATCTGAATCCAAAGCATTATAAGTTTCTTTAATTTGAATTCTGATTCTGCCAGGAAATATCCGCTAATTAATACATAAATATTAACGCTGACCATTGCAAATGCTTCGATAATCCAAGCTATCTCATGAAAAAGCGAAGGCTTTTCACTGAAATCTCTTAAAATACCGCCCTTATCAAGATAATGCAAAGAAATAATCATGAACATAGCGACAATTCTGAGAATCTCCATATTCAGTTGTCTGCTTTTCTTTTCACTCATTTATTTTCTGTTACCTTTGAAACAATGTATCTAGGTCTGCCCTTAACTTCTTCATAAATTCTTGCTATATAATGTCCAATAATTCCAAGGCTTATCATTATACAGCCTCCTACAATGAGGATAAGAAGAATTACTGTTGTAAATCCATCTGCTGCTATGCCAAGGAAATAGTTTACCAATGTCTCTACACCAAGAATAAGTGAGAATAACATCAATATAAAGCCCATTCCGAGCACGAATTTTAATGGTGCTGTTGTAAATGAAGTAGTATTTGAAATTGCATATCTAACCAATCCTGCAAATGACCACTTGCTCTTACCTGCTTTTCTTTCTTCAACATCAAAGGTTACTGATGTACTCTTAAATCCTGCCCAGAACGATAAGGCTCTGAAGAAAGTATTTCTTTCAGGTAATTCCAACAATGCATTAACAACTTTTCGATCCATCAGCTTAAAATCTGATGTAGAATTCATATCTATTTTCATGAGGCTGCTCATTATTCCATAGAATATTCCTACGAACATTTTATGAATAATACTTTCTTTGCCTCTTTTTGACTTAATTCCTTCTATTACTTCGTAGCCCTGTTCCCATAAAGAATACATTTCCACAAGAGTTTTTGGAGGATGCTGCAAATCACAGTCAATAACAGCAACACAGTCTCCTGTAGCATACTCAAGTCCTGCAAAAATCGCAGCTTCTTTGCCAAAATTTCTGCTAAACTGAATACCCTCTACTCTTTTATCTGAAGAATTTAATTCCTCGACAATTGAGAAGGTATTGTCAGTGGAACCATCTGATACAAAAAGCAGATTGTAATCAATACCTGCCTCTGAAAGAGTGCTTCCTATAACAGACGCTGTATTCTTAATATTGTCCTCTTCATTAAATGAAGGAATAATTACAGTTAATTTACTCATTTTTCCACCTGTTTATTCAAGTTTGATATACATTATTCCATTTACGATTTTGATACTGTCTTTATCTGGGAAGCTTGTCATTATCTGATAATCTTCCGAATAATACATATCTATTACATCATCTCCAGTAAGAATATTTAATGTAGCTCCAAGATAGTGCTTCATATATTCTTCATACTGTTCGCCTCTGTAAAGAAGGAAATCTCCATCAGTTCCTCGCATTCTTGCTGTAACCTTAGAAGTAATATCAGTTGTTGGATAACTATCCTCGCTTACAACGCCAACCATACAGATTGGTATTCCCTGATAATATCCTTCTGTCTGCTCAATTCTATCTAAAAGTCTTACACAGTAAGCGTAAGTTTTCTCATATTTCTCGTTAAGATTAAAGTATGCAATATTATCAGCAAGGAAGAAGTTATAGCAAATAACTGCAACTACAACTACTGTTACTATTTTGGCAATCTGCATTTTCTCCTTTAATTCTTCAAGGCAGGAAATCGCCTTTTCGCAGATAACTACGCCAGCCACTATGAAAAGCTCCCATTGCATTCTCATTAACAAATGATACTCAGCCTGTGATGACATAAGAAGAATAATATTGCATCCAATTGGAAGCATAATAAGAAATGCAAGCATCAAAAGCCAGTTATACCATTTCTTATATGATTCATATCTGGCTACAACTGTACAGACTGAAATAATAATTCCCGCTATCAACACGCACATAACTACCATTGAAAGAGGATTATTAACAAATATTCTTCCTTTTGAAGCAAATGCTGCAAAATCAAAATATACATCCTTAATCATTGTAGGGAAGGTAGCCAGTGAGAATTTGCCCATCTCATTGATTCCCTGATATGTATCAAGTTCCTTATGCTCAAGTAATAAGCAGATTTTGAGGATAACATAGTATAATGTTCCGCCCATTACGCCCATTACAAGATATTTCCAACCTCTGTTCCAAAGGTCCTTTATTTTCTCATTCTCGGCTATTCCAATCAAAAGATCAAAGATAACCATAAGAATTGTAAATGCAAGATATGCCTGATATGTTCCCATGCTAAAGGCAAGAAGAACTCCGCCAGCAATAAATCCAAATTTATATTTTTTTGTAACATATGCAGCAAGAATTGCCATTAACAGTCCTAACATATATCCGTCAACTGTATACATATATGACATTGTTGCTGCAACTGCAGGGAATGTAACCATTACTGCAGGAATAAGAATCAGTGAAGATACTTTTTCAACCTTGAAAAATCTTGTAACGTATACCGCACATATAGCTAAAAAGAATATTGCAAGCAATCCATTTACAAAATTTAAATCATAGAAGGATGATATTCCACATGCACAGATTAAAAACCATCTTCCACTGGTAACCATATTCTGATCGAAATAAAAATTCGTCATTGAATCAACATTTGGATACTTGTTAACTATCATAACCATATGTGTTAACAAACCAATTATCATTGCTGATAAAAAGGGAATCTTATATTGTTGACTTTTAAGTTTGGCAAATAATTTATCCATTACTTTTTCTCTTTCACTATGTAAATAGGTCTTCCCTTAACTTCAAGGTAAGCCTTTGACATATACATTCCAATAATACCTGTACAGAACAACTGAAGACCTGCAAAAAATGTAATCATACATGCAAGTGATGGCCATCCATCAACTGGATCTCCATAAATAAGCGCTCTGACAAAGAGGAATATTACTGCAACAAAGGATGCAACAAAGAAAAACAATCCAATGATTGAAGACCATACAAGTGGTGCAGTTGAAAATGCAACAATTCCCTCAATTGAATACTGGAAAAGCTTGAAGAATGACCATTTAGTCTTTCCTGCAACTCTCTTTCTGTTTTCAAAAGGAACCCACTTGGTTTCAAAGCCTACCCAGCCAAAAATACCCTTGCTGAATCGGTTATATTCACCCATATCCAAAATGGCATCAACCATTACACGTTTCATGAACCTAAAATCTCTGGCTCCTGGAACCATATCTACTTTGGCAATAATTCTCATAATAAAATAAAACATATTGGCAAAGGCAGATCTGATTGGTGGTTCGCCTTTTCTGTCTACTCTTCTTGTAGCTACGCAATCATAACCTTCTTCTGTTACTGCCTTGTACATTTCAGGAAGTAACTCAGGAGGATCCTGAAGATCAACATCCATGATTACTACATAATCACCTGTTGTCTCTTTCATTCCTGCGAACATTGCAGCTTCTTTTCCAAAATTTCTTGAAAAAGACACATAATGAACCTTTGAATCTGATTCGCTAAGATTTCTCATTACCTCAAGTGTATTATCCCTGCTGCCATCATTAACAAAAACATATTCAATTTCTACTGGCATATCCTTTGTTGCTTTCTCTGTAGCTTCATAAAACAAAGGAATAGCTTCTTCTTCGTTGTAACAAGGTACAACTATTGAACATTTTTCCATGTAAATCTCCTAATTACCTTTCCATGCAGACTTATACTGACTCATAAATTTCTTTGGATTTCTGCAATGAAGCTCTAACATTTCCTTAACTTCATCATCATATTTCTCCCAGTAATATGGATTAGTATCATATTCCGGGAAACATTCCATAATACCTTCTCTTAAGTAATTAAGGAATGATAATTTCCATTTATTAGAAGGAACAGCTTTCATATATGAGAAGAGTGTGTTGATATACATCTCCTCTAAATATACCTCTTCTATCTCCTCTGGATACTCATTGATAAGTTCTCTCTTGTAAGTTTCTTCAATAAAGAAGGTCATTACATCTATTCTGTCATACAGCTTATCCGCAAGTTCTTTATCCTCTATCACATGAACTTTGTATGTTACATCCTCTGCAAATACATAGTTTTTCGCATGAATCATGGCAAGTCTTAAAACCCCAAGATTTTCAAATGAAAGATTTGTTGGGAACCACAATCCATTCTTATCAAATATTTCTCTCTTATATACTGCTGCCTCAAGGCATCCTGGATTAATAAGCAAGAACTCTTTCATTTCTTCTTCAGGAACATCTAAATCAATTGGATTTAATCCTTCAGTAGCAACAATTTCTCCATTACTTTCGAATTCTGCAATGCAACCTACTACATCTGCATTAGTCTCAGCCGCTTTGTCCATTAAAGCTTTATAAAAGTTCTTATCAAGCAAATCCATTGCATTAACAAATCCAATCCATTCTGAATCCGCCTCAATAAGTCCTTTGTTTTTCGCACCGCCTAAACCAAACTCTTCATCCTGACAAAAAGCTTTGATTTTAGATGGATATTTATCGGCATATTCTTTAATAATGTCAGCCAAATTACCCTTAGAGCAATCATCTACAACTATTACATTCATATCCTCATAGGTCTGATTGATTAATGAATCAAGACAGGATTTCAATCTATCACCAGCTGCATCTTTAACTGCCACAATTACATTTAATTTACTCATCTCTCTTTAACTGCCTTACCATTCTCAATTCTATATACTGCATCACACTTCTCGATAGTCTGAAGTCTGTGAGCAATGATAATAAGAGTTTTCTTTCCATGAAGACTATTGATAGAGTCCATAATTGCCTGCTCTGTTTCGTTATCAAGAGCACTTGTTGCTTCATCAAGCACCAATACCTCTGGATCAAAATATAAAGCTCTGGCAATACTGATTCTTTGACGCTGTCCACCTGACAAACGAACACCTCTCTCACCAATACCAGTCTCTAATCCGTCAGGAAGTGATTTAACAAATTCATCAAGCTGCGCTTCCTTTAACACCTCCCAAAGGCGATTCTCATCTATTTCCTCTTCAGGAACACCAAAGGCAATATTTCTTCTAATGGTATCATCAAGCATAAATATTGTCTGAGGAATATAACCTATATTTTTAAGCCACTTTCTATAATTATCACCTTCGAATACATCAACTCCGTCTGCCTTAACGCTTCCTGAGTGAAGTTTCAAAAGACCAAGCATTACATCAACAATTGTTGATTTACCTGCACCTGTAGTACCAACAATTCCGACTGCTGCACCAACTGGCACGCTAAAGCTTGCATTCTCAAGAATCCATTTTTCTGTATTAGGATACTTATAATTAATATTTGAAATTTCGATTTCCTTTGTTACTGGAAGCTTCTCTTTAACAGGATCAAGACCTTTAACATTTGATTTCACATCTGAAATCTCATCCTGAAGGTTATCTGTTACTCCCATAAAGAATGGCTCGAAATATGAAATATTATTAAGATAGTTATTAATTCTGTTCGCCGATGGCATCAATCTTGTAAGAGCAAGTGCAAATGCTCCAAGAGTTGCAATCATCTGAGTTACATCCTCTCCACTAAGATAAATATTTATAAAATATGCCACCATACCTGCAACGCATACGACCTCGATAATAAGTCTTGGAATATTATTAATAAGTGTATATTTTTGAACCGCGCCTACATATCCACGTCCGCACTTAATATACTCATCAATGAAATATCTTTCACGGGCATTAACCTTTACTTCCTTGATTCCAGTTACAGTCTGGCTAATCCATTTGAAAAGGCCGCTGTAATACTCCTGATTCTCTGCACCTGCTCTGTAAAGAATAGGTTTTAAAATCAACTTGATAATAACTAATGTAACACCAAGAAGTGACGCTACAAGTATTGTCATTACAGGATCTGCAATAAGACACACTATTGCAAGCGCAACAAAGACAATAATCTCTGAAATCATCTGAAGTAACGCCTGAATAAGAGCGTACATATTATTTACATCAGATGTGATGCTTCTTTGGATTACTGCTGTATCTGCATTTAAGAAATACTCATAATCCCTTCTCATATAATTCTTCATCATTCTCTCAGAGGTTCTGAACTGATTTGTAAAAATAAATCTGTAGAGAATCTTTTGTTCAAAGAAAAGGAATATATTTTTAACGGCAAATGCAACTACCAAACTAAGTAATATCGCTATCGAAAATACTCTTTCTGATGAAAAGAAAGAATGCGTATAAATATAATTAAGTGCGGCATTTTCCGTTATAGCATTTGGCTGAATTACTATTTCAATAACTGGAATAATAACTGCAATTGAACAAGCCTCAACTACCGCTCCTACGAGCATAAGTAAAATGAGTCCTATCATTCCTCTTTTTTGTTTTTTATCCAGAAGCACCATCAGCTTCTTAAATATTTTAACCATTTATTTCTCCACCTTTATTCCTTTACACCTCATAATCACGTTGTGAATACGCTTGCTAAGCTTAGGTGCATAGCTAAGAATAATTAGATTTCTTCTGTCTTTTTTAGCAAGATATGGATTAGTTTTAATATCCTTTCTCCACACTTTAAGTTCCTTTAAAACCTTATCCGCCATCTTGTTATCTTTCATTTTAGAAAGCGGTGTATGAAGAGTGTAATCCAATCTCTGATACAACTGGAATTTCCTTGCTTCCGTCTTAAGATTCGGGTATTTCTCCTCGACAAGTTCATATACCATATCTGAGTTTTCTATCATACAATCATAGAACAGATTCTTGTATACATTTCTCGTATTGCTGCCAAACCTTAATATTATATTATAACCTATTACCTCGTAGGTGTATATGCATTCAAAGCATTTAAGCATATAGACAAGGAGTTCAAAATCTTCATTTAAACGACCTTCATTGAAGGAAAACTGCTTCATGAAATCAGCCTTAATCATCTTGGTGCAAAACGAACTGTCACCAACATGCATAAGTAGCTCTCTTAAATATTCTTCTGAGCTTTCTCTAACTATCTCACCACTATCTTTATACGGCCCTGAGAATAATGATTCATCCTCATTTCTACATACGGACATACATTGGGATATTATTGCATCCTCCTTGGTATCAAACACATATGCCAGTTTTTCAACAATATCCTTCTCGTAATAATCATCTGAATCACAAAAACAGATATATTTACCTGTTGCCCTTGCAATTCCTACATTTCTCGCACTTGATGAACCACCATTTTCTTTGTGAATAACAACAATCCTTGAGTCTTCTTTGGCATATTCTTCCATCATTTCCAAAGAATTATCTTTTGAACCATCATCAACTAAGATAATTTCAAGGTTAGAATAGGTCTGCGAACGGATTGCATCCACACATCTTTTTATATATGAACTTGAATTGTATACCGGTACTATTACCGACACTAAATCATTCACTTTATTTATCCATTCCTGTTAAATATTTATACATCTTCTTTTGATGAATAACCTTAGCCTCGCTTAAAGGACCTGATTCAAAGAAATGAAACTCGCCCTTATTTACATCCTCGCAAAGCTTAATAAGTCTTTGTGATGCCGTTTTATGATTCCATTCATTCAAAAGAGTTTCGTAGGCATTCTCTCCTAGAGACAATCTCCACTTCTGATCCTCTGACAGCTCGCCTATAATCTCGCAAAGTTTCTTATTATCACCAAAAGGATAAACCATACCATTTTCGCGGTGCTTAATAAGAAATGGCACTGAACCAACAGAATGCGCTGCAACTACTGCACAACCCGCATTCATTGCTTCATTCATTACTGCTCCCCAGCCTTCAATGAAATTACTACTGAAAACAAATATATCCGCCTCATTCATTTCATCTCTAACTTCGCTTGTTGATACCATACCTTTAAGAATTACATTATCTGTAAGCTCATATTTTTGAATATCAGCTTCAAGCTTTGCTCTTAATTCTCCATCCCCAAGAATCACTATCTCGAAATCGATCCCCTTATTTTTAAGGTATTTACCCATTTCTATACAAACCTCAGGATGTTTTAATTCAATTAATCTAGCGACCCAGAGAATCTTAAGTTTTTCGTGTTCTCTTCTCTTATCACGTCTTAATTTTCTCTCTTCTTCGCTATATTCGATAAATTCCGGGAAGTAGCCCCACTTAAATCTTTTGCCATTGTAGGCTCTAATAATGTTGAAATCATCAGCCACATATCCACCACTACAAAGAAGATAAACAGGAGCATCTGAATATCTAGTGTGGTCATGGTATTTCTTAACTAAGCCTCTTGGTGAAATACATTTCCACTGGCCTTCTTTATAAAGTCTTTCTGAATACCTTATAACAGGCTTCCTATCCCTTAATCTTGCCTGGATATAGGCTTCGTTTTCAGTACCACCAAATATAACTACATCACTTTCATCTATTACCTTCTGGCAAGCTTCAGAATCCTCATAATACTTAAGCAAATATGGAATCTCCGAAAATGCATTATTCCATCCCATGTTTACTCTTTCTTCTTCCATAGGTTCTGTCTGAACAAAGTGATATCCATTCCCCAAATAAGCATATAACTCATTGCTCACAGGAATCTGGTGATGATTTATGTAATTTGATACAAAAGTTACTGTCATTTGTTAATTAACTATTCCTGTATATATTTCCAAAAGTCTTTGATAGTTTGTATCAGCGTCATGAGTTTTCAAGGCGTGTTCTCTTGCCTTAAGTCCCATATTTTTTTGTTCTTCGCTTCCGTTCATCTCAAAAACCTTTTCAATCAGTGCCAAAAGAGCATCTCTATCCAAAGAATCGTAAAGAAATCCTTCTTCTTTATCCACTAAGAGATTTTTTACTCCACCTACATCACTTGAAATAAGCGGCATTCCAAGAAGCATGGCTTCTCCTACTGAATTAGGCGAATTCTCCATCATTGATGGAGACAGATAAAGATTTGATTTTAAATACCTCTCCTTCATCCGACTGGCATTTAAGCTTCCAAGAAATACTATATTTTCTTTAAGTTTATTTTCTTTTATAAGCTTATTAATGTATTTTCCGTAGCTTCCGATAAGTATTTTTTTCTTTAAACTATCTTCGCCATTTATTTTATTACCCGATACATAAACCTTAACTGATGGGTATTTTTCTTTAACCTTTCCAAGTACTTCAAGCAAAATATGAAGACCTTTAATTGGATAATCACCCTGACTTACGAAAATCGAAAATTCCTCACAAGCTTTATAATCCCACAAGCCCTCATAGAAATTGCTTCTTAGAGTTTCATTCATGAAATAATAATTAACGTCCCTTTTAATTTCGGATGTGTGGAATTTATCCCAGTCTGTTCGACCTGTCACATTTTTTGTAATCGAAAGAGCTTCTATTTCATACTCTCCTCTTATTACAAATTTTTCCTGCTGCTTTGCTATATCATCCTTCTTTAAGAAATCCCTAAGTGTAGAACTCTTAATAAGGCTTTCTGGTAAGCCATCAAAATAATGCTTGGCATAGACACTACAAAGTCCCTGAATTCCAATAAGAAGCTTTGATGGATCATCAACTGCCTTACATACTGCAAGAGTATGTCCATACTCGGTACCAAATATATGAATTAAGTCTGGCTTAAAATCTTTAATGATTTCCTTAAATCTGTCTTCAAGTTTTTCACTATAGATATGGAAATTCACTCTGTCTTCGTAAAAGCCGTAAGCCGTAACCTCGTACTCACCCTTAAAATCTGCCATTTCTTCATTTACAGGGAAACAAATTCCAAGTTTAAGCTCGGTATCCTTTTCTTTTAGGATTCTCTCTGATAATCCTGCAAGCCATCCTTCTTTATTGCCTGTATTCATTTGTAAGTGTTGGGCTACCGCCGGAATGCACTGATTGCACACCCACAAAACTCTCATAAAATCCTACCTGTAGATTGCCTTTTTCACTGAATTATATAAACCTGCAAATATGCTCTTTTGCGCTATCCAGGTTCTTAATGGCTGAAGAGTAAGTCTCATAATTCTTCTGTAATGATTGGCCCTCTTTTCGCCCATATATTTAACTACTATTTCTCTGTGTTCTTCTTTATCACGTTTTCTGTTAGCCTTGGTTTCAGAGAAACCGCCTCCTTCATAAGAAGCTACTGTAATTCCAAGATATTTAGGTCTTACATCATTCTGAAAATACTGTCTTAGGAAGAAATCATAATCAGCTCTGATTTTATAATTCAAATCAAACCCTTTTTCATCCCACATACTTCTTTCAAAGAAACAGGACTGATGATTAGGCATATGTCTATAGCATATAGATTCTGTTATCTCTTTAGGCTGACTAATAACCTCTCCCGTCAGGCAAAAGAATGCATCGCCATAATATATCTTCCTATTAGGTTCTGAATCAATAACCTTATTCGTATTCGCAAGTACATCTTTATCAAAGAAGCTATCTCCGCAATTCATGAAGCATACATAATCGCCTTTAGCTAACTTAACCGCTTCATTCATGGCATCGTAAATACCCTTATCCTTTTGAGAATATAGCCTTATCTTCTCATCCGTTGGTATTGAATCTATCGATCCATCCGTTGATCCGCCATCCTTAATCAGAATTTCATAATCATCAAAGGTCTGCTCTAACACATTTTCAATTGTATTTTTTAACTTGTCTCCCGAATTATAGGTGACAGTAATAACACTGAATTTCAAATTAAACTCCTAATGCATTACCCAGTTTAAATAAGGCAATAACAATGTTCCATTAGTTCTGCTCGCTTCAAGGAAGCTTATATAATAAGCAGTTCCGAGTAAAACTATGCCTGCAATTGATACTATCTTCATCCATTTCTTAGGCATAGCATCAATAAGATGAGGCACAAGTACTACCTGGAAAATATTGAAATAATATCCTGCCCTCGAAATAACTGGTATAAATGAACAACAACTGTAAATAATGAGTGCTATTACATTCATATTAAAATAAAACATATTGCACTTATTATTTTTGAGCGCTCTCTTATAAAGAATTAATGATAAAACAAGCACTCCGACGCATCTAGCTATATTTATATAGCTTGTGCTTCCTGTATCATAAATAGAATTCTCATACTGTGGGTATACAAGAAATACAAGACTTTTGTACACACCTGGGAATATAAGAAAGCTTGCTGTTACAAGTGTCAACAATCCTACTGACCATGGTTTCCATTTGATTAAACCAAGAGGATAAGCCACTAAAACAATCAAAATCGATATATGGAAGGTGGAAGCTAAGAGCACGCATAACACAAACTTCCAATATTCTTTTCTGAATATAAATCTAACTGCATAAAAAGCTACTGCAAAGGCAAGATAGTTTCTTATTGAATTAAAACTTGAAGCATAATATCCAAGGACTGTGAACATGAAAAATGAAAGTGCAAAATTCTCACAAAGTCCTGTAAGGCCTTTCAAGAAGAAAAACAATGTCACAAATCCAATGATGGCAAATATAATCAAATATTTCTTGCCATCTGCTCCAAATAAATGCTGAATGATTTTAACAAAGAGGTTAAATCCAAACTCGGTTGCAACCATTGAATCTCTGTTTTGTGCCAGATAATTAAAAATTGATTTGTATTTCCAATAATCGCCACCTACAGCAATTCTTCCCGCTGATATCACAAACCAGAAGAAGAAAATAAGCATATACAGTATTTTATTGTATAATCTGCCTCTTGTTATCTCTGCCTTCGCTTCACCAACCTCTGTAATGGGACGAAATTCGTCTCTTTTCACGAAGCAGGCTAAACCACAGGTCATAAGAGCCAATACCAGATAAACTGCCATTTAAACTTCCTTCTTTTTAAGTTCCTTGCCTTCTTTAATTCCAGCTTTTATAAGCTTGTTTGCTTCACTTCTTCCAATCTGACCTTTAAACATTTCTTTCTTAGTAAGGACAAATCTAATTCTCCATACCCAGGCCATATTTCCATATAAATAAGCAAACAAAACTCCTCTGTCGAAAAAGAATTTCTCGGTATATCCGTTAAACCATGTGGAAGGTCTTGGAATCTCCTGACCAACGCAAATGGAAGATGCATACATTTTCACACCTTTTTTCAACGCTTCTCTTAAGAAAAGCGAATCCTCTCCATTGCTGTATTTGGCACCACCACCAAACAATGGTGAAAATCTAAGTTTTTTACTATCTAAAACCTCTTTTCTTACAGCGATACTGTAAGCAGGATATCTTCCAATATTGAAGCCTGACAGCTTCTTGAAGGATTCCTCATTCGTATAAGTTCTTCTTTCTTCACATACACGAACATTTACCATTATCATTTCCGCTTCGGGATGCTTTTGAAACTCATTTATCACAAGTTCTTCGTATCCCTCATCGTAAACTATGTCATCATCCGCGAATAAAACTATGTCTCCAAAGGAATTATCAATACAAAGATTCCTGTTGTTTCCAACACCTCTTCCTTTTGAATTAATAACCTTTATCCTGCCATAATCTTTCTCAATAACAGTCTCATCTTCTTTATCACACTGATTAACTATTACCGCGCAAGAGGAAATATTCATTTTATTTATCAGCTCATCAACATCATTATTTAGGGATGATATTAGAAGTGTTAACTGCATCGTAAATATCCTCTTTTAATTTCTTAGTTGAACTACATAATGGTGAAAATACATAATTTCTTATAAGGCTTGCATTTGTATCATAAAGAATCATACCTACAACATTAGCTTCTTGGGTTCTAAGTAAATCCAAAGCTCTTTCTATAAGTTTTCCGTTATGATCAGAAGCCTTAACAAGCACGATAACTGCATCATTTTCTGCTGCCTCTGCTGCCGCTTCAGGATTATTATTAACTGAACCTAAGAATTTCAATGAATAATCTTCTGCCGTATAGAAACGCTCTTCTTCAGTAATCTCTTCATGATCAAGAGCACGAATTTCTTTGTCCTTTAATTCCTTAAGCTGGAAATACATAAGGTTTGCAACATAATCGGTATCATTATTAAGTGATGTTCCAACCACTGCTACCTTCTTAAATCCCTTTGTCAGCTTAACATAGTTAACCTTTAACCATACTCTGTAAAACTCAGTTCTTCTTCGTCTTTCCTTTGGAAGATTACCAAGGTATCCTTCGCCTGACTCAAGGTCCATTTTTCTCATTCTGTCAGTTGTAATACCCATTGCAGGAATTCCATATCTGATTTCAATAGTTCCTGGAACATGAATTGAATCATCAAGAACGAAGTATAATAATAAAAGCAATATCGAAACAATGCATCCGATAATGGCACCTGTAAATGTCATTGCCCAGGTTCTGTCATCATAGCCAACAACTTTTGCCTTATTAGCTTTTTGAATCACAACTGCCCTATCTATTTCCTTGAAAAATGGAGCAAATTTAACAGCTGCATTTGCATAAGCATTAGCGAGTATCTGTGCTTCCTTTTCACTATCAGCAGTAGCTATAACTGACAAGATTCTTACATCAGTTTTCAAAGTTGCAGTAATATGCTTTGCTGCAAATTCAGGATCATGAGTTCTGCCAAGTTCTTCAGCAGCATATTCGCCAATCTTGTCATAAAAAATCATAGACTCCCAGGTCTGCTGATTAATGTAAATGTTGGCAAGCTCTACTTCCTCTATGTATTCAAGATACACCTCAGCTGTCGCTTCATATTCTTTCTCTGTATTGATAACATTTCTAAAAAGGTAATAAACACCACCAAAAATAATTGCTCCAATACAGATTCCATATAAAACAAATCTGAATCTTCTTAAGCACACAAGCATCATAAGCCTTATATCTATTGGCTCTTTACTATAAGGTACTTTCATCTTTTCCCTCCTCAACTTTCATTGCGGTAACCTGATTACTATCAACACCCTCTGTTGCATCAGGACTTATAAGTACTTTAAGTGTTAACAACATAAGCTTGATATCAAGCCATGTTGAATATTCTTCAATATATGTAAGGTCGAGTTTAAGTTTGTCATATGGAGTAGTATTGTACTTACCATAAACCTGCGCATAACCAGCAAGTCCAGCCTTTACTCTTGTTCTATATGCAAATTCTGGCATTTCCTTAACATACTGCTCAATAATTTCTGGTCTTTCAGGACGAGGTCCGATAAATGACATATCACCCTTCAGGATGTTAAAGAGCTGTGGAAGCTCATCAATTCTTACCTTACGGATAAATTTACCAAATGGAGTAATTCTGTCATCATTCTTAGAAGCAAGTCTAGCCTTACCATCTGCCTCAGCATTTACCTTCATTGATCTGAATTTAATAATCTTAAATTCTTTATCATTAATTGTGCATCTAACCTGTTTATAAAATACTGGTCCTCTATCTGACACCTTAATAATAATTGCAGAAACAAGCATTATTGGTGATGTCAAAATAATAAGAATGAGTGAACATACTATATCGATAACTCTCTTGATACATCTCTCTTCAAATTTAAGAGCATACTCTCTTGTAAGAAGAATAGGTGTATCAAAAAGATGCATTTTATCAGCACCCATGATAATAACATCAGGGATTTTAGGCATCATATAAACACGAATTGACTTTGAATAGCAGAACTTAATGTATTTATTTCGCTCTACTGTAGGTATATCCCAAAGAATTACACCGTCATATCTTTCGCAGATTTCCTTTTGAATCTCTTCTTCTCCTGCAGAAATATTAATCTTTCCTGCAATAAGGAATCTGTCTTTTCTTGTTTCGAATTTCCTAACAATATCATCAATCGGTCTGTCTCCATGAACCAAAAGCAGATTTCTTGGTGGGAAAACCGCTCTATAAATAAGGTCTGCCAGGAATACCCAGACAAAAGAGAATGCAAGCTGAGCCGCTGTCATAATAAGAATTGGCTTAACTGGCGCAAACCACTCACTCATAAGTGAAAGCTGTGCGTAAGAAATAAGATTTGCTGCCAAAATACTGAATACCTGGGACAAAAATACATCAAAGGCTTTTAGATATCCTATCTTCGTTCCTCCGTAAGTAGACGTGAAGAACATAAGTAAGATTCCGTAAATAACAATAACTAACCAGTTACCTTTGTTCCAGAAAGATACCTTTACTACGTGAATATAAAATTTGTACCAGGCCAAACCATAGCCTGCAATCAGCATCAACAAACCAAGACTTGTAAGCTGTAATACAACTATTCTCTTAATTGATTCCAAATTTTTCATAAATTACCACCTGTTAAACTCTTCTTTTTACTGCTCTGAATGCCCATCCAATGAAACACCATGCACTCTTAAATACGTTTAACTTCTCCTGTTTTCTGTATAAATTCCAGATTCTTCTAATTGCTTCTAATTTATTAGATGATAAAGACTTGGATGGTCTTCTATATAAAACAAGATTCTCATCAAGTCCGTAAGCGAGATAACCATTTCTTAAAATTCTCCACCATAAAGCGGTATCCTCGCTTTTAACCTTAGGCATCATAACTTGTTTCTTCTCTAACAATCTCATATCAAAACATACTGTTGAAGTAAAAATAGTTGTATTTCTTAATGCCTTTTCATAAGAAAGAGTCTTTGGAACTCTAACAATTTTCCCCAAAGGTTTAGCATTTTCATCTGCAAACTCGTAACCTGTAAAGCAAAAAGCTGCATTATTCTCTTTCATAAACGCTATCTGCTTTTCCAGTTTCTCTGGAAGCCACAAATCGTCAGCATCTATGTACGCCACAAATTCGCCACTTGCTTCCATAACACCTGCATTTCTTGCCTCTGCAGCGCCTTTATTCTCTCCAAGATAAATCACTTTAATCTTGGGATTATCAAAGCCTTTTAATATTTCCAGTGTGTTATCCTTTGATCCATTTTCACAAAGAATAATCTCAACATTGTCATAAGTCTGGTTTAATACGCTGTCTACTGTTGCTTCAATAAACTTTTCCGCATTGTAAACAGGAATTACTACACTGACCTTTTCCTTCATACATGCCCCTCTTTACTTCTTCTTAAAACAGATGTATTCCCCATCGTCATATATCACGTCATAGAAGTTATCCATATATTCAAAATTATCATTCATATATGCTCTGTAATCCTGCTCAACCCAATCTGCTCTCAAAATATCATGCTTGGTCATAACGATGTATTTTGAATCAGATTTGTAGTTTTGACAGTTAAGTACGAAATTAACACCATAGCCCTTTGGCATTGCACAGATAACTTTAGGCTCCATTGTGTACATAAGAATCGTATTGTCATATGGATTATCCGAGTCTGTCATTTCAAATAGTCCTGACATATCTGTTTCGAGATTTTTCCACTCTTTTAACTCAGAACCAGCATAGTAACGTTCTTCGCCATAAAAGGTATTGTAATTAACTGGCATAAACAACAATCCCATCACATTGCAAAGAATAATCGTCCACGCTAACCATTTATCCTCTGTCATCATAAGAAGAACTATTGAGAAGAGGATTACTATCTCTGTTCCTCTCATAAATGTATCTGGCACAATTGTGTAAAGTGTCATATACATAAATCCAAAAATGCAAACGCTGTAGGCTACAATTACTCCTATTATTCTGTCCTTCTTCTCTACCTTCTTAGAGCAGGCAGTCATCAAGCCGGATATGATAATTAAAAGCGCCATCATCACGTGGAATATATAAATTCCGTTGCTTTTCGCATAATATCTAAGGTTAAGAAGTCCTATAAGACCTTCTTTTATCATTCCAAGGAAGCTTCTTGCTGCCCCAAGTACTCTTCCTGACTTGATTGCATTTAACAAGGCTTCCGTCTTTCCAATATTGTAGTTACTTGAAATAAGGTGAAGTATAACGTAGCTTCCGCCAGCAATTACTCCCATTGCTACAAAAGAAAGAAGTATTCTTACCCAAAGCTTCTTCTTTTGCAATACAGCAAATACGTAAACTGGAATACAAAATGCAAAGAATGTATACACCTGAACCGAATAAATAATAACAACTGGTGTCACTATGTATTTAAGCCAGACTGGACATTCGTCAAAGAACACTTTATATAAAAGTCCCGCAATAACTATAACTAACGCATATCTGTATATTTCCGACATATTGGTATTGATATACAAAAGGAAAACTACACTAGTAACTTCTGCCAATATTAATTTGTATAAATTTCTTACCTTGGGTTTGGTAAGAAGTATAAATAAAAGGTTTGCAATCATAATGAATATCATGTTGCAAATATATACAAATGAATATCTCGCTGGAAATACCTTTGCAATCAAGGAATATGGTGCAAGTATTGCATAATTCCAGGCAGAACCAGTGCCCAATATAGCGTGATTTGAATCAAATCCCCAGTATCCCTTAGGAGATAAATATGATGCATATGTCTGAATCAGTTTCACATATGCTGCTTCATCATTCCATTTAACTCCAGGAAGTGCTACAAATCCCTGAATAGCCCACTGAATTATCATTAAAATCAATGACAAAATTAATGGTGTTATTACAAATGCAACACTAAGAATTAGGCTTATATTTACTTTGTTATTGCTATGTTTATTATCTTTCATATTTATACAAAATCGGTAGTTTACACTATCAACCCATGATATCATTACATAATTAATAGTATTATATCACAATTACAATTTTCATACCACAATAATAATCTTAGGCTCTATTGCCCTTGAACTATATAAATGCTATTATTTAGTTAGTTTTTATTTTGGAGGTATCCATGTACAAATTACTTATTACTGGTGGCAATGGACAGTTAGGTCGTGCCATTAATAATCTATACAAAGACAGAGAAGATATTGAATGCATTAACACAGACGTTGATGACCTTGATATTACAGACCTTGAAAGTGTTCTTAAATTTGTTGAAGAATGCAAGCCTTATGCAATCGTTAACTGCGCTGCTCACACAGCTGTTGATCTGTGTGAAGATCAGGTGGACTTGGCTTACAAAATCAATGCTATCGGTCCAAGAAACTTAAGTATTGCAGCTTCTAAATATGGTTGCAAAATGATGCAGATTAGTACCGATTATGTATTTGCTGGTGATGCAACCAAGCCTTATACAGAATTCGATACTCCAAACCCTCAGGGTGTATACGGAGCAAGCAAGCTTGCAGGTGAGAATTTCGTCAAGGAATTTGCTAACAGATACTTCATCATCAGAACCGCTTGGTTATATGGTGACGGCAAAAACTTCGTTAAAACAATGCTTCGCCTTGCATCCGAACGAGACGAAATCGGAGTTGTATGCGACCAGGTTGGTAGCCCAACTAGCACAGTTGAATTAGCCAAAGCTATGGATGCACTCTTATTCACCGATAACTACGGAACCTTCCATGGTACTTGTGAGGGAGTATGCTCCTGGGCTGATTTCTCAGAGGAAATCTTTAGATTAACAAACAAAAACGTCAAAGTTAACCGCCTTACAAGCGATCAGTACCCAGCAAAAGCTAAAAGACCTGCTTACTCAGTTCTTGATAATTACATGTTTAAGCTTACAACTGATTTCATGTTTGCCGACTGGCACGATGCTTTGAAGGTTTATCTTGAAAATCTTGAATATTAATAATATGTCTTATATGTTAAAAACCGGATGAAATTTCATCCGGTTTTATTTTTTCTTTAACTATTTAACTATTACCAAACAATAAAGTAATGCAAAGCTAATTCCAAGAATTGCACCTACAAGAACCTGTAATGGTGTATGTCCTACAAATTCCTTAAGCTTATCACCATTGGATAAAGTTGAACCATCCTTTGTAAACATATCAATAAGCTCATTAAGAAGCTTAGCCTGATTACCTGTCTCTCTTCTAACTCCTGTAGCATCATACATAACTACTATTGCAAGAAGACCTGCAATTGCTACATAATTCGAACCCACACCCTCATTGATGATAAGTGCAGTTACCATGGCACAAACAGCGGCTGAATGGCAGCTTGGCATTCCACCTGATCCTATGAGTCTCTCTGGAACGAATTTTTTTGTCATTGATAAATGTATAATTGTTTTTATAACCTGCGCCAATACCCAGCTAAGGAACGCAGACATAAATACTTCATTGCGCACAAGCGCTAATACGAACTCACCCATTTTCCATTTCCCTTTTTATTCAACTGCAGGCATATTATAAGAATCCCCATATGTTCCTGCACCATACACTACAGAACCTGACTCATTATAAATAGCATAACCATCTGCAGTATTTGCAATATTTCCTCCTGTAAGTGTAACTACAGAAGTTCCCCTGTTATTATAAAGTGTTGGATGGAAAGAATCCCCAGTTCCTGTAACTGTTCCACTGACAATTTCCATACTTCCAGAATTAACGATAGTCATAACTGATGATTTGATATGTGAGATGTTTGAGTCCTTAATGGTAAGCATACTGCTGCCATTCTCTGAATTCCATACAGTTACTGAATCTGTTGTGTTTGTAACTTCTACACCCTGTAATGTAAGATTTCCGTAGTTTACTATACTCTTTGAATATTCTCCATTTACAGTGTTTGTAATAACACCAGATCCAAAAATATACATAGTACCATTATTAATAATGGTATCCTGTCCCTTGCCATCAATGGTAAATCCATTTAATTCAATATTAATCTCTGAACCTACAGCACTCACACCTGCACCTTCAACATCTTTGGTAAGATAAACTCTCTTATTTCCAGTGCCAATATAATCAAATGCGTCCTGAAGACTATTGAAACCAATACCATCTACTGTAACTGGCTTGTCCTGCTTCTCAAAATAAATGTTAATAACTTCCTTGCCTGAGATATTTGATGTTTCTAATGACCAACTAGCCACATCCCACACTACACTGGCTTCTTCACTATTAGACTCAATAGAAACTGCCTTGTAGTAATTCTTATCAGGAGCATTCGAAGTTTCTTCACCATCTACTATGTAATGAACCTTAGGTTCTTTAACTTTTTCGCCTTTATCACAGCCTGTAAACATTGTCACCAAAGCCAATGCAGAAGCTGCAATTATATAACATAATTTCTTCATGAAAACTCTCCTCATGTAGACACTCTACAATTCGAAATTATACCTTTACAGGCATTAAATGTCAAACGACATGGCCTTTCAACTATCTAGTTACTAATAATTGATTTATCTTTTACGATAATATCCTTTTTCACTATAATTAGACCACTTCTTATACATTTCCTTATGATTAATTTTAATATATTTTTGAATTAATATCATATCTGGCTCATTTATTCCGCCATTTTGCATTATTTTAGTATCTCCGTTTTCGTATACATACAACTTAGCAGAATTTTTCACTGACATTTCTTTATCGCTAGCATGAACATGCATAGCCTCAACCACACATTTAGATGTAAAATAAAGCGTATATCCAGCTATAATATCCGACGTGTATTTAGGCATAGTTACGCTCCTTCAATATTTCATCTATTAATTCTCTATTACTTATAACAACCGACAACGCTCTCTCTTGCATATTGTCACTCATATTGGTTGACAAAACTGAATAATCAACAAGTCTCAATAACATCTGTTTATGCAATCGATTTAAGTTATAAATCTTTAATTCCATGTCCTCCGCACTATTATTAGCAGGGCATATTGCCATATAATCACATACCATAATTGCTTTATCAATAATGTTTTCTTTGGTAATAGTGTTATCATATCTTATAACTATTTCTGGCATTTTATTGCTATCCAGGCCCATTGAAAATTCATCACTCAAATCCATCAAATCAATATAATCTTCTTCTGAATACTCTTCTCTATCCTCATTTAAAAATATTGTTTGAACAGATAAAACACCATTATTTATCTCATTTATATTTACAAATCTGACCAAATTCTTCGGTCCTTTATACTTTATAGTCTGTTTTTTGTACCTTATGATTACTTCTCTTCCCCTATTAGATAAATACAACTTATCTTGACTGATATCACCCTTATATAAGCTATCCATAGACATATCAAAATAGGAAGCAAGCCTAAACAAAGTATTGGAGCTTGTATTCTCAATCAGTATTTTCCCTGTAACAAGATCACTTATTGTACTATAAGGAATTCCCGTATCTTTGGCTAATTTGTAAGCTGATATTTGTTTTTCTGCTAATAATGTCTTAATCATATACATGCTCTCCTTATATTTGTATTATATCGAAATATCGGTATATTATCAACATGATTTTTTATTAAATAATCCATCTATTATTTATATATTTATACTCTATTTTTCAGGTATATCGTCGATATAAAATATGGTAGATTATATATGGAATAAATTCACGGAGGTTCACTGATATGAATATCAGTAATAAATTTTTAGAAGACGAGGTTCGCAATGGTTTCTATGTACCTTCTATTATGAAGCAAGCATGGGCAGCCGAGCTTGAAATGCTTTCTGATTTCGACCAATTATGCAAGGATAATTCTATTACTTATTTTGCTGATTTTGGAACTCTTCTTGGAGCCGTTCGTCATAATGGATTTATTCCTTGGGATGATGATATCGATTTGGTTATGAAAAGGGAGGATTATAATAAATTACTTCAGATTCCCCAAAGCCAGTTCCCGGCCAACTATATATTACATACATATAGAACTAAAGAAGATTTCAATGAATTCCACGCAGTTCTTTTAAATACTAATCACCCAGTTTTTAATCTTGAGCATCACTCTAAATTTCATGGGTTTCCTTATTCTTGCGGAATCGATATTTACGTTTTAGATTACCTTTTTGATGATTTAAGCAAAGAAATTCCAAGAGCCAAAGATATAAAGCAAATACTTGCTTTTGCTGATGGATTATTAGAGGGACGATATAATAAGAACACTATTGATGCTATGTATTCAGAAATAGAATCTAAGCATAATATTCATTTTGATAGAAATTTACCAACTAAGGAACAGTGGGTAAAACTATATGATTTTATAGTGACTTTATGTTCTTCTGCTCCCTTAAGCAAGAATATGGCACTTATAATTCCGGATGTTCTTTTATCTAAAGAAAGTCACTATTTTTCTTCTGAAGACTTTTCTGAAAGTATAAATGTTCCTTTTGAAGGTTCCACTATTTCAATTCCAAAAGAATATGATTCTATATTAAATAAACTTTTTGGGGATTATAAAAAGATTGTTAAAAACACAACCTCTCATGAATATCCTTATTTTAAAAAGCAAAAAGAATCTATAGAAAATATAGCTGATACTATCTTTAGTCATTACTCATACAATCAACATGTAACCCCTTCCAAAATGGATGAAAGCAACTCTTGGAAATCTGTAGCGCAGGAGTGTATCGACACTTTGACTACAATAAATAACGATATCTGTTTCTCAACTGAAAACGTGATAAATAATATTATTAATGCTCAAGATTTAGCACTTCAACTTGGCGAGTTAATAGAAGCCGTTAAGGGTAATAGTTGCGATTGTATTTCTCTCATCGAAAAATATTGCGAAGAATTGTACTTGTTATATACCAATATTACTGAACCTTCCAATATTATACCTGTTACAAATACTAGCAACTTAAAAATAACCTTTAACAATATGATTAATTCAGTTAAAGATAATGCATTAAACAAAAATGAGATAGTATTTATTCCTTTTAAAGCAGAATATTGGGATTCTATGGAGAATTTATATAATAAATATTCCGCAGATCCAATGTACGATGTATACGTTCTTCCAATTCCTTATTATTATAAGAATTATGATGGTTCGCTAATTGATGAACAATTTGATATAACAGGATATACTGACTCTTTACCATTAGTTGAATATAATTCTTTTTCTCTAGAATTTCATCAACCAGATATTATTGTAATTCAGAATCCTTATGATCAATATAACTATAGTACAAGCATTCATCCTGATTTTTATAGTTCTGTATTAAAATCATATACTAACCAACTAATTTATATTCCTTGGTTCATCACAGATGACTTTACTAAAGATGACTATTGTGATTACTCAAATATGGATTATTATGTTACAATGCCTGGCGTCGTAAATGCCGATATTGTATATTTACCTAATGATTGTATCAAATCGTTATATGTTGAAAAACTAGTTGAATGGTCTAGAATAAAAAATTTGGAATTTTGGTCAACAAAATTCCAAACTAAAATAATATAGGCATTAATTAAGATTATCTAAACTTTCTATGTATTTAATAGGACATACCGAAATGCATAATTTACAATTTATGCATTTCGTTTCGTCAATCATTGGATATTCAAAGCCTTCATCATCTTCTTCCATTCTGATAGCTTCTTGCGTACAAACATTATAACATGCATAACATCCGCAGCATCCTTCTTTTTTCGTAATTAATTGTATTGTTTTATTCATATTATTTTAATTCCACAAAATCTTTTCTGTTATAATAATCTTCAATAACCTGACAAATAGCTTTTGAATCCTTTATCCTAATATAATCACTTGATTTTCGGGTTTCAATTGCTTTAGCAAACGCAACCAACTCATATCTTATGCCTTCACCATCTAATTGATAAAAATATCTTTTATTATCTGTTGGATTCTCGTATCTTATTTCAAAATAATCAGTTTTCCACCATGGTGCTGGAACATAAATATATCCATTAGTTCCCGAAATAATTAATTCACCTTCTGATTTAACACTTTTCCCTACTTTCACGCCTGCAACCGCGTCATCATACACAAAATCTATTTTTGTAAAACCATCAAATGATTTTTCCTCATCAATCATTTTGGACATGATTAATTTACGATTATAATTAACTCCTAAAAGTTGGAATACTGGCAACAATACAGTAGGTCCCCAAGCATTTATACTATTCCAAGTTTGTCCAATATCTTCTATTTCTATATCTCTAAGACTTGTTGCTGTTGCATCTACGGATATTACTTTCCCAATTTTTCCTGATTTTGCTAGTAAAAGCAATCTAGAAAATGCTGTGGAATATGCTGTCTTAATTGAATCCATCAAAACACAATTATTTTCTTCTGCTAACTGATATAACTTATTAAATTCATCAACACTTAATGCAATAGGTGCCTCACATAGAACATGTTTTCCTTTAAATAAAGCTTTACTTATCTGTTCGTAATGCTTTGATGGTTCTGAAACCAAATAGATTGCTTCTACATTATCTAATAGGTCGTCAAATGACAAAAATCTATTATTCACCTCTAGTTTTTCATTTTGAGTATATGTCCCTGCAACCTCTAAACCATTCACATATTCACATTCTCTTGCATATTTCACAACAACTTCGGATTCACCTATAAAACCTATCTTTATCTTACGATTTTCAGTTCTAATATCTGAACTCGAAACACCTTCAGTTCTTTCTAAATACTTAACCTCACAATATTCTCTAAGGTAATCAAATTTCCCTTCCCAATCGGAACCAACTGTAAATATATCAATTCCATATCTTCTTATATCGTCGATTTTTTGACCTTCGTATTCTTCTATTATTATTTCATCTGCAACACCTGTCGACTTTACAGCTTCGATTCTCTCCATCAAGGATTGATGAACATTTATTTTCCCTCTATTCTTGTCAAAATCATCAGCCGTAACTCCTACAATTAAATAATCCCCAAGTTCCTTTGCTCTTTTAAGCAATCTGATATGACCATAATGTAATAGATCGAATGTTCCGTATGTTATTACTCTTTTCATACTTTTCCCCTTAAATAATACCTCTTTTTTGCAAATCCAAAAAAGCATCCACTAATTTTGAATTATCTTCTTTTGTTAAGTTACCTATATGACCAACTCTAAACATATAATCAGACATATCTCCGCCATTTGGACATACCCATATTCCATATTCATCTTTCAAAATTTCAAATATTTTATAGGCCGAATTTGTTATAGGATGTATTGGCGTAACTGCATTAGACAAGGAGTCTGACTCTATTTCAAACGGAAGTCCCTTTATTTTCTTTCTAAAATCTTCTGCCAATTCAGCAGTTTTTTCTATTTCTTTTTCAATACCACCTTTATGTTCTATCTCCTTAAGTCTTGCGTTTATTTGAATTAATATCCCAACTGCTGGAGTAAATGGTGTTTGTCCTCTTTCTGCATTTTTTAGTGCATCTTTCAAATCTAAATACAGACTATGAGGATCATTCTCATAAATTAATTTTTCTGCTTTTTCAGATATCACTAAAATAGATATTCCTGGAGGGCAGGCCAAAGCTTTTTGAGAGCTCGTAATCATTACGTCTATTTGCAATTTAGATACATCTAGTTCATCCGCTAAAAATGAACTAATAGCATCTACAATAAATAAAAGGTTATTTCTTTTACAAAATTCACTAATAAGATTTATATCATAATGCACTCCCGTTGATGTCTCATGAACATTTACAAGCAGTGCAGTATAATTCTTTCCTTCATACTCTTTTAATTGGTCTTCGGATATATCCTTTCCTCTCTCAAGTTTAATCTCTGTATACGGAATATTATGTACCGAACATATATTTACAAATCTCTGTCCAAAACTTCCACCATTTATAATAAGAACTTTATCCTTTGATGTCAGCAAATTAATTACTGTAGCCTCCATTGCAGCAGTACCAGATCCTGTTAAAAAAATAGCTTTTGACTTTTCATCTGCTTTAGCAAATTGCAAAATCAGTTTTTCATTTTCTTTCATTAATGACGAAAACTCAGATGTTCGAAAATATGGTACTTGTTCAGCCCCTATTCTACATATTTCTTCGCTAGATTGAACTGGTCCTACTGTAAAGTTAATCATCGGAACAATCTCCTTATTTCAAAATTTTATTTTTTAAATTCCATACATATATTTTTTGTCTGTTACCCCAAATATACTTTTGCCACAAAAGAGTTTTACTTGGTTTATCATACCATTTTTTATTAATTTCCTTATAAGACATTTCGCTTTTTAAATCGTTAATAAACTCTTCTCTTTGCGGATTATTATCAATCGTTTTTCTCATTGGAGATTGGTATTTTAATGCGTCAGTAAAAACCAATTCCCTAGCATACATAAGTTCTTTAGCTTTCTTAACAATGCTTTTACCTTTTTCATTATTAGCTACTACTAATGACGCTCCGCCGTTTTTACCATATAAATCAGGACAATATAAATGAACTCCCCACAAATCACCAAGTGTAATATCAGCAACTCTTTCTGCCTTTGCAAATTTACACTCGTAACACGATGGTCTACTCATTAAGTGTTTTAACCATATTTTCCAAAATGGTATAAACCATCGATCTTTTTCTATTATTTTACCATTTTCAAGTGTAATTTTCATACACTGAAAATCCCATTTACCATTTCCAAATATACTTTTTCCAGTATATCGATAATCTATATTCTCTATTTTACTACCCAAAGCTTCTTCATATTTTCTTATATATAAAGGACTCGGAACGCCTTCACACACCACCTCAACTGTCAATAAATCATCCATCGGAGTTCTTACGGTTTGCAAATACAATTTTAATCCTGCTATTTGGCAAGGAGTTCCTGAAAATAATACTTTTTTCCCTGCTTTTAAGAAATCCGAACATTCTATATATGCCTTCCCTATCTTGCTCTGTGAGTATTTAGATTTTCGATATTTATCAATTTCTTCTATATTGTCACAATGACTATGATATACCGACAATCCCGTTGTTTCTGCCCCAAAAATGACGTAATTTTTATCACAATAACTTTGCGCTATAGCAGAAAAAGCACCCCCGGAGGTGCTTTGAAATCTTATCGAATCATCTAAAATATAACCACCTATTACGAAATGTTCATCTTTATTGAACAAACTGTCCATATATTTTCCTCTACAATAATTCTAATTCTTGACGCAAAATACTTATTGATTTTAATCTTTCTGCCTCTATTATTGAATGAACCATATCATAATCTATTTCATTTAGTTCGCATAACTTATCTCCAATAATCATTTGTCGATTAGTTAATTGTAATAGCTGCAGTACCTCATCAATTTTATTATTACACTGTTCTCGTGTAAAAATAACAAAAGGCCTTCTGTATTGTATCGCAAATATCATTCCATGATATGAGTTTGTAACGACAAATTCTGCATGTTTTACTAATGATAAAAATTCTTCCACTCCAGCCTCATAAAACATCTTATGTCCCTTTTGATAATTAGTTGCTCTAAGACTTATTTCCACAACTTTATAATGCTTTTCTTTAGCTATTTTCTCTACATACTCTTCCATCTGACTAGAATATCGTCTTGAATAATATAGAATATATTTTTCTTCAACTAATCTATCCTTACTGGCGATTTCATCATATTTTTTTGAATCATGTAATAATGTAGGGTCTATTACCTTATTGACTAAATTATCTGTATACTCTGAAACCTGTGGAATCATTTTCTGCTCTCTCAGCCCTAATGCTTTGAAATTTTGTAATCGTTCCTTTAATGTTAATAAATCATTTCCTTCAAAAACTGCATCTCCAAAACTAGCAGCATAAGATATGCTATTATTTTTCATACAATCAAAATTGGCATAATAACCATCATCAAAACCAAATTCATCTATGCAAAAAATTGTATCACTTCCACATAAAAATCCTGCAAGAGCTTCATCCCTTACCACTTCATCAAAGTTTTGAGATGTGTATTTTTTGTTTGTCCTTGCAAATCTATTAGTATAAAATTGATCAAATTTATAGTAATTCTCTCTTATTGCAGGCAAACTAAGTTCACACATTTTTCTAGATTCTTCATCTTTATCCCACATATTTTTAAAAGGATTCAAAGGATCCTTATCTTTAAGAATATCTGGACAATAATCAACTAAAATCGGATTATAACCAGGGACTTCTTTCATTGCTTGATGCATTGCCCAAGATTGAAGTGCAGATCCATAATTTGTAAAATTCCCGTATATGTTATATGAAATGACTCCTATATTTTTCATAAAGTGTTCCTTATTCCATAATAATATCGATTAATGGTTTATTCTCTGTTGATTCAACCTTGCCTTCCCACAAGTCTTTAGTTTCTTCTCCAGCCCACTCTGTTAATGCTTGTTTATATAATCTCTGGAAATTATCATACTTAACTACAATTTTATCAGCAGCTGCAACACCTGGCATTTTAACGTAATAGTTCATATTTTTACCGGATTTTTGTTCTAATGAATCAAAATTATTATCTATATCATATGGAGATATATATACTACCTTCTTTGCATATTTTTGAAGAGAATTCGCATAAAAGAAAGTCATTATACTACCAGAAAGGTCATAATTTTCATAACTATCACAAGTTAAAACCGCATCAAATGTGCAATCATCAAATATAAAATCCTGATAATCAGTAATCTCGACATAATCTGGAAGCATATCCTGTTCACTAACAAATTCTCCGTATTTTCCAGTAAAGCCTCTATCAGCTACAGGTGAACACATTACTATTAACTTAATGTCTTCTCTTTCTTTTAATTCTTTGTATATACCATCAAACGTTGACCATGTATTTGCACGACCAACCACAATGAGTACTTTCTTTATAGTTGAATTTTCTGGCATATCTTTTACAAGATTTGCCATAATAGAAATACTATCGTTCATCCTAGTTAATACTTCAATCAAATCAGACTCACTATTCTCACCTACAAGAATATTATAAAGAATATATAAGTTCTCTGCATACTTCTCAACTTCATTAATGAAGTTCTTACTCTCTTCTATCCTATAGTTATTCTCAAATATATTCCCTAATCTTATAGCTAATTGTTGAGTTTTATCAATCATATCAAGTATTGTCTCATCAATATTATCTGCTTGTAGCATCTGAATGATAAGACTATTACTTTTATCCAAAAGGGTATATATTTCATTTGCTTTCTCAACTATATGAACTTCATTTACTTCTTTTCGTTCTATATACTTATGATCAAATACACATTTCTCATATAAATAATTTGTTTTATCCGCTAGAACAGAATTCATTTTATCAAAAAACGGATATTCGTGCCCCTTCTCATCTATTACTCTTTCCATATAGTTACCAAACTGTACAGATAAAATCTCCTTGTAGCATTTAGGAACAACAATTGATGAACCTTCAAATGGCAATCTAATAAATTCATTAAAGTAATGGGATTTATAAAATCTTTTATCAATATTCTTAAACCAACCAAACATATGTGCCTGTTCTCTAGTTGGATTATCATTATATGAATCAAATACTGTATCTACTAAATTCCATAATTCGGTAACAACTTTATTTTTTCTGTTTATTTTTACTTTAAATAAGTCTTCTAATTGACCAAGAAGTTTATCTGCCTCTGAAGGCGTAGCATTTCCTTCATAAAGCACTGCTATTACAGAAGTAATAGCATTAACTTTTTTTACCAATAACTCTCTTTCCTTTTTAGAATTTGGAAGATTATCAATTGGAAATATATCTATGCCTATTGCATATGGAAATCCATAGTACTCTTCAAGAAAAGCTTCGTTAAACTGGATTACTTGACTATTCATAATTCTGGTAACATGGCTTCCGAAAGCTTCTTTCGCCTCTATATTCATTATACTGAGTCCGAAATCGTTCTCATTAATAACTTTCATTAATTTATCCATATCCCTACGCATCATAGATATATCTATATCATCATCCCATGGAATAAATCCTTGATGGCGAACAGCCCCAAGAAGAGTTCCAAAATCACACCAATAATGTATGTCAAAATCCTGACATATTTTATCTACTTTCTCAAGCAACTTAAACTGTGCAGCCCATGCTTTTTTCATTATTGTAGGCACTAAGAAACCATCCCTAACTTCTGCTTGCCAATAATCTTTAGAATATTCCATTTCAATCTCCTTTTATTGATAATCTAAGAAAAAAGGGAACCGGAAACCGGTTCCCTTTCGGTAGTTGCAATGAATTATTATCCAAGTAAAGATAATACGTTCTGATTAGCCTGATTAGCCTGAGCTAACATTGCTGTTCCTGCCTGAGCAAGAATGTTATTGTTAGAGTACTTAACCATTTCTGTAGCCATATCAGTATCACGAATCTGAGATTCAGCTGATGTAGTATTCTCAACTACGTTGTTAAGGTTGTTGATAGTATGCTCAAGTCTGTTCTGGATAGCACCAAGATCAGATCTCTGTGCAGATACTTTTTCAAGTGCAGTCTTAACTGTTCCAATGAAACCAGAAGCTGAAGAAGCTGATTTGATATCACCGCTAAGTGATAATCCTGAGCAGTTCATAGCTGTAATTGAAAGGCTAATCTTATTGCCCTCTTCTGAGCCAACCTGAAGATTAACATTGAATGATCCCTTAAGTAAGTTCTGCTCGTTGAATGTTGTAGTATCTGCAACACGATTGATTTCGCTCATGAGTGCCTGAACTTCTTTGTCAAGATAATTTCTATCTGTTGACATATTAGTTCCGTTAGCAGACTGAACTGCTAATTCATTCATTCTCTGAAGCATATCATGTACTTCACCTAAAGCACCTTCTGCTGTCTGTACACAAGAAATACCATCCTGTGCATTTGAAACAGCCTTTGTAAGACCTCTAACCTGACGTCTCATCTTCTCTGAAATTGCAAGACCTGCTGCATCATCTGCTGCACGGTTAATCTTGTAACCTGAAGATAACTTCTCTGTTGACTTAGCCTGACCTGCGCTTGTTAAACCAAGCATTCTGTTTGAGTTCATTGCTCTTAAATTGTGCTGTACTACCATAATTTTTTCCTCCTTGAATTTCCGGTGGCATCCTTGCCACTCTGTTCCGTAATTAACTTAGTGGCCGTACGCTCCATTGATTAATTACTTAATTAATTGTTGTACTTTATATATCGGAGCCAGTATTCATTACTTAACCCCTTTTTTATATTTTTTTTAATTTTTTTAATAAAAATTTTTTAACTCTTCTTATCCATCATCTGTGGATCCACAGTATTGAGTTTACTCATCTTCTGATAATACTGAGCCGCTGCTTTATTTCCAAGCTTCCCTTGCTTTATTACCTGCTTGGATTCATTCATTCTTCTTTCTATTAATGACTTATTTCGTTTCTCTGCCACTTCAATTTCTACACTCTTCTCTGAAATGGTTTTAATCAGATTCTGCATTTCATGGATTTCTTCTTTGTACAGTGATTGCTTGTTAGATAATTCTTCTTTCACTCTTAAGAACAATTTTTCAAAGCCTTCATCCATTTTATTAATGTTATCGATTATTTCAGCCTTTTGATCAATAACATCATTAAACATTTCCCAATCGACATTTTCACTAGCTACGATAGCAGCTTGGTTATTTGTGAGTTTTTTCAACTCTTCTAGCATTTTATTTTTCTTAACCAAGCTATCAATCATCATTACAATATATTCATTTGTCACTAGTATTCCCTCCATATTAAAAGGGGAGGAGTTTATACTCCTCCCTCTTTATTCTTTTTCATAACTTCCACCCAGGTTTCTCTCATAGATCTTAAGTGTTTAATAACTTCCTCCATAATCTCTGGATCTTTTTTTACGTTACACTCTAAAAGTCTCTGCAATAAGTATACATATACATTATCAAAATCCTGAGCTACTGGATATTTCATATCTAGAGTATTTCTGAACTCCTCAATAATCCTCTGTACCTTAACTATATTAGTATGAGCTTTGGGAATATCATTTGCATTCATAGCCATAACTGCTATATTCCCAAATTTAATTGCTCCATCATATAGCATAAGGGTAAGTTCTGCTGGTGAGGCAGTTAATATTTTACTGTTATTATATTGTGCATACGGATTATTGACCATTCGCCAACGTCCTCCAAATTGTTATTTTACATATTGAATAAGCTTGAAACGGCATCAGTCTGAGACTGCATTCCTGACAAGAGTTTCTCCATTTGTGTGAACTGCTTATAGTACCTGTCCTCAGCTTCCTGTAACTGCTGCTCTAACTTAGAGATTTTAGAAGTATAATCATCATATTCCTTCTTCATCTTCTTATCATCATATACCTTATATACACTACTATAATCAGTGCTCTTCATCTCATCATCAATTGCACCATACAGATTCTGGCTAAGTTTAGTAAAGAATTCTGTAACCAGTTTAGGATCAGAAGCTATCATACTATTAAGCTTATCTGTTTTTCCTGCTGAAATAGCATCGTCCTTATCTCCATCTATATGATAATTATATCTGTCATTCACATCAGAATTAAGGTATCCTGCCGTTGTAATACCAAAGTCAGCAAGAGAATATGACTTGCCATCTATTTCTATGCTCTGAGCCATAGCCTGCTTCATGGCATTCATAACTTTATTAAGTGATTCATCCTTTCTAAGAACCGCATCCTTAACTCTCTTTTCCCACTCTTCTACCTGCTTATCGCTAAGAGCATCCTTTTCTTCATCTGTTAATGGCTCATACGTAGTAGATGCTGCATTATAAGCACTGCTCATAGACTTCATAACATCATTATACTGGCCAAGAACATCCTTAATCATATCATAGATTCCGCTTGTATCAGCCTGAGTTGTAACTGATATTTCCTCATCTGTCATAGCGTTAATCTGGTAAGTAGAGCCATTAATATTAAATGTATTAGAAGTTGACTTAAATGTTGCTCCATTAAGTTCTAATTCCGCATCTTTACCATCAATCTTAATAGCGCCAGCTGCAGAAGATAATCCTAGTTTATCTAGTGCAGTACTATCAGATGCTGTAAAAGAGAAATCATTCTGAGCACCAGTTTCCTTAGCACTAACAAATAATCTTCCATTTGCTTCATCAAAATTAGCATTAACACCTGCCTCTTTAAAAGCAGAAGTTAAGCCGAACATTGTCATATCTTCAGTTACTTCTATTTCTTTAGAATTACCGTTTGAAGATATTGTAATTGTTGAACCTACTTCTAATCCAAGATCAGTAAGTTTAGTATCATTAGTTACCTTGCCGCCATCTAAGTCTTTAATCTCACCGCCTGTAAGGTAAGCTGCCTTCGCCATAGACATAATTTTGGCAGTCTGTACACCATCTACCGCATTAGCACCTGCAGTTACAGTAAGCGCATTACTAGAAACTTTCGTAGCCTTCTTATTATAAGCATTTGTAAATCTCATACTCGAAAGCTTTCCTGAATACAAACCATATATTTTAGTATTCATATCTTTCCAAGCATCCTGTTTCCACTCAAGCTTAGTCTGTGCTTTCTTTGCTTTATCAACCTTTGTCTTGTATGAACTAGAAAGGGCAGATACAAGGCTCTCTGTATCCATACCTGATACCATACCTGACATTCTCATTATATTTCCAGCCATAGTTTATCTCTCCTTCCTATCTCTTCTCATCAACCATAATACCTGCAAGCTCCCATGCCTTAGCTATCATATCAAGAGTCTTCTCAGGTGGTAATTCTCTGATTACCTTCTTAGTCTGTTTATCAATAACTTTAATAGTTACTCGATTAGTTCCTTCATGAATTCCAAACTGAAGTTCAGAATCTGTTGCAGATATAACCTTTTTATTAACATCATCAATTGCTTTTCTGATATTATCACTGTTATTCTGCTGGTTGAGTTCCTGCTGTAAGCCTTCATTCTGCTTATCAGTTACACTCTCAACCGCCTTAGTTGTTGCGTCCACTTTAGGTTCATTCTCAGCTAACTTAGCGCCATCCATGACATCTGAAGTCTGCTTAGTTTCTACCTTCTGAACCTGTGGCTTGTACGTTTCGGCTTGTACCGCTGTTACGCTTCCTAATGGTTCAATCATCATAGTATCACCTCCGTGTGATGTTAAACATTAATCCTTTCAAATCTCCCTCGCCAGCTTTTGGGGTCGCAAAACAGAGGGAAATATAGTTTTCCTATTTCTTATATCGGAGTCTTACTTAATTACTTAACCCTTTTTTTATATTTAATTTCAAAAAAACTTCGGAAAGATTAACTTCCCGAAGTCCTTAACTTTATAACAATCCTTTTAATGAATCAAGACCGCTGATATCTGTTGCTTCCTTATTAGCTTCCTGAATCTGAAGATATACTTCTTTTCTGTATACAGGAACGTCCTTTGGAGCACTAATTCCTATCTTAACCTGTTCACCTTTAATTTCAAGGACAGTGATTTCAATATTGTTATTGATAACAATAGCTTCATTCTTTTTACGACTTAAGGCTAACATTTTATTCACTCTCCTTTCTTGATTTAAGGATCTCATATACAGGGAACTTAACATCATAGTTCTCAATAATTACCTGACATGCTTTTTTACTTGTTGCATTGATAATGAAAGGAGCTTTAAGATTAACTGTCATCTTAGTAATATCACTAGGAACAGTAATAGTATTAAGAATAAGAAGTTCTTCATCCTTAGCTTCACCAATCTTTTCAAGGAAGCTCTCGTCTACGCTTGGATTGTAATCTTCGCATACCATAAGAGGATCTACAACTGGCATTGCAAATGTAGGTTCCTCAACAGACTGTAACCATCTGATTCCGCCATCTTTTTTGTCTTCATCATGAATAAGAATAAACTGCTGTAAATCTGGGAATCCAATTATTCCGCCAGGGAATGTGATTTTTGTTTCCTCATCAACAGTTATTTCTCCAAATAATCTTGTGTTAATTACCATATAATTACCACCCTTTCTGCTAACCTCATGTTAACTTGAATTTATATAAAAGCTTATGCTCTTATAAATAATCTAATAATGATGTCTGTAATAATTTGCCTGTTGAAGCAAGTGCTGCACTATATGTCAGTTCTGCGCTCTTTAATTCAACTGCAAGTTCTGCCAAATCGGCATCCTCGTTTTCACTTGTGAGCTCCTGGAAACTAGTTTTTTGTGTTCCAAGTCTGTTCTCTACAAGTTCAAGTCTTAATCCACGGTTACCTGAAGCTGTTAAAGCTGCATTAGCCTTATCAAGGTATCCCTGGAATTCTGTAATACTGCTTTCAAACTTCTTTTGAATTGTATCATTCAAGAAGGTTTGAGCTTTCTTGGCTGCATCCAGTCTAAGTTCAACCTGATCCTGATCATAAACTGAATTGCCCTGCATACTCTCAAGCTTCTTAACTGTAGTATCAACCTTAGAAATCTCATCAAGCATGCTAATGATTTCATCTACTGCTCTTCCAATACCATGTAAATATATCTCATCAGCAGTTGTATTTACTTCAATTGTCTGATTAAATCCTACATCATAAGCAATAACCTGCTTATTATTTCTACCATTCTTAGTTAAATAACTCTCGTTATACTTAACTCCGTCTGACTCACAAGCAAAATAATGTTCTGGTCTCAAATCCCCAGACTTCCATTCATTCTTGCTATAACTGATTTGAATCTCAGTCTCTGGTGTCAATTTCATTATCGAATCATAGATATTCTTTCCAAGAAGAAGTTCTCCTGTTTCAGGAACGAAAATTGCTGCATCAGGATCATAATCTGCATAGTCCTCATCGCCTACTATTCTGTAAGGATTAGGATCCGCATCCTTAGACATAACTACAGGTGTACATACTGTACTTGTAATAGGATTCTCATCTGCATCGTAAGAAATAACCTGTTCTATTACTGGTACCGTATCCTTATCAAGATTATCATATGATAATCTGAAACGATTTACAGGAAACATTGCAATTTCCTGCTCACTTACTATTCCTGCATCTTTATATGTAGTCTCATTAACTGTACCAATATTGCCATCATCAACAAAAGTAAATGTGCTAATATCCTTATTAGTAAGCTGCTCCTTAATTGAATATTCCACTGTTTCATTCTTTTGGAATGAAAGTTTCATATCTGTTCTGTATCCAGTAAAAATTGTTCTTCCTGCATAATCAGAATCACCAGTTGCATACACTTCACTCTTAAGTTGTCTTAAGCTTTCAAGAATAATTCCTCTATCAGAAGAAGTAAGGCTTCCCTTTGAACCACGAACGCACTCATCAATCATATTTGAGATAACACCAACAGTTGTGTCTATCGCTGTCTCTGTTAATTGAATCCACTGAGATGCATCCGGAATATTCTTCTCATAATATTGAGATACCTGATTAAGATTACTTCTAAGTCTAAGAGCTCTGATTGCTACAATCGGATCATCAGATGGTTTTGTAACCTTTTTTCTGGTTGTAATCTGTGTATTCAGTTTGTCCTGCAATTCTTTATTCTGATTGATATTGTATAAAGTATTGCTCTGCATGATCTTATTAGTAATTCTCATAAATACTCTCCGTTTATACTCCGGTCTGTAAAATTAATCTATCATATATTTCGGTCAAAACCTGAATGACTTTAGAGGAAAGGTTATATGCATTTTGAAATTTTACAAGATTAACTGCTTCCTCATCTTTATCTACACCTGATACAGATTCTCTCTGATTATCAATGCTAAGAGCTCTGGCTTCTGCATTCTCTTTAAATGTCTTGGCTCTATCAGTATTAAGAGCAACATCTGCAAGAATAGACTGAAGGAAATCCTGAGCACTTCCACCGCGGAAATTCATCATCTTGGAATCTGAACGAAGCAATGCAAGTTGCTTGATAATATCATATTTATCCTGGCCTTCTGATGCTCCTGTATGAGTTGCAAGTCTATCAGCATTCTCTATAAGCTCTTTATTTATTGCCATATTGGCTGCAGTAAGCATTCTGTAATTGTCAGAAGTACTTGTAACTACTCTTGTAATTGAATCTTCATTTTTGAATTTAGCCTGGCTTGAATTACCAAGGTTCGCAGTGAAAAGATTAATACCATCATTTCCTTTTTCATCTACTGCACCTTCACTTGTTAAAACTCCGTTAAATGCTTTTGAGAATAATCTTACCCACTCATTTAACTGAGCCTGATAATAAGGAATTCCCTGATACTCAATTGCGCCATTAATAGATACTTCTTTGTGAAGCTTAGCCTGAGTAATCTCAGATTCGTTATTATCTTTATTAAGATAGAAAGTATATTCCAATGTATCCATATCAAATGACCATGAATCATAGTTATATACTGTATTTCCTATATCAATCTTTCCTGTAGCATTAAGAGTAGATTTGTTAATATCTTTAAGATAATCATCTTTTACTGAAATCTTTACTCTGGCATTGCCATCCTTATCATAGTTAACGCCTTCTACAGTACCATTAAAATATTCACCGTTGTTACCGTCTCTCATCTGAATAAGGCCAGCAAGTTCTCCACCCATTACAGCATTATTCATTCCAAATTCTGAACCGTTAAACCACTGAATTTCATATAATCCAGCAATATCTGACTGATATGCCTTATTTCCAGTTTCTCTTGCTACACACTTAAGCTCATTGTAATCATTCATATCAACAAGAGTCTGTCCACCTGCAATTGCAACGCGGAAACGGTATGCGCCTGTTTCTCTTGTTGGATCATTCTGATCTGTAATTGGTGTCTCAAAAGTTTCAACATCAACAATCTTTGACAGATTATCAACCAAAAGAGTTCTCTGGTCTCTTAACTCATTTGCAGTTACACCTGTAAGTTCAATAACTGTTATCTGCTTGTTTAAAGCAGCAATTTCTTTTCCAAGTGAATTAATTGTATTAACCTTTACTTTTATCTCTTCATTAATATCTTCCTGAATTTTATTTAAATTTGAAGACATCTCATTAAAATAAGAAGCAAGGTTGCCTGCATATCCTATGAACTGTGATTTAACAGTTGCATCACCTGCACTCTTTTGAAGTTCAGCTAAAGCTGCATACATTTCATTAAATACAGTTGTAAATCCCTTAGTAGATGTATCATCAGCAAAATAATCCTGAATCTGATTCATGTAGTAAAGCTTCATCTCATGCTCACCAGCAAGTTTCTGGTTATTCCAGTACTTGTGATCATAAAACTCATCTCTTACTCTCTGAATATCTGTTACATCTACACCAGCGCCAGTACAACCATAAGTAGTATAAGATCTTAAGGCATCTGCTGCCTTTTTAGTTACTTCCTGACGACTATACCCTTCTGTCTCAACATTTGCAATGTTATTTGCAGATGTGTTCAACGAAGCATTGGCTGATAAAAGACCTGTATATGCAATATTTAATCCAAAAAATTGAGAACCCATGCTCTACTCCTTTCACTATGTAAGTGATGTAAGTAAATGTTCCAGCATTTCATTAATTACGTTGATATAACGGCTGGATGCGTTATATGCATTCTGATATCTGATCATATTTGATAATTCTTCATCTGTTGAAACACCGATTATCTGCTGTCTTGCATTCTCAGTAGAATCAACTGTAAGCTGCTCATTATCTCTTACGTTCTTAACAACCGAACCAATATTGGCTATGTCAGAAACAAAAGCAGCATAGAAAGAATTGATATTTAACATTGTGCTCGCTGTAGGATTAAGAGTGTAATTAGCTTCTTCAAACATTTTCTTAAGCTTATCAACAGTCTCATAATCTACGCTTCCATCAGGTTTAACAAATCCAAGCTTAGTTGGGATTTGCATCAAATCCTCATTAATTACAAGGTTTTGTACTGTAAATAGCGTCTCTGTTTTAGTAGGATCTTCTGCTGTATCAACTGCAGACACCTTTCTATTAAATATCTGAAGTGCATTTCCATTTTCATCGGCCATGTACTTACCATCTCCAGCCTCAAATGCATCTTTAAGAACTCCATTTACTGCATTAACCACTGAATGAATAAGTTTGTCAAATTCAGCCTGAGCAGTCATTACAATTGAATTAGAAATCTTGTTATAATTCTCACCCTCTGAATCTGTAAATATAGCTCTGTGATCACCTCTTGTAATTACCTGAGCCTTTAATTTGCCTATATCTGTATCAATAGCAGATGATATTTCCTGATAAATATCAAAAACCTTGGCGTTTTCTATCTCATAATGTATTGTTCCATCTTCTGTGACTGTCTTGCTTGCATCATCTTTCCAAAACAAATCTCTAAAGCCTGTAGTTTCATCAATCTGAGTAGCTAATTCGTTAACTCTTGTAGCTGTTACAAAAGCATGTCCCTCGAAATTAACTAAAACGTTACCCATTACGTCTGTTCTGTAATCAATTTTGCCATAGCCTGATAAATCATCCAAAAGCATATTTCTCTGGTCTTTTAAATCGTTGGCATGTTCAACGCCACCATTTTCAATTTTACGAATTGCTTCGTTCAAATCCCAGATTTTATGTCCTATATCATTTATCTCTGAAACAGTATTTCCTATTGAATTATTTAAATTATCCTGATAATCGCATAAGCCCTGATATACTGACTGAGCATCTGTTACAAAAGCATATGCTCTTTGCATAAGCAAGCCCTGTGTTACTGGTGAACTTGGATCCTTTGACAACTCCTGAACTGCTACCCATAAATCATTTATGGATTCGCCGAAGCTTGCTCCGTCCATTTCTCCAAGTAATGTTTCGATTTCGCTTATGGAATCATATTCTGTATCGTAAAAAGAAAGACGTCCATTCTCTTCTCTATAAGTCTCATCAAGAAACACATCTCTTACCTGACGTACTTCCTGATAAGTAACTCCAAGACCAGTCTGCTTATTTGCTACAGCTGATGCATCAATTGCGAGCAGATTGTACTTTTTATCTCCTAAAAGAGTCTGCTGACGTACATAGCCTTTTGTATCTGCATTTGTAATATTATGTGCTGTTGTATTAAGTGCGTTCTGGCTTGTCTGTAATCCAGAATTGCCTACATGCAGGCTTCCCATCAATGGCATATGTCACGTCCTCCTTCATTAATTATTGTTTGCTGTCAAATCTTCTAAGATTTGTTCCGTATACTTCGCCTGTTGTTACTGCGCCTCGATTATAATTGGCCATCTGTGGTGCCTGCTTCATTGACTGAACCAGGGTTAAATCAAAGTTAACCATTTCAAGTGCATTATCAAGCAAATCTTTATTGCGATCATTTACCGCTTTCAGTTCTTTTCCAACTGCAATAAGTTTAAGCCTTGCTTCTTCAAGTTTCGCCTGTTCTTCAGGTCTTCCCTGAATGAGGCCAACCAGATCATTCAACTTAAGAGTTGTAGCATCTCTGTTAATAACATTTGCAATATCCATCATTATTTCAGTTCTTTTTCTGTCAATTGCATTAACCTTATCAACTGCGAGCTGTTCCTCATCCGTTATTGACTGCAGTTCCTCAAGAGACCCGGAGATAATAATCGGTGTCTTCTTTTTGGACAACTCAACAAGTTCGCTGTAAGCCTCATGCTGTTTTCCCAGAACTTCTATTAAATTTTCCATTAAACTGGCCACGACCATTCCTCCTTTTAACAAAAGAAAAGTGTTTGCCACGGATGGCAAACACTTCGCTTAATCTTAATGTAGTATTGGATTAAGCGAGTGTCTGATAAAAATTGCCTAATACCTTATCTGCAAACGCTTCTCCGCTTACTTCATAAGTTCCGTTTTGTACTCTCTCCTTGATAGAACTTACTAACTCTTCCCTGATATCCGGAGTGGATGCTAATGCCTGCTTGGCAACGCTGATATCCTTTCCTTTGGATGAAATCTGTAGTTTATCTGAGAAACTTGAAACGGGCTTACTAGTTGTTTTCGCTGTATTCTTTGCTGGATACAACTGCTGCATCTGAATGTAAGATTCAATACGCATATCACTTTCCTCCTTCCCGTTATTTCAACTTCTGTAATCTTTATCGACTTAAAAAAACTTTTCTTTACCTTTTTTTATAATTTTTTGCTATTTGCTTTTTATATTGCTTTTCCTTACAATATATTTATGCAAAATCACGGAGGTTATTTATGTTTGGTAATAAAATCTTAGGATTTGGGCTTATGAGACTTCCTCTTACTAATCCTGACGTTCCTTCTAGTATAGATATCGACCTTCTTTGTCAAATGGTTGATAAATATCTTGAAAATGGTTTCACTTACTTTGATACAGCCTGGATGTATATGGATCACACTTCCGAAAACGCTGTTAAAACCTGTATTGTTGACAGGTATCCAAGAGACAGTTTCACAATTACATCTAAAATGCCTGCATATATGATTAACTCTTTCGAGGACAGAGATATATTATTTAATAAACAGTTAGAAAAAACAGGAGCTGGATATTTTGATTTTTATCTTCTCCACGATGTTAATTCAGGCTCTATTAAGAATTTTGATAAATACGATGTCTGGGGATATGTTAAGAAATTAAAAGAAGATGGCAAAATCAAGCACTATGGATTTTCTTTCCATGATGGTCCTGAACTCCTTGATGATTTATTAAATAAACACCCTGATGTTGAATTTGTTCAGTTGCAGATTAACTACTTGGACTGGGAAAGCTTAGGTGTTCGTTCAAGAGAATGTTACGAGGTTGCAAGGGCACACGGCAAAGACATTATTGTAATGGAGCCTGTTAAAGGTGGTACGCTTGCTAAACTTCCTGAACAAGCCGAAGAACTTTTCAAATCCCATGATGCTAATTATTCAATTCCATCCTGGGCTGTCAGATTCTCTGCTTCAATGCCAGGCGTTAAGCTAGTATTAAGTGGTATGACTTATATGGATCAGTTAGAAAATAACATGTCTTATATGTCTGATTTTACTCCACTTAATAAAGAAGAAATTGATATGTGTCTTAAGGCCGCTGATATCATTAATAAATCAATCACTATTCCTTGTACTGGCTGCTCATATTGTACGGTCAACTGTCCAATGAAGATTGATATCCCAAGATTCATTTCCCTATACAACGCTGATATACAGGAAGTAGAAGGAAAAGGCTGGACTCCTCAGATGGGCTTATACGAATCAATGGCTTTTAAACAGACAACTCCAGCTGATTGTATTAAATGTGGTGCTTGCGAAAGCATGTGTCCTCAACATTTACACATCAGGGATTATCTGGTCGATATTGATAATCATTTTAAAGAAGAATAAATATATTAAAAAAGGAAGTTCAATTTGAACTTCCTTTTATTTTTCTATTTCGATGGTTTGATAATTGATATGGCGTGTTTTAAATTCTTAATATGTACATCTGTGTGATGTCCACCATTTTCACCATCAAGTGTCCATGATACAGGTTCTTCTGAAGTAATCGAAAACTCAGAAGCCTTAAAATAATACATATACTCTGCATCAGGTTCGCCAGCTATAAGTGATGCCAAAACAGCATTTAAATCTGTTGGGTCTTCCGGGTAGCGTACAAAAATGCCTTCAAATTTACCATCATCCAGCTGAACCTCCTTAAACAAGGGGCTCTTAAATCCACCTACCGAGGACGAATTGCTAACCATTCCGTAGATAAAAGAATCTTTTATCACTCTGTCCCCTACGGTTATGGTCAATTCAATGGGTTTAAAATTACCCATTCCTATGGATTTAACACCTTCAAGAACATATGCCATATGGCCAAATACATTCTTAATCTGCTGCTTTGTTTCATAAGACACTTCTGTTAAAATTCCAAATGCTGCAATATATACAAAAGAAGAATCATTAAAGCTACCTATATCACATGGAAAAGTCTCTCCATAGATAACAGTCTCTGCTGCCTTAGTCATATTAGAAGAAATTCCCATACTCTTGGCAAAATCATTAGTACTTCCGGCTGGTATATAACCAAGTGGAATATTCTTACCTAAAGCAATCATACCTCTTACTGCTTCATCAAGAGTTCCATCCCCTCCAGAAACAACTATTGTATCATATCTCTCACCCTCACTAATAATAGTGTTGGCTGCATCATCCTTTGCCTGAGTTGGATGAACTGTTATTTCATATCCTGCTTTAGCAAAAATATCGATAATCGCTACTAACTTATTCTTGATTTTTTCTCTTCCTGAATGAGCATTATACAAAAACAGAAGTTTTTTCATTAGTTCTCGCCGCTTAAATACTTTTCAATATGGTCGATAGCTGCTTCTTCATCAGCACCATCAACTTCTACAACAACCTTTTCACCAACGTTTAATCCAAGACTCATCATTCCCATGATACTCTTAGCATTAACTCTCTTGTTTCCATCTGTCTGAACATAAACGCTACTGTCATACTGACTTGCAACCTGTACAAGCATCGCTACTGGTCTAGCTTCCAAACCACCAGCTAATTTGATCTCGATTTCTCTTGCGATCATAAATTCCCTCCTAAACTATGTATCTTTCTCTCGGTACTTCTGAGCCAGTTCACTTATCTTTCTAAGTCTGTGGTTAACACCTGACTTTCCAAGTGGTGGCGTCATCAATTCCCCCAAATCTTTCAGCCCCAAATCGGGATTTTCCAATCTGATTTTGGCAACTGACTGAAGTTGCTCTGACAGATTTTCCAATCCAATACACTCGTTTAAATATTTAATATCTTCAAGCTGCTTATATGCAGCATCGATAGCTTTTGCCGAATTAGCCACATCACAGTTATTCTGTCTATTGGTCTTATTCGCTACTTCTTTAAGTACCATTGCCTGTTCATACTCAATCGTCGCAAGTGGAGCTTCCACGATTCTTAAAAAATCTCCGACTGCTGTTTTGCTTCGAACATAAACAACATAATACTTATTTCTTCTTACATTTATCTTGGCATCAAGCTCAAAATAATTAAGAATTCTCATAATCTGGTTTGCATGATTTTCATTAGTACAAACATATTCTAACTGCTTTGATTTCAGCGGATCACTTACTGTACCAATAAATTGAAATACTGTCTTAAGAAATGCCCTTTTACAGCAACTGTTCTTAAGAAGTACGTCTGATACCAGTCCTTTTATAGGCTGATATTCACATGCACCATTAAGTATATTTACTGCCTGAAGAATAGTTAAAACGTCTTCCTTATTCTTCACTACAACAGAAAAAAGGCCTTTTTGCTCAAAGGCGTCAGATTTTATATTAAATGTTTTCTTCAATAAAGTAAAGTATTTTTGAGTAATTCGTTCGTTCTCACACTCTACTATAAGCGCATTAGGAGTTATTCGTCCTGAACAGGCTATTATAGAAGCTATTTCTGCAATTCTGCAGTGTCTTTGAGCTGGGAAGTTATTAATAATCTCTTCCTTTACCTTTATCGAGAAAGAAACTTTGTTATTTTGCATACTGATTTCCCGCATCTCTATGAGTTAATGTAACCCCATATCCATGCTCATTGCCTTTTAAAATCTTATAGATTTCATTTGCTAAAGTTACACTACGATGTTTGCCGCCTGTACATCCTATTCCGATTACAAGCTGATTCTTACCCTCTTTTATATAATTAGGGATTAAAAATTCTAATAAATCCTGTAATTTACCAAGGAATACCTCTGCTTCTTCATTAAGCATTACGTAATCACTTACTTCTTTATCATTTCCGGTTTTTGATCTTAATTCTTCTATATAATATGGGTTTGGAAGAAATCTTACATCAAATACCAAATCCGCATCCTGTAAGATTCCATGTTTGAATCCAAAAGAAGTCACATTTACCATAAGTGAATTGTAGTTTTCATTCTTGACAAAGATTTTTTCAAGTTCTTCACGTAGTTCTCTTGTCAGGAGTTTAGAAGTGTCTATAACATAATCGGCTTTTGCCTTTATCTCTTCCAGAATTTCTCTCTCCTTCTTAATACCATCCTCTACTCTTCCATCCAAAGCTAAAGGATGATTTCTACGGCTTTCCTTATATCTTTTAAGAATAGTACTATCCGATGCATCCATAAAAAGAATCTCATACTTATATCCAAGATTCTTCAACTCTAAAAGAGTTTCCTGAACCTCTACAAAAGTACGGTCTGATCTTACATCAATTCCCAAAGAAACCTTGTCTTTCTCTGAATCCGATAATAAATCTGCAAATTTTGTAATTAACTCTACAGGAATATTGTCTACGCAATAGTATCCCATATCTTCAAGCATTTTTTGAGCAGTCTGTTTTCCGCCACCACTCATTCCAGTTACAATTACAAACCTCATTTTATCTTCCTATCTGAATTCCCCTACCATAATTACTTCAGGCTCAAGCGTTACTCCCTGCTTGTCCTTCACTATCTGAGTCACCGACTCAATAAGATTTTTTACATCTTCAGCTGTCGCATTTCCTTTGTTAATAACAAATCCCTTATGCTTCATTGAAACCTGAGCATTACCAACACTATATCCACCCAGACCACTGTCTTCTATAAGCTTTCCGGCAAAATATCCTTCTGGTCTTTTGAATGTTGAACCTGCTGATGGATATTCAAGTGGCTGCTTTTCTTTTCTCTTTGAAGCCAGCTCCTGCATATACTTTCTTATTTCCACGCTGTCGCCAGTTTCAAGAGCAATCTCACAACTAAGTGCAATAAGTTCTCTATCCTTCATAACACTTCGTCTGTAAGCAAATTTCATCTCTTCATTGGTCAGAGTAATAATATTACCATCAGCATCAAGTAAATCAACTGACTTGACTACCTGCTTCATTTCTCCACCATAAGCACCAGCATTCATTAACAATGCACCGCCTACACTTCCTGGAATTCCTGCTGCAAACTCTAATCCAGTAAGAGACGCATCCATTGCTGCCTTGGCAACTTTTGATAACATCGCGCCTGCGCCTGCCTTCAAATGCTTACCCTCAACAAGCACTTCATCAAACTCACCAGAAAGCTTTATTACAATGCCTCTGATTCCAAGATCTCCTACAAGAAGATTACTTCCATTGCCTAACAAGAAGTATGAAATATTTTCTTTTTTTACAAAAGAGATAAGTTTTCTTAATTCTTCTTTATTATTAACAATCACATAATAGTCAGCAGGACCACCAATATTAAAAGATGTATGTTTTTTTAACATTTCATCTTTTTTTATTCTGTCTAAACTTACTATCTTGGCTAATTTCTCTATCATTATAATACCAGCTTTGCTGCACCATAAATTCCAGCGTCATTTCCTAAAGTTGCAAGACAAAATTCAGCATTCTTACATCCTCTAAATGCCATTTCATCATAATTTTTCTTAATATAATCAAGAATAATAGTTCCTGCTTTGCTTACTCCTCCACCGATAACAAAAGCTTCTGGATTAACAACACAAGCAATAGTTGCAAGACCTTTTCCAAGAATCCATCCAAACTCTTCTGCAACTTCAATAGCAAGTTCATCACCTTCCTTAACTGCATCCCATACTGCTTTACAGTCTACAGTTTTTCCTCTTAATACGCTTGCCTTATCATCTTTAGCAAGTCTTCTGTTAGCAAGTCTTACTACACCTGTAGCAGATGTATACTGCTCAAGACATCCCTTGTTTCCGCATCCGCAGCTTTCAGTTTCATTATCATCTATTCTGATATGACCGATTTCTCCACCAGCTCCAACTGATCCAGCAACCAGTTTTCCCTCGATAATTACACCACCACCAACACCTGTGCCAAGCGTAACCATAACTAAAGAATCGTAGCCTTTTCCGCCACCCATCCACATTTCACCAAGGGCTGCAACATTTGCATCATTACCAGTTTTAACTGGGAATCCTACAAGCTCTGATAAAGTATCACTTACATTAAATACATCCCAACCAAGGTTTGCTGCTTTGTAAATAACACCCTTTGAATCAACTGGTCCAGGAACGCCAATTCCAACACCAATAACATCTGCTGCATCTATATTCTTCTCTGCCTGTTTAGCCTTAATGCTATTAGCAATGTCTGGAAGAATCTGTGCACCTGCGTTATCTTTTACAGTTACAATTTCCCATTTATCCAAAACTTCACCGTTATCTGTAAAAAGACCCATTTTAACGGTTGTTCCACCTAAATCTACTCCAAAAATATACTTACTCATCTTCTTTTCTATCTCCTAAAATTCATCCTCGTCGTCTTCTTCTCTCTTCTTTGCGAGGTTGCTCTGTACACGCTGGTAAAGAACCATAGCCGCATTATAACCCATCTTTTTCTGACGATGGTTAACTGCTGCTGTTTCACAGATAATTGCAAGGTTACGTCCTGGACGAATTGGAATATTATGACATACAACCTTGTTTCCAAGATATTCTGTATATTCCTCTTCAAGACCAAGTCTGTCATATTCTGTATCTTTATTCCAATCAGCAAGTTTAATTACAAGGTCAATATTCTGAGTTTCCTTAACGCTTGATACACCGAAAAGAGTTTTAACATCAACAATACCAATACCACGAACTTCAATAAAATGCTTGGTTGTCTCAGGCGCTGTACCAATAAGTGTATCCTCACTTACCTTTCTGATTTCAACAACGTCATCAGTTACAAGACGATGTCCTCTCTTAATAAGTTCAAGCGCAGCTTCTGATTTACCGATACCACTCTCACCAACAATAAGAACACCCTCACCATAAACGTCTACAAGTACACCATGAACAGAAATACATGGAGCAAGCTTAACATTTAACCATCTAATGGTTTCAGCCATAAATGCAGATGTTGTCTTCTTAGATACAAATAATGGAACATTATTCTGCTTTGCATATTCTATAAATAACTCGTCTGGCATAAGTTCACGACAAAAAACTATACAAGGAATTGGGAAGCTTAAAAGCTTTGAATAAATCTCCTTCTTTCTCTCTTCTGACATTTCCATCATATATTTATATTCAACGAATCCAATAATCTGAAGACGAGTAGCTTCATAATGATCAAAGAATCCTGCTAACTGAAGCGCTGGACGGTTAATATCAGGCTGTTTAATTTTGATTCCTTTGATATCAATATCCGGAGTTAAAGGCTCCAATTTCATTTTTTCAACAATTCTTGTAAGACTTACACTTGCCATAACATACCTCCACAGTTGTTTTTTGCATATATAATTATTATACGATAAATGTATAAATGTTCAAACCTATTATTTATGGAAGAATTGATATATTTCTCTCGCAATATTCTCTGGAATTCCTTCCACTTTGGCTAATTCTTCAACTGATGCACTCTTAACATCATCAATTGTTTTAAAGTTTTTCATGATAATACGACGTCTCTTAGGACCTACACCTTCAATATCATCAAGAACCGAGTGTACCTGTGTCTTTGTTCGTAAAGATCTATGATATTCAATAGCAAATCTATGAACTTCATCCTGAACTCTTGTTACGAACCTGAAACATTCAGATCGGGTATCTATCGCTATTACCTGTTCGTGGAATAATAATCCTCTTGTTCTATGATGATCATCTTTAACCATTCCACAAACTGGTACATTTATATCAAGTTCTCTAAGCACCTGTTCTGCAACATGCACCTGTCCAAGACCACCATCCATTAATATTAAATCAGGAAAAATTGCAAAACTTGTCTTATTATCTTCTTCAATCTCTGTTAATCCATGAGAAAATCTTCTAGTTAATACCTCATACATTGAAGCGTAATCATCCGGACCTTCAACAGATTTTAGTCTGAATTTTCTATAATCACTCTTTTTCGGTTTGCCATTTTCGTAAACCACCATTGATCCAACACTGTTAAAGCCCTGAGTATTTGAAATATCATAAGATTCAATTCTGTTAGCAGACTCAATACCAAGTAAAGCTGTAAGCTCATTAACTGCTCCTGTAGTTTTTGCCATTTCATTCTGATGTTTTTCCGCATCTCTTTTGACAAGCATAACTGCATTCTGATGAGCAAGCTCTAACATTTTTTCTTTTTGTCCCTTCATTGGGCTCTTAATTGATACCTTAGCCCCACGCTTAGAAGTGAGCCAATTCTCAAGAAGTTCCTTTTCTTCTAATTCAACTGGTATGAATATATCTTTAGGAATAAATGGTGTTCCCGCATAATATAATTTAAGGAAGCTTCCAATCACCTCTTCATCACTATCATCAATGGCTTCCTTCATATAAAAATGCTCTCTGCCTATCATTTTTCCTTCTCTAATAAAGAAGACTGAAACTAATACATCCTTATCGTTTCTTGCAATTCCAAGATAATCCTTGTTTTCACCATCATTATCTGTAATCTTTTGTTTTTGTGCGATAAATGTAGCGCTTTTTAGTAATTCTCTATATTTTGCAGCCTCTTCAAACTCCAATTTTTCAGAGCATTCCAACATCTTCCCTTCCAGTTCCTTAAGAAGTGGATCGTAATTTCCGCCAAGGAAATTAATTACGCCTTTAATTCTTTCCTTATAATCTTCTTCTGAAATATTGCCCATACAAGGCGCATCACACTGTTTTACATGATAATTAAGGCATGCTCTATTATTCCTGTCTACAGTCTCAAGACTCCTATTACAAGTTCTTATTTTATAAAGCTTATTAAAGAAATCCACCATATCATTAACTGCCGTTCCTGATGTATATGGTCCAAAATATCTCGCCTTATCTTTTTTGACCTTTCTTGTAATAATAACTCTTGGATATTTCTCCTGGACAGTCACCTTTATATAAGGATAAGTTTTATCATCTTTTAAAAGTGTATTGTATTTTGGCGAATATTCTTTAATAAGATTATTTTCCAAAACTAACGCTTCCAATTCAGTATCGGTAAGAATGTAATCAAAATGATCAATAAGACTTACCATTCTCTGTATTTTAGGTGTTTTTTTAGTGGAAACGCGAAAATAAGACCGTACCCGATTTCTCAGATTTACGGCCTTACCTACATATATTACATTGTCTTTAGAATCCTGCATAATATATACACCAGGAGTCTTCGGCAATTTATTTAATTCTTCCTGTATCTGTTCCTGATTCATCTTATTTACGACTCATCATCCTCATCATTAAATTTAAAGTTTCTCTTCTGAAGAAAATCTGATATTTCCTTTTGAATTTCCTTTTTGGCAGATTCTATCTGTTCACGTTCTTTCTTGTAAGCATCAAGATTAGTGATATTTTCAGACTCTTCATCTGTTTCTTCATCATCCTTCTTGATTTCTTCCGTGATTTTTTCTATTTCAGATACAATATCGTCAGTTGATTCTTTTTTAACGCCTTCTGCTACTTCTTCTGAAAGCTCGATTTCATCAGAAACCACGATATCTATTGTACCTTCTGCTTTCTTATCTTCTTTCTTTGATTCAGGAACTGGAATTCCTTTTTCCTTGCAGTATATTTCCATGAATTCCTTGCCAGTAATAGTTTCCTTTTCAATAAGGTAAGCTGCAAGTTTATCCATAATTTCTCTGTTTTCTTCAAGTAACTTCTTTGCTTTAATGTAGCTACTTGCAAGTATTTCTATTACTTCATTATCAACCTCTGCAGCTGTCTTGTCTGCGCAGTTCATAACTGTTCTTCCGTCCAAATATCTGCTCTCAACAGTTTCAAGACCAACAAGTCCGAATTTTTCACTCATACCATACTGAGTAACCATGCTTCTGGCAATTCCTGTAGCCTTCTCAATATCATTTGCTGCCCCAGTTGTTATTGACTTGAATACAACCTCTTCTGCTGCACGACCTGCAAGAAGTCCAACAAGCATATCCTGTAATTCCTCTTTAGAATTAAGATATTTTTCTTCTTCTGGAACATGCATTACATATCCAAGTGCACCCATTGTTCTTGGCACAATTGTAATCTTCTGAACTGGTTCAGAATTCTTTTGTAATGCACTAACAAGAGCATGTCCAACTTCATGATAAGAAACAATTTTCTTTTCCTGTTCACTAAGTACTCTGTCTTTCTTTTCCTTACCAACCAAAACGATTTCAACTGCTTCAAATAAATCTTTCTGTGAAACGTATTCTCTCTTATTTTTAACAGCAGTAATAGCCGCTTCATTAATCATATTAGCAAGGTCTGAACCTACAGCACCACTTGTTGCCAAAGCAATCTCTTCAAGATTTACTGTCTCATCAAGCAATACACCATTTGCATGAACTTTAAGGATTTCAACTCTACCCTTTAAGTCAGGTTTCTCAACGATAATTCTTCTGTCAAAACGACCTGGACGAAGAAGTGCCTTATCAAGAATTTCTGGTCTGTTAGTTGCAGCAAGAATAATAATACCCTTCTTACCATCAAAACCATCCATTTCTGAAAGAAGCTGATTAAGAGTCTGCTCTCTTTCTTCATTACCGCCACCATATTTTGAATCACGGCTACGTCCAATTGCATCAATTTCATCTATAAAAATAATACAAGGTGCATTCTTTGCAGCTTCCTTGAAAAGATCTCTAACTCTGGAAGCACCTACACCTACATATAATTCAACGAAGTCTGAACCTGTAAGTGAGAAAAATGGAACTTTAGCTTCACCTGCAACTGCTTTTGCAAGTAATGTCTTACCAGTACCCGGAGGTCCTACTAATAAAGCACCCTTTGGTAATTTAGCACCAATTTTCACATATTTATCTGGATTATGGAGGAAATCTACAACTTCTTGCAAAGACTCAATTGCCTCATCTTCTCCAGCAACATCCTTAAATGTAATTCCTGTATCCTTTTGTACATAGGTTTTAGCTGTTGATTTACCAACATTCATAATTCCGCCTGCACCACCAGACATACGTCTGAAAATGAGGATACCAAAACCAACAAATAAAACTATTGGAAGTACATAAGCAAAGAAAATATACCAGACTTCTGATGAATTATCAGGTTTCTTTCCTTCAACTGTAACGCCCTTTTCAACAAGTCTATTAGTAATTGTCTCATCATCTTCAATCTTTACGGTATATAAGGAAGATTTTCCGATAGATCCGAGAACAAAAGAATTTTCATTCTTATTTTGCTCCTTAAGATTAATTTCAATCGTCTCAGTTCCAATTACAACATTTTCAATTCTGTCTTCATCTATCATCTGAAGGAATTCATTATATGTTACCTGTGTTGAACTATCATTAGAAAAGAAATAGAATGCCCAAATAGCAAACAGAACTATAAACGAAATAAATATAAGTAAAGTAAAAGCTCCACCTGGTCGCTTCTTATTATTATCTTCATTGTTATGATTATGATTATTATCCATATAAACCTCGTAATTTAATAATATACTGCCTAGATTACAATTATATCTGTAAAAAAAAGTATATTCAACAAAAGTAAAAATATTTCTTATTTTCTTAACAAATAAAAAGACTGGAAACTTACATTTCCAGTCTTAGAGGCGCGAACCGGATTTGAACCGGTGATCAGGGTGTTGCAGACCCACGCCTTACCGCTTGGCTATCGCGCCTTATTAGTAATGACTCCGACGGGAATCGAACCCGTGTTACCGCCGTGAAAGGGCGATGTCTTA